>CAJOJQ010000043.1 GCA_905234985.1 uncultured Christensenellaceae bacterium
TTTCAAGATTCCCGCGCCCTCCGGACCCTCTCGCGAAGCCCCGTTTTTCGAGCGCTTGGATATAATACCACGACATGCCCCCTCTGTCAACAACTTTTTTGAGATTTCTTTTCTGTTTTTCAATCTTTTTTCTATTTACGAACGTTCGCTCTGTCATCTCCTTTCGATATTCCGGATTTATCCGGATTATCCCTGCATTCCCGTTTCCGAATGTTCGGATTATAAAAGAACGATTGTTCTCGTCCTTTCTTTTTCCAGCATGTTTTTTTCTTGCCGCTGACACAATAAGTCCGGGTGATGGTCATGACAGGGCTGAAAAAAATGACGGGGCTGCCGGTGATCCTGAACGGAAAATCCATCGGCAGCGTGATGCGGGGCGTACTGACGGAGGACGGGCGCACCCTGCGGGGCATCGTGGTGCGGGGCGGGCTGCGGGGGGCCAAATGGGTGCCCCGGGAGCAGATCGCCCTGGTGGGCAAAATATCGGTAATCGCCAGCGGGAAGGCGGGCCGGGTGCCCCGGGACGCGGACTACCGGCTGTTCCGGGTTTCGGACGGGGACGGCATGCGGCTGGGCATTGTGACCGACGCGCTTTTAAACGAAGAAACCCTGCGGGTGGCGGCCCTGGAAATCTCCTGCGGCCCTTTGGACGATCTGATCGACGGGCGCTGGTACGCCACCGCCTACCACGTGCAGCCCCGGAACGGCTGGGGCCACGTGACCGTACCCCATGGGCGGGAGGAGGTGAGGGAAGGATGAGCAAGCTGCTGATCGTCGGGATGGCGGGCTATCTGCTGGGCATGAAGCACAGAACGCTTTCCAGGGAACTGTGCTGGACCCGGATGAAAAAGCACGTGCGGCAAATCATGCGCATGCTGTGAGGGAAAGGAAGCGGCTGATATGACCTCTCTGCCGGCGTCCCGTGGATTCTCTCCCCGTACACGATGGGCCGTGGGCGTCGCGGCGGGCGTTCTCGGGGCGCTGGCGGGAGGCGCGCTGATCAAGCTGATGGGGCAGCTGCTGCTGGCGCTGCTTTTGTTCGCGGCGGCGCTGCCTCTGTGCAGGCGAATGGAAACGCGGCTTTCCCGCCCCTGGGCCGCCGGGTGCGCCGTTTCGGTGTTGGTGCTGGCGCTGTTGGGGCTGATCGGCCTGGTCACGCCCATGGTGATTTCCCAAATTTCCCTGATTATCGCGGAAGCGCCCCGGCTGCTGTCCGCCGTGCAGGAGATCTGGGACGGGATCGTGCGCCACGAATGGGCGCGCCTGCTGGGCCTGAACCGGGAAGCGCCGGGCCAGTGGATCGAAAAGCTGACGGCGTGGCTGCGGGAAAGCCTGCCGGGGCTGATCGCGGGGATCGGCAGCGGCATCGACGCCCTGAGCCGGGCTTTTCTGGCCCCGGTGCTTTCCTTTTATTTTCTGCGGGATCGGGAGCTGTTCGGCTATTGCCTGTCCCTGTGCATTCCGCTGAAGCACCGCAGACGCACGCTTCACGCCCTGCATGAAATGCGGCGGGAGGCGGGTGGCTACATCCGGGGCCAGCTGCTGGTGGCCCTGGCCGTGGGCGTGCTGACCGCCTTTGGCCTGCTGGCGGTGGGCATTCCCGCCTGGCTGGTGCTGGGCCTGCTCATGGGCGCGTGCGAGTTTATTCCTTATATAGGCCCCCTGATCGGCGGCGTGCCCATCGCCCTGTTCGCCCTGCCCATGGGCTTTCACGCCCTGCTGTGGGGGCTGGGGGTGACGGTGCTGGTGCAGCAGATCGAGAGCTTTTTCCTTTCTCCCCGCCTCATGGGCGAAGCCACCGGTCTGCATCCCGTTTCGGTGCTGCTGCTGCTTTCCGCGGGCGGGCTGCTGTTCGGCCTGCCGGGCATGGTGGGAGCCGTTCCGGCCTATGTGTGCCTGCG
Source organism: uncultured Christensenellaceae bacterium (assembly GCA_905234985.1). Taxonomy (GTDB): domain Bacteria; phylum Bacillota; class Clostridia; order Christensenellales; family Aristaeellaceae; genus RUG563. The sequence goes on from CAJOJQ010000043.1 coordinate 1,902, forward strand.
CGGCGCGTTCAGGGTGCTGTGGAAAAGCGGCGGGGAGGAAGCGTAAATCCTTCATTTATATTCACAGCAACGACCACAAAACCCGGCAGGGCTTCAAGGTTTGAAGTCCGACCGGGTTTCATGCTGGCTACGCTTGCCGTTCAAGGCGCGCCTCGGAGCAATACGTCAGTCGAAGTAGTAAAAGTAAAGTTTGCCGTCGCGGTCGCACGCGATATATACGTTGACGTCCTTCGTTTTCACGCGGGTACCGCTTACAAACTTATGGTATGCGGCCAAAATTTCTTTGTTCCGCAGACTGCGCATGATCTTTCCGCCTGTCCTGATCGGCGTTTTGTCTTTCAGCGGTTCACCGAGAGCGGCCCCGACGCGGCGCATGAGTTCTTCCCGGTTCTCCTCGGTATCCGGCAGGTTCAGCGTGAGTTCGATCATCTTGTAGGTTTCCCCGTCTTCGGTCTCCGTAACGCCGTCCGCGCTTTCCGTGACGTCCTTCAGGTCGAGGCCGACAGTGTCCATGATGTATCCGGGATAATCCTCGGTTTCCGTTGTTTCCGCCCTGATCTGCCCGAACAGTCCCCTGCCGCCGCCCAAAGAAAGGGCCATCGTCAGCAGCAAAGCAAGCCGCAAATATTTCATCGCAATCCCTCCTCAAATGTCTCTGCCGCAGAGCGGCAGGCTGCATGGTCTTCCGTGCCCTGTCCTGTCGAAACGACCAGCGTCAGCACATCAGCCGCTGGCGATGCGTATTCCGCGCTTCATTGATCATATCCTGAACGGTCATTTCCTTATCATTCAGGTTTGTGCGCCACACAGTCCCGTCCTCATAGCGGTATACCTGCCAGCCGTAATTATCCCTGTTTCTCAAATCGCTGAACCATTTTCTCTGGTCTCTGTAATGTCTATCGTTATTGGAATGATAGGTATTATCCGCTTGCTGCATGGAAACCGTACCGTCGCTGGCCACCACGTCTGCCCCGTTGACCTTCTTGCTGAACTCAACGGCGATGTTGTCGGACTGATAATCCCTGTGGCCAGCGTTGCACCCGTAGAGAACCAGCGTCCCGACGTCTTTGTCCTGCAGGTTCCGGACGTCGCTTGCGTCAAAGAAATCATTGGATGCATTATAGCCCAGTCCGCCATGGTTGGCGTGAGAATTGATCACGACGGCGTCGATATCCACCGTCTGCCCGTTTTCCGTTCCCATCGCGTTCCAGGCAGCGGTCAGTTCGGCATTATTGCTGACAGGCACGATGTGAACCTGGCTTTCGTCCAGGCCGTACTGCTCGGCCAGCAGACGGCGGTCATTGACCGCTTCGTCTTGCCATTCCGGCAGATACAGGATATAGCAGTCCGTGCCTTCCAGGTCGACCCACAGAACAGGGTTGTGCCGACAGTACCGGTACAGGTCTACGCCGCCGGGGAGCTTATGTTTGAAGTAACGGTCCTGATCCTGCGAAACGAACGACGCGCTGACGGGATCATAATCACGGCTCTGCGCGTACCAGGACCCGGACGCTTCATGCCGGTAAAAACCGGTATAGCCAAGCGCGGGTGTGCCGCCGTCCGACAGCGGCTCTCCGAAGGGAGTGTAGCCGATTTGCCGCCGCAGAGCGCCATTCCTGTCAAAGACGGCGCGCACGCTGCCCTGGCGGTCGCAATTGTACCATTCGGATCCCGTATTTCCCATAGCGGCAACGATCGCGTGATCCCACACATAATCCGTCCTGTTTTGTCCGCTGGTTTCAGTCAGCAGATTGTTGAACGGCCTGTTCAGATCCGAAGTAAAGCGTTTTTCGGTGCGCGTTCCGTCTTTCGCCACGTCCGTTTGCGCGGTGATCCGCCCCAATGCGCTGCGGACAAAAGCGCTGCTGCCCCACAGGCTGTTTTTGACGCTTTCCATGTGGTTCTGCGCGTTAAAGGTGCGCTCGATCGTCTGACCGTCGTCCGACTGTTCGCGGATACGGTTTCCGCGCCGGTCATAGCTGTATGCGGTCCTGCCGCCGTCTTCGCGTTCCGCGTCGATCACCTGATGAAGCGCATTATACCGATAATGCACGGGCCTGCCGCTTTCGTCTGCCAGCACGCGGTTTCCAAGCGCGTCGTATTCATATCTGCACGTTTTTCCGGAGGGACTTTCCACAGCCAGCACCAGGCGGTTCATACGGTCATACGTATAGTCCGTCCGGCAGGTTTCCGTTTTCCCGTCACGTTCGACGCGCTGTGCCGCTCTGACAACGTTGCCCCGCGGATCATAGGCGTATTCCGTAACGTCCGAGCCGCCGTGTCCGTCCAGATGCGTCAGCCGGATCAGCTGCCGGGACACGTTATACTCATAGATATCCGACATGCCGTTATCCAGCGAACGGGTGAGCCTGCGACCGCCGTCCTGCACAGAATAGCGGATATCCAGCGGTTCTTTGCCGCCGACGCCGACGATGCGCTCACAGGAACCGTTTTGGTCATACGCATAGGTCAGGCCGAATCCGTTCGGATAATCAAGCTGCGTCAGCCTGCCGTTTTTCCAGCTGTATTTCACCCTGCTGCCGCTGCCGTCCACCACTTCCCGCGGCTTGCCGTCCACGTTGTACTTGATGCGCGTTTCGCCCGTCCAGTCGCTCATCATGACCGGCCGGTTCCACCCGTCATAGGCAAAGCGGGCAATGCGGCCATCGCCGTATGCGATCTCGCTGACGTTGCCTTCCGCGTCATAGCCGTATACGGCCGTGTTGTCGTCGGCGTCAGCGTGCGAGATCAGCTGACCGAGGGCATTGTACCGGTATTTTTCCTCAAAGCCCAGCGCGTTCACACGGTTTGTCACTTTGCCGGTCAGGTTGCGCGTCCACGTCGTCAGGGCTGCGGACCCGTCGCGCGCACCGTCGGCATTCCGCATGATGGCGTCCGCCTCTTCATCCGAATAGCGTCCTTCGAGCATGGCCGTCATTTCGTCCATCACGTTATACCCGTACCGCACGCTGCTTCCGTCCGGGAAAACAGCCTGCAGAAGGCGGCCGACCGGATTATAGGTATAACTGGTCGCATTGCCTTCCGCATCGGTCAGGCGCGTCATGCGTCCAAGCGCGTCATACTCCATTTCCGACCGATGGCCGAAATTGTCTGCAACCGTCACGGGACGGTTCATCGAATCATAGGAATACCAAAGCTCGGCGCCTGCCGATTCACGGCGGCATACCATATTGCCCGCCGCGTCGTATTCATACTCAAAGCGTGTGCGATCGGGCTGAAGGGCTGTTCTGAGTGCTCCGCCTGGATAATAATCATACTCGGCCTTTTGCCCGGTGGGATATATCACCTGCCTGAGCGCGCCCGTCGGCCAATAAGCGTATTGGGTAACATCGCCCGAAGCGCCCGTGATTTTCACGACGCGCCCGGCTTTGTCATACTGATAGCTGTAATATGTTCCGTCGGATACGCTGACGTCCGTTATCTTGTTGTTGCGCCCGTAAACCGCTCTGCTCTTAAGCCCGTTGGGCCTGACGATCTCCGACAGGCGGCCGCAGGCGTCATAGCTGTAGCGGAAGGTCTGCGCACAGCATTTTCCGGCCTCGGAGGATACGGTTTTCTCCGTCACGCGGCCGCAGGCGTCATACTTGTAGGTCAGTTCCGCGCCTTCGGGATCGACCCTGCGGGCCAGGCGGTTGGAGCGATCATACTCAAAAGAGATGACGCCGCCGTTTGGCAGGATCACGCGCCGGACGTTCGACATGCTGTCATATTCATATTGCGTTACGCGGCCTTCCTTATCATGATAAGCCGTACACAGTCCCATGGGGCTGTAAGTCCAGGTTTCCGTCAGCCCGGCCTCGTCCGTCGCCGTCAGCGGATGCCCGTAAAAATCATAGGTGAACCGTTTTTCCGTACCGTCCGCGCCGATCACCCGGGTTTTCCTGTTGCAGCCGTCATATTCAAAACACGTCGCATGCCCCAGGGGATCGGTTTTTCTGATCAGCCTGCCCGCGTCGTCGTACTCATAGGCGGTTGCCGCGCCGCTGGGTTCTGTTTTGCGGCTGACGAGTCCCTTTTCATTGTAATCAAAACGGACTGTGCCGCCGTCCGCGCCGGTCACTTCGCTCAGCTTCCCGTCGGTATAGCCATAGAAGACTTCCGCGCCTTCGCAGTCCTGCATCCGGGTCATGCGGCCGTCCTCGCCGTATTCCGAAAGCATGGACGTCCCGTCGGCGCGAAGAACCTCCGTCAGATGGTGCCTTTCGTCATACGAATATTCTTCCCGGTCGTTGAGCGGATTTTCCACAAACAGCAGATCGCCGGCAGGACTGTAACCGCGCGCAAAAATGTTGCCGCACGCGTCCGTCATGCCCACGCGCTGGCTTTTGTCATTGTACGTATACGCTTCGCGCGACCCGTCCGGGAAAACCGTCGCGATATGGCGGCCCAGCTCATCATGAAAGTAAGTGACGGTTTCACCGTTGCGCTGGGTGACCGTCGTTTTTCCGTTCTCATAAGAAAACCTGATGCGGGTCCCGTCACAGAACTCCTGGCAGACCACCCTGTTTTCATCGTCATACCGGTTGATCATCCGCTCAACGTGTTCAGGCCCGCAGACGACCGTCAGCCGTCCCAGGTCGTCATAACCGTACTCCCGCTTCACCCCGTCCGGCTTTGTGACGCCGGTCAGCAGCGCGCCGTCATATTCAAAGGCGGCGGCCCTCCCCGCGTGATCCCTGACGGCTGTCAGGCGTCCGCCCTCGTCATATTCAAACTGGAAGGCGTTGCCATACTGGTCACGCACGGACGTCGGCGCGTGATCGGCGTAAGTCAGGTCAATCCTGCCGCCTGTCGGCGTTTCGATCCACATCAGGAGGCCCGACGCATCATAGAATCGTTTCTCTCCCGACGTGGTCTCCCGGCAATAGCCATCCTCGGCGCGGGATATCACATCATAGGTGAGACTGCTGCGGAAAACGCCGTCGTCCCCTCTGGCAAACGGTTCAATGGCCATATTGGCATGCATGAGCCGCAGACCGTCCTCCACCAGGAACAGGCGCTCCGTAAAGCTGTGCGTCCATCCGAACCCGAGGGAGCTGTATTCCATCAGCTTCGAGTTGTAAAACAGCTTCAGCTCCATCCGGGACGGGCCGAAAACCTGAAGAAGAGGAATCTCATCAAGATAGTTGCCGTTATAGACGTTGACGGGATCACCGTCCAGGCAGAACATGTCGTTGATAATGCCCATGAACTTCTTACAGATCGAGTCCAGATCAGCCTTGACCCCCTTCAGGAAATTGCTGACCTTCTGATAGATCTCGGACATTTGCATGCCGCGCAGACGGTTTTCCTCATCCACAAACGCGTTGCCGACCTTGTCAACGGCGGACGCGAGGCGGTTGCAGTAAGTATAATACGCCTGTATGGTCCGCGCGTAATGCCGGACCGTGTTGCGGATGTTATCGCCGTAAACGCCGCCCTTTTGGGCGACGCCGCTCAGACTGACCGAAGGACTGAAGGTGAGATCGCCTCCGGCCACCGCCGAACAATCAACGGTATTCAGCGCACGCTCGATGCTCTCAAGATCGTAAACCAGCCCCCGCAGTTTTGATTCGATCCCTTCGAGATTGCCCTGGTTAAAATATATCGAGTCCGCCATTTCTTTCATCCTTCCTTCCGCTTTCCTGCCGTTCCCGCTGCTGCCAACTTATGCATTGTCTTTCATATGAAAGAATTATAGCATCCGCCGCCGCATAACGTCAACCCGAATCCGCCGAAATTTCAGCAGAGACAAAAAATTGAGACAAAAAATTGCCGGGATTATGGATGATTTTGCCTTGCGGGATCACAATAAATCGTGTATAATAAAGCGGAAGGGGGGAGCGCGGTGACTGATCGGTTTGAAACAATGAAAATGCGCCCGCTGCCGGAGGGAAGCGACACCGCTTCCGATATTCTCGCGCATGTTTATCGCGCGCTGCAGGGCAAAGGCTACGATCCCATCACCCAGCTGGTGGGCTTTGTTCTTACGGGCGATCCCACATATATCACCAGTTACCAGAGCGCCAGAAGCCTGATCTGCCGTTTGGAGCGGGACGAGATCTTGGAAGAACTGGTGCGCTTCTACGTGGAAAACAAGCTGGACAAATGAGCGGACGGATTCTTGGTCTGGACGTGGGGGACGTGCGCATCGGCGTCGCCCTGAGCGATGAAACGCGCCTGATCGCCACGCCCTACAGCGTATACACCCGGGTGGGGTGGGGTCCAGACGTAAAGCACATTCAGCGCCTGTACGCGGAAAACCGGTGTACGCTCATCGTGTGCGGCCTGCCCCGGAACATGGACGGTTCCGTGGGCTTTCAGGCGGAAAAGGTGATGGGCTTTGCCGAGCAATTGCGCAAGGCGGGGCTGCCGGTGGTGTTCCAGGACGAGAGGCTGTCCACCGTATCGGCGCACCAGGCCCTGATCGAGGGCGGCGTGCGGCGGGACGGCCGCAAGGGCGCCGTAGACAAGGTGGCCGCCGCCGTGATCCTGCAATCCTATCTGGATGGGCAGGGCAAGGAAGCTCCTGCCGGAAACGGCATGAACGAATAAATTGGAGGATATTTTCATGGCAGACGATATCAATAACAACGTGCCCGAAGAAGAGCTGCCCGAAGGCATCATTGAACTGACCGACGAGGACGGCGTAACTACGCAGTTTGAGTATCTGACCACCATCGACCACGAAGGCGAGCTGTACGTGGTGCTGATGCTGCTGGAAGACGAGGAAAGCGACGACGAGGACGGCGAAGTGCTGATCCTGAAAATCGAAAAGGACCCGGAAACCGACGAAGATATCTACGTTTCCGTGGACGACGACGCCATTTCCCAGGCCGTGTTTGACAAATTCGTGGCGATGATGGACGAGGAAGAGGAATAATCCCTTCTTCCAACGAAACGGGCTGTTTGCGCCGGAAAGCGGAACAGCCCGCTTTACATTTTCAGATGGAAGGATCATCCACAAATGAAAAAAACTTTTGTAAGTCTGCTGCTTTGGCTCGCTTTGATCCCCGCCGCCTTCGGGGAATGCCTGTGCGACCCCGCTATGCTCTTGCAGGAGGGCGAGGCCCCCGTCTGGACGGAAAACAGCTATCAAAGCGCCAACGTTTATATCTCCATCACCTCGGAACGCTACCTGAATTCAGACATTTACGTGGCCGATATTTACGTGCGCTCGGTCAATTCCTTCCAGCGGGGCATGGCCAGCAACAAATGGAAGGGAAAAACCCAGACCATCAAAAAAATCGCCCAGGCCAACGAGAGCATCATCGCCATGACCGGCGACAACAGCGCGAACCTGAGCGTCGGCTGGGTGATCGCCAACGGCAAAATCTGCCGCAAGACCGCCAACCGCAAGCGCGAGCTTTGCGTGCTGTTCAGCAACGGCGAAATGGCGATCATTCAGCCGGGAGACATCGTGGCAAAGGAGCTTGCCGCCGGGGTGGAGGCGGGCGAAATCTGGCAGAGCTTCCTGTTCGGCCCCGGCCTGCTCACAGAGGACGGCAAGGCCAAGACCACCTTTAGCAGCGACGTGAAGCCCAAAAATCCCCGTTCGGTAATCGGGTATTACGAGCCGGGGCATTATTGCTTCGTGCAGGTGGACGGGCGCGGAGCCGCCAGCAAGCTGGAAAAAGGCAAGAAAAGCGTCGGCCTCACCCTGGCCGAGCTTGCGGCATATATGGAAAAGTTAGGCTGCGCCTCGGCCTATAACTTGGACGGCGGCCAATCCTCCATGATGTATTTCAAAAACGGCGTTATTTCCTCCCCCTACAAAAACGGACGCCGGTTGGGGGACGTGGTGCTGATCCGCGAACCGGAAAGCAACTGACGCGCCCGCCAAAAAGCGGAGAGACCGCCGAACGTTTTCGGCCGACTCTCCGCTTTTCTTTTGCCCGGAAGATTTGTTCAGTTTCCCATCACGTCCGCCAAATGCTTCTGATCCTCCACATCCGGTTCATACCCGGCGTCCAGAGACTTCTGAAACCATTCCGCGGCAAGCTCCACATTCTTTTCCACGCCGGTTCCGAGATAGTAGCAATCCCCCACGGCAAACAGGGCCACAGGGAAGCCCTGATCCGCCGCCAGCCGGAAGAGCCTGAACGCCTCGGCATAGTCCGTCTTCACGCCCTGCCCCACATAATAGCAAAAGCCCAGATTGAATTGCGCGTTGGCGTTTCCCAGGTCAACGGCACGCCGGAAATATTGGAGCATTTCTTCGTAATCCTGTTCAACTCCCATGCCGTCCCGATAACAGCAGCCGAGATTGAACAGCGCCATGGGTTCCCCGTATTCAGCGGCCAGGCGGTAATATTTCAGCATCGCCTCCAAATCCGGCGCCGTTCCCAAGCCCTGACCGTATAAGAACCCCACTGCCGTCAGCGCCTCCGGATAATCCTGCGCGGCGGCAAGGCCGTAGTAATAAAAAGCCTTTTCAAAATCCTGTTCCACGCCGTTCCCCTGCTGATACAGAAGCGCCAGCTGGTACTGCGCGCCATCGACGCCCTGATCGGCGGCCAGCTTGAAATTGTCCGCCGCCTTTTGCGCATCCCACTCCACGCCCCATCCGTTCATGAAGCACAGGCCTAAGTAATAACGCGCCGCCACGTATTCCTGATCCGCGGCCAATTGCAGATACTTCGCCGCCTCTTCCCGGTTCTGGTTCAGTCCTTCGCCGTAAAAATACAGGTAGCCCAGCGCGTACTGCGCTTCCGCGTCCCCCTGGTCGGCGCAGTCCTTGAAGAGCTGTTCCGCTTTTTCGGCATCCTGGGTAACGCCCGTTCCCTCCAGGTAACAGAAGGCGAGGTTGTATTCGGCCGCCAGATTCCCCTGGTCGGCGGAAAGCTGGTAATACTTCGCCGCCGCTTCATCGTCCTGTTCAACGCCCGCGCCCGCGCTGTAGCAATTGCCCAGCCAGAGCTGCCCCGTGGGGTCGCCCATCTCCGCGGCCTTTTGGAGAAGCGGAACGGCGGTTTCGTAGTCTTCGGCCATCAGCGCGGCCTGCGCCTGTTCGAGCAGGGCCGAAGCATCCGCCGCTTCCTCCGCGAAAGCCGGGCACACCGCCAGCAGCAAGCATACCGCGAGCAGCAAACAGATTTTCTTCATTAGATACGTCCTCCTCATACGGTCCCTTTCATCCTGATACTGATATGGGCGAGCCGAACCTCATGGTGAGCGCCCGGTGCCCACCGGCATTCTATCATATCCGCGCCGGTTTTTCCACCCCAAAAACGTTACTCAGATTTCTCTGACCTGCCGGTTGATCAGCATCAGAACCGCGGTCAGGGAAAAACCCAACGAGCAGAAAGCGAGCAGGGCCGTGCTGCCCAGGGACTGCAAAATCACCCCTGCCAGCACGGAAGCGACCGGGATCATCCCATGGGAGCCGACGTTGATAATACTGGTGACCTTGCTGAGCTTGTCCCTGTCCACAACGCGCATCAGGGCGGTGGTAATGGGGATATTGATGAAGGAAATCAGGAATCCCATCCCAAGGCCGCCTAAACAGAACGCGATCAGGAATCCGTTTACATCCGCGCCCCGGCCAACGAACTGCCAGTAGCAGACCGTCAGCGCGATCACAAAGGCGGCTGTGATACAGAGCCGGACGGCTGTTTTGTACCCGCATTTTTCTTCCTGCTTCCTGGCGCTGAGGATGGCCGCGCCGGTCAGGGAGCTGACGCCAAAGCACACGCTGAAAACGGAAGACCAAAGCTCCGGCGTCAGCACGCTGTCCAGCAGATAGGAGGGGGCGTTTGCCAGATCTGTTTTGATGAAATACGGGATGAAATTGCCCGTGACTGGCGCGAAAAAGAAATTGATGAACAATACCGCGCCGATGATCGCCATGATCGCTTTTTTTGTTTTCAGGTAAGCCACGCCGTCGCGCATATCCCGGATTGCTGCCTTGAGCGTCAGCTGTTCCGGGGCAGGCTGATGCGCATAGCGGATCAGCATTTCAGAAACGCCGGACGCCACAAAGCAAACGCCCACCAGGATAAAAAGCGTAAGAACCGGCAGGGCGGCGTACAGGATCCCGGCCAGGATAACGCCTAAGATGTTCACCAGAGAGTTTTTGACCGAAAAATAGGCGTTTGCCTGCTGAAGCTGCTCTTCCTTCACGATATGGGGAAACAGCGCGCCGGACGCCGGGTTGAATACGCCGCTGACCGCGTTGCCTAAGACGCCCAGCACGAACAGGATCGGAATATGTGCGTCCGGCTCCCGGAAAACGCGCATGAGCGCGGCAGCCAGCAGGATGGTGCCGCCCTTCACATAATCGCACAGATACATGATCTTCGCTTTGTTGAAGCGGTCGCCCAGCACGCCGCCCACGGGCGTAAAAACCAGCATGGACACACCGCACAGCGCCAGATACAGCCCTTGCAAAAAAGCGCTGTTGCCGCTGATTTCCAGGATGTAAAAGCTGACGGCAAAACTGTACAGCAGCGCGCCCAGTTCCGAAACCAGCGCACCGAGGAAAACCAGCCGGAAATTCCGGTTTGAAAATACATTTTCGCTCTTCATATCCTGATTGCTCATGGACGGCAAGCCTCCTCCCGGCTGGTCATCTGATGCGTTTTATAGAACACTTTAAGTCATTAAGGTAGGAGGTAGGAAGTAGGAGGTTTATTTTGTGTTTACAAAAACTCAATCATGATGCCGGGTTCGTTTTGTAGACTATATAAAACTTCCTACCTCCTACCTCCTACTTCCTACCTTTAGGAACCGACCGAAAAATCCTATCCCGCAAACCGCACGTCGATGCTGCCGTTGGAGGTGTGTACCCGCAGGGGCTTTTGCCCCGGCTGGCGGGAAGGCAAATTGCTGTGGCCGTTGGAGGTTCCGCTTTCGATCTGCCAATCCGTTTGCCTGCCTGGCAGGACGCCGGTAATGCTGCTGTTGGAGGTTTTCAGGGTCACGCTCTGGCCGTCGAGACGATCCGCCTTGATGGCCCCGTTGCTGGTGGTCAGGCGCAGTTCGCCCCGGGCGGAGCAGACGTCCGCCTCGATGCGACCGTTGGAGGTGGTCAGGATCAGATCACCGCCGCTGGAAACCATGTCAAGCTCGATGCGGCCATTGCTGGTTTTGCCGGTCAGGGCCTGCTTGGCCTCCACGTTTTCCAGGATCAGGCGGGCGTTGCTGTTCACGGCGTTTAGCGTCTTGCACTTCACATGCTCCAGGGCGATGCGCCCGTTGCTGGTTTTCAGCCGCGTATCGCACAGAGCGCGGGGGCCTTCCACCTTGATGGAGGCGTTGGAGGTGTGGGCTTCCAGATCCAGCAGGGCGGTTTCGGGCACGCGCAGCTCCACGGTGGGGCATTGCTTGTTCCAGGCCAGGCGGATCAGGCCGCCCAGCACGGAGAAGGTGAACCGGCCCGCCCGGGAACCGGTGAACTCCGCCCGGCGCAGGGTAAGCACGCCGTCCCGCGCTTCCGCCTCGTAGGGATCGTTTTCGCAGGTATAATAAACCAGCGTCACGTCGTCCCCCTGGCCTGCCTTCACCACGATGGGCATTTCCCCGCAGGTCAGGCTCACCGCACGCAGGCTGTCGGCGGGGCAGGAAAGGGTTTTCTGGCTGTATTCCCCGAAATCCGGGGCCGGGGCGGATTTCTCCGCTTCCTGGCGGATTTTTTCGACCGATTCCTGCGCTTCCTGACGGATTTTATACGCCTCCTCGCGAATCGTTTCCGCCGCCTGGTGGATCGCTTCTTTCCTCTGACGGGCCGTTTCCGCTTCCTGGCGCATGGCTTCTTCTCTCCGGCGAAGCCTTTCCACTTCCTTGCGGCACATTTCATCGGCGCTCTTGGGGAAGGACGACGCGCCTTCCGCCGCCTGATTCAGAATTTTTTCCGTCGCCTTCAGGATATCCCCGGTCAGAGAGGAAAACTTCATGGCCTCGTCGGTCATGGGTTCCCCGCCGAAGCTCGGGGCGGCTTCCCGCTTGGGTTCCTCCGTCCGCTGCTGGGCGGCGATGTCCTTTGGGCTTTCCATGGCCGCCACGGCGGAGGCTTCGTCCATGCCGTCCTCCATGCGGTCGTCGATCATTTCCCCGTAGTATTCCAGCAGCGCCGCCCGCTGCTCGTCCCCTAAGAATTGAAGCGCTTCTTCCAGCGCCCGCATATATTCCTTCCGCGTCATCTCTCGTTTCCTCCCTCGGCTGCTTTTCCCTGCACGCCCGCAATAAAATCGTATACCTTGTTCACGTCCGCCCATTCCTCCAAAAAGGCGGCGATGCGCGCCCGGCCCGCGTCGGTAATGGCGTAATACTTCCGCAGGCGGCTGTTGTGTTCCACAGAATATACCGTCAGGCACTGGGCCGCTTCCAGCCGCCGCAGCACCGGGTACAGCGTGGATTCCGATAATTCCATGATGGGGCCGATATCCTTGATGAGCTGATAGCCGTAGGAATCCCCCCGACTCAGCAGCGACAGGATGCACACCTCCACCATGCCTTTCTTCATCTGCGCGTCCAACGCTTCTCACCTCCTGGATATATTATATTTTGCATAGTATTATTTGTCAAGTATTATTTTGAATTTTAAATTATTTTTTTCTCATGGTATTGTCCCGCATGCGGCAATTACATATTTTATCTAAATTCTGTATTTTTATACTTGACCGATTTTGCGCGTTTCGGGGGAAAATTTGATCGTTTTCCCGGTTTATATGACGGATTATGGAAACGTTTGCTGAATTGGCGCCCCGGGTATTGACTTGAAAGAAAAGGAAGATTATAATGAAGCGGTTCAAATCATCCGAAACGGCAAGGCCCCGCGGCCTTTCCATCAACGACCGAAGGAGACGAAAAAATGGGCAAGTATTTTGGTACGGACGGCTTTCGGGGAGAAGCAAATGTCAATCTGACCGTGGAGCATGCCTTTAAAGTGGGCCGCTATATTGGATATTATTACGGCCGGGGCCACAAAGCCCGCATCGTGATCGGCAAGGACACCCGCCTTTCCAGCTATATGTTTGAATACGCCCTGTCCGCCGGGCTGACGGCCAGCGGCGCGGACGTGTACCTGCTGCACGTGACCTCCACCCCCTCCGTGGCCTACGTAACGCGCACAGAGGATTTCGACTGCGGCATCATGATCTCCGCCAGCCACAACCCCTACTACGACAACGGCATCAAGCTGATCAACGGCAACGGCGAAAAAATGTCCGACGACGTGACGAATCAAGTGGAAAAGTATATCGACGGCGAGCTGCCCGAAGCGCCCTACGCCACCCGGGACCGCATTGGCCGCACCATCGACTATTCCGCGGGCCGCAACCGCTACATCGGCTATCTGATCTCCCTGGCCCGCCATTCCTACAAGGGAGTGAAGGTGGGCCTGGACTGCGCCAACGGCTCCACCTGGATGATCGCCAAATCGGTATTTGAGGCCTTAGGCGCACAAACCTACGTGATCAACAACAGCCCCGACGGCGTGAACATCAACACGAATTGCGGCTCCACCCACATCGAAAACCTGCAAAAATTCGTGAAGGAAAACGGCCTGGACGTGGGCTTCGCCTACGATGGGGACGCCGACCGCTGCTTAGCCGTGGACGAAAAGGGCAATCTGGTGGACGGCGACCAGATCCTGTATATCTACGGCGTTTATATGAAGAAACGCGACAAGCTGACCACCAACACCGTGGTGAGTACCATCATGAGCAATTACGGCTTGGGCGTGGCCCTGAAAGCGGCGGGCATCGACTGGATGCAGACCCAGGTGGGCGACCGGTTCGTGTACGAATGCATGCGCCAGGGCGGCCATCTGCTGGGCGGCGAGGAAAGCGGCCACATCATTTTCAGCAAGTACGCCACCACCGGCGACGGCGTGCTGACCTCCATCAAGGTGATGCAGGCCATGCTGGACCAAAAGCTGCCGCTGAGCAAGCTGGCCGAACCCATCGCGCTGTATCCCAAGGTGCTGAAAAACGTGCGCGTGAAGGACAAGAACGCCGCCGTCAACAACCCCGCCGTGCAGGCCGCCTATGAGCAGGCCCAAAAGGAACTGGAAGGCCTGGGCCGCGCCTTGCTTCGCAAAAGCGGCACCGAACCCGTGGTGCGCGTCATGGTGGAAGCCCAAGACAAGGCCGTCTGTGAAAAGTACGTGAACCAGATCGTCGAGGTCATGAAGGCCGAAGACCTGATCGCGGAATAAACGAAGGAGTTGAGAGTTGAGATTGGTTTGCCTGCGAACACGAAAATCCAATTGATTCTCTATTCTGATCTCAACTCTCAACTCTCCGCTCTCAACTCTGAAATTGAGGTGTAGTTGTATGTATAAGACCAAAGACTTATATGACCTGTCGCATACCCTTGCCGCCCCCCTGCTGGAAAAGACGGAATACCCCTGGGAAGCCCTGGACGACATCAAGGAATTCATCTTGGCCTTAGGCCTCACCCTGCCCAAGGACGAATTTGACGAGGTGGCCCCCAACGTGTGGGTGGCCAAGGACGCCAACGTGTACCCCTCCGCTTATCTTGGCGCGCCCTGCATCATCGGCCATAAGACCGAGGTGCGCCACTGCGCCTTCATCCGGGGCAGCGCGTTGGTCGGCGACGGGGCCGTGGTGGGCAATTCGGTGGAAATCAAAAACGCCATCCTGTTTGACGGCGTGCAGGTGCCCCATTTCAACTATGTGGGCGATTCCATCATGGGCTACAAGAGCCACATGGGCGCGGGTTCCGTCACCTCCAACGTAAAGAGCGACAAAACCCTGGTGGTAGTGAAGGACGGAACCGAGCAGATCGCCACGGGCCGCAAGAAGTTCGGGGCCATGGTGGGCGATTTTGTGGAAGTGGGCTGCAACAGCGTGTTGAACCCCGGCACCGTGCTTGGCCCCCACGCCAGCGTGTACCCCACCTCCTGCGTGCGCGGCGTCATTCCCGCGGGCCACATCTTCAAGGACAAGGATCATATCGTGGCAAGGAAAACGGATTAAAATCTCTGGGGGAAACCTCTCTTTGTAAGCCAAAGAGAGGTTTCCCCCGTTCCGCAGGCTCAATAGTCGCAACTCCCCTTCATGGGGAGATTGCTCCTTTTCGCCTGACCTCACCGCCGATGAGATTCCCGCCACAGGCGGTCATCGGCGGTTCGTCCCCTTCCGAGAAAGCTATAAGGAATAGCTTGTTTGTCAGCAAATTGGTTTCCTATAAAAAGAACGTCAGAGCAGCGTGTAAGCCTCTCCGGCGTTCTTTTGTTTACAGGCTCAAAAACTCCTGCGGGGTCAATGCCTTGACGGGTGATTCCCGAAAATCCCGCGCGTTCCGGGTAACGATATAATCCATATGGCAGCGGGCCGCGATGGCGGAAACGAGCGCGTCCTCAAAATCCGTCATGTTGGACGCAAGAGCGGCGTTCACGTCTTCGCCCAGCGCGTCGGCAAAGCCCACCAACTGCATCAGCTTTTCCAGGCTGTCCTTGGCGGCTTGTTTTTCTTTCAGCACCTTGCGCAGCAGATAGAAAATATCCGTTGCCGCCGCTGCGGAAATAAAGCCCTCCGCCTGTTCCAGGGCCGACCGCTTCATCACTTCATAGGACGCCTGAAAGAACGGTTCGCGCTTCAATAAAACATCCAGCACCACGTTGGTGTCGATCATGATTTTCATGCGTTTTCCAGGCGCTCCTTCTTGATATCGTCCAGCGAAATCTCCGCGCTCCGGGCGATGCCCACCAGGCTGTCCAGCATCGCCACCCGATCCGGGGACGGATTCGTGAGCCGTGCGATGCGCTGGCCGTTTTTCGTAATGAAAATGTCATGCCTGCTGGCCATGGAAAGATATTTGCCCATATTCAGCTTAAATTCCGTCGCGGTAACCTGCATAGTGTTCCCTCCTTGTCTTTCGTACTCTTATTATACACAAACCGAACGAAAGAATCAATCATTATGTTCGATTTTTTGAAAAGAACACAGAGAAGAAATGATAATCTCCTGTGGACAAGTGCGAAACCTCCGTGGTATGATAACCGCGAAAATTTTTTTATTTTTTTCTGTAACGAAATTGCGATTCGTCCGTCTAACCGGTGAGTCGGGATGAGAGGAGGTGAGAAACGTGACCGAAGAAAACAGCGGGAAGCTGTATGAAGCGTACTACATGCGCGTGTTCTCCTACGCCATGACCCTGGCGGGGAACCGAAGCCAGGCCGAGGAAATCACCCAAGAAACCTTCTTCCGGGCCTTCTCCAAGAAAAGCGCTTTTCGCGGAGAATCGGATGAAGCCACCTGGCTGTGCGCCATTGCCAGGAACTGTTACTTAGACGAAAAACGGCGGCAGGGTCGGAGCGAGCCGATCCCGGAGGAGCTGCCGGACACTCGAAAGGGCGTGGAACAAAGCGTAGCCGACCGGGATTCCTCCCTCCGCGTCCACATGGCGCTGCACGCCCTGGAGGAGCCGTACCGGGAAGTGTTCGAGCTTCGCGTCTTCGGCGAATTGAACTTCCGGGACATCGGCATGATTTTCAGCAAGACCGAAAACTGGGCCCGGGTCACGTATCACCGCGCCCGGCTTAAGCTGCAGGAAAGGATGTTACCATTCAGCTAACGCTGAATGGTACGCATGAAATCGGAATCAAGATTCCGATTTCATGCGAAGCATCAATTTCTTGCAGAATGGCATTTCCGCAAGCGGAAAAGCTCATTCTGCGGCCAGAAATTGATAGGGGAAGCAACATTCTGTTGCATGCCCGGGGCCTTCCGGCCCGCCCTCCGCTGAAAACCAGCCCAAGGGCAGGTTTTCCGGGCGCTTCGGGCCCCGGCGACGTACACGCCTGGGGCTGCCGCCCGGCCTCCGCTGAAAACGGTACACTGTACCGTTTTCCGGGCGCTATGGCCCCTGCGGATTACAGTCGGGGGATTTCCCCCGACGCCCCCCGTTAGGCGTGTTGCTTCATCCCTCTCAAAAAGGTAAATGAAGGCGAAAGGATGGATGAAAAATGAAGTTAGACTGCGAAGTGATCCGCGATCTGCTGCCGCTGTACGCCGATCAGGCATGCAGCGAGCAGAGCCGCGCCCTGGTGAACGAACACCTGCTGGACTGCGCGGACTGCCGGGATATGCTGCAAAAGATCAAAGAAAATGAAATCGAAAACGACCTGAAAAAGGAAAAGGACTCGGTGCTGCAATACGGGGTCCGGCAATTCAAAAAGCGCACGGCGGCGGTGGGATCGGCGGTATCTGGGGCGTTCCTCATTCCAATCTTGATTTGCCTGTACCTGTTCGGCTCCCCCATGGGCTGGATCGACATCGTGCTGGCTTCCCTGTGCGTCGCCGCCTCTGTCAGCGTAGTGCCCATCGTGGTGCATGAGGACAAGTTGTTCTGGACGTTCTGCGCGTTCACAGCAAGCCTGATGCTGCTGCTGGGCGTCATCTGCATCCATGGTCACGGCGCCTGGTTCTGGATCGCCTCCAGCGCGTCCCTGTTCGGCCTGGCGGCAGTGGGCCTGCCCTTTATGCTCAAGGCGCGGCCCATGAAAAAGCTGCTGGGCGACGCCAAGCCCTGGGTGGTTCTCACAGCTGTGGACATCGCGCTGTTCGTGAACATGATGAACATGATCAGCGCTCACGGAAAAATCACTTTGGGCACCATCCTGTTTTCCATCGGCGTGTTCGCCGGGATCGGGCTGGTCATTGCCGAAATCATGAGGAGGAGCAAGAAAAATGAAAAGTAACAAGCTGTTGAAAATTCTGGCCGCCCTGTGCGCCGTGGTTCTGCTGGCGGCGGCGTGGCTGACGCCCCTGGCCCAGGCGGAACAGGATCACGTGGGGGACGGCGAAATCAGCGCCACGATCAAAGAACTGAAAATCAACTGGACCAGCGGCAAGGTGCATATCGCCTATCACAGCGGAAACACCATCCGCATCAGCGAAAAGATCACCGGCACGGTCAGCGACGACATGCGCATGCGCTGGCGCGTGGAGGGGGACACGCTCACCATCGAATACGATCAGCCGGGGTTTCACCTGTTCTCTCTGGCCCCCCATGAAAAAGAGCTGACCGTGACCCTGCCGGAGCGCTTCGTCCTGGAAAAGGCGAACATCACCGCCACGTCCGCCGACCTGGACATCCCCGCCCTGTACGCGGACAGCGTGAGGCTGAAATCCACCTCCGGCGACGTCCGCGCGAAGGTGACCGCCCGGACCATCAAGGGCGAAATGACCTCCGGGGATATGGAGCTTCAAGTCATGAGCGCGGCGGAGGAAATCAAGCTGCATTCCACCTCCGGCAATATCATCCTCGAATCGGGCTGGGACGCCGGAAAAACCGAGATCGAAACCACCTCCGGCAAGATTCAGGCGGCGGTGAAGCAGACGGAAGAATTCAAGGCCACCTCCACTTCGGGCGATATCCACGCGGTACTGGGCGAAACGAAGGAAGCGAAGTTCAAGTCCACCAGCGGCACAATCCTTGCGGAGATCGCCCGCATGGAAGAGTTGGAAATTCGCTCCACGTCCGGGGACGTGACCGCCCATCTGCCCACCGCGCCGGGCTTCACGGCGCGCGTTGAAACGGCCAGCGGCGATTTCCAGCATACCCTGCCCCTGAACAAAGAAGGAAAAACCTATCGCTGCGGGGACGGCAGCGCCAAGGTGGAAATCCACACCACCTCGGGGAACATCAAAATCGCCGAAAAAGCAAATTGATTTGATTTCCAAAAACCACAGGGGCCGGTTTCCCCTCGCAAAACGGGGAGAACCGGCCCCTGTATTTTTTCTATTGTATTCAATCCGTAAACGCGATCATGGAAACCATGCTGCGCAGGGAGGAATCGCTGACGGTTTTCACCTTGTTGAGCATTTCCCCGTCAAACACCAGCATGGTGGAATTGCCGCCGTCCAGATTGATGGCCTCCTGCACGCCATAGCCTAAGAAGCGGTTTTGCAGCCATTGAATCGTACAGCCATCGCTGTCCTTGCGGCGGCCCATAACGGTGAGGAACAGATAATCGTTGGGGGCCAGCATGCCCATGCCCTGCCGCGGCTGGCGGGTGCTGCCGTCCTCCATTTCCGTATCCTGGAAGGCTTCGCCGTTCTGCACCAGGATGGGGCCGAAAGCCCAGGTATTTTCCACGCCCATATCCAGATACTCCTGGGCGGTGTGCGCGTCGGGCAGGAAGGTGCGCAGGGAGCCGTCCGGCATAGCGGCGATCACGTCCAGGGGCGGAAACTTGCGGGTTACGCGGGTCACGTCGGAATAGACCCTGCCCTCGCGGATGATGATGCCCTGGATATCCTTGGCGTCCTTCCGCCAGCCGAAAAAGTCGTCGCTGAAGGCCAAGATCACGCCCGGATGCTTTTTGACGATGTTCAGGGGCTTATCGAAGCGTTTCCCGGTCATCTGCTCGTCGCTGAAAATGGTGCGGATCCGGTTGCCGCCGGACAGGCGCACCCGGGTTTCCAGCCACATCAGGTTGCCGACCCGGTCTTCAAAGCGCTTGATTTCAACGGACAGGGTGCCGCTGATATACACCCACAGCCCGTCGTCGGCGTTCTTATAAAGGAAGGGCGCTGCGGATTTATCGGCCAAGGTGCCGTCCGCTGCCAGCGCAGGCAGCTCCGGCTGCACCGTGGGACCCACGGAAGCCGGGCCGGTCATGGGCACGTAGGATTCCGGCCTAGCGTCGGCGGCGTACAGCCATTCCTGCACCTCCGGGGTGGCGATATCGCCGTCTTCCCCGTATTTGCTGATGAAGCAACGGATTTTCCCGGCGGTGTCCTTGGTGAACGTATCGCCGAAGGACTTGGTTTTGAAATATCCCAGCTCGTACAGCCGTTTTTTCAGCTCCACCACGTCCTGGCCTTTATCGCCGACGGTCAGGGCGCGGTATTCCGCCCGGGCCGGAACGGCGGGCGCGAGTGCGCAGAGCAGCAGAAGGAAGGCCAGGAGCTGGACAGCGTATCGTTTCATGGCGCTCACTCCATTCCCGGCGCGTTGGTCACGTCTAAACGCTCCCGAACGGCCTTGAAGTACGTTTCCTGTTCTTCCTGCGTCACATGCAGGCATTCACACACCCGTTTCAGCACCTGCTTGGGGGCCACGCGCATGCTGCGCTTGAAGGCCAGCACGTTCGTCCGCCAGCTGCCAATGTTGCTGACCTTGTACACCGTGAAGTGGCGGGGCAGCAGCTGCTTGAGCAGCGCCTCGTTGCGCTCGATTTCCGGCTTCACGGTTTCCGAATACAGGAAGCTGTTTTCGATGACCTCGGCCAGCCGCGTCAGGAATCTGGCCCGCATTTCGGGCACCTTCAGCAATCGGTTGATCAGGCTGTAATGGGAGGAAAGGCGGCCCCCCGCCTTGGAGCCATCCAGCAGCATGTAGATGGCCGTTTCGTTTCCCCCGCCGCCGCCTTCCACGTCGTAAAGGATGTACTTCCACTTGCCGTCCGGTACGCGGTAGACGCGCACGTTTTCCAGGTCCGTGTTCATGATGCACAGCTCAAAGCTGGCCCAGGTGAACAGGCTGTCCACGTCCAGGCGGTCGGTGACGTATTTCAGGTTTTCGGGCACGGTCAGGTCGTTGGCCTTGACGAAGGCGCGCAGCGCCCGCCAATCCTCCACGTTGCCGTTCTGAATCTGGTCGTCCCGCGCTTCGCCCTCGATGATGTCGATCTTGTCGATTATTTCTTTATCCGTGATACCCTCCCACTGGGCCACGGAATACTTGTTGATCTTTTCGCGGATATTGTACTGGCCGGAATACTCGCCGTTGATATACACCACCACGGTTTTGCCGGCCTGATACATAATACCCAGGCCCTTGGCCAGGCGCGTCAGCACCAGATCCTTCATGCGGCAGGCGGACGAGTCGGAGCCGGTGGAGCGGATGTTAAAGGTGCGGTATTCCTCATAATCCCGATCCGGGAAAGGATTATAATGGAAGCGGTTTTCGCCGCCGTAGGCGGTGCGGGCGTAGACCGCCATGGATTTCTGCTTCTGCCCCCGGGTGGAGGTGCCCACGATGTGGAAGGAGCCGAACTGGTTGATCTGCCGCACGCCGTCTTCGTCAAAGTACTCTATATGGATGGGATATTCCCAGTCCGTATTGTAATTCGGCTTTTTGAACAGGCCCTTGGAGCCGTACAGGTAATCCCTGTCCGTGCTGAGGCAGATCACGGGCGTGATGGCGGGATCGTTGATGATATAGCTGGCGGTTTCGGTATAGGAAGGCAGCCTGTCCTCCGGGATGGCCTTGACGCGCACGACCCCCGTTTTCTTTACGGTGATGGGGCCGGTGTACAGCGGGGAATCGGCGGTGGGTTCGCTGCCGTCCACCGTATAGTACACGGGATCGGCGCACGTCACGGTGACTTCCACGGCCTCGTCGTAAAATCCCGCGGGGGTATTGATCACGGGGCGGGGGGCCTGGGTCTGAAACACCTGGGCGGCGTTCTTCTTGCGCGGCGTGGCGGAAGCGAAAAAGCCGTACTCCTCCGTACCCCTTGCCAGGCCCCAGGAGAAGCCGGGATACTGCTCGGGATACTTGATCGCCTGCACCTCGGTTCCGTTCTTATCCGTCAGGCGGATGGTCTCGCCCGAGGAACTGAGCTTGTAGTGCGCGTGATAGGTTTTGTTCTTCGGCCTGTCCACTTCCTGATTGTCACCGCAGCAGTAAATCAGCGCGTATTCCCCCGCGTCCAGGGTGGCGCCGGAGGGGAAGGTGAAGGCGTACAAATCGTTTTTGGAATCCGTCAGCCCCCAGCCGGAAATATCCACGGGCTTATCGCCGCGGTTGTACAGCTCGATCCAGTCGTAAGCGTTGCCGTTGGTATCGTATACCCCGTTGTCCGTCATGATTTCGCTGATCACGATCTCCGCCAGCGACGCAGCGCAAGCGCAGGTCAAGATCAGCACAAGCGCAGTCAAAAGCATGATCCGCCATTTCCGTGTCATTTCCAAAGCCTCCGCGTCTGTAAAATACAGGGATTCTCGCATGATCTTATCATAACTCACAGGCATTTGCAAGCCGTATTTGCCCAAATGACACGGCTCACGCACGAATGCGTAAACCCCGTTTGCTGCGTTTTCTTTGCTTGTCAAAACTCCTTCCATCGTGTACAATAAACGCTGTCATCTTCTTGCGATCATCCGGTACGCTTCGCCGCGCTTTCAGCGGCCATTTTCCCCTTCGGAAGCGCGGAAGAAAAGGAGGGAACCATGTTCGACCGTTTCTGCCGATGGCTGCTTCTGCCCTTGTCAGCGGCTTTCGCCTGCCTGCTGCTGGCAGCGCCCGCCGCCCTGGCGGCCAAAACGCCGTCCGTGGCCTTTCAGCTGGACGGCCATACGGAAACGATCGCGCTGATCCAATCCATCAATCTGTGGACGCTGATGCTTCCCTCTTCCGTAAACCCGGGGGACCTGACGGGCGTCAACGGCCTGGAGCTTCCCGATCTTTCAGACGTTCCCACGGATCAGGAAAGCAGCGTCCGCGTGACCATCAACGGGAAAAAGGCAAGGCTGCGGATCCTGCCCTCCCAGAACGCCGGTTCCGTGTTCATTGATCTGGACCGCATGAGCCTCAGCCAGTTCGGCAGCAGCAAAAAGCGTAAGGATACGGGCAGCTGCCGAGTGTTCGACGCGGAGGGGCATTTCAGCGCGGAAGGGCGGCTGGCCAGCTTCTCCCTCCACGGGAACTCCACCCTGATCGCCAAAAAGAAATCCTTCAATCTGAAATTTGAAAAGAAGCAGGCCCTGCTGGGGATGGAAGCGGACCGCTCCTGGGCCTTGATCTCCAACGCCCACGACAGCAGCTTTACCCGCAATTATACGGCCATGACCCTGGCGGAGCTGCTGCATATGCCTTTCGTGCCCGAGCAAAAGCCGGTGGACGTGTATCTGAACGGCCAATACTTGGGCGCTTACCTCCTGAGCGAAAAGGTGCAGATCGGCAAGGGCCGGGTGGAGATCCGCGATCTTGCCAAGGAAACGGAGGAAATGAACGATCACCCGCTGACGGAATACCGCCAGTTAGGTTCCAAAAAGCCCGTGAAGGGCCAGGGAAAATATTACGACATTCCCACCGATCCGGAGGATATCACGGGCGGCTACCTGATGGAGCTGGGCCTGGAGGACCGTTACCCCCAGATGACCAGCGCTTATGTGACCCAGCGGGGCCAGATCATCTCGTTCCGCTCGCCCAAATACCTGTCCCAGGCCCAGTACGAATACATTTCCGGCCTGCTGCAGAGCATGGAAAACGCCATGTTCAGCGAGGACGGCACAGACCCCGACAGCGGCAAACGCTTTGAGGAGCTGGTGGATTTGGACAGCGCCGCCCTCAAATACATGTTTGAAGAGCTGGTATGCAATTTTGACGCCAACAAAACCAGCCAGTTTTTCTGGAAGGACGCCGACAGCAAAGACCCCCTGATCCATTTCGGCCCGCCCTGGGACTACGATTTGAGCCTGGCCAACCGGGCGGGCGAGGACGGAAAGGAATTCATTACCGCCGACGCGCTGGCCGTGGGCGTACAGGTGCGCATGAAGCTGCCGGTGTACTACCGCCAGGTCTACCAGCTGCAAGTGGTGCGGGACCGGCTTCCCTCCCTCTTTCAGGAGGCCGGGGTGCGCGAAGCGGTGGAACAGCTAACCCAGGGCGGCGAAAAATCCATTTCCGCGTGGACGGAGAACTTAGGCCTGTCCATTGAAAAGAACTACATCATCAACCCCACCCGCTTCTTCGCGGCCTATACCCACGCTTTCGGTACCGATTTCCGCAGGCACGCCCAGTCCATCTCCGATTTCCTGTACAAGCGCATGGAATACCTGGAAACGCTGTACCAGGGATTCCAAAATACTGATCCATGAAAGGCGACCCTATGCGTCACATAAAATTTCTGCTTCTGTTCCTGATCCTTGCGCTTCTGCTAGCTGCGCTGCCCGCGCGGGCGGAAACCGTGGGCGCGCAGTACCGCGAGCTGAAGACCGGCATGAAGGGGTACGACGTTTATCTGCTGCGGATCCGGCTGTACCAGTTAGGCTATCTGCCCTCCGACCGCGGCACGGAGGAGTATACCGCCAAATTGGCCAATACGGTCAAGCTGGTGCAGGAAGCCAACAGGCTGGAACCCACCGGCATTGCTACGCCCGCCTTCCAGGCGCTGCTCTATTCGGAAGACTGCGTGCCCGCGGCGTCCGTACCGCCGGCGGCGACCTCCAAGCCCACGTCCCCGGCAAGCCTCCAATCTCCCACCGCTCAGCCAGAGCTGCCGGAGCTTGACGATGAAGGCTTCCTGGAGCGGGGCAGCACGGAGGAGTTCATCTACGAAAACGAAGAGGACGGCCTGTGGTACTACATTTCCTCCACCCTGTACGTGGAAATCAGGCGCTTTATCCAGACCAAACCCAATTTGAAATGGTACGAAACGACGGTCAACCTGCGCGATATCCTGCCCACGTCCTATTCAAGCACCTACACGAAGCTGACGAGCGATAGCTTCACTTTGCCCGACCGCATTGCCGCCGACAACCACGTCGTGCTGGCGATTTCCGACGACAGCTACACCCTGCGCACCTTCGGCGGCGACCGCAGCGGCATCGTGATCCGCAACGGCACGGTGATCACCAACTCGCCCTACAATACCTTTAAGGGACCCAATTTCCCCAATATGGACGTGATGGCCTTCCTGCCGGACGGGTCCATGGCGCTGTTTGAGAACGGGGAAACCACGCCGGAATACCTGCTTTCCCTGGGCGCGAAGGACGTGTATTCCTTCGGCCCCATTCTGCTCAAGGACGGTCGGGAATCCCTGCAGGTCCGATACGGCTACACGTATTCTTCGTACAAGCATCCCCGCTGCGCCATTGGCATGCGCTCCCCCAACCATTATATCGTCCTGACCGTGGCGGGCCGCAACAGCTTTACCGACGGCGTCAGGCTGCCGTGGCTGGCGGATAAAATGCGCGAGTTAGGCGCGCGGAACGCCTTCAACCTGGACGGCGGCAGATCCACTTACCTGGTTTTCATGGGCAAGATCCTGAATATGTCCGAAAAAAACGCCCTGCGAAAAATCACCACCATCATCGGCTTCGGCACCTCCGATCGGGTGGAATACCGCGGAGAATAAACCCTTCGATTTTTTCACCGCCTTGAAACAGAAACCAAACCATGGTAAAATACAGGCATAGAAACGCCGTTCCCGCTCAAATCGGCTGCAAATGGAGGTTTTTCCCGTGAAAAAGCGAATCAGTTTCATCCTCGCCGTCCTGCTCCTGCTTCCTCTCCTGACCGCCCATGCTGAAGATGTTCCTACCGGAGAGAATATCCGGAAGGTGACGATCACCTGCACCGGGGACACGCTGATCGGGTGCAACGAAATCGTGCGCAAGAAAGGCGCGGGTTCCTATTCCTACGATACGTATATTGAAAAGTACGGCTACGCCTATCCCCTCGCCGGGCTGTACGAGCTGTTCAGCCAGGACGATATCACCTTCGTAAACCTGGAAAACGTGCTGGCGGACAGCATCAAAAGCGGGCTTTCCAAATCCCGCCTGGTGTTCCGGGGACCCAGCGATTACGCCAAAATCCTGACCGCGGGCAGCGTGGAGGTGGCCACCCTGGCCAACAACCACTCGGATAACTACGGCACGGAGGGCATCGAAAAAACCGCGGCTGCCCTGGAGGCCGAGGGCATCGGCTACTGCGGCACCACCTTCGGCCTGAACGCCTACCATATCCAGGAGGTCGGGGACATCAAGGTGGGCTTCGTGGGCGTGTATCCCCGCTATAACTCCCAAAGCCGCAACAAGAACCAGGCGCAGCTGAAAGCCTGCTTCGACGCCTGCAAGGAAGCGGGCTGCCAGGTGATCGTGGCGTCCATGCACTGCGGCGGCGAGTACCAGAAAAAGCACGCCGATTTGCAGGAAAAATATGAAAAGCTCTGCAAATCCATGGGCGCGAATCTGGTCATCGGCAACCATCCCCACGTGCCCCAGGGCATCCACGTGGCGGACGGCGTTACCTGCCTGTACTCCATCGGCAATTTCACCTTCGGCGGCAATACAGGGGTGGACGAAAAGCTGTCCGTCATCCAGGGCTATGTGGCGCAGTTCGACCTGTATTTTGAAGGCGAAACCTACCTGGGCCACCAGCTGACCATCTGGCCCATCCATATCAGCGGCACGTCCCCGGAAAACAATTACCAGCCGGTGCTTGTATCCGGCACGGAGGCCGAAAAGGTGATGAAGCTGATCCAGAACGACTGCGACAAACTGAAACTGAATCCTTACGTGGACGGCCAGGGCGCGGTGCAGGATTTTGTGCCGTGGAAAGACAGGTAGGTGGTAGAAAGTAGGAGGTAGGAGGTTTATATGGTGCTTTCATTTTTCATACAGTCATTTATTCATCTATAAAAACCTCCTACTTCCTACCTCCTACTTCGTAAAGAAAGGAAGATTTTATGAAACGTATTGCTGTTTTATTGGCGTTCGTGCTGCTGGCCGCGCTGCTGCCTCTGGGGGCGGTTGCCGAGGATTATCCCTTCCTGCTCACAGCGGGCGGCTCCTTCGCCTATTCCCGGGACGACCAGGGCAACCTGCTGGTATACGGCGACAATCAGTTCGGCCAGCTGGGCAAGGGCAGCAGGGCGCAAACCAAAAAGCCCGCCGTTTTCAAGAGCAAAAACAGCGAGATCGACCCGGCGCATATCCGGGAAATTTACGCGGGCTGCGATTATTCCTTTTTCCTGATGGACGACGGCAGCATCTACGGCGTGGGGAACAATTCATACAATCCCCTGCTGCTGGGCGCAAAGTACGGCATGTCCGCCACCCACGTTCGCATCCCCCTGGAGGATGCCACCGTGACCAAGATGGCCTGCGGCTTCGGCCACGTGCTGGCGCTGAACGAGGCGGGCGAGGTGTGGGCCTGGGGCCGCAACGGCGACGGCCAGGTGGGCTGCGGCAGCACCAAAAAGATCAACGAGCCGCAAAAGCTGTCTTTGACCGGCGTCGTGGATATTGCCGCGGGCGGCAAGTTTTCCATCGCCCTGGACAAGGACGGGGTGCTGTGGGGCTGGGGCAAAAACGAATCCCACCAGATCTCCAACGGAAACGAAAAGTACTTCACCACCCCCGTGCCCATTGATATCGGGGACATTCAGCCCGCCTTCATCGACGCGGGGGGCGAAACCATCAGCGTGGTGGACACGGAGGGCAGGCTTTGGATGTGGGGCCGCAACGACGTGCAGCAGATCGGCTTCGATACCAAGGAACAGCCGGTGCTGGAACCCCGCCTGGTGGAAGAATTGCCCGCGCCGGTGGTATTCATCGACAGCTACAATTCCCAAACCTTCGTGATCCTGTCCGACGGCTCCCTCTGGGGCTGGGGCAACAACCGTTCCGGCCAGCTGGGCTTAGGCAAAAAAACCGTCGGCTCCCCGGTGAGCATGATTTGGCCCTCCGATGTGATCTACGTCACCAGCTTCGACGTGTCCATGAACTGCGTGCTAAAGGACGGCACCGTACTGGCCTGCGGCAGCAATAAATTCGGCCAGTTCGGCAACGGCAAGGTCAACGATTTTCACATGCCGCAGATTCAGGCAAACGGCATGGATCTGATCTCGAAAGACCAAAAATAATAAAGGAGGATGCGTACCATGATGAAAAAAATCTTCGCGCTTTTCCTTGCTCTCATCACCCTCCTGTCGCTGTGCGGCACGGCGCTGGCGGACGGGGAGCGCACCAGCGGCCTGTACACCTACGAGTTCAAGGGCAACGGCACCGTGACCATCACCGGCTTTGATTGGGCGAACAACAAGGACAACATCTATATTCCCGCCCTGATCGACGGCTATCCGGTCACCGCCATCGGCGAAAAGGCTTTCGCCCTGCCGGAGGATTCCGGCATTACCGGGGATTACGTGCTCACCCTGTCCAGCGGCATCACCTCCATCGGCGATTTCGCGTTCCAGAACGCCCCGGTGAGCACCATCAACATCCCAGACACCGCCACCTTCATCGGCAAAGGCGCCTTCCTGATGAACCCCAATAGCGGCTTCATCCATTTCAACGTGGCCCCCAAGCATTCCACCTTCGCCACCATCAGCGGCGTGCTGTTCAATAAGCTCAAGCGGGAGCTCATCGCCTTCCCCGTAACGGATTACGCCAAGGCCACCTCGGCGGAGGATTACCGCCTGTACGAGGTGCCCACGGGCATTCAGTCCATCGGGGCCTACGCCTTTTACGGAAGAAAAGGGGGGTATCGGAACGCAATACTTCTCGATCGTACAGTATCAGACCGCGGCAATGTAGTCCTTCCTGAAACAGTGGTTTCCATTGGCGAATACGCTTTTGCCAATTGTGAAAAGCTGAATGTTGTTCTGAGCAGCTCCATCGAAACGTTGGGTGAAGGAGCGTTCCTTCATCAACGCAGCGGTACAAATGTCCTGGAGATTTTTGACTTCAACAACCTGGCCAGGCTGCAAAGCATTCCAGCCTATTGCTTCTCTGGCGTGCAATTGTTTGGGGAAACGGGAGATAACCAATACATTTCTATTCCGGCGGAAGCTTCGGAGATTCAGGACTATGCCTTTTATCAAATGTATAACGCCGGCTGGACTTGTGAAGAAATCCGAATTGAAGGAAACACTGCTCGTATTGGCAAGCACGCTTTTGAAGAATCAACCAACGGTATCAAACGTGTAATCATTTCGGGGAAAGTAAAAGAAATCGACGAGTATGCTTTCGCCAATAACTACTATTTGGAAACCGTGACCATCGGCGGCTTTACGGAAACCATCGGCAGCCACGCCTTTTATCGTTCTTCCACGCTGCAGGAAGTGACGCTGAGCGAGGGTCTCAAGCGCATCGGAGAAAACGCCTTTGCCGAGTGCCCCAAGCTGCTCTCCGTGGCCATTCCCCAGTCCGTTTCCTCCATCGCCCGGAACGCCTTTGACCGGCAGGTGACCACCCTGACGGTGTACCAGGGCTCCTACGCCGAGCAGTACGCCATCGAAAACGGCCTGCAATACAAATACTATCAGAGCGAGGACGACCTTTCCTGGCTGCTGGGCGGCACGGAGGACAGCCAGACCGAAGAAAGCACCGACTGGCTGAACGGGTTCTGATTGAACGAAGGAGGCTTCCCGTATGAAACGCGCGCGTTTCCTGTCGCTTTTCTGCCTGATCTTTTGTTTATTGGGCGCCCATGCCCTGGCCGAGGACACGCGGCAGTATGAGCAATACACGTACACCCTCATGGGGGACGGCACCGTCATGATCGTGGATTACGATTGGACAAAAAGCAGCGGCGACGTGTATATCCCCGCCCTGCTGGACAGCTATCCCGTTTCCATTATCGGGGAGCAGGCCTTCGCCGCAGGCGAGGACGAGATACGCGAGGACGGTACATATGTACGTATGGAAAGCGTCTACGTCCACCT
This sequence comes from uncultured Christensenellaceae bacterium, assembly GCA_905234985.1. Classification (GTDB taxonomy): domain Bacteria; phylum Bacillota; class Clostridia; order Christensenellales; family Aristaeellaceae; genus RUG563. The sequence continues at coordinate 31,276 of CAJOJQ010000043.1, forward strand.
GCCGGAAGGGATCAGAGAGATCGAAGAAAAAGCCTTTTTCAACGCGCCGGTCAACGGGATCAATATTCCCGGCAGCGTGCGGAAAATCGGCGCGGGGGCGTTCGCGGGCTGCTGGGTTCAGCAATTCACGCTGGACGGGAAGCACGACCTGTTCGCCTCCATCGACGGGGCGCTGTACGATAAGGCGGCAAAAACGCTCATCGCCTACCCCCAGGCGCGGCACGACGTGATCGTCCCCGAGGGCATCGTTTCTATCGGCGATTACGCCTGCTATGGCTGCGAACTGGGCAATTTGTTCGACGGACCGGGCATTGCGGACATTCTGCCCCAATCCCTGCAATCCATCGGAAAGTACGCTTTCTCCACGGCGCGGATCATCGGCTCCGAACAAAATAAAAAATGGAAGCTCCTGCCGCCCTCCGTTCGCCTGATCGACGATTACGCTTTCTATCAGGCGTCCTACGATATGCGAAGCGAATCGCTTCCGACGCTGTTCGACCTGGTGGGGCTGGAGCGCGTTGGGGATTACGCTTTCGCGGAAATGAGGCTGTTTTCGGTCAGCTCGTTCTATCTTGGCAATGGCACAGCCTATATCGAAGCGGAAACCATCGGCGACCACGCGTTTTACCAGTTCTGCAAATGCACCGGTTATGAGCAGATTTACCTTTCCGTCACGGCGTCCGCCATCGGCGATTACGCTTTTGCCGTCGATAATACAATCCACGATAAAACAAATCGGTACTATATCCTGCATCTGGCCGGAGACGCGCCCGGCATGGGGCACTATTGCTTCGACGGTGTTCCCGTGGTTTCGGAAATCTATTACAACAGCGAGGAATACCATAGGGAGGGCAAGCTGCTGACAATCCCCGGCACGCTGAAAACCGTTCCTGCCCACGCCTTTGCCCAAAGCAGCGATTGGAACCTCTTCACCTACGTGTGCATCGAAGAATTAGTGCTGGAAAACGGTGTGGAAGCCATTCAGGAGGGGGCGTTTGAAAACAATTATCAGTTAAAATCCGTCCAACTGCCCGACACCCTGAAAACCATCGGCGCCCAAGCCTTCGCGGGATGTCCACGCCTCAAGGAAATCACCCTGCCCGCAAGCGTGGAGAGCATCGGGAAAGACGCTTTCAACCGCACCGTTACCAAGCTGAACGTGGTTTCCGGTTCCTATGCCGAACAGTGGGCGAAGGAAAACGGCTTCAATTACGCCGTGATCGGCGCCGAAGCCGACGATCTGGATTGGCTGAACTGACCCCTGCAAAACTTGACCGCTGCCCCACGCGGGACGGCGGTTTTTTGCGCGTTTCTTTATGCTTTCGCCTGCCGTTTGATGGCGGCGACGACCACCCGATCGGCGGGAAGCCAGTCCACCGCGTCCAGCTCATCCAGCCCCAGCCAGCGGGCGGATTCATGCTCCCGCAGGGTGAGGGCACCGGAGGCCAGGTTGCACCAATAGCAGCCCATGGACAGGTGAAAATCCGGGTAATCCCATTCCACCTGGGTCAGCTTTTCGCCCACGGCGATTTCGGCGTTCAGCTCCTCCCGAATCTCCCGAACGAGGGCCTGTTCCGGCGTTTCTCCCGGTTCGATCTTCCCGCCGGGAAACTCCCAGCCGTCCTTGCTTTTCCCGTACCCCCGCTGAGCGGCGAAGATGCGGCCGCCCTGCCGAATGATCGCGGCTACCACCTGAATGGTTTTCATGGATTCATCCCCTCAAAGCCTGGCCACACCGCTGTCCCGCGCCGCCTTCTTCACAGCCTCCGCCACGGCGGGGCCGATGCGCTTATCGAAAGCCAGGGGCAGGATATACTGGGCGTTCAGCTCCTCGGGGGCCACCAGGTCGGCCAAAGCATAGGACGCGGCCTGTTTCATTGCCTCGTTGATGTCCGTGGCCCGCACGTCCAGCGCGCCGCGAAACAGGCCGGGGAAGCACATCACGTTGTTGATCTGGTTGGGATGGTCGCTGCGGCCGGTGCCCACCACAGCCGCGCCCGCCGCCAGAGCGTCGTCCGGCTCGATTTCGGGGGTGGGGTTCGCCATGGGGAACACGATGGCCCCGGGGGCCATAGATTGAACCATTTCCTTGCTCACGATGTGGGGCGCGCTGACGCCGATGAACACATCCGCGCCCTTCATGGCGTCGGCCAGCTTGCCGGAGAACTTTTCGGGGTTGGTGATCTTCGCCATTTCCTCCTGGGCGGAGTTCATCTGCTCGCCCTCGCACAGAATGCCGAAGCGGTCCACCATCTTCAAATGCTTCACGCCAAGGTTCAGCAGGTGCTTGCCGATGGCGATGCCCGCGCTGCCCGCGCCATTGATGACCACCTTGGCTTCGCCGATGTCCTTCTTCACCACCCGCAGGGCGTTGATGAGCGCCGCGCCCACCACCACGGCGGTGCCGTGCTGGTCGTCGTGGAACACGGGGATATCGCAGATTTCCTTCAACCGGCGCTCGATCTCAAAGCACCGGGGGGCGGCGATATCCTCTAAGTTGATGCCGCCGAAGGAGCCGGAAATCAGGTACACGGTGCGCACGATCTCGTCCACGTCCTTGCTGCGGATGCAGATGGGGAAGGCGTCCACGTCGCCGAAAGCCTTGAACAGGGCGCACTTGCCCTCCATAACGGGCATACCGGCCTCGGGGCCGATGTCGCCAAGGCCCAGCACCGCCGTGCCGTCTGTGATCACGGCCACCATGTTGTGCCGCCGAGTCAGGGTAAAGGACTTATCATAATCTTTCTGTATTTCCAGGCAGGGCTGGGCCACGCCCGGCGTGTAGGCCAGGGACAGTTCTTCCTTATTCGTCACCGGCACACGGGAAACGACCTCGATTTTCCCTTGCCATTCGCCATGCAGGCGCAGGGACTCTTGCGCGTAATTCAAATGAAAGCACCTCCTCGGGAGATTTCGCAACAAAAACATTGTACATGGTTCGGCGGAAAAATCAACAGAGAATCATATAAATCGCAAAAAAAAATGCAAGGATCCCGGGGCAAAAATCAGGGAAAAGGGTTTGCCTTTCTTTTCGGTCTATGATATGATGAAAACGCTGTATAATAGCAGGGCAAACGCCCGGAAGCTGAACCCCGCAAGGAATACAAACGCGGGGAGGACGAACCACGGGCGACCGCCAGTGGCGGGAGTTTCGCCCGTGGTGAGATCAGGCGAAACGAGCAATGTCCGCATGAAGCGGACTTGCGCCGATTGAGCCTGCGGGTGCATGACGACTGTTGAATTATTCTTCGGTTTGATTGCCGTTGCCAGTCTGTGTCTAACGATTTACTTCGGAACAAAACGTTAAGCAGATAAAACAAGCCTCTGGGTAGTTACCGGCTACTCAGAGGCTATCTTTGCTGGTTATCACAACCAAGCGGGAGACGTTTTCTGAACCAATACCATTGTACAGCAAGGGCGGCTGTGTGTCAAGCATGGCCGCTTTTTTTCTGCAAAATTACGTTACTGCTCAGCCCCCGGAAGAACCACCGAGAAACGGCATCAGGGGGGGTTGTCAAGGGGAACGCCCCTTGACTGAAATCCGCACCGGCGGCGTGTACGCCGGGAGGACGGAAAATTTCTGCAAGGAGCGAAGACGACTGAAAGAAATCCCGGAAATCCCGAAGGGATTTTAGGAAAATCTGTACGGGGGCACGCGGGGGGTATGCAATACCCGCCCGCGCGTTACTACGAAGCCGTAGGCTAAGTAGTAACAAAATTACCGGATCAGGGTGATATTGCGGAACACGCTGACCAAGGTGTTAGCGACGGTGGACATGGTCTTGATGAAGATATCCAGCGCCACGCCGACCACGTCCTTGCGGGTATCGCCCACGGTGTCGCCGGTGACGGCGGCCTTATGGGCAGCGGAACCCTTGCCGTGGCCTTCCAGCGCGCCGGATTCGATGTACTTTTTCGCGTTGTCGAACGCGCCGCCGCTGTTGCCCATGAACAGAGCGCGGGGAATGGCTACGATGGTGGCGCCGATCAGCAGGCCGCCCACGAAGTCCACGCCGAACAGGAAGCCGCCGATGACGGGAATCACCATGGCGAGGATGGAGGGCACCAGCATCTTTTTCAGGGCCTGCTTGGCGGCCAGTTCGATCATGCGGTTGTAGTCCGGGGTCTTTTCACCGGCCAGCACTTCGGGGGTCAATTGCTTGTCGCCCTCGTCGGCCATGAGCTTGGCGGATTCGATGGTGTTGTCGGTGAGCATGGCGGAGAAGTATTCCACCAGCGCGCCGCCAATGATGGCGCCCGCCACCACCACGAAGGAGGCGATGTTCAGGTTCATTTCGGAGGAATAGTTGCCCACATAGGAAACGATCAGGGACACGGTGGCGAAGGCGGCGGAGCCGATGGCAAAGCCCTTGCCCACGGCGGCGGTGGTGTTGCCCACGGCGTCCAGCTTATCGGTGATCACGCGCACGTTGGCGTCCAGGTGGCAGCTTTCAGCCAGGCCGCCCGCGTTGTCGGCGATGGGGCCGAAGGCGTCAATGGAAACCGTCGCGCCCACGAAGGCCAGCATGCCCAGGGCGGCGGTGGCCACGCCGTAAATGCCCGCCAGCTTGCCGGAAACGAACAGCGCCAGACCGATCACCAGCACGGGCAGCAGCACGGAGCGGGAACCCACGGCGTCGCCCTTGGTGACCACGAAGGCTTCGCCCTCGGGAGCCATTTCGGCCAGGGTGCGGGTGGGCTTATAATCGGTGGAGGTGTAATATTCGGTGATGGAGCCGATGGCCACGCCGCTCAGGATGCCCAGCACGGTGCAGATCCAGGGAGAGGCCCAGCCCGCGGCCCAGCCGTATTCATCCTTGAGTACGGCGGCGTCCGCGCCCGCGAAGCAGATAAGGGCAGCGATAAAGCCCAGCACCACGGTGAGGCCCGCGGAGATCCAGGTGGCCAGGTTCAGCTCCCGGGAAGGATTGTCGCTCATCTTTTTCCGGTCTGCGTAGAACAGGCCCAGGAGGCAGGAAAGCAGGCCCACGCCCGCCAGCACCACGGGGAAGGTGATGGTGCCGTTGAAGACCTTTTCCAGCACTTCCTTGCTTTCGGTGAACTTGCCTTCATAGCTCTGGAACAGGATCACGGCGATCATCAGGGCGGCGGAGATCGTCGCCACGAAGGATTCCAAAAGGTCGGAGCAGTTGCCCGCGATATCGTTCACGTTGTCGCCGATGAAGTCCGCGATCACGTTGGGCACGCGGGAGTCGTCCTCGGGCAGGTCGTTGCGCACCTTCGCCAGGATGTCGGCGGAAATGTCGGCGGCCTTGGTGTAGTTGCCGCCCGCCACGCGGTTGAACATGGCCACCAGGGAGCAGCCTAAGGAATAGGTAGAGATGCGCATGATGGTGGGGTTCACGCCCGCCAGGGAGGTGATGAAGCCGCCGCCCTGCACGTCATGCCGCACGGTGCCGAAGAAAATCAGGATGGCCGTCAGGCCCAGCAGGCCCAGGGCCTGAACAGACAGGCCGGAGATGCTGCCGCCGCACAGGGCCACCTTCACCGTTTCGCCGATGGACAGGCTTTCCCGGGCTTTGTTGGCGGTGCGCACGTTGGCGTAGGTGGCGCTGCGCATGCCCACCACGCAGGCACAGCTGCTCATGAGCGCGCCGAAGAGGAAGGTGATGCCGCTGGTCTTTTCCACAAACAGGCTGAATACCGCCGCCAGCAGGATCACCACGATCACGATGGTTTTGTACTCGGTCTTCATGAAGGTGTTCGCGCCGGAACGGATGATCCCGGCCATTTCGGCCATTTCCTGGGTTCCCTCAGGCATTTTGCGGATGCGCTGATAGTTGTACACCACGTAGGCGATCGCCGCCGCGATGACCAGCAGCACCAGAACGTACCATACCACAGACATAAGAGGCCGCCTCCGATCAATAATATAGAATCGTTCGAGGGCATGGAAAATCGAAAAGTTCCCCATCCCGTCCCAGTATATATTATAGTTGTGCCGGGCGCGTTTCGTCAATAGCGGAAAGCAAATTTTGGAGCCGGAATCCGGATTGAAAAAACGCCGGGGAAATGCTATAATAGCCGTGAAAGCGTTATGCTTTCCCCACGCTTGGATCATACTGGAGATAATACGATGGCAGAGAAAAAGAAGCAAAATATCTGGAACGTGCCCAACGTGCTGACCATGGTGCGCATGGCGCTGATTCCGGTTTTCTGGTATTTGATGATGACCGACCGGCTCTACGCCGCCCTGGCGGTGTTCGTGGCGGCCAGCCTGACGGACGTCGCCGACGGGTACATCGCCCGAAAATACGATTTGATCACCGATTTCGGCAAGCTGATGGACCCCCTGGCCGACAAGCTGATGGTCATCAGCATGATGGCCTCCTTAGCCATCAAGGGCGTCGCTCCCTGGGCAGCCGTAGCCATCATTTTGGCGAAGGAAGCCACCATGGTGACCGGCGGGCTGATCCTGCTGCGGCACAAGGTGGTGGTTTATGCCCGGAAGATCGGCAAAATCGCCCAGGCCACGGTGGTTTGCAGTCTGATTTCCTGTTTTTTCCATGAATGGCTGCTGAAAACCTTCGGCTTTCCCGTTCACACCGCGCTGCTGTGGATCGGCGTGGCCCTGACCCTGACCGCCCTGTGCGTTTATATGCGGCAGGCCATCGGGCTGTACCGGGAAGCGAAGGAAAAAGAGAAAAACGGATAAAGGCGCTTCCCTTGCGTGGGGGCGGCATTTCTTGCAATTGAATTTGCGAAATTTTGCGATCGAGAAGGAATTTTGAAAAGAAAGCAGTATATAAAACATGTATATATTTACGCATCTATACTTTTGGCACGTCTGAAATCACCAAAGAAATGCAGCCTGGGGCTGACGCCGCTTTATACGCCGCTGAGCGAAATCACCGAACGCCTGCGGGGCGCGGAGGGGCCGGTGGACTTAGGCGGCCTGGAGGGCGCGTACCGGGAAGCGCTGGTACGGCTACGAGCCTTGGCCTGAACCCGCCGCCGGAAATTGTCGCCCGCAAGGGAGCGAGTGATTATACGTTAAAGGAATGAGGGGCATGGTACTTTCGTCCATTCTGTATGCAGAAGTATATTTGGTCTGCATGATCGTGGTGGGTCTGCTGCTGTTTTGGAGCTTGAGCAGCGAATCCCGCTCATCCTCCGAGCAGTGGCAGATCCGCATGCTAAGCGGATTTATGGTTTGCTTCAGCGCCAATCTGCTGTTTTCGGTGTTCCAGGTGCTGTTTTCCGGCACGGCCTGGAGCGAAAGCGCTCTGTATACGCTGAAATCCCTGTATTATTTTTCGCTCATCGTGGGCACCTATTTCTGGTGCGGCTACGCGGAAAACGAGCTGCGCAGCGGCATGCACGCCAACCGGCTGATGAACCTGCTGTTCATCCTGCCCTTCCTGGTGCCCGCCGCCATGGTGGCGGCCAACCTGTGGACCCATAGCCTTTTCGATATCGACGCCGCAGGGCAGTATCACCGCCACGGGATGTACCAATGGTACATGCTGTCCCTGACGCTCCTCACCGTCACCTGCAGCGGCAGGCATTTCACCCGCTCCTTCCGGGAGTCCGACCCCATGCGCAGGGGGCATATGCTGCTCACCGCCTCCTTCCCCGTTAGCCTTTTGCTGGCCTGGCTGGTTTCCGGGGTGGGCGAACAGATTCCCGTGGTGTGCGTGTGCATTACGGTGGAATTGCTGTGCCTGTACGTGGGCACCACCAAGCAGCAGATTTCCCTGGATAAGCTGACCCAGGTAAACAACCGGCAGAACCTGATTTCCTACCTGGAATATAAACTGGCTACCCACATCAGCCGCATGTACCTGCTGATGATCGACCTGGACGATTTCAAAATCATCAACGATACCTACGGCCATTTGGAGGGCGACAAGGCCCTGATCCTGGTGGCCAAGGCCCTGAAAGAAGCCTGCGGCTCCTATAAGCTGCGGCCCTATATCGCCCGGTACGGCGGCGACGAATTCATGGTCATCACGGAAGGCACCCGGGAGGAAGCCAGCGAGCTGTGCGACAATATCCGGCGGCTGATCAGCGAAAAGCAGGATAAAAACGCGCCCTACGAGGTGAAAGCCAGCATCGGCCTGGCGGAATGCTTCTGCGGCATGAAGCCCGACGACCTGATTTTGGCGGCGGACGAGGAAATGTACCGGATCAAAAAGGAACACAAGGCTGCCAAGGCCGCGGCGAAGGCGGCGGAAGCGGAGAATAAAAAGAACGGGCAGTAACGCATACTTCCCACGAACGTAAAAAATCTCCGGCACAGCTTTGAAAGCCGTACCGGAGATTTTTTCATTGTTCCCGATTATTTCGCGTATTCGGTGCTGCGGGTTTCGCGGATCACGTTGACGCGGATCTGGCCGGGGTATTCCATTTCCTTTTCGATGCGCTTGGCGATTTCCTTGGCCATGACCTTGGTGCCCTCGTCGGTCACGTCCTCGGGCTTGACCATGATGCGCACCTCGCGGCCGCTCTGGATGGCGAAGCACTTTTCCACGCCCGCGAAGGAATTGGCGATTTCCTCTAACTTGGTCAGGCGCTTGATGTAATTCTCCAGGCTCTCGCGGCGCGCGCCGGGCCGGGCGGCGCTGATAGCGTCGGCGGCCTGCACCAGCACGGCTTCCACCGTTTGGGGTTCCACGTCGTTATGGTGGGCCAGGATGGCGTGAATCACGTCGGGACTCTCGTGGTACTTCCGGGCCAGCTCGCCGCCCAGGGATACGTGGGTGCCCTCCTGCTCGTGATCCACCGCCTTGCCGATATCGTGCAGCAGGCCCGCGCGCTTTGCCAAGGCCACGTCGGCCCCCAATTCGGCGGCCATGAGGCCCGCCAGGTGGCTCACCTCGATGGAATGCTTCAGCACGTTCTGGCCGTAGCTGGTGCGATACTTCATGCGGCCCAGCAGCTTCACCAGCTCGGGATGGATGCCGTGCTGGCCGGTTTCAAACACGGCCTGCTCGCCAGCCTCGCGGATCTGGTTTTCCACTTCTTTCTTGGCCTTTTCCACGCATTCCTCGATGCGGGCGGGGTGGATGCGACCGTCCATGATGAGCTTTTCAATCGCCAGCCGGGCGATTTCACGCCGCACGGGATCGAACGCGGACACGATCACCGCTTCGGGCGTATCGTCGATGATCAGATCCACGCCGGTGGCGGTTTCCAGGGCGCGGATGTTGCGGCCCTCGCGGCCGATGATGCGGCCCTTCATATCGTCGTTGGGCAGGTTGATGACGGATACCGTGGTTTCCGCCACGTGGTCGGCGGCGCATTTCTGAATCGCCAGGGCGATAATGTTCCGGGCCTTCTTTTCGCCCTCCTCCTTGGCGCGGCTTTCAATATCCCGCACCGTGGCGGCGGCGTCGTGAAACGCTTCCTTCTGTACTCGGTCGATCACCATCTGCCGGGCCTCGTCCTGGGTCATGGTGGCGATGCGTTCCAGCTCCACCACTTGCTTTTCCTTGATTTCCCGGGCTTCGTCCTCCAGCTTCTGAACGTCGGCATATTTATCGTTCAGGCTTTCCTCACGCTTGTCCAGGTTTTCCTTGCGCTTATCCAATTGGGCTTCCCGCTTGTCCAGGGTTTCTTCCCGCTGCTCGATGCGGCGCTCGCCCCGCTGCATTTCCGTGCGCCGGGCGCGGCTTTCCTTGTCCAGCTCGCTCTTTAAGTGCAGGATTTCTTCCTTGGCGGCCAGGATCATTTCTTTCTTATTGTCTTCCGCTTTCCGCGTGGCGTCGTCCAGCAGCTTTTTGGCGTATTCCTCGGTGCGGCCGATCTTCTTTTCCGCTACGGTTTTGCGGTAGAAAAATCCGGCCACAGCGCCCGCGCCCAGCGCCGCCACGATCAGCAGAATCCATATGATTGGTTGCATATGCGTGTTCGTCCTCCTTCCTTTCAATTTTTTTCAAGATGTCTGCTCAATTGCAAAGTGATGATTTTTTACAACCGAAAAACCGCACGAAACAAGACCGTTGTTTCGCACGGCAAAAGCTGAATCCCGATACCGCGTGCTTTTTTGCACGCAAGCATACACACACCCAAACACAACGGCGCGGCGAGATAGTCGACAGCATCATCCGCGCCCTATGGAAAAGCGGCAAACGCCTGCAAAAGATTACGGAAAAGCAACCCTGTATCCGAAAACAGCTTCCCGACGCCGCCAAACAGCGCCTTTTTCAGCCGTACATCCATATTTTACACTTTTGTAACGATTATGTCAAGGGAATCGGGAGGCAAAAAACGATTGTTTTCTTACAAAAAAATGACAAAAAAAATGACCCTGGGGCCTCCGCGGCCCCAGACCTCGCGCCAGAGGGGTTCCCCCTCTGGACGCCAACAGGCGAATTGGCTTCGTTGAAAAAGCCAAGCAGCATCCGCCTGTCGCTGCAAGATACGAAAGATAGAGGGCTTCTGGCCCATAGAAAGCCAGGAAAATCCCCTGGGGCAAGCTCGCTTTCCCCAAGGGATTATTCCTTGGCTTTCTCCGGATGCAAAGCATCCAAGAACGTCAGGCGTTCAGCGCCGCCACGATGTTGGGCAGCTCCTGATCCACCTTGTCGTTATCCAGCTGGCAGGTACCGGCGTTGTGGTGGCCGCCGCCGCCGTATTTCAGGCACAGCTCGCCGATATCGGCCTGGGAGGCCTTGTTGACGATGGATTTGCCGATCATGACGGCGGTGTTCTGCTTCTGGAAGCCCCAGGCCACATGAATGGAAATCTGGGCTTCGGGATAGAGGGCGTAGATCATGAAGCGGTTGCCCGCGTGGATGATTTCTTCATTGCGCAGGTCCAGCACCACCACCTTGCCTTCCAGCTTCGCCAGGCGCTTGAGCTGCTCTTTGAACAGCTCGGACTGCTGGAAGTACAGGTCCACGCGCTCCTTCACGTCGGGCAGCTCCAAAATTTCTTCGATGGTATGATTCATGCAGTAGCCGATCAGTTCCATCATGAGATCATAGTTGGAAATGCGGAAATTGCGGAAGCGGCCCAGGCCCGTGCGGGGGTCCATCAGGTAATGGAGCAGCACCCAGCCCTTGGGATTCAGAATTTCTTCCAAAGTAAAGTCGGCGCTGTCGCCCTTGTCCACGGCGGCCATGAGTTCGTCGCTGATATGGGGGAAGGTGGCCTTGCCGCCGTAATAATCGTACACCACGCGCGCGGCGCTGCGGGCGTTGGGGTCGATGATCAGCTTGCCGCCGGTCTCCTGGGCTTTCAGGCGGTCCACTTCGGATTCGTGATGGTCAAAGGCCAGGTCCACCCGGGGATCGTAGGGCAGGTTGGTGGTGATATCGTTCTTGGACAGCTCGATTTTGCCGTCCTGCACATCCTTGGGATGTACGAACTTGATCTGGTCGATCAAGCCCATCTCCCGCATCATCATGGCGCAAGCCAGACCGTCAAAATCGCTGCGGGTCACAAGCCTTTTTTTCTGTCCTTCCATGTGTACATACCTCCTGAACGTCAAATTCCGGCGAACGGAATGATTTTCCGCGTATATTATACCAGCGAAACGAAGGCCGGTCAAGGCTGCGCGGCCCTTTTTGCGGGGTTTACGCATGAATTACAAATTGGGATTTGTCGAGGTTACGCTGGGCGCTCCGCGCGCCCAGTTCCGCAGGCTCAAAAGTCGCAACTCCCCTTCATGGGGAGATTGCTCCTTTTCGCCTGATCTCACCGCCGATGAGATTCCCGCCACAGGCGGTCATCGGCGGTTCGTCCTGCGCCAGGGGCGTGACGCCCCTGGACCCCCATTTGGCGAAGCAGCTTGCAAGGATATATCGAACAAGCGCCGCCTGCGGCGCTGGGGTTTACGAAAGTTTGAAGCTTCAGGCCCAAGAAAGCCGGGAAAATCCCAGGGAAAAAGCTCGCTTTTTCCTCGGGATTATTCCCTAGCTTTCCCCGGATGCTTCGCATCCGGGTTGGCCGCCAAAGGCGGCCGGGCCAGAAGCACAAGGCCGTCAAGTTTTGCTATCCTCTTCAATGCAACAGCGGGAACCAAGCCGTCTCAACCCATCAAGTAATTTCCGCAAGAGTGGGTCCAGGGAGGTCACCTCCCTGGTGGGGCGCGGGGCAAAGCCCCGCAGGTTCCTTCCCCTACAAATATCAATTTCTCATTCATGCGTGAGCCGTGGGGCAGAACGCCCCCAATGTCGCTTGGTCATGAAATACCTGACAGATCATCTTTTTTTGAACTTTTTCTTTTCAAGTCCCGCAAAATCGTGGAAATACGGCGCGGGATATGTTATAATGAACGAAACGCGCCTGAAAAGCGCGGTTTTACCCATCAATAATGAAAGATACGACGCTTTGACCATGAGGAGTGCTGATTCATGATCCGCCAAATCAGCTTCGCCGGTTATTCCCCCATCGGAGACCTGACGGCTGTGTCCATCTGCGTGGTGATGACCTGCCTGATTTATTTCTCCTACACGCAAAAAACCCACAGCTTCCGCGTGTTCATTTCCCTGATCGCGCTGATCGCGGCGGCGGCCATCACCAACGTGATCACCTACACTGTGGCGGTAAACGGCGGGCACATGAAGCTGGCCAACGGGCTGCGATGCGTGTTCCACGCGCTGCTGTACATGGTGTTCGTGCATTACGTGATCTACATCATTTCCGTCACGCGGGTGGAAAGGCCGGAGAAGGGCGTTTATATCGCGGCGGCCTTAGGGATGTTCGCTCTGCTGACGGTGCTGGAGGTGTATTTCGTTTCTCAGGACGGCGGGCTGTTCATCGGCGCGGACGGCACGGTGATCTATCGGGGCAGGAGCATTTTCCTGTACGGGTATTTGGGCTTTGTGGCCCTGAATATCCTGTTGCTGATCCGGGTGCGCAACCGGCTGTTCCGGCGCGTGATGTTAGGCTTTTACAGCTCCATGGCGGTTTCCTTTGTGATACTTGCGCTGCAGCTGCTGAGCAGGCAGAATTCCTATACGGCGGTCACCTTCCTGTACCCGGTAATCGCCATGTTTTACGTGATGCATTCCACTCCCTACGACGCCATGCTTGGCGCCATCGACAGCAGCGCCCTGGGCAATCTGGTGCACTATGCCTATGAGCGGAAAAAGGATTTCGTGTTCATGAGCCTGTACCTGCACCAGTTCAACGAGGAAGGAAAAGCCTTCCCCGAAGAAGTGCAGGCCACGATCCGGCGCTTCTCCAGCGACTTTTTCAGGGGCGCGGTACTGTTTCAGGTGGATAACGGCCATGAAATGCTTTTGATTCCCGTGAGCCGCAATCCGGATTACGAAGACCGCATCCGCAGCATCCTGCACGCCTTCCAGCACGAATACGCCAAATTCCATTATGATTATAAAATCGTGATCGGGGAATCGGTGGAGGAAATCAGCCGGAAAAACGAATACGTCAGCTTCGTGCGCCACGTGCACCGCCGCATGGCGGAAAACAGCGCGTACCGGGTGACGGCCAAGGACGTGGAGCGGTTCAATTCCTATGAAATTCTGGTGAAAGAGCTGGAAAGCATCCACAACACCGCCGATTTGGACGATCCCCGCGTGCTGGTGTATTTCCAGCCGGTGCTGAACATCAAAACCCGCAAGTACGATTCCGCCGAAGCCCTCATGCGTCTGCGCATGCCCGACGGCACCTTGGAATACCCGGATCGGTTCATTCCTCTGGCGGAGGAAAACGGGTTCATCCACACCATGACAGAAATCATCCTGCATAAAACCTGCCTGACCGTCAAAAAACTGCTGGCGGCGGGCTGCCGCTTCGCGCGGGTGTCGGTGAACGTATCCGCCCTGGAATTGAAGGACGACCGCTTCTGTCAGGATATTATTCAGATCATCGCCCAGTGCGGCGTGCCGGATGATATGATCGCCATCGAGCTGACCGAGTCCCGCAGCGACGACGATTTCCTATTGATGAAAAACAAGATTTCTGAGCTGCGGGAGCAGGGCATCAAAATTTATCTGGACGATTTCGGCACGGGCTATTCCAATATGGAGCGCATCATGGCCTTGCCCTTCGACATCATCAAGTTCGACCGCTCCCTGGTGCAGGCCAGCGGAAGCAGCGAACGCAGCGAAAAGCTGGTGGAGGGGCTGGCGGGCATGTTCTCCGAATTGCAGTATTCCGTGCTGTACGAGGGCGTGGAAAGCGAATCGGACGAAAAGCTGTGCAGCGAAATGTACGCCTCCTACCTGCAGGGCTACCGGTATTCCCGGCCGATCCCGGCGGAGAAACTGTCCGAATACTTTGAAAAATGATTCCCTGCCGGAAGCGGCGCGAAAGAGGGTTGGGTCGATTGAAGATCATGAAAACGAATGAAGGCGGAAAGGGCGTATCGGTGCACGCGCTGGTGCTGCCCCTGGTGATCGTGCTGGCGGTGCTGCACGTGGCGGTCATCTGGCTGTTTTTTTCCATCAGCACCCAAAGCAACCGCCTGTCCACCATTATGCGGAACGCCGGAACCTACACCCAGGACGCCACCTCCCTGCTGGCAGGCTCCAGCACGCTGTCAGAAACGGCCAGCAGCTTTGTGCTGCTGCCCATCCTGGAAAACGGGGAAGTGAACGTGGGCCCCTTAAACGCCTACGCCCAGGAGCTGACGATGGATCGCCGGGGCGATCAGGTAATGGCCCGGTTCCGGGAATACGATGTGAGCGCGGAAGCGGAGGCCCTGCTTGCCCAGGCGGCGGACAGCGCCAACCAGCTTTGGGAGGTCCAGCTTCACGCCCTGGCTCTGGTCAACGCCGTATATCCCATCCCCCAAACCCCGGTGCTGGCGAACATTCCCCTGCCGGCGCTGACGGCGGAGGAAGCGGCCATGCCGGACGGGCAAAAGCTTTCCATCGCCCGGGGACTGTTGATAGGAACGGAATACGGGCAGAAAAAAAATGTCGTTTCTCAGAGCGTGAGCGGCTGCGTGGCCCTGATCCAGCAGCGATCCGCCCAGGAATCCGCCCGGACGGCCCAGCATGTGGGCGTGCTGCGGGCCATGATGTGGGTGGCCACCCTGTCCACCATGGCGATCCTGATCTGCGCCTTCATCATCATGTCTTTTAAGATCATTCGGCCTCTGGGGCGGTTTGAAAAGCTGATTCCCCTGGACGAATCCCTGGACGAAAAGCGGGGCTTTAGGGAAGTGCGGCTGGTGGCGCGGGCCTACAACGGCGTGCTCAAACGCCGGAACGACCTGGATCAGATCCTGCGTTCCGCCGCCGAGACCGACGCCCTGACCAACCTGCCCAACCGCTACCGCTTCGAGCAGTACGTGATGGAATCCCAGGAACGCGGCCGCTCCATGGCCGTGATGCTGTTCGACGTGAACTTCTTAAAGCGCACCAACGATACCGAGGGCCATTTGGCGGGGGACGAGCTGATCCGCCACGCGGCGGCCTGCATTTCCGCCTGTTTCGGGGAAAACTGCTTCCGCTTCGGCGGGGACGAATTTGCCGCCATCGTGACGGACTGCACCCGCGATACCATCCGCGGCATGATCCGCCGGTTTGAGGAAATGGAAAAAAAGGAAGGCGTGAGCATTTCCCTGGGCTACGCCTATACCGACGACATCGGCAAAACCACTGTGAAAGCCCTGCTGGACGAGGCGGACAAGTATATGTACGCACAGAAGAAGATCGTACACAGCAAAGCTGAAAATGGAGAGTGAAGAGCGGAGGACGGAGAGTTAAGAGTTGAGAGTTGAGAGTTGAGATAATGATAGCTGACAATTTTCGGAACTCGATGATATCCACTATATAAATCTCAACTCTCAACTCCCAACTCTCAACTCTTTATTATTTTCTTTCCCACGCAGACAGGACAATGTGTTTTCGCGCCGAATAGGAAGATGGTAACTTTCGGAAACAAAGGACAGGAGGAGTTTTTCCATGCAGTACGGTTATTTCGACAACGCCCGCCGGGAATATGTGATCACCGACCCCCGCACGCCCATGCCCTGGGCCAACTATCTGGGTTCGCCGGAATACGGCGCCATCGTCACCCAGAACGCCGGCGGTTACAGCTTCGTCAAGTCCGGCGCGGCGGGCCGCATCCTGCGCTATATGTTCAACCAGTTTGACGAGCCGGGCCGCTATATCTACCTGCGGGACGAAGAAACCGGCGATTTCTGGTCCGCCTCCTGGCGGCCCGTGGAAAAACCCCTGAAAGAATATGAAACCGTCACCCGCCACGGCACCAGCTACACCCAGATCGAATCCGCCTACGACGGCATCGAAACCAAGGCCCTGTACTACGTGCCCATGGACGCCACCCACGAGGTTTGGCGGCTTTCTGTGACCAACACCGGCGACGCGCCCCGGAAGCTCGGCGTGTTCGGCTACTGTGAATTTACCACCGACAGCTTTTACACCCAGGACTTGGTGAACATGCAGTACACCCAGTTCATCACCGTCACCGAGTTCCACGAAAACCACATTTTGCAGCGCATCAACCAGTTCTGCAATGTAAACGAAAACGGCGAGAACGGCCGGGAGCGCTTCTTCGGCCTGGCGGGCGCGGACGTGGTCAGCTACACCGGACGCCGCGACCGGTTCCTGGGCGTACACCGCTTTAACGCTCCCAAGGGCGTGACCGACGGCAAGTTGGATAACAGCCTGAACTTCAACGGCAATCCCTGCGGCGCGCTGCATACGATTCTCGAATTGCAGCCCGGCGAAACCAAAACAATCGCCTTCCTCCTGGGCCAGAAGGGCGAGCAGGAAGCCAAGGCCCTCCTCCGCCGCTACCGGGACACTGCCTACACCGTGGACGCGGAATGGCGCACCCTGATCGACTACTGGCACGGCAAGCTGAACAACCTGAACATTCACACCCCGGACGACAACCTGAACACCATGGTGAACACCTGGAACGCCTTCCAGTGCTTCACCACCTTCGTCTGGAGCCGCGCCGCCAGCCTGATCTACTGCGGCGAGCGCAACGGCTACGGCTACCGCGACACCGTGCAGGACATCCAGGGCATCATCCATTTGGACCCGCCCATGGCCAAAGACCGCATCCGCTTCATGCTCTCCGCCCAGGTACACCACGGCGCGGGCCTGCCCCTGGTCAAGTATTCCCACAATCCCGGCCATGAGGACACCCCGGAGCAGGACAGCTACGTGAAGGAAACCGGCCATCCCGCCTACCGCGCCGACGACGCCATGTGGCTGTTCCCCACCGTGTACAAGTACATCGCCGAAACCGGCGACAAGGATTTCCTCAACGAAGTGATCCCCTTCGCGGACTACGACGAAGGCACCGTCATCGAGCATTTGAAGCGCGCCATCGACTTTACCATGCACCACTTGGGCGCCCACGGCATGCCCGCCGGCCTCCACGCCGACTGGAACGACTGCCTGAAATTGGGCGCGCAGGGTGAAAGCAGCTTCGTGGCCTTCCAGTTCTATCTGGCCCTGCGGCAATTGGACGAGCTGCTGCCCGACACAGAAGAAAACAAGGCGTACAGCGCCTGGCTCAAGGAAACCGCCGAAAAGCAGCTGTCCCTCATCAACCAGTATTTCTGGGAGGACGACCGTTTCCGCCGCGGCTATACCCAGGACGGCGCCGTCATCGGCAGCAAGCATGATCCCGAAGCCGCCATGTGGCTCAATCCCCAGTCCTGGTGCGTCATTTCCGGCGGCGCCACCAAGGAACAGGCCGAAAAGAGCATGGAAACCGTGTATCAGCAGCTCAACACCCCCAACGGCATCGAGCTGATGACCCCCTGCTACAAAAAGCACGCTTTTGACGGCGCGGCCATGCTGCTCTTTAACCCCACCACCAAGGAAAACGGCGGCATCTTCTGCCAGGCTCAGGGCTGGGCCATCCTGGCCGAAGCGCTCTTAGGCCACGGCGGCCGCGCTTTCCAGTACTTCAAGGAATCCTGCCCCGCCGCCTACAACGACCGGGCCGAGATCCGCGAGGTGGAACCCTACGTCCATTCCCAGTTCATTGAGGGCCACGAAACGCCCCAGCCGGGCCGCGCCCACGTGCATTGGCTCACCGGCACCGCCTCCACCGTCATGGTGGGCATGGTGGAAGGCATCTTGGGCCTCCGCCCCACCCCCGACGGCCTCCGCGTCTGCCCCGCCATCCCCGCCGAATGGAACGGCTTCACCATGGAAAAGACCTTCCGCGGCAAGCGCCTCCATATCACCGTGGATAACGCCGCCCACCACGAAAGCGGCGTGCAGAAGCTGCTGGTCAACGGTCTGGAAGTGAAATCGGAAGTCCTTTCCGACGACATGCTCCACGACGGCGACCAAATTACGGTTGTGATGTAATCAGCAAAGGGGACCCTGGGCGCTCCGCGCGCCCAGACCCGCGCCAGGGACGTGACGCCCCTGGACCCCCATTAGGCGAAAAACCTTGCATGGAAAAGCAGACGACTTCCGCCTGTGGCTGGGGGATACGAAAGAATGAGGGCTTCTGGCCCAAGAAAGCCGAAAAAAATTACCCGGAGGGAAAGCGAGCTTTCCTCCCGGGGATTTTTTTCGGCTTTCCCCGGATGCTTTGCATCCGGGATGGCGGCTTTCAGCCGCCGGGCCAGAAGCACAATAGCGTCAAGTTTTTCCGTTTTCTCCAAGCAGAGGCGGGAAACTGTCTGGTTTCCGCGTTATACAGCATCCGCAGATGAGGGTCCAGGGGCATCATACCCCTGGTCGGGGGCCTGGGGGCGGAGAACCCCCAGATGTTACAGCGCTTTCAGCGTTTCGCGCACAGCGCCGGGGCCGGTGAGCAGCTTGGAGAAGTTTTCGCAGACCAGATCGGCGAGGCCCGCGTCGATGAGGTCTACGCCGAAGATGGCGGCGTTGCGGAGCAGGCCTTCCAGCTTGGTTTTCAGGGCGGCGGCGGGCAGGGGTTCGCCCAGGCGGATGTCCGCCACATAGGGCCGCACGTCGTCCAGGAGGGGATCGGTACTCAGCTCGAAGGATTGGCCCTTGTCGTCAATCGCCATAAGGTAGCGCAGCCAGCCCGCCAGCACCAGGGGAATGGCTTTCAGGTCGTGAACGTTGAGGCTGTCGGAGGCGAGGTACGCCTTGATGGTTTCGCCGAAGCGGATGGCGAGCTTTTGGCTGGTGTCGGTGGCGATGCGCTGGGGCGCGTCGGGCATGAAGGGGTTGGGCAGGCGCACGTTCACCACGGTATCAATGAAATCCTTGGGATTGATGACGCCGGGATCGGTAACCACGGGCAGGCCTTCCACGTAGCCCACCCGCCGGATGAGTTTCACCAGGTCTTCGTCCTTCATTTCCTGCCAGATGCGGGTATAGCCCAGCAGGCAGCCGTAGACGGCCAGGGAGGTATGCAGGGGATTTAAGCAGGTACACACCTTCATGCGCTCCACCTTGTTCACGGTATCCCGGTCGGTGAAGATGAAGCCCGCGTGTTCCAGGGCGGGGCGGCCGTTGGGGAAATCGTCTTCAATGACCAGGTATTCGCTTTCCTCGGCGTTCACGAAGGGCGCGATGTAGGTCTTTTTGCTGGTAATGACCGGTTCCAGCCCCTGCAGGCCGTCGGCCCGGAGCATTTCTTCCACAGAGGCGTCGGGGCGGGGGGTGATCTTGTCGATCATGCTCCAGGGGAAGGACACTTTTTTGGGGTCGTTCACGTAGGCGATAAAGCCCGGGTCGCCCCACTTCTGGGCGAAGGCGTTCATGGCGGCGAACAGCTTTTCGCCGTTATGGGAGCAGTTGTCGGTACTCACCATGGCGATGGGCGCGGCCCCGGCCTGATAGCGGGCAAAGAGCAGGGAGGCTACCTTGCCGATGTAGCTCTGGGGCTTTTCCGGGCCGTTTGCGAAGTCCGCCGCCACAGCGGGCAGCGTATCGCCCTGGGCGTTCACCAGGCTGTAGCCCTTTTCGGTGATGGTGAAGGTGACCAGCTGCAGGGAGGGGTTGGCGAAGATTGCTTTCAGGTGGCTGTATTCCGCTTCGTTTTCGCTGTCCAGGACGCAGGATTCGGCGATTGAGCCGATGACGGTCTTTTCCACGCTGCCGTCGGCTTTCAGGGTCACGAACAGCGAGTAATTGTCGTTGGGCCGATAGCCCTTTTCCACGATCTCGTAGTCGAAGCCCTCCACGGCCACGATGCCGGTGTCCATTTTGCCGTCGTTCAGCATCTTCTGGGCGGCGGCGCACTGGAAAGCCCGGAAGATGTTGCCCGCGCCGAAGTGTACCCATTGGGGGGCTTTCTTGGTTTCCTCGATCATCTTCACCCGGTCGAAGGCGGGCAGGGTGTAGCCCTTGGCTTCCCATTCGTAGCGGGTAGCCAGGCCCTGTTCATTCAATGCAAGCATGCTGTTCCTCTCCCTTCGTCAGTTCCAGGGGGTATAAACGCGCGTGAGCGTAAGGGCTTCGCCGTTTTCGTTGAAGGTGACGCGGGTATTTTCCTCAGTGAAGTAGAAATCCGATTCCAGATAGGTGTTGATCACGTCCGCCAGGGCGAGGTTCCTGGGCTCCGCGTCCAGGTCGGGGTCGGACGCATCCACATACACAAAACCGTCGGCGGGAACGCAGTCGAAGCTGACCACTTCGCGCAGCATGGTGTGCTCGCTTTCGTCCACGCAGTAATAATTTCCGTTTTCATCCGCATAGAGGAAATATACCATGTTCCATTCGTCCTTGATCTGATAGCCGGATTCGTCCTTCTCCACGGATTTCACGCTGATCTGCCGCCAGTCCAGCGCAATGGTATCGCCCGGCTGCAGGGCTTCGATCACGTCGGGGGCGAAGGAAATCCGCTCATACAGGCTGAGGGACAGGCGATAGCTTTCTTCGTTGCTGGCATAGCCGTGCAGGGCGGCGGCAAAGGTCTTTCCGGCCAGCAGGCTGCGGAGCGCTTCGGAGGGCAGGGGGGCGATGGTCTGGGCGGAGGCGCAGCAGACGGAGGCCAGCAGCAGAACGGCGCAGACCAGAGAAACGATCTTTTTCATGGGATGACCACCTTTCAAATTGTTGTTTTGCGCCTGAATACGGGAATGTATTCAAGCGGCGCTTTCACTTTCACGGTACGGCCGCCGGTAATCACTTCGCCGGAGTGGATTTCCTCCCACTGCCCGGCGGGAAGGTACACGGCGCGTTCAAAGGTGTCGGCTTTCAGGATGGGAGCTACCAGATAGTCCGGGCCGAACATGTACTGGTCGCTTAAGTCCCAGCAGGCGGCGTCCTCGGGGAACTCATAGAACATGGGGCGCATGAGGGGAGAGCCATTCTCGTGGGCTTCCTGATAGATGCGCTTTAAGTACGGCTTCAAGGCTTTGCGCAGGTCGTAGCCCGCCTTCATGATGGTGAAAATTTCGTCCCCCAAGGCCCACATTTCGGTGGGCTGGCCGGTGTGCAGGTAGCCGCCGCCCCGCTCCCTGGTATCCAGCGGCGGGATCGTGAAGGGTTCCCGGTCGCCGTGGAGGCGCATGACGGGGGTGAATACCGCCCATTCGTACCAGCGCACCAGCAATTGCCGGAAGGCCGGATCGTTGACGTTGCCCTCCATGAAGCCGCCGATGTCGGTATTCCACCAGGGAATGCCCGCCATGCCGATGGAGAGGCCCGCCGCCACCTGATCCTTGAGCGCTTCCCAGGAGGAGGGCACGTCGCCGCTCCACAAAACGTTTCCGTACTTCTGGCTGCCCGCCCAGCCGGAGCGCAGCAGGTTCACGGGCTGCTTGTCCGTCTGGCTCATGGGTTCATAGTAGGTGCGGCTGTAATACTGGGGATAAATGTTGCTGCATTCCAGGGCCGGGCCTAAATAGTAACGGAAGTTGTCGAAATCGTACTTGGTCAGGTCCGGTTCGGAATTGTCCAGCCAGAAGAAGTCGATGCCGTAATCGTAATAGTGGCGCTTGCACTTGTCCCACACGTAGGCGCGGGTTTCGGGGTTGGTGGGGTCGATCTGCACGCAGTCGCCCTGGTAATCGTAGGTCTGCGCCGCGCCGCGCTCGGTGCGCATGAGCAGACCCCGTTCCATCATTTCATTGAAGTTTTCGCTGCGCCGGTCCACGCTGGGCCACACGGAAACCATGACCTTGATGCCCATGCTGTGCAGCTCGTCCACCATGGCCTTGGGATCGGGCCAGTATTTCTCGTCGAATTTCCAATCGCCCTGCACGGTCCAGTGGAAGAAGTCGATCACGATGACGTCGATGGGGATGTTCCGCCGGTAATATTCCCGGGCCACGGACAGCACCTCGTCCTGGGTGCGGTAGCGCAGCTTGCACTGCCACAGGCCCATGCAGTCCTCCCGCATCATGGGGGCGCGGCCCGAAACGGCGGTGTACTGGTACAAAAGCTCCTTGGGCTTGTCCTCGGCGGTGATCCAGTAGTCCATTTCCTTGCAGGCCCCGGCCACCCATTCGGTCAGGTTCTTGCCGAAGGACGCCTTGCCCACGGCGGGATTGTTCCACAAAAAGCCGTAGCCCAAATTGGAGATCATGAAAGGCACGCTCACTTGGGAATTGCGCTGGGCCAGCTCCAGCACGCAGCCCTTCATATCCAGGTAGGGCTGCTGATACTGGCCCATGCCGAAGATTTTTTCCCCGTCGCTACTTTCAAAGCGCACGGTCAGCTTATAGTCCCCGGCGGTGTAGGGCGTCCATTCCCGGCTGGGCATCTTCAGGCAGTGGCTTTCCCGGGTGACGGACCCATCGTAAAACCGGTTGTATTCCTTTAAAATCTGCTTTCCGTCCTTGAAAAAGGTAAGCACGTCGCTGTGATTCACCGTGGCCTTGAGCCTGCCGTTCTCAATGGACGCCAGGGGAGCTTCCCACGTGCCGCCCTCCCCGGTGCGCAGGGTCTGGGTCCCGATTTTCACGGTGGGCTGCAAACGGGCCACCGGCTCCGTCAGCGCCCAATCGTTCCCCGTGAAAGCGGGAAACATGGTTGCCCGCACCCGCAGGGAATCCGTGCCCCAGGGTTCAATGCGCAGGGTTTCCCCCTGCCGCTTGGCAATCAAGACGTTGTTTTCCTGAAAAAACTGCATGCCTTATCCTCTCCTGACTGTACGAATTTGGACATCATGATTATACCGTATTTTCCCTGCCGTGACAAGACGCTTCTTGGGCGGATACGCCAAATGAAAAATCCCCGCGCCTGTCATTGGCTCAGGGATTTTCGACTCGCACAGCCTTACGAAGCGGGCGCGTCAAGCGACGAATCCTGTTCGCTTGAAACGACCCTCACCCGTTTTTGGGGGGAACGGTTCTGGAGAAGCTGCATCAGAACGGCGGCCCCTTCCCGCGTATCGGCAACAATTTCAGCGGGCGTCATGTCCGCGTGACGCAAAGCGTTGTATTCCCGGATCGCCCGAATATCGTCCACATCAAACCGTTCGCTGACAATCGGCTTATTCATTCTCTTCTTCCTCCTCACTTGCAATCAGCACGGACGGTGGATAAATCAGCAAATCCTTACGGAAATATACACTTCAGAGAACCTCCAAAAACTAAGAAAGAACAGCAGATCAAGTCGAGAAATGGTATAATACCAAAGGGTGATGAAAGATGGAGCAAGCGGGGATATTCGAT
>CAJOJQ010000044.1 GCA_905234985.1 uncultured Christensenellaceae bacterium
GGAAGCCTTGAAAAATAAGGATTTCCGCCAGGGGGTGTTCCAAATCGCCGGGACGATTTCGAGTCAGGGCCGTTATGACCACTTCGATACACCTCCAGGAAGATGCTCCGCACGGAAACGGATACGCGCGGCAATCGGCGCGCACCCATATTCCGCCGGAAACCGAAGTAAGTATACCGATGAAAGAGAGAAAAGTCAAGCCCCTGTTTTTCAGGTGATTTCAGCAGGGGATGATCGGCTCCAGCACGTTGGAATACAGGCGGCCCCGGAGGGGCGTAATGCCTTTTTCCTGAAACAAGTTTTCGCAGGTGGTGAAGCGGAAGCCCCGATCCAGCAGGGTGGGAATCACCGTGCGCAGGGCTTTCACCGTCTCAATGTTGCCCGGCATATCGTGGAGCAGCACCAGGTCGCCGTCCTTGAGGGAGGAAAGCAGGATGCGGGCGCGTTCCTCGGCGGGGACCTCCGGTTCCCAGTCCTTGCAGCCCACGCCGCAGATGAAGGTCAGGTCCACGGTATCAAACAGGGTGGGACTCACGTCGATGTAAGGCGGGCGGAAGAAGCGAGGCTTCTGACCGGTGATTTCCACGATTTTTTCCGTGCAGCCGTCGATTTCCCGGCGTATTTCTTCCGGCGTCATTTTCCCCATATACTCATGGTTGACGGAATGGTTTTCGATGCCGCACCCCATTTCCCAGGCCCGGCGGGCTACCCGGGCCGACGCCGGGGTGATGCTGGCGGCGATCAGGAAAAAGGAGGCGGTGATGCCGTACTCCGAAAGCAAATCAAGCACCTGGGGCGTGATTTCCGTGTTGGGGCCGTCGTCAAAGGTGAGGGCAATCAGTTTTTCCATGCTGATTCTCACCTCAGAAGCTGGAAATGCCGTAGGCGTTCACCATAGCGTCCAGCTTATAGCCCGCTTTGCACAGGGGGCAGTCGTGGCTGCTGGTACTCTGGTAATCGACCAGCGTATCCTTGGCGTTGAAAATGGCTTCGATGGGAAAGCCCTCGCATTCGTCCACGCAGGCGAAAATGGCGCAGATGCCCACCGGGATGCCGCTGTAATAGCGGATGGCGTCAATGGCGGCCTGGGCGGTGTAGCCCGTAGTGACGGAGGCGGCCAGCACCAGCACGTGCTTGCCCACGATCATGGGGGCGGAATTGTCCCGGAACAGTAATTGGCTGCCGCTGGTATGCTCGGGGGTGACCACGTAAATGGTGCGGTGGGCGTTCATGTTCATGAAGCCCGCGCGGGTCAATTCGCTGGCCATGCACGCGCCCACCACCTCCGTGCCGTCTAAGCACAGAATGGTGTCGATGATGGTGGAGGGCTTAAAATGCCCCGCCAGCTCCACGGCGGCCTCCCGGGCTTCGGACAGGCGGTGCTTGGTCATGGTCAGGTCGATATAATAATTGATGTGGCTGTGGCTGGTGGCGAAATGGCCCCGTGCCACGCGCAGGCTCAGGCTGGAATTGTTGGTGGGATACTTAAATAGCTGAATGGCCATTGCGTTCAATCCTTTCATGTTTCGATTGTTCGTTCTTTTTTCTACATCATACCAAATCTGTTCCGTTCTGTCAAATGGAAAACTGGCGGATTCGGTACTTTTTTTGACTTTTCGTCGATGTTCGGAATCGTCGCTTCCTTTTCTGATTGACAAAAGCGGCGCGAAAAAGTAAAATATTGAATGGAAAAGACTGCGCATTTTTGCCGGATGCGTCCGCGCGAAAAAAGGAGCGTGTATGGAAAAACAGCTTCCCCTGGTTCGGTCTGTAAAAGCCTGCGTGACGGGCGCGTTATTGGTCGCCCTGCCGTTTTTGTTTTTTATGCTGCCGGGACAGCGCATTTTGGGGCCGCTGCCCGCCCTGTACGCTTCGCTTTTGATCCTGTATCTGCTGCCCGCCGCCCTGTGCTTGGTGACGACGGTGTGCGGCCTTGCGTCGGCACTGGCGGGGCTTGCGGCGGCCATGGCCTGTATGGCGGCCCTCACCGGCCCCCAGGGAATGGGCCTGGCGGCGCTGTACCTTGTGCCCGTGTTTGCCGCTTTCCTGATTGTGATGCGCTTTGAGATTCCTTTTTGGAAAAGCCTGCTTACCATGATCGCCGTCCACGCGGCGGCGCTGACCGCCGTGTTCCTGCTGGCCCGGGGCATGGCGGGGGGAGATTTGTACACCGGCGCGGGCAGCGCGGTGGCCTCCTTCCTGGAAAGCTGGGATATGGGCGATTTGATGCTGTACCAGCTGTATTCCATGGGCATGATCGACCTGAAAAGCGATTTGGCGGGCAGCGCTCTTGTGCAGGTGGCGGGGGGCTTTCAGCTTTCCGACGCCGCCCGGGCGGATATGCTGCTCTCCGTGCGCAGCCTGATCACCTCCCTCATGCGCGGCATGGCCCCGCACCTGATCGTGAGCCAGAGCATTACGGGCGGCACGGCCTGCCTGCTTTTGTCCCTGCGGTTTGGATTCCTGGCGGAGGAAAAGCGGGAATTCCTGCGAAATGATCCCGCCGCCGAAGAAGCCGAGGGCGACAGAAAGCGGCCCGTGAACTTCCCCGATTTGGGCATGCCGCCCTTCAATCAATGGCACATTCCCCGGGGCATGGGCTGGCAGGTGGGCGTGGCGCTGGCGGCGGGCTATGTGCTGCGGGCCAGCGATACGCCCGCCTTGGAAACGGCGGGCGTGCTGCTCTACGGCGCGGCCTCCGCCATCTTTACCGTTCAGGGGCTGGCGGTGGTGAACTTCCTGCAAAAGAAACGGGGCAGCCGCCGCTTCTGGCGCGTGCTGGTGCCGCTGCTGCTGTCCGGCACCGCCATCCCCATGATCGCCGGGCTGTTTGACCAGATCAATAATTTCCGCGGGCTGCGCAAGCCCCCGGAACCAAAGGAGGATTTTTTGGCATGAAGGTTATTTTATTATCCGATGTAAAGGGCGTGGGCAAAAAACAGGAAATCGTGAACGTCAGCGACGGCTACGCCCGCAATTTCCTCTTCCCCCGGAAGCTGGCCATGGACGCCACCCCCGGCGCTGCCAAGGAGCTGGAAAAGAAGCAGGCCGCCGAGCGCGCCCGGGAGACGGAGCGCCGTTTGGCCGCCGAAAAAAAAGCCGCTTCCCTGCGCGGCAAGGTGATCACCGTGGTGGCCAAGTGCGGCGCTCAGGGCAGGCTGTACGGCTCCGTCACCGGCGCGGAAATCGCTCAGGCGCTCAACGAGCAGCACGGCGTGGAAGTGGACAAGCGCAAAATCGAGCTGGCCGAACCCATCCGCACCGTGTGCGAAACCGAAGTGGTGGTAAAGCTGTACCCGGAAATCAGCGCCAAAATGACCGTGCGGGTCACGGGCGGGGACAAGTAAACGATAAGAAAGGGGTGCAGGCGCATGGATGCTCCTGCCTCATCCTTTACCGCCGTTCCGCCCCACAGCACCGAAGCGGAGCGGTCCGTCTTAGGCGCTATGCTGCAAAGCGGCGGCGCGGTATCCTCGGCCCTGGAAATGCTCTCGGTCGATGATTTTTACGTGCCCGCGCATCGGGAAATCTTCGACGGGGCCAAGGCGCTCACGGCCAGCCATATGGCGGTGGACCTGGTGACCATGAACACCGAGCTTTCCCGCCGGGGCACCCTGCCGGGGGTGGGGGGCATCGAATACCTGATCGAGCTGACCCAGTTCGTGCCCACCACCGTAAACGTGAAGGATTACATTCGCATCGTGTCGGAAAAATCCACCCTGCGGCGGCTCATTGCCGCTTCCGGGGAGATCTCCCAGGCAAGCTACGCCCAGGAGCAGGAATTGCCCCAAGTGCTGTCCCTGGCGGAGAAGAAGATTTTCGATATCGTCATGCGCCGGGACGGGGGAGAGGAACTCAAGCACATTCGGGACGTACTCACCAATACCTACGAGCAAATGGAAGAGCTGGCCCGCTTAAAAGGCGGCGTGTCCGGCGTGCCCACGGGCTTTTACGGGCTGGACAGCCTGCTCACCGGCCTGCACGGGGGCGAACTGGTGCTGGTAGGCGCCCGGCCCTCCATGGGCAAAACTTCCTTTGCCATCAATATGGCCACCAACGCCGTCCGCAAGGGAAAGAAGGTGGCGGTGTTCTCCCTGGAAATGCCCCGGGAGCAGATCGCTATGCGTATTTTGTGCGGCGAAGCCCGGGTAAACATGCAGTTGGTGCGCAAGGGCCTGCTGCGGGACGAGGACTGGATGAAGCTGGCCCGGGTCTTAGCGCCCTTGGCCGCCAGCGAAATGTATATCGACGATACCTCCGGCCTGACGCCGGGACAACTCCGTTCCCGCTGCCGCAGGCTCATGATGGATCACGGGCTGGATATGATCATTGTGGACTACCTGCAATTGATGGGCTCCGACAGCAAGGCGGAAAGCCGACAGGTGGAAGTGAGCGAAATCTCCCGCAGCCTGAAAGCCATCGCTCAGGAATTGAAGGTGCCTTTGGTCGCCTGCGCCCAGCTTTCCCGCGCCAACGAAAAGCGCGGCGGTAACAGCCTGCGGCCCATGCTTTCCGACCTGCGCGATTCCGGCTCCATCGAGCAGGACGCCGACGTGGTCATGTTCCTGCACCGGGAAGCCTACTACAAGCGCAACGACCCCGACGCCCAGCCAGACAACATCGCCGAGGTCATCGTAGCCAAGCAGCGCAACGGCCCCCTGGGTACGGTGAAGCTGGCGTTCTTAGGCGAATTTACCCTGTTCGACAATCTGGCAAGCGAAACAGCGTGAAGCAGAAAAAGACAAGGCAGCTTGAATGCGGGCTGCCTTTTTTCGTTGCAGCTAATCCGAACTGTATGGTTTACCTGTGTTGTTGGATGTGCGACTGTAGGGGCGGATATGATCCGCCCGCAACACATGGATGATACGAACGCTGGAAAAATTAACAAACCAATCATCATGTTACGCGAGGCGGGCGGATCATATCCGCCCCTACACCCGAAAATCAAACTAATCGCATAATCCTCACGCGACTTAACAATGACCTTTGAATTTCATTTTGCTCTTGACTTCCTATTTCCTCGGGGGTATAATAGGCCCATCCCCGGAATGACGGAGAACACGTTTCTTCCTCAACGGCTGAAAGAGAGTATGCGGTGGGTGCGAGCATATGAGCCGCGGATGAAATACCACCTCCCGACCGGCGGCGGCCAGCGCCCGATATCGCGCGTTCATCAAGGGGTCTGCAAAGCGCAGGCAACAAGGGTGGAACCGCGGGCGAAGAAAAGCATTTTCACGCTCGTCCCTTCATTTCACATGACGGGACGGGCGTTTTCATATGCCCTCCCAACCAGGAGCAAACCCCTTGCGGGTTTGCGACGCGGCTTGGCACAACAAGCATGCGAGAAGAGAGCATACGCCGCCGCAGGCGAGGGTATGCGATGCAACAAAAGGAGGACGCAACCATGAAGATCATCTACAACGATGGCCACGCGGCCGAATGTCCCGAGGAACTGGAGCTGGAGGTGCTGCGCCACAGCGCGGCCCACATCATGGCCCAGGCGGTGAAGCGCCTGTACCCCAACGCCCACTTCGCCTACGGTCCCGCCACCGAAAAGGGCTTCCATTATGACATCGACTTGGGCGACGTGAAGCTCTCCGACGAGGACCTGCCCGCCATCGAAAAGGAAATGCAGAAGATCGTGAAGGAAAACCTGCCCTTTAAGGTCTATCCGCTGCCCCGGGACGAAGCGGTCAAGCTCATGCAGGAGCGCGGCGAAATCTACAAGGTGGAGCATATCGCCGATTTGGCCCCCGACGCTCAAATCACCTTCTACCAGCAGGGCGAATACATCGACATGTGCGTGGGCCCGCACCTGACCTACACCAAGGCCCTGAAAGCCTTCAAGCTCATGTCCCTTTCCGGCGCGTACTGGAAGAACGACCAGAAGAACAAGATGCTCACCCGCCTGAACGGCGTGGCGTTCCGCAACCAGGACGAGCTGGCGGCATACCTCAAGGAAGTGGAAGAAGCCAAGGCCAGGGATCACCGCCGCATCGGCAAGGATATGCAGCTCTTTATGACCGACGATCTGGTGGGCAAGGGTCTGCCCATGTTCCTGCCCAAGGGCTATACCCTGTGGCAGCAGCTGGAAAACTACATCCGGGACAAGGAACGGCTGCTGGGCTACCAGCACGTGCTGACCCCCTGCGTGGGCACTGTGGACCTGTACAAGACCAGCGGCCACTGGGATCACTACAAGGACAACATGTTCCCCGCCATGGAGGTGGAGGGCGAAGCCTTCGTGCTGCGGCCCATGAACTGCCCCCATCATATGCGCATCTACGCCAACCGGCCCCATTCCTACCGGGATCTGCCCATCCGCATCGGTGAAATCGCCCACGACTTCCGCTTTGAAGCCAGCGGCACCCTGAAGGGTATCGAGCGCGGACGCCACTTCTGCCAGAACGACGCCCACCTGTTCGTCACCCCCGACCAGATCAAGGACGAGGTCAGCGCGGTTTGCGATCTGATTTTCAGCACCTACAAGGATTTCGGCATCACCGAGTACCGCTGCGTCCT
This sequence comes from uncultured Christensenellaceae bacterium, assembly GCA_905234985.1. Taxonomy (GTDB): domain Bacteria; phylum Bacillota; class Clostridia; order Christensenellales; family Aristaeellaceae; genus RUG563. The sequence goes on from CAJOJQ010000044.1 coordinate 6,523, forward strand.
GTCCCTGCGCGATCCGGAGGACAAGGTGAAGTACCACCAGGACGACGAAATGTGGGAAAAGGCCGAAAGCGCCCTGCGGGAAGTGCTCACCGAGCTGGGTATCAAGTTCACCGAGGAAATCGGCGAAGCGGCCTTCTACGGCCCCAAGCTGGACGTGAACGTGAAGCCCGCCGTGGGCGCGGAATACACCCTGTCCACCTGCCAGTTGGACTTCTGCCTGCCCGCCAAGTTCGACCTGAAATACATCGATAAGGACGGCGTGGAAAAGACCCCCGTGGTGCTGCACCGTGCCATCCTCGGCTCCCTGGACCGCTTCATGGCCTACTTGATCGAAGAAACCAAGGGCATTTTCCCCGTGTGGCTGGCCCCCGTCCAGGTGAAGGTGCTGCCCGTCAGCGACAAGAGCATGGACTACGCCGAAAAGGTGTACGCCTACTACCGCGACCATGGCTTCCGGGCGGAACTGGACGACCGCAACGAAAAGATCGGCTACAAGATCCGCTACGCCCGCCAGGAAGACAAGGTGCCCTACATGATCATCATCGGCGAAAAGGAAATCGCCGAAAACAACATTTCCGTCCGCGACCGGGAGACCGATCAGACCGCCGTGTACAGCTTAGAGGATTTCGCCGCCAAGCTGGAAAGGGAAATCAAGGAACGGAAATAATTACGCTTTCAGCATCCTGGACGCCTCCGCGTTTTGCGGGGGCGTTTTTGAACCGAGACTTGTGGGAATACGCTGGGCGCTCCGCGCGCCCAGACCTGCGCCAGGGGCGTGACGCCCCTGGACCCTCACTTGGCGAAATATCTTGTAAGGGTATAGCGAACGAGCGCCGCCTGCCACGCTGGGGTTTACGAAAGCATGATGGCTTCTGGCCCAAGAAAGCCAGGAAAATCCCAGGGGAAAGCGAGCTTTCCACCTGGGATTATTCCTCGGCTTTCCCCGGATGCAAAGCATCCGGGCTGGCCGCCAAAAGCGGCCGGGCCAGAAGCACAAGGCCGTCAGGTTTTGCTATCCTTTTTATGCAACAGCGGGAACCAAGCTGTTTCTACGCATCGAATAATTTCCGCAGGAGAGGGTCCAGGGGAATCATTCCCCTGGTGGGGTGCGGGGCAAAGCCCCGCCGGTCCTTCCCCGATAAAAACATTAAAAACGTCCTGAAAAAACGTAAAATTTCCGGTTGACAAACGCCGTGGAAACGATATACAATACCTTGTTGGTTTTTCAGCCAACTGGAGGGAGAAACACTTATGATTCGGAACGATATCCGTAATATTGCCATTATCGCCCACGTTGACCACGGCAAGACCACCCTGGTGGACCAGATGCTGCGGCAGGGCGGCGTTTTCCGGCAGAATCAGCAGGTGGCGGAGCGCGTGATGGACTCCAACGACCTGGAGCGGGAACGCGGCATTACCATTTTGGCCAAGAATACCGCCGTGCATTACGGCAACGCGAAAATCAACATCGTGGACACCCCCGGCCACGCCGATTTCGGCGGCGAGGTGGAGCGGGTGCTGAAAATGGTGGACGGCGTACTTTTGCTGGTGGACAGCTTTGAAGGCCCCATGCCCCAGACCCGCTTCGTGCTGCAAAAGGCCCTGGGCCTGAAATTGCCCGTGCTGCTGGTAGTGAATAAGGTAGACCGGCCCGACGCCCGCTGCGAGGAAGTGGTGGACGAGCTGGTGGACCTGCTGATCGAACTGGACGCCGACCCGGAAACCCTGGACAGGCCCATTATTTACGCCTCCGCCCGGCAGGGCACGGCCACCCTGGATCTTTCCCAGCCCGGCACCGACCTGCGGCCTCTTTTTGATACCATCATGAAGTATATCCCTGCCCCCGAGGGAGACCCGGACGGCCCCGCCCAGGTGCTGATTTCCACCATCGACTATAACGAGTATGTGGGCCGCATCGGCATCGGCCGCATCAACCGGGGCACTTTAAAGGACAACATGATGGTGGTGCGGTGCAACGCCGAAAACGATCAGGTGTCCGCCCCCTGGCGGCTCACCGGCTTGTCCCTCTACGACGGCTTAAAGCGTGTGGGCGCGGAAGCCGTGAGCATGGGGGACATCGTGGCGCTCACCGGCCTTGCGGATATTTCCATCGGCGATACGGTGTGCGACCCCGCCACCCCCGAACCCCTGCCCTTCGTGGCCATTACAGAACCCACCGTGACCATGACCTTCTCCGTCAATGATTCCCCCTTCGCGGGTCGGGAAGGCCAGTACGTGACCAGCCGCCATCTGCGCGCCCGGCTGTACCGGGAAATCGAAACCGACGTGAGCCTCCGCGTGAAGGACGGGGAAACTCCGGATCAGTTCGAGGTCTGGGGCCGGGGCGAATTGCACCTGTCCATCCTCATCGAAACCATGCGGCGCGAGGGCTACGAGTTCCAGGTGAGCAAGCCCGAAGTCATTTACCGCTATGAGGACGGCCGCAAGCAGGAGCCCATCGAGCGCATGGTGGCCGACGTGCCCCAGGCCTACGCGGGCGCGGTCATCGAAAAGATCGGCCGCCGCCGGGGCACCCTGGAATCCATGGGCGGCAGCGACCGGGTGCGCCTGGAATTCCTGGTGCCCTCCCGGGGCCTCTTTGGCTATCGCAGCGAATTCATGACCGATACCCGGGGCGAAGGCATCATGAGCGCCGTGTTCGATCATTACGAGGATTACAAGGGCGATATTCCCCACCGGAACGTGGGCGCGCTGGTTTGCTATGAAACGGGCGAAACCACGCAATATGCCCTGTTTAACGTGCAGGATCGCGGCACCCTGTTCCTGGGCAGCCAGACCCCGGTGTACGGCGGCATGATCTGCGGTGAGTCCAGCCGCCCCGGCGATATCGTGGTGAACGTGTGCAAGGCCAAGCATGTGACCAACATGCGCAACGCTTCCGCTTCGGAAGACAGCCTGCGCCTTGTGTCCGTCCATCCCCTGACCCTGGAAGAGTGCCTGGAATTCATCGACGACGACGAGCTGCTGGAAATCACCCCCAAGTCCCTGCGCATGCGCAAACGGGAACTGAGTCACGAGCAGCGCGCCAAGGCCGCCGCGAGGGCGAAACAGTAAAGAGATTTATGTGGGGGAGACCTCTCTTTGGGGGCCAAAGAGAGGTCTCCCCCACACCTCCTTCCGAGAAAGACATAAGGGGGAAACATCAAAACTCAATACATATTCATTTATCCCCCATATACGGAAAGCGGCAGAGGTAAAAACACTTCCGCCGCTTTTATTATACCGTTCTTTATAGAAAGATCCCGGGAAGTTCTTTCAGAGAATCAACGGTATAGTCCGGCTCATATTCCGGGCCTTTGGGGATTTGCAGCGCGCCGAAGCCCTGACGGAGCCACACGGTTTTCATGCCTAAGGCTTTGGCGGGGGCAATATCGTTATCCAGCCGGTCGCCGATCATAACGGTTTCCTCCGAGGCGCATCCGGCCAGGGAAAGGGCGTAACGGAAAAAGGCGGGGTCAGGCTTCCAGCAGCCCGCCTCCCAAGAGGAAGCCACCGCCGTGAAGTAAGGCAGGATGCCCCACTCCCGGAGGCGTTCTTTCAAGCCCTTCGCCTGATTGGCGATCACGCCCAATGCGTATTTTTGAGAAAGGGCCGCCAAAACGGCGGGAGCCTCCGGGTAAAGGGTTTCCAGCTCGCCCCGGAAGGGCGCAACCTGGGTAAAACCGTATTTTTTCACCACCGCGCGGTATTGGGGCAGGTATTGCTGGGAAGCCTTTTCGATTTCCTGATATATGTCCCCGGCGGTGAGGCCCAGGATCCGGGCCTCCGGCATGTCCGCCTGCTCCCGGCAGCGGGCTTCCCACACGGCGTCCTCATCCACCAGGGTATAGCCGACATCAAAAAACAGACAGCGAAGGGCCATCATCATTTCTCCTTTCAGGGGGGCGGAATAAATCGGGGGTCATCCAGCAGGGTGCTTTCGGCGAACAGCCGGGCGGCGGCGTCCGTATATTCCTCCGCCGTAGTTGCCTTGCGCAAGGCCCGGCGGACGGGAGAAGGGCAATCCACCGCGTAGAGCAGATACCCCATCAGCCCGTGCATCCGGCCCACCGCCGCGTGTTCCGGCCAATATTTCAGGTATTCGTAATACAGCCGGTCGTGGAAGGCGCGGAGGGATTCCAGCGTGAGCCTTTCGCCGCCTTGAATGGTTTGAGCTAAAGCGGGATTGGTGAGCAGCCCCCGGCCCAGCATCCAGCCCGCGCCAACCGGATCGCTTTCCGCAAAGGCCCGGCAGTCGGCCTCGCACAGCAAATCGCCGTTGTAGATCACGGGGAAAGGCGCTGCTTCCACCGCCTGCCCATAAAAATCCCGGTGAGGCGTGCCGTGGTAAAACTCCCGGCAGGTGCGGGGATGCAGGATCCATTCGTGGACGGGATAGCGACAGAAAATGTCCAGCAGCCGGGGCCATTCCGCCGGGCTTTCCCAGCCCGCCCGGGTTTTCAGGGAGACGGGCAACGGAGCTTTTTCGTACACCGCATCTAAAAATCGGGCCAGCGCGTCCGGATCCCGCAGCATGCCCGCGCCCTTTCCCTTGGCGGTCACGGTGCCGGAGGGGCAGCCTAAGTTCAGGTTTACTTCGGTGTAACCCGCGTCCCGAAGCAGCCGCGCCATGTCCAGAAAACGATCCGCGTCCTTCGCCAAAATCTGGGGCACGGCGGGCACCCCGGCGTTTTCCTTGGGGGCAAAATCCGCCTGCTGGCGGCTGGTGAAGCTCAAACTTTGGGAGGGACTGATGAAGGGCATAAAGTATTTTTCCACCCCGCCGAAAACGGCGTGATGCACCCGGCGGTAAATGGCGTCGGTAAACCCTTCCAGGGGAGCGAAATACAGCTTCATGAATCCTCGTTTCCTTGCGTGAAAATTGCGCCGGACAGGGCGGAAATGGCGTCCAGAGAAATGACCGTTCCGTCCGTCAGCATCAGTTGCCTTTCGGGCAGCCGGATCCTTTTCAGCCTTTCCGTCACGGTCACATACGCGCCGCCCTGCTTGCGGCTGTCCGGCTGAAAATAGGTGACGGTGATGAGGGGATGATCCTTTGCGGAAAGCAATCGACGCAGCTTTTCGTCCAGCTCTTTCAGCTCCCATTCGCCCAATTCCGCCTTTTCCTGGGTGGCGCGGGCGCTTTCGGCAATGGCCGCGTCGTAGCCCGTCAGGGCGGCGAAGGGGGAAAACTGGGCGGCGCGCTCCAGGGGCGGCATGGGACGGCGGGTGGGGGAGACGTGACGGGGCAGATTCAGAATGTCGCCATAGCGGGAATTTTCCATAAGCGCCTCAATATTTCATAAAGGTTTTGACGGCCTTGATGCCGATGCCATAGCCGGGAAATTCCAGCGTCCTTTTGGCTTGTTTCAGCATGTCCCGGATGGGGATTTGCTGGGGACAGTGCTTTTCGCAGCGGCCGCACTGGACGCACATGCCCGCGCCGGTGCTGTTTTTGCGCAGGGCGGTACACATGAAGTATTCCCGCCAGCCCGCCATTTTCCCGTCGGTGTAGAACCGATTGTAGGCGGCGAAGATGCCGGGGATGTCCACCTGATGGGGGCAGGGCATGCAGTAGCGGCAGCCGGTGCAGCCCACCTTCATGCGGGCGTTGATGGCGGCTTTCACGGTTTCGATGAGAGCAAAATCCTGTTCCGTAAATTCGCCGGGCCGGGCTGCATCGGCGGCGCGGAGGTTTTCGTTTACCATGTCCAGGGAATTCATGCCGGACAGCACGCAGGTCACCTCCGGCTGGTTCCACAGCCAGCGGAAGCCCCATTCCGCCGGGGCGCGATGCCGGGGATCGGCGGCGAAGGCTTTCACGGCGTCCGGGGGCAAGTGGTTCACCAGCCGCCCGCCTCGCAGGGGTTCCATGATGATGACGGGCAGGCCCTTTTGCGATGCGTATTTCAGGCCCGTGACCCCGGCCTGGGAATGCTCGTCCAAATAATTGTATTGGATTTGGCAAAAATCCCAGTCGTAAGCGTCGATGATGCGGCAGAACATATCCGAATTGCCGTGGTAGGAAAAGCCCACCTGCCGGATGGCCCCGCTGGCCTTCTTTTCAGAGAGCCACTGGGCAACGCCCAAGGCCTTGATGCGCTCCCAGGATTGCACGTCGGTGAGCATGTGCATCAGGTAATAGTCGATATGATCGGTTTGCAGGCGGCGCAGCTGCTCCTGGAAGTATTTCTCCATGTCGTCGGGCTTTTTCAGATAATAATGGGACAGTTTGGTGGCGATATTGATTTTGTCCCGGATGCCGTTGCGCTTAAGGATTTCACCCAAAGCGACTTCGCTGCCGGAATACACATAGGCGGTATCGAAATAATTCACCCCGCCCTGATAAGCGGCCAGGATTTCCTTTTCCGCCTTGTCCAGGTCGATCTTTCCGCCTTTGGTGGTAAAGCGCATGCACCCATAGCCCAGGATGGAGAGGGGATTGCCGGAACGGTCGTTGCGGTATTGCATGGTCAGCATCCTTTCAAAGTTAAGCTCTATGTCCTCCGATCTGCGCGTTGCGATCGCGGGCGGTAGCGCCGTCCAGGAAATCCATGCCCCGGAGGATGGCGTTTTTGCCAAAGCGCTGTTTGATGCCCAACACGGCCTGCAAACGGCGCTTTTCTCTTGCCATTTCTGCTTCCTGGCGCTTGCGGCGGGCGTCCAGGGCGGCGTAGTCGGTGAACATATCCAATTGCTCGGTGGCCTGGCGTTTTTCCTTGCCTTCGGGAACGACGCGTCCAGCGGCCACGTACATGCGGCGGATCAGCAAATGATCGTCCACAATGCGATCATACAGGGCCGCCATGGCCTGGGAAAGCACGCGGGCGGAAGCGGTGTACAGGCCCAAATTTTCGCTGCCGTGGGCGGGTTTGGGCACCATCCGGCCATAATGATCCTGTTCAATGGGGCCGCTATAGACGGAGCGCAGGGCCGGATCCAGCAGGGATTCCCGGTCATAGCCCACATAGAGGGAAATTTGGTCGGTCACCAAATGCTTTTCCAGCAAATCGAGGGCCAGGGCGTTGGTCATTTCCAAGATCACCAGCCGGGCCTGGGCGGCGGTGTAGAGGCTGTGGAGTACCTGGCCGCTGGAAAGGGAATGATCCGAGGGCACGTAGGATTTGATGTCCCGGATGGTGCAGCTTTCGTAGCCCCAGGCGTGGTCGATGAGCAGCTCCGCGTTGATGCCGAAGGCGGAATAGAGCTTATCTTCCCCCAAGGGGGAATAGGGCGGACCCAGGGAGGCCCGGGCGATATCGCCCATGGTGTGCAGGCCCAGGCGATCCAGCCTGCGGGCGTAACCGGCACCCACCCGCCAGAAGTCTGTCAGGGGCTGATGATTCCACAGGGTTTCCCGGTAGGCGTCTTCGTCCAGGAAGGCCATGCGCACGCCGTCCTTGTCCGGCGGCATGTGCTTGGCCACGATGTCCATGGCGACTTTCGCCAGGTACAGATTGGTGCCGATGCCCGCAGTGGCGGTGATGCCCGTTTCCTTCAGCACCTTGCGGATCATGCGCATAGCCAGCTCCTGGGGCGTGCAGCGGTAGGTGTTCAGGTAGGGGGTCACGTCCATGAACACCTCGTCGATGGAATAGACGTGGATATCCTCCGGGGCCACGAACTGGGTGTAGATGCCGTAGATTTGGGTGCTGACGCGCATGTATTCGCCCATGCGAGGCTTGGCGGTGATGAAATCCAGGGCGTATTCCGGGTGGGCGCTCAGCTCCGGGGCCTGATGGGAGGAACCGGAAAACGCGCCGCCCGGAGCCGCGTCCAGCCGCTGGGCGTTGATCTGCTTTACGCGCTGGTTGACCTCAAACAGCCGCGCCCGGCCGGGCACGCCGTAGGCTTTCAGCGGCGGGGAAACGGCCAGGCAGATGGTTTTTTCCGTGCGGCTTTCGTCCGCCACCACCAGATGGGTAGTCATGGGGTCCAGCCCCCGGGCGGCGCACTCCACAGAGGCATAGAAGGATTTGAGATCGATGGCAATATACATTCGCTGCCGGTCCATGCTTTCCTCCCGCCCTCCCATATAAAATACGCACTGGTGTTTGCATTCATATTATAACAGATCAGCGCGGATTTGAAAAGAGGAAAAAAATAAAAAACCGCGCCCGAAGGCGCGGCGGGGAAACCGAGGATTACTTGTTATTCCATTGAGAACTCATCGGCATACATGTAAGGCAGTGAATGATTCCTGGCGTATTCCTCGGCGTAGCCTCCCCTGGGCCCGACAAGCAGCACGAAGCTTTCAAACGCGTCGTCGGCAATGCTCTCTACCTTGTCAGGAAGTACGATATTGACCGCTTTAATACCTTTGAACGCCGCGCTTTCAATGGAAGTCAAAGCCTTGGGCAGCGTCAGGTTCTTGGCGTAAACCGGCGAATCCTTTCCCCAGGTGAGTTGATAATAGGCGGGATCGGCTTTTCCAAGCATCATTCTCTTTATCAGAGATTGATCGATTGCATTGATCACGCCGTCCTCGTTCAAATCGGCTACGGTGAACTGGAGAGAATTTAAACTGGCGGGATTTGCAATTTCAACGTAATCGTTCCCATTCAGGATACCATTCAGATCCACATCGCCTTTCAGCGCGATTACTACTTCCACATTTTCCCCGACGCTGAACAGATAAATATTCTCGGAATATTCCTGCGCGTCAATCCGGGTATATTCCTCCCCGTTTTTCACCAGTACAGCACAGGCTGATACGCATTGCACCAACGCTTCATCGGCACAGGGCATGATAACGGCTTTTCCATAGGCGTAATGGGTAATTTTGTTACTGTTTTTTTCTGCCCATTTCAGACTCCGGTCACCGCTATATGCCCGAACAACCAACCGCACATCCGCTTCATCTATGATGCCGTTGCCGTCAACATCCGAAAGGCAGGCTTCCAGACTGCTATAAGGATTATTATTCCGATTATTCATGATAGCCGCTATGTCTCTGTTGTTAAGCGTACCACTTACGTTCACGTCACCTTTTAGCGCCACAAGGACTTCCCTGTTTTCCCCAACGGCGAACAGGTAAACGCTCTCGGAATATTCCTGTGCCGGAATCTGGGTATATTCGTCTCCATTTTTTACCAGCACGACGCAGGCCGACGTGCATTGCACCAGCGCTTCATCCGCGCAGGGCATGATTGTGGCATTTCCATTGGTGAGATCGGTAAATTGATTTGTGTTTTCTATTATCCATGGTAATGTAAATGTTTTTTTGGTTGCTCTTCTCATCAACTGGATATCTGCTTCATTCAGTATGCTGTTGTTATCAATATCCACAACATTTGCTGCTAAGCTCTGATGAAGAATGGGTTCTTCTTTCAGTAGCATTCTCGCATGAAGAAGATCAGTTGCATTAACTTTGCCATTCAAATCTATGTCACCTTTCAGCGCCACATTCACTTCCGCTGCATCGCCAATGTCAAAGCAGTAAGTGTTATCGGCAAAAAACTGAGGATTTACTGAGGTATATGTTCCGTCCTTATCAATAATTACGGCACACGCCTGGTCGCAAGTAATGAGGAGTCCGTTGCCCCCTTTTGCGATCTGGGCCTTTCCGTTCGTGTAATTTGTGACCGCGACCCAACGAGCATAGAGCGTGTGATCTTCCAGGCTTGCAACTTTTGTATTGTTGTCCACCCGCTCTCCTGTTTCGGTATACCAATTGAGGAAAATGTAGCCATTTCGCACTGGCGTAGGCAATTCTCCATAAGTGGAATCGAATGTTACTTGTTTGTTTGCGGGGCTGACCGTGCCGCCGTTAGCGTCAAAGGAAACCGTATACTGATTGACAGTCCAATGCGCGGTCAGCGTATGGTCTTCCTTGTTCGTAACTGTAGTTTCAGAAGAAATAAGATTACCATCAGCGTTGAACCAGCCAACGAAAGTATAGCCATTCTTCACAGGGACAGGAAGATTTCCATACTGCGCCAAATAAGCCCTTCCATTACTGTCGCTCATTGATAGGTAAATCATTGTCCGCTCTGATTCTTTACTGGTTCCTCCCGCTGGGTCAAAAGACAATAAGAGCTGTTTCAATCCACCGATTTTGCTGTCGGTGCGATTTCCCGCCGAGTCGTATGCTTCCGCATACACGTACCATGATTCACCATCCGAAAGCTCCAGAGGAACTGTGGCTGACCAAACATTGCCTGATTTTGCAGCCGGATAGACGATTGCGTTGGGTTTGTTCGCTGTATAATCACCATGCCACACTTTAACATTGACATGATCTACACCGACATTATCTGTTGCGGTAACAGAAAAGACAGCGGAAGCGGACGTGACGGAAGAAAGATTGGTATTTGAAATGGTTGGCGCTTGGGTATCTGTCCAGTGCGCATGCAGCGTATGATTCGATTTGGTTGTCACTTTGCTGGAACTGGTGATTTTTGTTCCGCCGCTGGCTGCCGTATACCAGCCTTCAAAGGAATAACCTGTTCTTGTCGGTGTGGGAAGGCTTCCATAGGTCTGGAAAGCTGTGTCATTGAACCATGCGGCTGTTACTTCCTTGTTGGAAGTGCTGCATGAGCCGCCATTGGCGCTGAACGAGATAACCAGATTACTGTGCTGAAATGTTCCAACTGAAGTTTCGTTTCCCTGATAGTCATAAGCGTATACGTGTCCATAGTATGTCTGAACATCAGTGCTTCTGGTGATATCCGCAAACCAGGTGGTTTCATTCACCTGGCCTGCATCCCACCAAGTTGCCTGATCGCCACCCTGATTGCTCTTCCATGCTGGGAATCGTACACGATCGACGATACAATTGTCTGTTACTTTCGCAATAATCCGAAAGGAAGTCTTTTTAATCAAACTTGAATCAAATGTAACTTCGGAAATTGTCGGTTTGGTTTCATCTAACGTGATTTGCACTCCAGTCGTGTCCATCCATGATGCGGCATCTCCACCTCGTTCATTATCAAGTGCTGCAACATGAATTTTGAAAGCGCTGTTACATCCTCTGGTATACACTTTTCCCTCAAATCCATGATTTGCGCCGACATGATAAACATTGTCAACATCCGTTCGGGATTGATTTGCTGTTAATGATCCGGCAAAGTACATCTCACCATCGCTGTCCTCCACATATACATGGATGGGCAGCTGAGCAGAGGGGGAATCAGGGTCAAAAGCCCATCCTCGGACATATACATAGCCAACACCACCGGAGTAATCGTTGAGATCCATAATGGGGGAAGTATTAGATGGTATGGGAGTATAATTCTTTATTGACATGGCATATTCAATTCCGCTACTTCCATTTATATAATCCGCAAATCCTTGCCAATCAGCGGGCCAATCATCTATTTTACAATATCCGTCAGAATTACAATCAACCCAATAAATTATATCTTCATTGGCATAAACAATTGAAATCGAATGCCCACCATTGCGATATAGCCTGACATGAGTAGCAGGCGCACAGTTCAAAAATATCGCTTTCATGGAATCGGCAGTGACATTTTTTTGTTGACCACATATTTTCGTAAAGTAAGCATTCGATTCTCCGGTATCAAAATGGCCATAAACGCGCCATTCACAATATCGTGCAAAACCTAAACACTGCGAACTAAGCAAATCAACTTGACAATTCTCAATTGAGGGCCAGTACCGCATGCAATTGCAGCGGGGATCAGTTGCTTCGATGCATATATCGTGGTGATGGCAGCGATTATTATCAAATGATGGATTATAACAACTCTGACCATTTTTGGTGAAATAATCTCCGGGGGAATAACCAATTCCAACCCCATTAATGACGATTTCCGCAGATGCGGCAGCACTACCAATAAGCAAGAGAAAAACGAACAACATCAAGCCAACTACTTTTTTCATGAATTGAGCCTCCCTTTTTGTTGTGGTTCCGAACTGCCTTGCTGAATATTATTATAAGTAGCGAAATGACTTGTGTCAATAGCATTACGATATTTCAACAAGGTTTATTTTCCTGCCTTTCGTATCTACAATGAATCCGGGGTGATGGCATGAAGGCCGAATACAAAGCGATGTATGAGCACTTTGGATTGAATATTGTATACTACCGTAAAAAGAAAAAGCTGACGCAGCTTCAACTGGCGGAGCTGGTAGACGTGGATCGAAGCCACATCAGCGCCATTGAGTTGGGAAACGTTGGCGTCTCCTTTGACGTACTGTTCAAGCTGTGCGAGGTATTGGAAATCACGCCCCGGGAGCTTTTTGATTTCCGTTGAACCGCATTCAAAGAATTACCGTATTTGTTCAGTCTTGCTTGGTTAATAAGTCTTGCCGGGTTGCCAGCCTGTAGGGGCGGATTATCCGCCCGCCTATCGCAACACATTGAAACTGTTGGTTTTCCCCGATCTGTTTGGGTTTGTTAGGTTCGGGCGGATGATATCCGCCCCTACAATGGGTGCCCGCGAAAAGAGAAGCCCCGCACGACGGATGATTAACCAACAAAGATACCGCGCCTTTCAGCGCGGTATCTTTGTTGGTAGGGTATCTTACTTCTTCTTGGCCTTGATGGCAGCCTGGGCAGCGCTCAAGCGGGCGATGGGCACCCGGAAGGGGCTGCAGGAGACGTAGTTCAGGCCGATTTCGTTGCAGAATTCGATGGAGGACGGGTCGCCGCCGTGTTCGCCGCAGATGCCGCAGTGAATCTTGGCGTTGTTCTCGTGGCCCATGGTCACGGCCATCCGCATCAGCTTGCCAACGCCCACAGTGTCCAGACGGGCAAAGGGATCGGATTCGTAAATCTTGTTGGCATAGTAGGCGGGCAGGAACTTGCCGGCGTCGTCGCGGGAGAAGCCGAAGGTCATCTGGGTCAGGTCGTTGGTGCCGAAGCAGAAGAAGTCAGCTTCCTTGGCGATTTCGTCCGCGGTCAGGGCGGCGCGCGGGATTTCGATCATGGTGCCCACTTCGTATTTGAGGTCGCAGCCGGCGTCCTTGATGATCTTGTCCGCGGTTTCCACCACGATGTTCTTCACGAACTTGTATTCCTTCAATTCGCCGACCAGGGGGATCATGATTTCGGGAACCACGTTCCAGTCGGGATGACGGCCCTTCACAGCCAGGGCGGCCTTGATGACGGCGCTGGTCTGCATGACGGCGATTTCGGGATAGGTGACGGTCAGGCGGCATCCGCGATGGCCCATCATGGGGTTGAATTCGTGGAGATCCGCGATGACCTGCTTGATGTAAGCCACGGTCTTGCCCTGGGCTTTCGCCAGCGCTTCGATGTCGGCTTCATCGGTGGGAACGAATTCATGGAGCGGGGGATCCAGGAAGCGGATGGTGACGGGATAGCCGCCCAGCGCCTCGAAGAGGCCCTCAAAGTCCGCCTGCTGCATGGGCTCGATCTTGTCCAGGGCAGCCTTGCGCTCTTCCACGGTCTCGGCGCAGATCATCTCGCGGAAAGCGGGAATGCGGTCCGGGCCGAAGAACATATGCTCGGTGCGGCAAAGGCCGATGCCCTGCGCCCCGAAGGAAGCGGCCTGCTTGGCGTCCTTGGGCGTATCGGCGTTGGTGCGCACGCCCATGGTCTTATACTTGTCGGACAGTTCCATGATGCGGCCGAAGTAGCCGCTGTTGGGATCGGCGGGCACGGTGGGGATCAATTCGCCGTAGATGTTGCCGGTGCTGCCGTCCAGGGACAGGTCGTCGCCCTCGTGGTAGGTCTTTCCGGCCAGGGTGAAGCACTTGTTGGCTTCGTCCATCTTGATGTCGCCGCAGCCGGATACGCAGCAGGTGCCCATGCCGCGGGCCACAACGGCCGCGTGGCTGGTCTGGCCGCCGCGCACGGTGAGGATGCCCTGGGCGAACTTCATGCCCTCGATGTCCTCGGGGCTGGTTTCCAGACGCACCAGAACGACCTTTTCGCCCTTCTTGCCGTGCTCCACGGCGTCTTCAGCGGTGAATACGATGTGGCCGGCGGCGGCGCCGGGGGAAGCGGCGATGCCCTTGCCCACGGGCTTGGCGGCCTTCAGGGCTTTCACGTCAAAGGTGGGATGCAGCAGCATGTCCAGGGATTTGGCGTCGATCTGCATCAGGGCTTCTTCTTCGGAGATCATGCCTTCGTCGATCAGATCGCAGGCGATCTTGATGGCGGCCTGGGCCGTGCGCTTGCCGCTGCGGCACTGGAGCATGTAGAGCTTGCCGTTTTCTACGGTGAATTCCATATCCTGCATGTCGCGGTAGTGGTTTTCCAGGGTGCCGCACACTTCCACGAACTGCTTGTAGGCTTCGGGGAATTTTTCTTCCATCTGGGTGATGGGCATGGGGGTGCGCACGCCGGCCACCACGTCTTCGCCCTGGGCGTTGGTGAGGAATTCGCCCATCAGCACCTTTTCGCCGGTGGCGGGGTTGCGAGGTTGCCGAACACCATGGGCATCACGTTCACGGCAGTGCCCCAGGAATAGGGGATGTCATGATCCATGCGGTACACGTTGGCGCGGGGGTTGTCCCAGGAACGGAACACGGCGCGGATGGCTTCGTACAGCTGCACCTTGGGATCGGCGGGGAAGTCCGCGCCTAACTGCTTCTTGTATTCGGCCTTGAACTGCCCGGCCAGCTCCTTGAGGTCGGCGGCGGTCAGCTCGGTGTCGAACTTGATGCCCTTCTTTTCCTTCATTTCGTCGATCAGGGCCTCAAAGTACTTCTTGCCAACTTCCATAACCACGTCGGAGAACATCTGGATGAAGCGGCGGTAGCAGTCGTACACGAAGCGCTCGAACTTGGGATCGGGGTTGCCCTTGATCATGGCGGCCACAACGTCGTCATTCAGGCCTAAGTTCAGGATGGTATCCATCATGCCGGGCATGGAAGCGCGGGCGCCGGAACGCACGGAAACCAGCAGGGGGTTCTGCAGATCGCCGAACTTCTTGCCGTTGATCTCTTCCATCTTGGCCACGTTTTCCATGATTTCGGCCATGATCTCGTCGTTGATCTTGCGGCCGTCCTCATAGTACTGGGTGCAGGCTTCGGTGGAGATGGTGAAGCCCTGGGGAACCGGCAGACCGATGTTGGTCATTTCAGCCAGGTTCGCGCCCTTGCCGCCCAGCAGCTCGCGCATGGTGGCGTTGCCCTCAGTAAACAGATACACGTACTTCTTGCCCATAGGATATCAGTTCTCCTTTCGGAAATTGGATTGCGGTATGCCTTTGGAAAGGGGGGCGAAGAAACCCCGTCGTTTCCGTCCTTAAATTATACAGGATTTTTAGCCGGTTGGCAAGGGTTGGATGCGGAGGAAAAGCATCTTTTTCCAGGATTTTTGTTACGAAAATGTAAAAGATGGGAAAAAAGGATGGAAAAACGGCCAGCACAGGCGGGAGAACACGACAAAAAACTCGGAAAATTTTTTGCAAAAAGGGGGTTGACAGACGGGGGGCCTTGTGATAAAATCCCGACTTTGACAGTTAGAAGAGACAAAAAGTCCCTGAAACGCTGGAAAAACAAGGTCACTGAAAAAGTCAGTTCTGAAAAAGGGCTGGCTTTTTCAAATACAAAGAAGTACAATAGAGGTAAAGAAGGGCGGTGGGAGAATGCTGAAA
>CAJOJQ010000045.1 GCA_905234985.1 uncultured Christensenellaceae bacterium
ATACCGAACACAGAAGTTAAGACCTTCAGCGCCGATGGTACTTGGCTGGACACGGCCCGGGAGAGTAGGTCGCCGCCGGATTCCATTTGAAGCAATCCATTAAGGATTGCTTCTTTTTTGTGTTCAAAGCATCATCCAGCGGGGACCGACGGCCTTTCTTTCAGCGCGTAATACTCCAGAATCCCCTTTCGGATGCCCTGGGCCACCTTTTCCCGGTAATCCGAGGTAAGCAGCAGGGCTTCCTCGGCGGCGTTGGAGATGAAGCCACATTCCACCAGTATGGAGGGAATATCCAGAGAAAGAATGAAATAATCCCCCGCCAGGGCGGTGCGTTTCTTGGCTGGGTTCAGCGTTTCGATGAGGGAGGCTTGAACGCAGCCCGCCAGGAGGCGGCTGTCCTCCTGTCCCGCCCGATAGAACACCTGGGGGCCAGATTCCCGGCGGGTGCGGTATTCGTTCATGTGGATGCTGACCACCATGCCCGCGCCGCCTTCTTTCGCAAGATCCAGCCGTGCGGTGAGATCGGCCCGCTTGTTTTCGTTGTACTGCATGTCCGTTTCCCGGGTCATGATCACGGCGGCGCCGTCCGCTTCCAACAGGGTTTTCAGGGCCAGGGCCGTTTGCAGGTTCAGTTCCTTTTCCCAAGTGCCGGAGTCCTTCGCCCGCGCCCCGCCGTCCGTGCCGCCGTGGCCCGCGTCCACCAGGATCACCCGCCCGGCCAGCGGCCCCGTCTCGGCGTTCTGCACCGGGCGCGCGGGAACGGCGGGCTGCGCGGGCCGGGGAGCGGCGGCCAGCAGCGCCACGCAGCAGCAAAAAAACCCCAATACGGACAGACGGCCAATCAGTTTTTTCTTCATCTTCTCGCCTCCCCGTCCAGCATATGGAGGGAAAGGGGAGAATATGATGTCAAGTCAAAAAAGTTTGAACTTTTTCGGCGGTTTTCCCCTTTGGGTTATCCACAGGGGGTGTCAAGTTGAAATGCATAAATATTCATATATATTATATTATCAACAGGACAACCCGCGTATTTCCTTGAATGGCAAGGGATGGTCAGCATGAAGGGCGCAGTATTATACGGATCGGCTGAAAAAACGAACTTTCCACATTATCCACAGAGTTATCCACAGAAAGGGGGGAGAAAACCCCTGCTTTATGGGGCTTACAGCGATCAGCTGTGGATAACTTGGGCAGGATTTCAACTTATCCACAGTGTTTTGCACATGATTTTCGTCTTTGTCCACACTTTTTCCCGCGCTTTTTCCACGAAAGATATAAAGAATATGTGTAGAAAATATTACGAAAATGAAATAAATATATTTTTGTCAGTATGAAAATACAAACCAGATTCTACATCCGCCCAAATGCGGGGATGAAAGACCGGCTCCTGTTCGTTAAAATACAGGAGAGGAAAAACATCTTCTAATTTCGCGAAAACGGGCGCGGATTTGCTCTTTTTCGTGCCGTTTTCCCCTCAAAAACCATGGGATGACAAACGGGAAGTATTTATGGTATAATTCATCTGGAGATCGGATTTCCATGAACGATGATGTTCGGAGGCAGAAGTGAAGTATTTGCGGCGATTGATCTGGTACGTGACCACCCGGCTGCTGATCGCGGTGTGCGTGCTGGGGCTGATGACCACGGCGTTTTATTTTTCCATGAACGCCACCAACAGCTATATCATTTTGAAGGACGGCATGGCCAAGCGCGCCCGGGTGATCATGATGGGCGCGGACGAAAACCTGACCCCTTATTTTTCCTCCGCGTACTTGGAACGGGACGCCCAACTAGCCGAGGCCCGCAGCGGACAGTCCGCCTACCAGAATTATTACAGCATCACCGGCTTTGACCACCGCGTGAACCTGGATTGGTTCTGGTGCTGGCCCTGGGAAGACACGGCCCAGGCCACGATCACCGAGCGCATCCCGGCCATCGACGGCAAGCTGAAAGCCTCCGCCCGGGAAGCGGCGGCCGCTGCCGGAATCAGTATGTCCGCCCCCAAGTGGCAAACCACCCAGTATTCCGTGCTTCTCAGCCGGGAAAATAACCAGTGGCGCATCCGCAACCTGACGGCGGTGCGGGTCATCAACGAAGAATAGAGAGATACATATGACCGTTTTAACACTTGCGCCCATGGCGGGGATCACGGATCAGGTGTTCCGCCGCCTTTGTTTTGAGCAGGGCTGCGACTGGGCCACCACGGAAATGGTGAGCGCCCAGGGCTTTCTGACCGCGCCCAGCGACCGGAACGCTTACCGCTTTCTGCTGGCCCGGTTCCCGGAGGAGGGGCGGCTTTCTGTGCAGCTTTTTGGCAGTGAACCGGTGTATTTTGCACGGGCGGCGGAACGGCTGGCCGATTTGGGCTTGTTTTCTTCCATTGATATCAACATGGGCTGCCCCGCCCAGAAGGTGGTGGGGGGGCAGAGCGGCAGCGCGTTAATGAAGGACCCGGCGCTGGCCTGCCGCATCGTGGAAAGCGCGGCGAAAGCGTCCAACCTGCCGGTGACGGTGAAAATGCGCTTAGGCTGGGACGAGGAACACAAAAACGCCGTGGACTTCGCCAAGGGCCTGGAGCAGGCCGGGGCGGCGGGCCTGACCGTTCATGGCCGTACCCGCGTGCAGCAATACAGTGGGAAAGCGGACTGGGAAGCCATCGGGGAAGTGAAGCGGGCTGTTTCCATCCCGGTGATCGCCAATGGCGATATTGTGGACGGAAAAACGGCCCTGGAAGCCCTGCGCGTCACCGGCTGTGACGGCTTAGCCATCGGGCGGGGGGCCTTGGGCAACCCCTGGATTTTCGCGGAAATCCGCGCCGCCATCGAAAACAAGCTTTATACGCCGCCACCCTTTTCCCAGGTGATCGACGCCGCCATGCGCCAGGCCCGGGAAATGGCGGAATGGAAGGGCGAGCGCAGCGCGCTGTTGGAAATGCGCAAGCATTTCGCGTGGTACACGGCGGGCCGCCGCAATTCCGCCCAAGTGCGCACGAAAGTGAATCTGGCAAACTCTTTTGAGGAAGTGGAAGAACTGTTGCGGTCGCTGTTGCGGTCGTAAGCTGGCCGACACCGTTCCCGGGCGCGGCGGCTCAGCCTTCGTAGCAATCCTTCCGGATGAGTAAAGTTCCATCCGGGCCGACTTCAGCGACGACGACGCCAGAGCCACCGGTAGAGACTTGTATTTCGATCTTCGGCCTTTCGCCGGGACTTACGACCCCGTCGCCGTCCTTATCGTAGTAAGCCGGCGGCAGATTGACCTTGATCGGCGGCAGATCACCTTCTTCGTCTATATAAGCCGGATCCACAGTCAGCGGGGCTTGGATGGGCCGATTCTCCATCAGGGCCTTATCAAATTCTTCCTGGCTGATGGTGGTCTCCGCGGATATGACATTTCCGTTTTCATCCTTTACGATGGTGCCGACGCTCCCGTCCGCCGTTTTATTCTCGGTGGTGAAGGTCGTTTTCTGACTTATTACATCGCCGACAGCATCCCTTGTCGTCGTGGTACCCTGGGTCGCGGTGATTTTCGTGCCATCCGCGTCCGTCGTGACCTCAATTTGCGCCTGGACGACGGTCTCGGCCAGTATATTGTCATCTTCGTCCTTCACGGTCGTTGTGGTGGTAGAGGTTCCGGCGGCGGTTCCGTCCTGCGCTAAGGTCAAATTGACGGCTTCTTCAGTGACCGTTTTCGTGACGTTTTCGGCGGCTGTATGACCGTTGCTATCCATTATTTTTTCGCCAACTTCCACGTCTTCATGCGTTATCGTGGTCTCTGTTACGGTGCCGTTGGCGTTTTCCCGATTCGTTACAGCGGATACTTTGTTTTGCCCGGTCCAAGTGAGCGTCGTGGAGAGCTTATTCCCGTTCCCGTCCATCACTTTTTCGGTCACGGTTTCAGTGTAGCTTACCTCGGCCGTATCCGTCACGCTGCCGTCTTGATTTACCACGCTTGCCGTCGTTTCGGACTTTTCGCTTTCGGTCATGGTTTCCGCCGCGCCGTTTGCACTCTCGGTGGTGACCGTTTCCTGCACGATATCCCTCACGGTAACGCTGCCGTCGGCGTTTACCTTGGTTTCGGTGAAGGTTCCCAGCTCTCTCCTGGTGGTGGAGCCGTCGGCATTCACGCTGGTTTCAACGAGAATATTGGTTAAAAGCGGACGGTTATCCATATTTGCATGACGTTTTGCATAGCTTTCCGCATACGAACTGGGAATTGTTCTGGCAATGACGGAGGAACACCCGTCAAACGCTGTTTCGTCAATGAATGTAATGCTGCTTGGTAAATGTATTTCTGATAAGGAGCTGTTCGCGAACGCTTTCGCCCGGATTTCCGTCACATTGCCGGACAGGATAACCTTGCCGATAGAGGTTGAGCCGTAGAAAGCCTCTTGCTCAATGATCTGCAAGTCGGCGGGCAGGGTCAGCACGGAATCCGCCAGCGCGGGAATACCGCTGTTGGTCAGAAACAGCAGAAGAAGCAGAACGAATGCCAAAACGCGGCGTGTGGGCTTCATGGGGTATCCCTCCTTGGTGGTGATCGGACTCGAATTGATAACGGTGTGCTTTTATATCGGGATGAAACGTGAATGCATGCTTATTACTAAAAAATTTTACCAAAATGTAGGGGCTTTATCAAGTTTTTTGCGGCGCGGTTGACGGATTTAACAAAAACGTAATATTTTCCGAAATGTAAAAATTCCTGAAAAATGGAAAATTTCATAACAAATCGCGGTTTCCATCCGTTTTATGAGATGGAAACCTTTTTTTGTGCGAAGAAAACTGTCGGCAAAAGGAAGGCCAAGCGGAAGAAACGAAAGAGGATGTGAACGCTGATGTTGATGCTGCCCCTGGTCATTCTTACCATGGAGGACGAGGACGACCGGGACTACATGACCCGCCTGTACCGGGAGTACCGGGCGCTGATGCTGAAAACCGCCTGGGAATACAGCAAGGATTCGGGCACCGTGGACGATATCGTATCGGAAAGCTGCATCGCCCTCATCCGTCACCTGGAAAAATTAAAGGCGATGGAAAAAGGGGCGATCCGCGCGTATATCGTGACCACGGTGCGCAATAAAGCGGTGGATGAACTGCGGCGGCAAAACCTGCGCCAAAAAATCTTTGTTTCCATGGACGAGGACACGGTGGACAGCGTGGCGGGACTGGCCGCCTTTGAACGGAAGCTGAACCTGCGGCAGGAAATGGACGCGGTGAAGGAAGCCATCGCCATGCTTCCGGCGGCGGAGCAGGACGTGCTGCGGCTGAAATTTTTTCAGCATATGCCGGACAAGGAAATCGCCGCGCGGATGGAGATTACTGAAACCAAGGTGCGCACGCTGATCCGGCGGGCGAGGAAACAGTTAAAGCAAATGCTGTACGGAGAGGGGGAGAAGCAATGAGCGAAGCCGCGCTCCAGGATCGGTATTTGGATCTGTTGCTGGAAATGGTGTTTGAGGAACAGGAAGAAAAAGCCGTGGAGCGCCTGGCCCAATCCCCGGACCCGGAGCTGACGGAGGAACAGCGCGGCCGGGCGGACCGCATGCTGGAAAAGGCGCTGCGGGAATCGGATCGGCGGGCAAAACAGGAAGCGGCCCTCCAGAAAACGCAAAGGGGAAAGCGCCGCGTAAAGGGCCTGCTGTTTCTCGTCGCCGTGATCCTGTTTTTTTCCAGCGTCGCTTTCGCCGCCAACGCGGAATTCTGGGAAATGCTGCTGCGCATGTTCGTCCGGGTGAACGAGCAGACCAACAGCGTCAGGCTCTATCCGGACGAGGAAACGGCCCGCAGAATGGAAGAAGAATATAAGGACATGCAGCCGCCGGACGCATGGGCGGGGTACTATTATTTTTCTTCTATTCCAGAGGGCTTTGCACTGGACTTAGGCAGCGTGACGGAATATTCCGTTCGCTATATCAACGGAGAGCGGGCGTTTACCTTTGCCGAACACGTCTACGCTTCGGGAAAGGCAAACAGCCTGACGGGCCTGGATTACACGGAAGCGGAGCAGGAAAGCGCCTTTGACTGCGGGCGGTTCGCGGTTTGGGAAGGGAAAACGGTGCTGGCGTGGGAAGAAGTATTCAGCTGGTTTGAGCTGATCGGCGAAAACATGACCAGGGACGAGCTTTTGTCCCTTGCCGGGCTGGTGCTTCCCCGGGCGCTGGATATCCGGGTGGAAAACATTCAGCGGCAGGAGAATGAAGCGGCCCTTTCTGCCTGGTGGGGCGGCGACTGGTTTCCTGCCTTTCTGCCCGACGGCCTGCGCGTCACGTCGTTTTCGCGGGATTGGGGCGGCCGAAGCATCACCCTGTCCGATCGCCGCGGCGTGACGGTCGCCTTCATGGAGACCGACGCCGCGGAATCCATTCACGGAACGCAGCTGGAAAAAACTGTGATCAGCACCGTTTCGCTGAACGGCGGGGAGGCCACGCTGGTGGACGGGTATGCCGGCGGAAGCAATCAGGCGGACGTCATCTGGCAGGCGGGAGAAAAATCGCTGCGCGTCAGAACCATCGGGTATGACCGCGAGGGTACCGTCCGCATCGCGGAAAGCGTGCGCAGGCTGACGGAGGAGGAAAAGCAGGGCAGGGTTTCCTGGACCTCCGACGATGATCCCATGAACCGCGTACAGCCGCCCGCCCTTTGGCAGGGCGCGAGCTTCCCTGCTTTCCTGCCCGGCGGATTCATCCTGACGGAATATACCTTTACCGATAAGGATACGGAAAGGATCGCGTTTCGCACGGCGGATCACGAAAGGGAAATCACGATCCGGCGGCACAAAAACCGGCCCGATCTGAACTGCCACTGCCCGGCGGACGTTCAGTTCATTCCCTGCGGCGATTCCACCGCGCTCATGGTACTGAGCGACGAGGGGGGAATGATCTTTTCCCAGGTGATGCTGGCATATCAGGATCAATGGTATCATATCAGCGGAATGGGGATCAGCGCGGAGGAAATCATCCAAATTGCCCAAAGCATGAAGAACCGGCGTCAGGCGGATTTTGTAACGGCGGAAAGGCCCGGCGGCTGGGCGGGACGATGCTTCCCCGGCCTGCTGCCCGGCGATTTGGTTCTTGCGGAAAGCGATACGGAAAAGGATTGCGTCGTCTGGCAGGGGGAAAACGGGCGGCGGATGACTCTCCGGTATTTTTCTTCCTTCCGGGAAATCCAGTTTGGGGAATTGAACGTGCAGGGAACGATGCTGACCGTCAACGGCTGTTTGGCCTGCATGCTGGAGGAAACCCTGTTTTCCGTTCCCAAAGCCTGCCTTTTCTGGCAGGATCAGTCCGGGTTCTATGAGCTGAATTATTCCGGTTTTTCAACGGAAGAAGCCCTGGCCGTGGCGTGGGGCATCGTTTAAGGGGGGATCGGGAAGGAAAACGTGCTTTCTGTATAGAATAAACATACGATGTTTTCCTGGAAACGGAGGAATCGCCGATGAAAACCAAATATTTAACTTCCGTTATTTTGGCGCTGCTGCTGGCCTTTTTGTGCGCCGCGCCGCCCTTTGCTCAGGCGGATGGCTGGGAGGAGGACAAGGCGCTGGTGCTTTCCCACGTGGCGGAGGATTACCCGGATTGGCAGGTGAGCTTCACTACAATATACGGTTCGGGCAAGTGGAACGACGAGATGGCGATACATGTGCACCTGGGCCTGTACCGGGTGGAGGACGGCATGCTGATTCAAAAAACGCTGCGCGTGCTGGTCAATCCCCTGCGGGCGGGGGAAGAAATCTGCTATGACGAAATCGATCTGGTTCCGGTGCCCCTGTCACCGCTGGCCGTGGAGAAAATCGAAGCGCCGGCCCCGGATGAAATCGCCCTGGACGATTGGATCGACGTGCAAAAGCTCCCCGGCCTGGCGGAATTCATGCTGGAGGACGACGAACACTGGGAGAACTTAGGCGCTTTTTCGGACAAGCTCATCGGCGTCGCCGTGAACGGAGAAAGAAAACAGCGCGTCTGCATCGCTTACTGGAACGGGCAGGCGTATGGCGAAATCCTTTCCTCGCCCGTCCAGGAAAAATCCTTCCGGCTCAATGAAATTCATTCCGGGGAGGATGAACTGGAGCTGATGGTGGACGACGGGCTGGTCTATGTGTACTGCGGCGGGGACGTGCCGGGCATTTACGGGATCAACACAGGATGGGGTATTTGGATTTTTGGGGACGGTTTGGTTTGGAATGGCACCCTGGGAATTTCCGGTGAAAGCAGCAATGAGCTTTATCCAGGCGTGCCCACCTTCCCCCTGTCCCTGACGGAAATGGACATATCCGCCGTACCCCTGACGAATGCCGAACTGCTGGCCGCCATGGACGCTTCGGGCTGGGCCTGCGTCCGGGTCAACGGCGCGGAAATGCGGGACGGACCAGGCGGGAACGTGATCGCCGCCTGTTACGCCCGCCTGTTCGGTCAAATCAAAGAAGAACAGGGGGATTGGGTGCTGCTGCACATCGGCGGCGAGGAACACGGCGGGATGGGCTGGTTCCGCCGGGAGGATTTGGCCTTTGGCCGGGAGGGATTTTTCATCCCCTGCGGCTTCCCCTCCTACGATGATCGGGACAGCGACGCGGCGCACCTGAATGAAGTGCTGCAAGGGCTGCCTGAACCGCTTTCGGAGGATTCAGACTATTTGACGTGGCTCGTGGGTAAAAAGCAAAACGGGGACTGGCTGGTGCTGGTGGACGCGGACGCCCTCTGTACCGCCCCGCCGGACGCTTTTTCCGACATCGGGGAACCGGAGGAATACTACGATTTCCGGTATCAATACGATTGGACCGACGACGATTTCCGGACGCTGGAATATATCGAAGACGATACGGGTCTTTCCTTCCTGCGCATCTACATGGAGGACGCTGAATTTGTCCGAGACGCGTTCCCCCAGCATTGCTATTTAGAAACGGAGCATGACGGCCCCGCTATTTTGATGGATTATTACATGAAAATGCCCGACGGCCCGCTTTCCTGGGACGAAGTGCCCATGGAAAACCATGTTTGGATGACCTTTGAATTCCTGGATGGGAAATGGGTGCTGACGGACTGCACCGACGCTCAGACCTGGATGGCGAAGGTGGAAAACGGGCGCATCACCTTTACCGATTATTCCCAGCCCGGCCCGGACTGGGAATGGACGGCTGATCTGGACAGCGATTTGATGACCTTCGATTTTCTCCAGTTGGAAGCTCTGATCGACCAATACAACGCCATCATGCCCGAAAGGCTCTCCCTGACGGGAGACGAGGGATGAGAAGCGAAAAGAACACTTTACGGAGGGAACCCCATGGACTGGCTCAGTGTGATTTTGATTGCGGGCATCGTGCTGCTGTACAGCTTTCAAACTCTGTTCTGCACCTTGTATAACCAACGGTATCCCGGCAACGCGGAATGCGCCGCGCCGGTGTTCTGCATCCTGGAATCGGCGTTCATCACCCTGATCACCTGGGCGCTGAACGGGTTCAGTTTCCACGCCAGCCCGCCCACGCTGCTCTTTGGGTGCCTGAACGCCCTGGTGCTGTTCGGCTACAATAGCAGCCTGATGGCGGCGGGCAAGCGGGGTTCCTACGCCTTTTTCAATATGGCCCTGCTGTACGGGGCCATCCTGGTGCCCATGGCGTACAGCGCCATTTTCCTCCACGAAGGCACCACCGCTGTGCAATGGGTGGGCGTGGTGCTGATGCTGGCGGCGTTCCTGCTCATGAACTGGGAAGGGAAAACGGAGAAAACCGCCAAGCGGGGGTTCTATCTGTTCTGTGCCCTGCTGTTTTTGTGCAACGGCCTGTACAGCGTGTTCCTCAAAATGCAGTCCGTGGCCTGCGAAGACGAAAGCTCCGAAATGATCATGCTGACCTTCGGCCTCATGGGCCTCGCCGCGCTGATCCAACTGGCGATTGCGCAAAAGGGCAATACCCTGCAAGCCTTCCGCCAGAACAAGCGCAGCCTGCCGCCCCTCATCGCCTGCCTGCTCAGCGCCGGACTGGCCGTCAACGGCCTGGTGGCGGTGATCCCCCGGGTCAATTCCGTGGTGCTGTATACCGTGGAAAACGGCGGGGTGCTGCTGCTGTCCTTCCTGTACGCGGTAACGCTGTTCCGCGAAAAACCCGTCCCCAAAAAAGTGGCGGGCGTGGTGATCGCGGTGGTCAGTATTACGCTGTTGAGCCTGTGAGAACTGGAATACAACAAGAGCGCCGGAAGCAGCTTCCGGCGCTCTGATCGTATCGAATTGGTTTTATTCGCCCTGCTTCGCGCCGCATTCGGGGCAGAACTTGGCGGCGCGGGGGATGCGGCTGCCGCATTCGGAGCAGAACTTGGTTTCGCCCGCGGAGGCGGCGGCCTGCTGGGGCGCGGCCTGGGGAGCGGCGGCCTGGGGATTGAACGCGCCCTGCATGGTCTGGGCCATCATAGCGCCCATGCCCATGGAAGCGCCAAAGCCCGCCATGCCGTTGGGATTGTTGGCGGCGTCTCGGAGGGCTTCGGCGGCCTGGAACTGGGTGTACTTGTTCAGGTCGCCCACCACGCCCATGGAAGTGCGGCGGTCCATGGCCTTTTCCACTTCGTCGGGCAGGGAGATGTTTTCGATCACGAAGGTTTCCAGCTTGAGGCCCAAGTTGGCGATGCGGGGAGACAGAGTCTGCAGGGCGTACTGGCCCAATTCGTCATAGTTGGCGGCCAGGTCCAGGGCGGGGATTTTGCTCTGGGCGATGGCGTCGGAAAGGCCGGAAACCAGGGTGCGCTTGATCTGGCCGGTCACGCCCTCCACGCTCATATAGGCGTTGGTGCCGAAGGCTTCCTTCAGGAAGGCCACGGGATCGGAAACCCGGAAGGAATAGATGCCATGGGCGCGCAGGCGCACCATGCCGAATTCGGCGTCCCGCATCATGACGGGATTGCTGGTGCCCCACTTCTGATCCAGGAACTGCTTGGTGTTCACGAAGTACACTTCCGCCTTGAAGGGGGAGTTGAAGCCGTACTTCCAGGATTTGAGGGCGGTGAGGATGGGCATGTTCTGGGTTTTCAGCTCGTAACGACCGGGACCGAACACGTCGGCCAATTCGCCCTCGTTCACCATGATGGCGACCTGGCTCTCGCGCACGGTCAGCTGCGCGCCGTTCATGATTTCCTTGCCGTTGCGGTCATAACGGAAAACCATGGTATCGCTGGAATTGTCCTTCCATTCGATCACGTCCACAAGCTGGCTGGTAAATACGTCAAAAAGTCCCATATCGGTTCCTCCTTATCATGCTTCCTGCGCGTCGCGCAGCAAATCTTTCACGCTGGTCAGCCAGGCCGACTCGGTGACCATCATATCCAGATCCAGATAATCCTTGATTTTCTGAATGCTGTCCTGAATGTGTACGTCGGTGCGGCGGCCCAGCTCCTCCGGCGTTTCGGGCTTCTGGCCGTGCATGGGCATGCACACGATGCGGATATGCCGGGGGGTGAGTACCGCCACGGCGTAATAAATGCCTTCCACGTAGCGGCCGAAGAAATTATTGCGCAGGGCGCTTTCCAGCCGCTGCTGGGCGTGGCCCCGATGCTCGGACAGGTAGGCGTCGCCCTGGGGCATGTCGATTTCGTACAGCACGCAGGGCTTATCCACGCTCACGTGGGAGCGAACCAGCTTCAATTCCCGCTGCAGGCCGTTCCAGTCCCGCACGTTCCCGGCCAGCAGATCGTGGATCAGCTCGTCCCGCTGGATGGTGAGCATGGCCTCTTCGTCATAATATTCATCGGCGTAATCGGCATGCAGCCGATCCAGCACGGCCACGGTCTGGCGCAGGGCGGTCTGCTGCTCGGCGCAGCCTAAGCAGACCTGGAAAATGGGCAGGCTGGGCCGCCCGTAGCGCAGGAATTTGGTCAGCGGCATGCCGTCCACGTCAAAAAAACGATAACCCACCGCGTCGATGGCCTTGCTGTTGAGCAAATCAATGGCTTCCTGGGGAGAAGACGCCATGTAAGGCGCGCGGCAGTTCAGGTTTTGCCAGGGAATCTGATCACGGAACAGCGTGAGCAGGTCGTCCCGGTCTGTTACCAGCAGCAGTTTGTACATAGTGCCTCCATCCTCGTTCAGATTCTGACTTACCTTTCCGATTATAGCATAAAGCCCCCCCTCTGACAATCATTTTTTGCGGAAAAGGGGAGGGCTTTTAAGGGGAAAATGGCAGGAATTGACGGAGAAAAGAGAGGGGAGTTGAGAGTGGAGAGTTGAGATTTATATTGTGATACATTCTATGATCTCAACTCTCAACTCTTAACGCTCAACTCTGCATCCTTACGGGTGATAGAGCTTCTGCGTCTGGTAATGGGGGTCGCAGGTCAGGTTGATTTTCAGGCGGCGGAAAATATTTTCATCCACGGGGGAGAGGATCACGGTGGAATGGGCCTCGCATCCCGCTAATTTTTTCAGCTGGCTCATCACATTGGCGGCGGCGGGGTCCGTGGCGGCGCAGATAGAGAGGGCCAGCAGGATCTCGTCGGAATGCAGCCGGGGGTTGTGGTTGCCCAAATAATCGCATTTCAGGGTCTGGATGGGTTCGATCACCGAAGGGGAAATGAGGTGCGCTTTTTTCTCGATGCCGCCCAGCGCCTTGGCCGCGTTCAGCACGGCGGCGGCGGAGGGTCCCATCAAATCGCTGGTTTTGCCGGTGATGATCTGGCCGTCGGCCAATTGAATGGCGATGGCGGGCGCGCCGGTTTCATTGGCCCGGCGGCGGGCGGCGGCAATGACCGGGCGCTCGTCGTCGGTCAGGCCCATTTTGCGCATCAGCAACTCTAACTTCTGCACCTCGGCGGATTCCGCCTTGCCCTGGCGCAGGCCGCACTGGGCGGCGTAATACCGACGGATGATCTCTTGCCGGGCGGCGGCGCGGCAGGCGTCGTCGTCGACGATGCATTTGCCCACCATGTTCACGCCCATGTCCGTGGGGGATTTGTAGGGCGACTGGCCGTAAATGTATTCAAACAGGGCGTTGAGTACCGGAAAAATTTCAACGTCCCGGTTGTAATTCACCGTGGTGACGCCGTAGGCTTCCAGGTGGAAGGGGTCGATCATGTTCACGTCGTCCAGGTCGGCGGTGGCGGCCTCGTAGGCCACGTTGACCGGATGGGTCAGGGGCAGGTTCCAGATGGGGAAGGTCTCAAACTTGGCGTAGCCCGCGTTCACGCCCCGCTGATGCTCCTGGTACAGCTGGCTTAAGCAGGTGGCCATTTTGCCGCTGCCGGGGCCGGGAGCCGTCACCAGCACCAGAGGCCGGGAGGTTTCAATATATTCGTTGCGGCCAAAGCCCTCGTCGCTGACGATGTGCTTCACGCTGTAGGGATAGCCCTCGATGGGGAAATGGCGGTACACCTTCACCCCAACGCTTTCCAAAAGCTGCTTGAAATGCACCGCGGCCCGCTGCTCCTGCCACCGGGTCATGACCACGCTGCCCACATACAGGCCGATGCCCCGGAAGGAGTCGATCAGGCGCAGCACGTCGGCATCGTAAGTGATGCCCAAATCTCCCCGCACTTTGCTTTTTTCAATATCGTCGGCGTTGATGGCGATCACCAGCTCCGCCTGATCCTTCAAATTCAGCAGCATGGACATTTTGCTGTCCGGCCGGAAGCCCGGCAGCACCCGGGAGGCGTGATAATCGTCAAACAGCTTGCCCCCTAACTCTAAGTACAGCTTGCCCCCAAATTCGTCGATCCGCTCCAGGATATGCTGCGACTGCATGGCCGTGTATTTGTCATGATCAAAACCGATGCGCATGGATGATCGCCCCCTTCGACGTTTTTTGCCCCACACCAGGAAATTATATCATGACCCGAAGGGGGAAACAAGGAGGAAAATGTTTTTTCCGTCAAAAAGCCCCCGCCCGGCGAGGGGCGGGGGCTTTTCCGGCCATGGGAAAAGGGTTTTCCCTTAAATGGAGGGGCCGGGCTGATCACCGGTCTGATCCTCAAGCGGTTCATCGTCGTCATGGTAATCATCGTCGTCCGTGTAGGGGCCGATGTAGCTGTCCGCCATATAGGTCATGCGCAGGAGATCAGCGTCCTTGTAGGTGTACTTGAAGCCGTCGTCGCAGCGGTAGCCGGTCAGCGTGAACACCATGTAGCCGACCTTGGTGCCGGGCTGCACATAGTTATCAAAGTGGAAGCGTCCGTGGCGCGTGGTGCGTCCCTCGCCCAGGGTGTCCATATAGTAGCCGCTGAAAATGTGGCTGTTTTCCGTGGTGCAGATGATGGGGTTATCGTAGTCGTCGTAGAGTTCGATCATGAAATAGATCCGGGTGATGTTCATGTTGCTGTTGTTCCGGAGCGAAATCTTAGGCGCGTTGCCTTCCAGATAGAAATCGGTGATAGTCAGGGCCTTGCGGTAGGTGCCCACGCGCACGCGGCAGCTGGTGACAAAGCCGCCGTCCTCGGTGGTGCCGATCAGGGTCGTTTCGCCCCAGGCATGGCCGTACACCCGCGGCTTGTTGGTTTTGCCCTTCACCGTGGCGATCCTTTCATCGGTGGATATCCAGCTCATGTTGGTGTTGCTGGCGTCGCTGGGTTCAAGGATCGCGGTGACGGTCAGGGATTCTTCGGGGTCCAGCACGTATTCCTGCCGGCCCATATGCACGCCGGTCACAGGCTGGATCACGCTCACCTTGACCTTAGCGCTCTTATCGGAGCCGTCCTTGGCCTTGACGGTGATATAGGTTTCGCCGCGCTTGACGGCGTGAATGGTGCCGTCGGGATCCACGGTGGCCACCTTGCTGTTGCCGCTGGTAAAGGTGACGGCCTTGTCCGTGGCGTCATCGGGGTATACGGTCCAGGAAATGCGGGCGCTCTCCTGCACCCGAAGGCTCAGCTCCTTGGGGCTGACGCTGATTTCGGTCACGCGCTGCAGAACGTTCACCACGCAGAAAGCGGTCAGCGTCGGGTCTTCCTCGGAGGCGCAGATCACGGTGGTGACGCCCGCCTTCACGCCGGTGACGCGGCCTTCCTTATTGACGGTGGCGACGGACGGATCCACCACGCTCCAGGTCACCCGTTTGTTGTTGGCGTTGGCGGGCAGCACCGTAGCGGTGAGCGTGGTATTGCGGCCCGTATAAACAAACACGCTGCTCTGCTTGATGGAGACGGATTCCGGCATCTGGGCGACCGTCACCTTCACGGAGGCGGTGCGGTTGGAGCCGTCCGCGGCCTTAAGAGTAATGGTGGCCTCGCCGCGGGCCAGGCCGGTTACGACGCCGTATTCATCCACGGAGGCGATGCGGCTGGCGGAGGAGGCAAAGGTCACGCTCTGGTTATTGGCGTCGGCGGGTTCCACCGTCCAGCCCAGCACCAGCTGCGCGCCTACGGGCACGGTGACGGTCTTGGCGTCCGGCTTGATGGCGGTGACCTGCTGGCCCACCGTCAGGACGATCTGGGCGGTGACGGCGGGATCGGCTTCGGCGGCGCAGGTGATGACGACTGTGCCGCGGCTCTTGCCGGTGACGCGGCCCTCCTTGCTGACGGTGGCGACGGCGGGATCAGAGGACGACCAGGTCACCTTCTTGTTGTTGGCGGTGCTGGGCTGAACCGCCGCCGTAACGGTGATGCTGCCCCCCACAAAGAGGGTGTCGCCCTTGCTCGTCAGGATGATGTCTTCCGGCAGCTGCTGCACGCTGATGGCGGCCTCGGCCGTTTTGCCGGAGCCGTCCGCCGCCGTGGCCTTCACCCGGCCGTTGCCCTTTGCCAGGCCGGTGATCTCGCCCGTTTCGCTGACGGAAATGATTTTGGGCGTGAGGCTGCTCCAGACCACCTCCTGAATGGTGGCGTCCGCAGGGGTAAAGACGGCCTCGGCCTGGGCCGTTCCGCCCACGCCCACGGCCTTTTTGTCCACGCTCACGGCGATGGAGCGCGTGCGCTTGATGCAGAAGACGTGGTACCGCGCGGCCAATTCGGGATTCGACTGGCTGGAAACGGTCAGCATCGTTTCGCCCTCGCTGGCGGCGTTCAGGATATTGTTATTGCGCACCTGCACCAGCTTCCCGTCTTCCACCGACAGGAAGACGCGTTTGTTGCTGGCGTCCCGGGGCAGGACGGACGTTTTGATTTGGGTGTCCTGGCCCACATAGAGCAGCAGCACCGGCAGGCTCTCCCCCGTTTCGGGGTCTTCAAACGTGCCGGTCAGCCGATCCGTGAGCAGGGGATCGTCGGGCGCGAGCACGGTCAGGGTCTTTTCATCCACCGCCACCTGGGTCACGGCGCGGAGCACGTGGATCGTGGCCTTGGCGGTGTAGCTTTTCCCATTCGCCTTGGCGGAGGCGGTAATGACCGCGTCGCCCTTGCTCATGCCCGTAACGAAGCCGTCGGGAGTGACGGAGGCGATTTTCAGGGAAGCGCTCGTCCAGGTGACGTCGCCGTCCAGGGCGCCGCCCTGGCGGAGAAGCTCCAGCTGCAGGGTGTCGCCCTCAAAGATGGAATACTCCTTCGCGGCGAAGGTAAAATCCTGATCCGCGAGTGCGATTCCGCACAGGGTCAGGAGCAGAAGACAGCACAGAGATGCCGTGATCCAGCGTTTCATTTTCAGTTCCCTCCTATGTCAAGCGTTGCCAATTTGAGTATACGCTTGCAATGCGATTTTGGCAAGAGTTCCGCGGTTTTTCGCGCATCTTTTTTACAAAAGAATATAAGAATCATTTCGCGGCGGGCCAGGTTGCGGCGTGGAAATATATGTGATATACTAACGGTGCGCCTGAGGGCGCGGAA
Organism: uncultured Christensenellaceae bacterium; assembly: GCA_905234985.1. Lineage (GTDB taxonomy): Bacteria > Bacillota > Clostridia > Christensenellales > Aristaeellaceae > RUG563. The sequence continues at coordinate 16,712 of CAJOJQ010000045.1, forward strand.
TTTGAACGGAACGAGGAAGCTCCATGGCGGAACCCATTATCGTGGCGGATCATGTATCCTTTTCTTATGAAGACGAGGGACCCCAGGCTGTGCGGGACGTGAGCCTGACCGTGCGGCGGGGTTCTTTTCATGCCATTTTGGGCCAGAACGGCTCGGGTAAATCCACTTTGGCGAAGCTCATCAACGGCTTATATACCCCCGGCGCGGGCAAAGTGACCGTGTGCGGCATGGACACCCAGGACGAAAAGAATACCTGGGAGATCCGGCGGCGGGCGGGCATGGTGTTTCAGAACCCGGACAATCAGCTGGTAGCCACCGTGGTGAACGAGGACGTGGCCTTCGGCCTGGAAAACATCGGCGTGCCCACGGCGGAAATGCCGGGCCGCATCGAGAAAGCCCTGCGGGATGTGGGCATGCTGGAATTTGCCAGCCGCGCCCCCCACACCCTGTCCGGCGGGCAGAAGCAGCGGGTCGCCATCGCGGGCGTGCTGGCGATGCAGCCGGAAGCCATTATTTTTGACGAATCCACCGCCATGCTGGACCCCCAGGGCAGGCGGGAGGTCATGGTCGCCGTGCAGCGGCTGAACAAAGAACAGGGCATTACCGTGCTGTGGATCACCCATTTTATGGAGGAAGCGGTGGAATGCGACCAAGTGCATCTCATGCACGAAGGGCAGATCGTGATGTCCGGCACGCCCAAGGAAATTTTCGCGGACGCGGCGAAGCTCAAGCCCTACCGGCTGGACGCGCCGCCCATGGCGCGGCTGGCCCAGGCTTTGCGGAGTCAGGGCATGCCCATCCGCAAGGGCGTGCTGACCGTGGACGAAATGGCGGAGGAGGTGGCGCGGCTGTGCAGGTGACCTTAGAACACGTGACCCATACCTATCAGCCGAACAGCCCCTTCCAGGCCACCGCCATCCGGGACGTGAACATGGAAATCCGCTCCGGTGAATTCCTGGCGCTGATCGGCCACACGGGCTCCGGCAAATCCACTCTGGCCCAGCACATCAACGGGCTGCTGAAGCCCACGTCGGGCAAGGTACTGCTGGATGGGCAGAACATCCACGAAAAGGGCTTTGACAAAAAGACCCTGCGGCAGAAGGTGGGCCTGGTGTTCCAGTACCCGGAGCATCAGTTATTTGAAGAAACGGTTGCCAAGGACGTGGCTTTCGGGCCCAAAAATTTGGGGCTGAACGAAAAGGAAATCGCGGAACGGGTGGAAGAAGCCCTGGAACGTGTGGGCCTCGGCCAGCCTGGCGTCGCCCAAAAGTCTCCCTTCGAGCTGTCCGGGGGCCAGATGCGCCGGGCGGCCATGGCGGGGGTGCTGGCTATGCGGCCTGAAATCTTAGTATTGGACGAGCCTGCCGCCGGGCTGGACCCCCAAAGCCGGGAGGATATGCTGCAATTGATCGCCGGGCTGCACCGGCAAGGAACGACGGTCGTCATGATTTCCCATTCCATGGACGACGTGGCCCGCTTCGCCACCCGCGCCGTGGTGATGGAACACGGCGCCATCGCCATGGAAGGCGCGCCGGAAGAAATCTTCCGCCACGCGGAGCGGCTGGAACAGATGGGGCTGGACGTGCCCTCGGTGTGCAGGCTGAGCCTGAAGCTGCGGGCCATGGGCGTGGACTGCCCTGCTGATATTTTCCGGGAGGAGCAGGCGGTCAGCGCCCTGCTGGCCCTGTGGAAAGGAGGCGCGGCCCATGGCGCTGAATGACATTACCTTAGGCCAGTACTATCCCGGAGACAGCGCGGTACACCGCCTGGACCCCCGGGTGAAAATCCTGCTGCTCATCGCCCTGATCGTGGCGATTTTCCTGGCGGGGAACCTGCTGGCCTACGTGCCGGTGATCCTGTTTTTGGGGCTGGTATCGTATCTTTCCAAGGTGCCGGTGAAAATGATGCTCAAGGGCCTAAAACCCCTGCGCTTCATCCTGCTCCTCACCTTCCTGCTGAATCTGTTTTTCCTGCAAGGCGAAACGCCCCTGCTGAACCTCGGCTTCACGGTCATTACCAAAGAAGCGCTGGTCACGGCTATTCACTATTCCCTGCGCCTGGTGCTGCTGGTGCTGGCTTCCAGCCTGCTCACCCTCACCACCCCGCCCATCACCCTCACCGACGGGCTGGAACGTCTGCTTTCACCCTTGCGGGTGATTCATTTTCCGGCCCATGAAATGGCGATGATGATGTCCATTGCCCTGCGGTTCATCCCTACTTTATTGGAAGAAACCGACAAGATCATGAAGGCCCAGACCGCCCGGGGCGCGGATTTTGAATCCGGCAACCTGATTGCCCGGGCCAAGGCCATGGTGCCCCTGCTTGTGCCCCTGTTCGTCAGCTCCTTCCGCCGGGCGGGAGATTTAGCCATGGCCATGGAAGCCCGCTGCTACCACGGCGGCGAGGGCCGCACCCGCCTGCGGGTGCTGAAATGCGGGAAGCTGGATTACATCGCCTGCGGGGTGGTGGCCCTGCTCATTGCGATCGTGGTGCTGTGCGGAAAACTCTATTGACGCCCTGACAGTTGCCCGTTCTGTCCCGAAAATCTTTCCACGAAAAAGGAGGCGCATTTCCTTGAAGAACTGGATCTTTCGTTTGTCCGCGCTGTTTATGGCCCTGGCGCTGATCGCCTCGCCTGCTCAGGCCGAAGCGCCCAACCGCATTTCCTGGAACAAAGTCATGTCGCTCCCCTCCGCCAGCGAGATTCAGGCGTTCCGCGGAACCGCGCGCGCGCCCTATATCTGCTGTCAGCCGGTATTCAGCGGCGTGACGGCTTACTACGAGTTTTCCGTGGATTTCCGGGCGGATCATCTTCCGCGCGGCACGTATCTGTGCGTCAGCAACTTTGGCTTTAACGACGTGGGGCTGCTGAAACGCTACGCCTCCGTCAAAAGGGATTATGAGGGCGTGGCGGGCTATGCCGGTTTTCAGAAGTACGAGGACGGCACCACTGGCGTCATTCTGACAGTATGGAATTCCTACTGCTATGACCGCTCCGGCAGAAAAACCACATACCAGGCCACCCAGGTTTATCCGGCGGGCAACAAGGGCTTTGAAGTCTGTACGGGAGATACCATAAGCGGCGAGGGCTGCTTTGTACACACGCTGCTGCCTTACAATTGGGTGGAGGGCAGGAATTACCGTGCGCTTTTGCAGCTGACCAACCCCACAGACGGCACCAATTCCCATTTGATCTTCTGGGCGTGTGATTTACAGACGGGCGCGTGGACCATGCTGGTGGAATACGATTTGGGATACCGCGAAACGTACATGTACTGGACTACCGCGTTTCTGGAGGATTTTTCCTATCATGACGCGGGCAGCCTGCGATCCATGGTCTTATCCAATTTCCGCGTACATGCCACCAACAAAACGGAATGGGTGACCACCAAAAAGGCAATCCTTTCCTGTAACTATTCAAATGGCGGCAGCTATCAATACGGTTCCACCGGCAACGCGTTCTATACCATCACCACAGGGCTGCCCAACCGCTGCTCCAAACCCGCGGACAACAAGACGTGTACCGTTTCCTCCTGCGAGGGCGGCTCCCCCTACCAATAAAACAGGCGACAGCGCGGACAAACCGGGCGAGACATCGCCTGGCACAAACAAAAAAGCGCCGGATCATCCGACGCTCTTTTTGTTTGGCTGTTATCAGTCCACCGTGTAGGGCAGCAGCGCGATGGCACGGGCGCGCTTGATGGCCTCGCTCAGCTGACGCTGATGCTTGGCGCAGTTGCCGGTCATACGGCGGGGCAGGATCTTGCCGGGCGCAGCCGGTTGACATCCTTATAATCAATGTATTCAATCTTGTTCACGCAGAAATCGCACACCTTACGGCGGGGGCGCTTTCCACGGGGACGCGGACGCTTTTCGCCACGATCTTCAGACATAATCGTTTCCTCCTTCTATTGATTTCCGTTCTCAAGGCGGTCAGAAAGGCAATTCTTCCTCGTCCACCTGCACGAAGCCGCCGCCCTGGGGGGCGCTGCCGTAGGCCGGATTGGCGGCCGGACGGGGCGCGGGCGCAGCGGGCGCGTATGCCGCCGGGGCGTCACCCTGGTCGTTCCGGGAAGAGAGGAATTCCACCTCGTTCGCCGTTACTTCCAAGCTGGCGCGGGTCTGCCCGTCATTGCCCACATAGGTGCGGCAGGTAACGGGTCCGCTGACATACACCTTCCGTCCCTTGGACAGATACTTGGCGCAGTTCTCTCCCTGCTGCCGCCATACGCTGACGCGGAAGAAATCCGCTTCAGGCTGGCCCGCTTCGGCATTGCTGCCGCGGCGGCGGTTGACAGCCACGGTGAAGGAACACACAGAATCGCCCGCGGGCGTAGTGCGCAGCTCAGGATCACGGGTTAAATTACCGATCAGAATGACCTTGTTCATGTTCGCTCCTCCGTTTATTCAGCGGCAGGGGTCTCCACAGGCGCTTCGGCTTCAGCGGCAGGCGCTTCGGCAGCGGGAGCGGCGGCGGCGGGGGCGGGCCGGACGGCGCGGGGCTTGATGCCCACTTTCCGTTCGATCAGCTTGATGACCTGGTAGCGAATTACGCTGTCGGAAATCTGAAGGTTGCGCTCCAGTTCCTTGGGAAGATCAGCCTCAGCCTGGAAGTTCACCAGAACGTAATAGCCCTCGGTCTTATAGTCGATGGCATAGGCCAGGCGGCGCTTGCCCCATTCTTCCACCTTGTCAACGCTGCCGCCGTTGCCGGTGATCAGATCGTTGAACTTGGCGATCAGGGCCTTGCGGGCTTCGTCCTCCACAGCAGGATCGATGATGTACACCACTTCATACTTGTTCATTTCCATTCACCTCCTCATGGACGTATGGCGTCCTATCCTTGTAGGACGCAAGGATGTGCCAAGAAGAAATTATACAGGATGAAATCAAAAAAAGCAAGAGAAAAAACAGGGATTTTCAAAATTTTTCAGGGATTTTTCTCTTTTTTTCAAGAGCGCTTCCCGCAGGAAATATCACGCCCCGCTTTTGCCCGGAGCCTTTTCCGACGCGTTTTCCCGGGGCGGAATCGGTTTTCAAGAACTGAACCGGGAACGTGTTATGCTTCAGGCGCAGCAACAAAGCAGCCATTCCGGAAAAGCGATCCGCTTCGGGGAGCTTTCAAAGAGAAAGGCGCCGCGTGAAGCGAAGAAAGGCCGGAACGCCGGCAAAAGCATACGAAAGAAAGGGAGCTGACACTTATGGCGAGGATTCCGGACAGGTATCAGGACATTACCCGGAAAGCCCTGCTTTCCTCCGCAGCCGCGGGTCCCATCGGCGCGTTCTCCACGGTGGCGGATGTGGCGTCTATTGCCGGTATCTGGGGCACTTTCCTCTGCGTGGTCGCCACGCGTGAACATGTGGAGATGAGCAAGGAGACCGCCGTGCAGATCTGCAAATCCGCTCTGCTGGGCATGGCCGGTTACTACGCGGGCTGCAAGATAGCCACCCGGGTTTTCAACCTCATTCCCTTTGCAGGCCCGCTGATGGGCATGGGACTCAGCGCTTTGGCCAATTTGCTCTTCACCTACCGTTTCGCCCTCACTGTATGCGGCATCTTCGAGACGAATAAAGGCGCGCAGCTGAACCTGGGCACGCTGGCCAGAGATATCATGTCCATGTACCACGGCAACGGCATGATGAACGACGCAAAAACCATTGTGAGCATCCTGGCGGCCTGACATTGAACGATCAACAATGCTGACCATACATAAAAGAAAAGGAGATGTTTTTATGGAATACCTGCAAACGGGAAAGAACCGGCTGAAAGAATATGTGAAGAAAAGCGGTTCAGAAGCGATCAACAGCGCGGGCGAGGTTGGGCAGAAGCGTGTGCTGGGCATCCTGACCCAGCGCCGGGGTGAAGCGCTGGATCTGCTGGACTGCATTGAGGCCAGGGCAGACGCGCCCTACCTGGAATCCAGCGCCTCCAGGAAGCGGAAACTGGATGTGGAAGCGCTGCTCGTCAGCCCGGCAATCGCCATCGCGCTGGCGCTCATCGCGCTGATTGCCGCCTCCTTCCAGACGTTTATCGGCGCTTCCAACCCGCCGGTGAATCTGCCCGTCAAATGGAGCGTGATCCTCCTGCTTTCCATCCTGCTGCTGCTTGGGCAGGCAATTTACGCCATTTCCCGGAAACCCAAAGCCAAGGAGGCGGAGGCGGAACCGGCCCGCGTCCAGATCATGCTGGATGTTGACAAGGCCACGATGCTGCTGAGCAAGCAGAATAGCAAGCTGGTGACAGACAGCCAATCCATCTGCGATATGTTCTCCGGCAGGCAGATGGACAGCATGAACACCTTTACGGGCGAATTGGTAAAAATGTTCGCTTCGCTGTACGAGGCCAAGGTAGACAATCCCACCACGGAGGATTTTAACTACAGCCTCACCCTGGCGGAGCTGCTGCTCAAACGCGCCGGACTGAAAGCCGTTCCCTATTCCGAAGAGAAGAAGAACCTTTTCGATATCCAGGAGGAGGATTACCGCGACGAAATGCGCTGTCCCGCCATCATTCGGGAAAAGGACGGCGTTCTGATCCGGAAGGGCGAGTATATTAAAAACATCAGCCGGTAAAAACCGGAATCGTTTGTCAAAAAAACGCATCCGTAAGCAAACGCGATTGAAAATACGAAAGGATGGGAGATCATGATTTACATTGGTTTGGATTTAGGCGACGGAGAAAGCTGTGTGCATTGGACGCGGGACGCCAGCGGCGGAATCGTGAATGTGGTTCCCGTCAGCGGCGCGGGCAGTTTCCTGTCCGCCATCACGCAGGTGAATGGAAAGAACGTGATCGGCAATCTGGCTCTTAGCAGCATGGAAGACGCCCAGGGCGTGAACGTATGCTTCAAGCGTCACTTCCTGGAAAACAACCCGGAAACGGATCAGACCATTCAGGATTTTGTAACCGGGATTTTGACGGAACTGCGCAGCAATCCCGATGTGGGGCCTTACATGGACGAAGCGCAATTCATCGTGGGATGCCCCGCGGGCTGGAAGCCCGAAGATCGGGAACGCTACCGCCAGCTGATGGAGCGGGCGGGCATGAAAAACGTGAGCATCATTTCCGAATCCCGGGCGGCCTTTGAAAACGCTCTGCGCAGCAAGGAAAACAATATCGACCCGGATCTGGTGAAGCAGACCGTGCTGGTGATCGACATCGGTTCCTCCACCCTGGATTTCGCTTATGTGAAGGACGGCAACGAGTATGGCGTGACCACCATGGGCAACGTGATGCTGGGCGGCGGCCTGATGGACGAGATGATCGTACTCCGTTCCCTGGAGCTGCAGGCGCAGACCGCGCCGGAGCAGGTGCGGGAAATCCACCGGCTCATGGAAAGCTCCCCGGCAAAAAAGGGCAAGCTGATGCTGGCCGTGCGCGAATTGAAAGAAACCTATTTCAACAACGAAGAGGAATTCCTGGCGGAAAACAAGGTGCTGGACAAGACGGTGCGGCTCATCGCCAACAACAAGGTTTATAAGGTGCAGCTGCAGATTTCCCCGGAGATCGTGGAAAACTGGCTCATTTCCCAGCCCCATCCCCTGCTGAACAACCAATCCTTTGAGAGCCGCCTGAAGGACAGCCTGGCCTCGGTTTACGATCAGACGAAGAAGCAGAAGCTGCCCGATCTGGTGATCCTCACCGGCGGTCCCTCCCGGATGTCGTTCTTCCAGGAGCTTTGCCGGAGCCGGTTCCTCTCCTCCAGGATCATCGTCAGCGAAAATCCCGAATACGACATTTCCCGGGGGCTGGTCTATGTGGGCGGCGCGGACGAGGGCATGAACGCCTGCATCGAGGAAATCCGCGAATATGCCGACAGCGACGCGGTGGAGAATAAAATCGAAGCCGCCATTCCGGAGCTGGTGGACAGCATCAGCGAGCCGCTGGCCGACGCCGTGCTGGAGGAATGCGTGAAGCCCGCATTCAGAGACTGGCAGAATGGCGCCCTCCGTTCCCTGAACGATTTCCAGAGCGAGGTGGAAAAAAAGGCGGAGCGCTACATGAATTCCTCCACCATGATGCAGGTTGTGCGGAAGCATGTGGATCCCTGGAGCAAGCGCGTCATTGCCAGCGTGGAAGAGGATATTTCCCAAATCGCCCAAAAGCATCAGGTGGACTTTGCTATGGAAAACGGGGATTTGACCATCTCCCTCACCGGTGGCAATCAGCCGCCTATCAGGATCAACTTTGTGGAAATTATCGAAGCTGTGGTGAGCGTGGTGGTCGTGGTGATCATGAGCATGATCTGCGGAGGCAGCGGCATGGCGCTGCTGGCGGCGGGTCCCCTGGGCATCATCCTGGGCGCCATCATCGGCATTGCTGCCGTTGTTTTGGGCAGAGACGCGGCCACCGATATAATCATGAGCATGAATATTCCGGTTATCCTGCGCCGCTTATTCAAAGTCAATTCCATTGCCTCGCAGGAAAACAAAAGGAAGATCACCGACAGCATCTCGTCCAACATGAAGAACGACCAGAACCTGCGGAAGGATCTGGTGGCCCAGGTGAGCAACTGCATTGATACCGCCATCACGAACGCGGCCAACGACGTGCAGCGGGCCATGGCGTCCTGACGCATTCCGGCGGGAGAGCGCGAGACCCGCATGAACCCTTTGCGCTTTCCCTCCGTCCTTCCGATGGGCCAGTATAAAAAATCGAAAAAAGAATCAGAGCAAAGCCTCCTTCCATCAAAAAAACAGTGGAAGGAGGCATTTAATTGTGGTAGAATACTTTTGAAGCGCAAAATTCTCTCCGAACGGGATCATTTAAGGATTCTTTAAGTTGGTCGTGTAAGATAAAGGACGTAACCAAACAGCCCTGTAACCTGCGGAAAGGAGGCGGGATAAGGCATGAACATCTTATTGGCGGATTCCAACCGGGATTTGCTGCAATGCTATCAAACGCTTTTGACCCTGGACGGCCACGCCGTCACCACGGCGTTTGACGGCGCGCAGGTGGCCGCCCTGCTGGGACCCGGCAAGTACGATATCGCTATTTTGGAGCAGCGGCTGCCCCGGATGGCGCTGGACCGCCTGCTGGAGGATCTGGAGCGGAACCGCATTCCGTCCATCGTGCTGGCCGAGGGGGCGGTCACGGTGAAAACCCTGCTGGCAAGCCCCCTGCCCAACGCCTATCTCACCCTGCCTTTTCTGCCGGAGGATGTAAAGCGCATGATCCGGGAAGTGACGGAAAAAGCGCGCTCGGGGGAAACCCTGCGCCGGGGCGGCGTGACGGTGGACGTGAGCGGCTTTTGCATCGCGGGCGCCGGCGTGCGGCTGACCAACGGGGAAATCAATCTGCTGCGGGAATTATCCGTCCCCCGGCGGGCGGCGGGGAAACGCACCCGCGTCATGATCCAGGCGCTGAACGAAAAGCTGAAAAACGCCGAAAAAAACGCCGAAAAGACGCGGATCGTCTATGAAATGGAGAAAGGGTACAGGCTGGTGAACGGAAATGAGTAAAGCGAGAAAGCGATTCGTGATTTTTGCCACGATCTGCGTGTCCGTGCTGCTGTTCGTGCTGCTGGGCGTCATCAACGGCGTGAATTTCACCATGGCCAGCCAGGATGCCGACCAGCTGACCAAGGCGCTGAAAAAGCAGCACGGCGCGTTTGACAGCGCCCCGGAAACCGACGTTCCGGATCAGCCCGAGGGCGTCCTTTCCGGCCTTTTAGGCCCCATGGGGCCGGATTCCCCGGAAACAGTATCCTCCCTGCGCTACTTTACGTTCGCCTTCGATAAGGAGGGAAACGAGGAGTGCGTGGCCCTGAAGATCAGCGCGGTGACGGAGGAAGAAGCCCTTGCGTGGGCGCGTTCCCTGCGCGGCGAAAACAAAACGGGCTGGACCAGGGGTACCTACCGCTACCGGGTGTACAAAACCAACCATATCACCTACGTGACCGTGATCGACCAGAGCCGGGAGCTGCTGCCCTCCTTCCGCATCCTGATCATTTCCGCCATCGGGCTGCTGGCGGGCGTGCTGGTAAGCTTTGCCGCCCTGATGTACATGGGCAAGCGCCTGTTTAAGCCCCTGGAGGAAGCGGACCGGAAGCAAAAGCGCTTCATCGCCGACGCGGAAACGGAATTCAAAGCGCCGCTGACCATCATCAACGCAAACACCGAAATCATCGAGCGGCAAATGGGCGAAACGGAGCAGACCCAGTCCATCAACCGGCAGGTGAAGCGCATGATCGGCCTGGTGAAGAACCTGTCCAGCCTGGCCGTGTTCGACGAAAAAGAGCTGACCATGCTGAGCGGCGACCTGTCCGCCCTGGCCCGGGCGGTGGGCGAGGCCATGAAGCATCAGTTCGAGGAAAAAGGGTGCAAGCTGACGATTCAGGCCGATCAACCCGTGCAAATCTCCGCTGACAGCGAGGCCATGACCGACCTGCTGACCGAGCTGCTGAACAACCAGCTGAAATTCAGCACCGGCTGGGCGGAATTGAAGGTCAGCCAGGAGGACGGCCATTGCGTGATCGAGGCTTCCAACGATACATCCCTGGCAAACGGCAATTACGATCAGGCGTTTGACCGGTTCACAAGGCTTTCCAACGCCGAGGGCGTGCCCGGCGCGGGCCTGGGCCTGAGCCACGTGAAGGAGATCGCCAAAGCCCACAACGGGCGCGTCAGCGCCAGGGCCGCGGACGGAACGTTCATCCTCCGCGTGAGCCTGTAAGCGGGAGGCGGCACTATGGCGGGACCCATCGTTGTGATGAAGCGCTACGAGCGGAAATACCTGCTCAGCGCCGAGCAGACCGAATATCTGGTCAAAAGCCTGGAAGGCCATATGAAGCTGGATCAGTACGGGCGCACCTCCATCGCTTCCCTGTATTACGATACGCCCAATTATCAATTGATCCGCGCATCCGTGGAAAAGCCGCCCTTCAAGGAAAAGATCCGGCTGCGCTCCTACGGCCTGGCCACCCGGGAATCCCCCGTGTTCCTGGAACTCAAGCGCAAAGCCTACGGCATCGTGTACAAGCGCCGGGTGCCGACGACCATTCCCCTGGTGGAGAAATTTTTCGCGGGCAGCGGCGATATCTGCGCCCCCGGGCAAATCAACCGGGAAATCACCTATTTTCGGGATTACTACCAAACGCTGGTGCCCGCCTGCCTGATCATTTACGACCGGGAAGCGTACTTTGAACCGGGCGGCGACCTGCGCCTGACCATCGACTATCATCCCCGCTACCGAACGGATCACCTGGATCTGACGTATTCCATGGAGGGCCTTCCCCTGCGCCCGCCGGGCCACACCATCTTGGAAGTGAAGGTGCAGGAGGCCATGCCCCTGTGGCTGACCCATATTTTGGACGCGGGGCAGATTTACAAAAACAGCTTTTCCAAATACGGCGAAGCGTTCCGGCAGCAGCTTTTGAGCGCGCAGCGCGCAGGATAAACGAAAGAGAGGGGTTCCATCATGTTCGATTCCATTTATTCCAAAGCCGCCACGCCCGGTCAGTTTTTCATCATGGCCGCCGCGTCCCTGATTTCCGGCGTCCTTTTCTCCTGGCTCGTGAGCTTCCGCATCCGCGCCAACCGGCGGTTTTTCATCGTCACCTCCGTCATCCCCTTTGTGGTGGGCATGGTGCTTACCTTCGTCAGCGACAGCATCGGCGCGGCCGTGGGCTTCGGCGGCGCTCTGGCGCTGACCCGGTTCCGTTCCGCCCAGGGCACCTCCGATGAGATTGCCGGCATTCTCATCGCCATGGCCGCGGGCGTGGCCTTCGGCATGGGCTATATTGCCTACGGCGTGCTGGCGCTGGCGGGCTTAGGCGCGATCTTCCTGGCGCTGTCCGCCACGAAGCTGTTCGATCACGCTTCCATGCAGGAGGATAAAATGCTCCGGATCACCATTCCCGAATCCCTGGATTACGCCCGGGTGTTTGACGATACCTTCGCCCATTACCTCAAGAGCGTGGAAAACGCGGGCGTGAAAACCACCGGCATGGGCAGCATGTTCCGCCTGTCCTTCAAGATCAGAATGAAGAACCCCGCCGAGGAAAAGGAAATGATCGACGAATTGCGCACCAAGAACGGCAACCTGGAAATCTCCATCCTGCCCTACGTGGAACCCCAAAATCAGCTTTGACCCGTCCAGCGCGGAGGAGCTTCCGCGCCGCTTCATATTTCACTTGGAACACAAAAAAGGGTGACGGTTTGAATCGTCATCCCTTTTTTAACATTCCAGAAAGAAATTGCTGTCCACCAGGCTGACCGCGTTCTCATCCAGGCTCTTGCCCATGGTGAGGATCACTTCGGCGTCCTTTCGATCCTGCACAAGCTCCGCCTGCTGACCTTCCAGAACGCAGTTCAGGTAGTCCCGGAGGGAGAGGGAGCCTTCCGCCGCTTCGATGTTCGGACGGCTCGCCCAGTCGCCCCAGCCGTTCTGGTTCGGCTGACCGACGAACCGCACGAAACGGTTCTGCACGTCGATGTAGCCGTAAAACAGATTGCGGGTGTTCTGGGTAAGGGGGTGGGTGAAGAAGCAGTTGGCCGGGTCGTACCGCATGACCTGCTGCCCGATCTGATCCACCGCCATCAGGCCCACATAGCAGGTTTCGATGCCCTTAAAGGAGTATTTGCCATAGAACAGGTTCACATTGGCGTAAATCTCCTGAATGGGCGCGGAGAGATCAATGTCGATGTACTCCGCCGCGTCGCTGTGGGTAATGTCTCCGGAATGCACCACGCCGCATTTTCGGAAGTCCGCGTTCCAGCCTACGTGGAGGGATTCGCCTGCCGTGGTTTTGCCGCCCGCGTGCAGGTCTACGTCCACCCGGCTGTGATCGTTCCAGTAGACGAAGAACCGTACGAACCTCGCCTTTTCCGGGATCCGGTAGGAAATCCCGCTGCGGATGTAGCCGCCGTCCTTGGAGCGGTCTTCCGTTTCCAGGGTGGAGTGTGCCAGATCGAACTGACCCAGATCGCAGTAGACCTTTTTCCCTTTCAGCGGCGTTTCCGCCTGCTGGAAATGAGCTTTCAGCAGCGCTTTGAGGATTTCCACTGCCTGCGTGTCATTTTGCAGCGTTTTTTTCTCATCCAGGTGTTTTTTCTCAAGCGCGGCCAGTTCCGCCGCCTTTCTTTCCGAAATGCTGTTCTTCCGCAGCTGGTATTCCTCATATTCCTGGCTGAAACGCTTCTGCAGCGCCTCTTTTTCAGCCTTCTCCCAGCGAGCGATTTCTTCCAGTTCGGCGGTGTGCTTCGGCATATTTTGCGCATACAACCCGTCCTTTGCTTCTTCCAGCGCCTGCCTCTGTTCCGCACGAAACCGGTCTGCCTTCTCTTTCAGCTGAGAAAGCTCTGCCTCCGACGTTCCCAGGCGCATGTCGATCTTCAGGCGCGAATGCTTGGAAAGCCTGTCGTAAATCCATTCCATGTTCCGGTCGAAGTCCTCTCCTTTTTGGCGGAAGACTTTTTCCTTTTCACGAATGGTCGCTTCCAATTGCTGCAGCGCATACTCGGTTCTGCTCTGCGCCTCCTGCAGCGGCTTTTCCAGCAGCCTCCAGGCGGAAAGCCTGCGTCTATTCCCGGCCTCTTGGGATATCGCGTTCAGCAGGGAAATCAAATCCGGCGCCGCGGCGTTTTCCTCCCGCCGGTATTTATTCTCGCAGTCCATCACAGCCTGACGATGCTTAGCGTCCAATTCCGCGCTGCGCTTCATGAGCGTCCGGATGGTTTTCACCGCCAAATGACCGCTGATTGCGCCGGCTTGGGGCGTCATGGCTTCCAGAATGGCTTCCTTGCCGTAACCCAGGGAAAGCAGCCGGTTCAGCATGCGCGCCATATAGCCGGGCCGCTGGGCAAAATACGCCAGCGCCTCGGGACTCTGTTTCCGCAGCAGCGCTTCGCCCACGCCGTGCCAGGACAGCAGTTCGCCGTTCCGCAGGGCGCGCACCGCCTCCCGGTGCTGGGGGCTTCTGGAATACTGGGTATAATCCAGATGCTGCAATACCAGCAGGTTCCGCTCCCGAAGACGCAGGGACTGCATCATGTTCTGCTTCAGATTGCCCACGGTGTAGCTTTCCAGCAGCTTCACCAGCAGCTTCTTTTCGCTGGTGGTCAGGCGCCAGCGCTTCGCGCTCAGGTAATCCCGCCCGCAGCGGAACACGTCGCCCGCGTGCGCGCACAGGACATGCAGCGTGCGCAGGGCGGCCTCCCGATCAGGCAGCGCCATCATCAGGGGGAAGAGCAGTTCCAGGTTTTCCTTGAAGCGAACCTTCAGGCCCCGCAGTTGCTCCGCCGTACACAGCGGCGCGCATTCCAGCACCAGCTCTAACTCCGGATTGGTGAGCCGTTCCCGGCGGTTCAGCAGCGCTTTGAGTACCGCGATGGGCGCTTCCTGTTCCGGAACCAGCTCGATCACCCGGCAGGCCATCAGCGCAGTGTCCTTTTGGGTGCGCTTGGGGCCGTTCTGTTCCGGCAGCCAGCCCTTGCTCACTTCCTTGCCCAGCAGGCTTTCCAGCCCGTAGGTGGTGAAGTAATGGACCATCTGATGCAGCCGGAACTCGGCTTCGTCCATTTCCATGACCTGCTGCGGGAAGCCCGGATACATGGGCGTATCCTTCACATCGGGCACCAGCGCTTTGGCCGCGTCATAGAATCCTTCCAGGGAAGGGCTTACCGCCAGGCGCAGAACATCGGCGGGCCGCAGGGTAAAGCCTAGGGACTGCAGATTCTCATTCGCCGTGACGGCTTCACACAGCGTCTCATCCGTCATGTCAGCCAGGTCGCCCGGCTGGTAAACCACCATGCGCAGTTCGCTCAGGAGAAGCTCATGAAACTTTTGTGTCATGCGCGTTCCTCCTTTTTGAATGGGCAGGCTATCTGATAACGAACACCCGCATTCGATATTGTCACCGAAAATTTGATAGAAGCAAATGTAGAAGGATGTTATCGAATGATCTCCTGCAGGCCCGTCTGCCCAAGCGCGTTTGTGTTTGTGTGGATGATATGCGGTGAAGCCGCCGGGGCGGATGGGCATCCGCCGTCCCCGGGGGAGTTTCAGTCTTCATGGACAATCTTTTTTGCGCTGGCACGGAACGGTTGTCCTTCCGTTCCATTCTGTGCCAGGCAGACAGGCCGTGTGCTTGCCCGCTCCTGTCTCGCTATCCTTGCCGGTGCTGGCCGTTGTTCCCGTTCGATTCGCTGATCGGTATTGCGGAAATACGTTTCCTCCTGGTTACGGAGAATGTGCCCATTCCCGTCGGCGTTCGGATAGCCGCCGCCTTTTTCTTCTCCTGCTTTCCACACATGGTGCTTTCGCTGAGACGCAATTTCTTTCTGTTCAGTTGTCAAGATTCATCGGAAGCCAGTGTCGCTTCGGCTTCCTGCCGCCGGGAAGGAGGTTTGGTCCGTTTCCCTGTCGACGAACAAAGGATAGCACGAAAACGCTTTGCTGTCATTAAACCGATAGTTGAAATTCCCCGGTTGACGCCATTTCCCGGCCGAATCTAAGCAGCAGCTTTTTTGCCGCCGGAAACGGCGCTGGGGGCAGGAAATAGCAGGGCTTCCGTCGAATACGGCAAAAGATTTTCCCGCTGGAGGGCGCGGGCAGCCTGGAGTGATCCGCGGCGGCCTGCGGGGCATACGCAAACAGAGGTGAAGCGCGTCATGGAATCAAATGCTATCGCGTCAGAGAAAAAAACGGGACGGGGCTTGCGGAAATATGGGACGCGGCTGGAAAAAATCTGCGGCTGGAAGCCACTTGTGCCGCTGACGGTCTTTTTGCTGTTCGTCCTGTCGGCGGTGATCCACGGCCTGGTCATGCCGGGGCCGCACGTTGTGAATATCTATTACGACGAGGCGCTGAGCTGGCGCATGGCAAAATCATTTTGGAAAGAACCGTTTACCGTTTACCGTATGCCGGTGGAATACAGCAAATTTATTTATGCCATGGTGCTGTCGCCGCTGTATTTGATCGGAGACCCGATCCTGCGTTCGGAGCTGGCGATGTGGCTGAACGCGGTGATGATTTCTTTTGCCGTATTCCCCGCCTATGGGCTGGTGAAAAAAATATCCGCTTCCCCCAAGGTGCAGATCGCTTCTCTGGTGCTGTTTATGTGCAGCCCCATCATGAATTATTCGGAGAAGTACGTGCCGGAAAGCCTTTATCTGCCCTTGAGCCTGTACCTGATTTGGGGATATTATACGCTGTATCAGCGCGTCGGCGATCCCGCGTGTTCCCTGCGCAAATTGAATAGCCGCGCCGTCCTGCTGGGCGTTTTCGCGTATGCGGTGTATCTTGAAAGAGAAGCGTCCCTCGCTTTTTTGGGCGGTTTTTTGATTTGGAGCCTGATCGCGGCGGCAAAATGCCGCAAGCAGAAGGACGAAAGCTGGAAGCGATACCTGAGCGCGGCCATCCTCCATCTGCTCGCGGCGGGGTCGTGCCATTGGCTGACAACAAAGCTGCTGGGCATTGGGTTTTCTTATTCCGGGCAATTCATGCTGGACAATATCAATTCGATGTACAAAATCGAATATCTCATTCACTGCGTGATCGGCAACGGGCTGTATCTCTGCGTCGCCTTTTTTGGCCTTCCCGTGCTGTACTGGCAGCTCAAAAGGAACCGGCGGGGCAGGCTGGCGGAGGAAGGCGCGGCGCACCGCGATTGGGTCGTTTTTCTGTCCGCCGCGCTGATCCTGACCCTTGTTTTCCTTTCCTTCAGCGTGTCCGTAAAGGAAGAACTGGGAAATGTGAACATCCGCTTGCATACGCGCTACTTTATTCCTTTCCTTTTTCCGCTTTTCGCGCTCGTGCTGGAAGAAATACGCAAAGCGCCAAAACGCGCGCTGCGCGGGGGCGTGTGGGGCGTGCTGATCGTGGGCGCGGCATGCGTGCTGCTGCTGACCCCCAACCGGTATGTGTCTGATTTTGATTCCCTGGATACATGGCATATTCAGGCGCTGAACGGGGTCTTTGATGATCTGGCCCGGGAAACGGAAGAAATGAAAGCCGGGGCCGAAGAAGGAGCCTCCGGCGGGGAAACGCCGCTGAAGCTGTTTTTCGCCGATCAGACGGACGGGTCCGGGAAGATTGCCTATAACCACGGTTTTCTGTTTTCCATGTCGGCCTTCGTCCTATGGATGGTTTTGATCGTTTCGCTGGCGGGCAGGCGCAAAAAGGCCGCCTTCGCGGTGCTGTGCATGGTGGCGCTGGCCGTTGAAGGGTATAACAACGTTGTGACTGTGCAGCGGTTCAAAATATACGGAGATATCCCGGAGGACGAGGCGCGGGCCTATGCCCAGTTGGACAGGGACGTGATCGAGCTGGCGGGGGATGAGAATATTTTGCTCATTCACGCGGCGAGAGATATGAGAAAGAGAAAAACGGATACCTTCTTTTCCTTCGACTTTTATTCGGTGCTGACCAAAGACTTGAAGGCGGCCATGGGGGAGAACGGCGTGATTGATTTGAGAACCACTTCCCTGCGCGTTTCCATGGATCAGTTTACGGGCGACGGAAAATATCCGGCGGGAACGCTTTTTCCCTATGTGCTGTGCGGCGAGGACGTTATATTCAATGAAGACAGCGTGGAACAGGTGCTGTACAGCCCCGAAACGAACTATTATCTGTATAAGATTCTTGATCCGGCGATCCTGGATGTGGATTTAATCATGTTTTATGAATAATAAAGCGCTTCATGAATCGTTCCGGGGCTGATTCTTGCTTTCTTCTCCAGATTATGGTACACTACGGGTATTGAGACCAAAGCATTTCGATACGCGGAAAGGGGTTTTTAAGATGAAAATTCTGTCCGGTCGTTCTTTGCCCAATATGCCCTGGCAGGATAAGCCCGCCGGGTGCCGGGAGGCCATTTGGCGCTATTCCGGCAATCCCATCATTGGCCGGGACGGCAACAAGCGCTCCAACAGCGTATTCAACAGCGCGGTGGCGCCCTTCGGGGACGGGTACGCGGGCGTGTTCCGGTGCGACAGCCGTTCCATCAGCATGGACCTGTTCGCCGGTTTCTCCAAGGACGGGTACCATTGGCAAATCAACGACGAACCCATTCAGTTCACCGGTGCGGACGCGGAAATCGCCCCCCGGGAATACCGGTACGACGCCCGCATCACCATGATGGACGGGAAATATTATATCACCTGGTGCAACGGCTACCACGGCCCCACCATCGGCGTGGCCTGGACGGAGGATTTCAAAACCTTCCACCAGCTGGAAAACGCTTTCCTGCCCTTTAACCGCAACGGCGTGCTGTTCCCCCGGAAGGTGAACGGCATGTATATGATGCTGTCCCGTCCTTCGGATAACGGCCACACCCCCTTCGGCGATATTTATTTGAGCCAGTCCAAGGATTTGGAATTCTGGGGCCGTCATCGCTTCGTGTTCAGCACGATTAAGAGCGACGCATCCGCCTGGCAGTCCACCAAGGTCGGCCCCGGCCCCGCGCCCATCGAAACGGACGAGGGCTGGCTGCTGATCTATCACGGCGTGATCACCACCTGCAACGGCTTTGTGTACCGCATGGGCGTGGCCCTGCTGGATAAGGACGAACCCTGGAAGGCGAAGTACCGCAGCAAGGATTATCTCATGGCCCCCTGGGAGCTGTACGAGTGCGTGGGCGACGTGCCCAACGTGGTGTTCCCCTGCGCCGCCCTGACCGATAAGGACACCGGCCGCATCGCCATCTATTACGGCTGCGCCGATACCGTGACCGGGCTGGCGTTTACCACGGTGGACGAGCTGGTGAAATTCGCAAAGGAACACGCGCTTTAAACAAATAAGGTAGGAAGTAGGAGGTAGGAGGTAGGAGGTAGGAAGTTTATATTGTCTGTCAAAGGAATTAAACCCGGTTCCATTAAAGTGCTCCCTTTGTCAAGGACAATTTTGATTTGGAAAGGGGAAGTACAGGACAAGAATGTGGTATACTCTCCCAGCTGGGACGGAGGATAGGGC
>CAJOJQ010000046.1 GCA_905234985.1 uncultured Christensenellaceae bacterium
TGCCCTATCCTCCGTCCCAGCTGGGAGAGTATACCACATTCTTGTCCTGTACTTCCCCTTTCCAAATCAAAATTGTCCTTGACAAAGGGAGCACTTTACCCTTGGGCGGCGTGCCAACCGGCTGCCGCTGCTTTTTCGCTGAAATGCTTCTTTCTCTTCCTATGATAAAGCATAATCTGGTTTTTTGCAAGCCAAAACGTCACTTTTTCCGCATTCCACGCTTGAAAAAAGCAGGAAAATGTGGTATGTTTCCGTCAGATAACCACAAAATGAAAGGATGCGTTCCATGAACAGGAAAGCGCTCCCCTACCGGGGCTTTATGTTAGACGCGGCCCGGCATTTCATGCCCGTGCAGGACGTGTGCCGCGTCATCGAAGCAGCGGCCGCTTGTGGCATGAACCGCATGCACTGGCATTTGACGGACGACCAAGGCTGGCGGCTGGAAATCAAGAAATATCCCCTGCTGACGCGGGTGGGGGCTTGCCGCGGCGTTACCTATTTCGGCGATTCCGTTTCCGAAACGGAAAACAACCGCGGGTATTACTCCCAGCAGGACGTGCGGGATATCGTGGCCTTCGCAAAAGAAAAAGGCGTCGATATTGTGCCCGAGATCGAGGTGCCGGGCCACGCCAGCGCCATGCTGGCCGCCTATCCGGAATATGGCTGCCGCCGCGTCCTGCCGCGTCTGATCGGAGAAGAAATTGAGGAACAGCCCTATCCTTATCAGGTCATGACCTACGCCGGGGTGTTTCCCAACCTGATCTGCGCGGGCAAGGAAAGCGCCGTGCGGTTCTTAAAGGATATTTTGGACGAGGTGGTGGAGCTGTTTCCCGGCCCGGAGGTACACATCGGCGGGGACGAGGCCGTGAAAATGCACTGGCGGCGCTGCCCGGACTGCCAGAAACGTATGCAAAAAGAGGGCCTTACTGACGAACGCGCCCTGCAGCGCTCCCTGGTGCTGGAAATCGGGGCATACTTAGCGTCAAAGGGCCGCAAAACCGTGGTGTGGAACGAGAGCTTGGAGGGCGGCGGCCTGCCCCCGCATTTCATCGTGCAGCACTGGCTGGGCAATCAGGAAGAAACCAAGGCGTTCATGGCGGGCGGCGGGCAGGTGATCTGCTCCGACGTGGATCACTACTACGTGAACCGCCCCTATTCCGGCGTGGACGCTTACGGCGTCTGGCGCGCGCCCCTGATCCCCGATTACGCGGAAGGCTGTGAAGAAAACCTGCTGGGCCTGGAGTGTACCCTGTGGTCCGAGCGGATCACCAACGTTGAAAGGGCTTCCTATCTGCTGTTCCCCCGGGCGGCGGCGGTTGCCATGAAAGCCCTGGGAACGGATGATTTCACCGATTGGGACAGCTATAAAAAGGCCCTGCGGGAACAGATGCGCCCGGTGGAAGCCCTGGGTCTGACCCCCGCCCCGGAGGAAATATGGCGCATGGAAAAGGACGCGGCGGAAGAAGAAAAGCGGGCCGAGGAACAGAGCCGCCACGCGCCCCGGATGGAAGAAGTGTTCCGCGTCAACGACGGTATGCTGATGCAGGAGGAATTGGAAAAGCTGCTGCACGACGCCCGTATGCCCCGGCCCTTCGCTCTGCGGATCATGGACTTTGCCTGGGCGGGCCTTCAGGATTTTTCCGGCGGCGCGCCGGAGGAAAAGGACGACGGGGCAGCCGAGGCGGCGCGGCAGCTGCTGATCGCCGTGGAAAACCGCTGGCACGGGCCGTGGAGCGCCCTGCCCCAGGACGTGTTTGTGGACACCCTGGCCTGCTTCACCCGCTTCGTAAAAGAGCATTTTGATTCCTTGGGCGTTTACGGCTTTGACCGGGGCTTCTGGACCACCCGGCAGATCAACGCCAAGCTGTTCCGCTTGGGCGAACTGGAATATGAGCTTTTGCGGGAAGGGGAAAAGCGGTCCATCGCCCTGCATATCCCCTCGGACTGCCGCCTGGAACCCGGCCTGCTGAACGCATCCGTGGAGCGGGCGAAAGCGTTTTTCGCTTCTTACTTCCTGGAATGGAAGGACGCGCCCATGACCTGCGAATCCTGGCTGCTCTCCCCCGCGCTAAAAGAGCTGTTGCCTCCCAATTCCCGCATCCTGCGCTTCCAGCGGGCTTTCGATCTGACCCCCTGCGCGGACGACGCACGGGAAGACGTGCTGCAATGGGTCTACCGCCTCACCCCGCCCCAGCAGAAAAACGTATCGCTGGACGCCCTGCCCGAGGGCACCGCCCTGCAAAAAAGCATGAAGCGCTTCCTGCTGTCCGGCGGCGTCGTCACCGCTGCCGAAGGCCCCTTGGCGAGAGATTTTGAATGATCCCGGATTTTTCTCTTGCGCTTTACAGAAGGGCGCGAAACGTGGTATACTATGCGAGAAAATGTGTTTAAGGGAGGATACAACTTATGGCACGGAATCAATTCGCCGGTTTCGGCGGCGGCCCCAATATTCAGCAGCTCATGCGCCAGGCCCAGAAAATGCAGGAGCAGATGACGAAAGCCCAGGAAGAGCTGGACGAAAAGGTGTATGAAGCCAGCGCGGGCGGCGGCATGGTCACCTGCAAAGTGTCCGGCAAGCGGGAGTTGCTGGAGCTGACCATCAAGCCCGAAGCGGTGGACCCTGACGACGTGGAAATGCTGCAGGACCTGATCTTGGCGGCGGTGAACGAAGCCCTGCGGGAAGGCGAAAAGACGCGGGAAGAAACCATGGGCAAAATGGCCCCTGCCGGAATGGGCGGGATGTTCTAAGATGCCGGAAGCAAGCGATCCCATCGCCCGGATGGCACTGCAATTGGCGCGGCTGCCGGGCATCGGGCAAAAAAGCGCCCAGCGGCTTGCCTACCATATCGCGGGCCTGCCCCTGGACCAGGTGAAGGATTTGGCCGCCGCCCTGTGGCAGGGGCGGAAGGCCCTTCGTTTCTGCGCCCGCTGCGGCAACTACACCCAGGAGGAATTCTGCGCCATTTGCGCCAATGAGGAGCGTCACAACGGCCAGATCTGCGTGGTGCGGGACGCCCGGGACGTGGCGGCCATGGAACGCATGCGGGATTTCCGGGGCCTGTACCACGTGTTAGGCGGCACCCTGTCCCCCATGAACGGCGTGGGTCCGGAGGATATTCGCATCAAGGAGCTTTTGGCCCGCCTGTCCACGGAGGACGTGCAGGAAGTGATTCTTGCCACCAACCCGGATATCGAGGGCGAGGCCACGGCGGCCTATATCGCCCGGATCGTTAAGCCCTTAGGCGTGAAAGTCAGCCGCATTTCCTACGGCGTGCCCGTGGGCAGCGATTTGGAATACGCCGACGAAGTCACCCTGGCGAAAGCCATGGAGGGGCGAAGAGAACTATAGAGGACAAAAGCAATGCTCCACTTTTACCACGGCGTGATGGGTTCCAGCAAAACGGCCCAGCTGCTGATGCAGCGGTATAATTATCAGCAATTGGGGTTGAAGGTGGCGCTGGTGAAGCCCGCCATCGACACACGGGCGGGCGTGAACATCGTCTATTCCCGGGTGGGCCTGCAGGCGGAGGCGGAAATCGTGCTGGAAGCGGGCTACAGCATCCGGGAACAGCTCAACTGGCTGGCGGTGCAGCACGCCCATTCGGATTTTCAGTACGTGTTCGTGGACGAGGCCCAGTTTCTGACCGAAGAGCAGGTGCAGGAAATGGCCGATATGTCCGACGGTTTGGAAATTTTCTGCTACGGCCTGAAAACGGATTTCATGGGCCAGTTTTTCCCCGGCTCGGCGGCGCTGCTGCGGCTGGCCGAGGATATTCAGGAAGTATCCGGCTCCCTGTGCTGGTGCGGCAAAAAGGCCACCATGAACACGAGAGTGGACGGCAAGGGCCGGGTACTCAAGCAGGGCGCCCAGGTGATGATCGACAATCAGGAGGAAATTCGGTATATCGGCCTGTGCTATCAGCACTGGCGGGAAGGAAAATCGCATGGCTGACATGGGCGGATGGTTTCAGCAAAACGCGGGGCTTGCCTCCGCTTTTTCTGTGATAATTTCTTTGGTGCTGCTGATCCTGGTTTTATTGGTGTTCACCCGCCAGCTCGGCGCGGATCGCAAGGCGCGGCGGCGCAGTGACGCCGTGAGCCGCCGCCTGGAGGAATTTGGCCGCACGACGCTGCGGCGGGACGAATTTTCCAGCCTTTCGGAAATGCAGTCCGCGCGGCTTTTGCAGGCCATGGAGGAACGCAGCCGGGACGAGGCCATGCGTTTAAACGACCTTTCCGCCCGGCTGGACGCCTTCGGCGACAGCCAGGACGCGCGGCTCCATCGGGTCGCCGCCGTGCTGGACGACAAACTGAGCCAGAACGAAGCCCGCATCGAAAAAATGCGGGACACCCTGAACCAGTCCGTCACCCGCATGCAGGAGGAAAACGGCAAAAAGTTAGAAGAAATGCGCCAGACGGTGGACGAAAAGCTCCACGCCACCCTGGACAAGCGCTTGGGCGAGAGCTTTTCCCTGGTCAGCCAGCGGCTGGAGCAGGTATACAAGGGCCTGGGCGAAATGCAGAACTTAGCCAGCGGCGTGGGCGATTTGAAAAAGGTACTCACCAACGTGAAAACCCGGGGCGTGTGGGGCGAAATGCAGTTAGGTTCTCTGCTTTCCCAGGTTCTCACCCCCGGCCAGTACGACGAAAACGTGGCGGTGGCCCCCCATTCCAATCAGCGGGTGGAATTCGCCGTGAAGCTGCCGGGACGGGAGGAAGGGGCGACGATTTATCTGCCCATTGATTCCAAGTTCCCCATCGAGGATTACGAACGCCTGCTGAACGCCTACGAAATGGGCGATCAGGCCATGATCGCCGCCGCGTCCTCCGCCCTGCAAAACGCCCTGCGGGTGGAGGCCAAGCGCATCGCGGGCAAATACATCGTGCCGCCCTACACCACGGATTTCGCCGTCATGTTCCTGCCCATCGAAGGGCTGTACGCCGAAGCCCTGCGGGTAAGGGGGCTTACGGAAGAATTGCAGGAAAAACACCGCGTCGTGGTTGCCGGGCCCACCACCCTGAACGCCCTGCTCACCAGCCTGCAGGTGGGCTTCCGCACTTTAGCCATCGAAAAGCGCTCCGGCGAGGTATGGCAGCTGCTCAGCGCTGTCAAAACCGAATTCGGCAAGTTCGCCGGGCTTTTGGAGGCCACGGAAAAGAAGCTGCACGCCGCCACGGAATCCATCGAAAACGCCAGCCGCAAGACCCGCACCATCGAGCGCAAGCTGCGCCGGGTGGAAGCGCTGGACGAGGGCAAGGCCGCCCGCCTGCTCAGCGGCGAAACGGCGTCCAAGCCTTTGCAGATGGCCTTCTGGGACGAGGATTTGACCTCCGACGACGACAGTTAAACGGAAAAAACGCGGCATTCAGGCTTTTTTTTGAGACAGAGGACGCAAAACGTGCCATAATAGCACTGTGGGGCGAAACAGAATAAGCGCCCCGACGAAATAGACCGCAATCACTGAAAGGAGTGTTTCGTATGGATCAATTGGGCAACGAACTGAAAAAGGTGCTGAAAGCCGGGATGGGCGCGGTGGCCGCGGGCCTGGAAATGGGCCAGGACGCCATCGAACAGCTGGCAAAGAAGGGCGAACCGCTGTATACGCAGGCCAAAAACGCCATGAGCGACGCCGCCGGAAAAGTGAAGCAGACCATTGATTCCCTGAATGCCCAGCCTCAGGTCCAGGAGATCATCGACGCTCTGCGGGACATGGACAAGGAAGCCTGGGATCAGGTGCGCGCCGCTTTGGACGAATTTGAAGCCCAGGCCGCCGAAGCGGATCAGGACGCCAAGGACGCGGCGGAAGCCGCGGCAGAAATCCTGCGCAACGCCGAGGAACCGGAACAGCCCGCCCCGAAGGATGACGAAAACGAGCAGCCCGAGGAATAATCCGCTTCCCAATGCGAAAAAGCCCGACGGAAAAACTTCCGCCGGGTCTTTTTTTCGTATAGGGTCAATACTCAAACTCTCCCTCGAACACGTGGGTGGCTTCGCCGGTGAGGGTGATTTTTTCCTCCGTATAGCGAACGGTCAGGTCTCCCCCGGCCAGCTTCACCACGACGTCCTTATCTGCCGGGCAGATGCCGTTTTTCACCGCGGCGGCCACGGCGGCACAGGCCCCGGTGCCGCAGGCCAGGGTTTCCCCGTTGCCCCGCTCCCACACCCGAAGGCGCAGGGTGGTGGGATTGATGACGCGCACAAATTCCGTGTTCACCCGTTCGGGGAAGATTTCGGCGAACTCGAACTGGGGGCCGATGTCCGTCAGGTCAATGCCATCGATAGCGTCCGCGAACACCACGCAATGGGGATTGCCCACCGATACGCAGGTGACGGTATATGCTTTGCCGCCCACAGTGATGGGTTTGTTCACGACCTCCGGCGTATCGGCGGTCACGGGCACCTGGGCCGCCGCGAAGGAGGCTTTGCCCATATCCGCCGAAACGGAGTTCACCTTGCCGTCCCGCAGGTAGGCCCGCAGGTGGTGTACCTTGCCGCTCATTTCGATGCTCAGGTATTCGCTGCGCACGTAGCCCTTATCGTACAGGCATTTTGCCACACAGCGGATGTTGTTGCCCGCCATCTTCCCTTCGCTGCCGTCCTTGTTGAAGGAGCGCATTTTCGCGTCGGCCACGTCGGACTTTTCGATCAGCACGATGCCGTCCCCGCCGATGCCGAAGTGGGGCGCGCAGAGCTGCACGCACAGGGATTCGGGGCAGGTAATGGCCCCGTCGAAGTTTTCAATGAAGATGTAGTCGTTGCCGCAGCTCTGCATCTTGGCAAAGCGGATGGTCTGCCGCCAGGCGCGCATGTGGTTGATGTCAATGAGTTCGATGTTCTGGGCGGTGAAGCGGGAGGCCATGATGTCGGCCAGAGCCCCGGCGGTGTCCAGGCTGGTGAGACAGGGGATGCCAAGCTGCATAGCCTTGCGGTGCAGCACGGTGTAATCCCCGATGGTGGCGTCCTTCACGGCCCCGGTATACACGATGTAGTGCACGCCGCCGCTTTCCATGAGGCCCGTGATCTCGTCGTTTTCGGTGGCGTTGGCGACGGCTTTCACGGGAATGCCAAGGCTTTCGATGGCCTTGGCCGTGCCGGTGGTGGCGTAGAGGCTGAGGCCCAGGTCATACAGGCGCTTGGCCAGGGAAATGATCTCCTGATAGTCGTTTTCCTCCACGCTGAGCAGCACGCCGGTGTTGTGCTTGCTGCCCACGGCGGGCACCTTGAAGCCCGCGGCGGTGAGGCCCTTGAACAGGGCTTCCGGCAGGGTCTTGCCGATGCCCAGCACCTCGCCGGTGGATTTCATTTCCGGGCCTAAGATGGAGTTTGCGTCGTTGAGCTTTTCAAAGGAGAATACCGGCACCTTCACTGCCACGTAGGGCGGCGTGCGGTACAGGCCCACGCCGTAGCCCAGGTCGATGAGCTTTTCGCCTAACATCACCTTGGAAGCCAAATCGACCATAGGAACCTTGGTCACTTTGCTGATGTAGGGCACCGTGCGGCTGGCCCGGGGGTTTACCTCGATCACGTACAGCTCATTGTTGTAAATCAGGTATTGGATATTGACCAGGCCCTTGGTACCCAGGGCCAAAGCCAATTTTTCGGAGCAGTCGCAGATTTTCCGTAAAAATACGTCGTTCAGGTTGTAAGGCGGGTACACGGCGATGGAGTCGCCGGAATGGATGCCCGCCCGCTCGATATGCTCCATGATGCCGGGGATCAGCACGTCGGTCCCGTCGGAAATCACGTCCACTTCCAGCTCGATGCCGGGCAGATACTGGTCGATCAGGACGGGATTGTCGATGCCCCCCGCCAAAATCTTTTCCATATAGGCCACGGTATGCTCTTTGGTGCGGGAAATGGTCATGTTCTGCCCGCCGATGACGTAAGAAGGACGCAATAAAACAGGATAGCCCAATTCCTCGGCGGCGGAAACCGCTTCTTCCAGGGTGCGCACGCCCATGCCCCGGGGACGGCGGATGCCGAAATTCTCAAGCAATGCGTCGAAGCGTTCCCGGTCCTCGGCGATGTCGATGGATTCGGCGGAGGTGCCCAAAATGTCCACGCCGTGTTCATCCAGGAACTTGGTCAGCTTGATGGCCGTCTGCCCGCCGAAGGCCACCACCACGCCGATGGGCTTTTCCACGTTGATGATATTCATCACGTCTTCGGGGCAAAGCGGCTCGAAGTACAGCCGGTCGGCGGTGTCGTAGTCGGTGGACACGGTTTCCGGGTTGTTGTTGATGATGACCACATCGTAGCCCATTTTCCGGAGCGTCCACACGCAGTGAACGGAGCTGTAATCGAACTCGATGCCCTGGCCGATGCGGATGGGGCCGGAACCAAGCACGATCACCACAGGCTTGCCGCTGCGTTTCAGCGCCCGGGATTCGCAGTCCCCCGCCGGACAGGAATAGAAATACGGCGTTTCGGCGGCGAACTCCGCCGCGCAGGTATCCACCATTTTGTAGCTGAGGGGCCAGGCGGGCAGATCGTTCGCTCCAAACAGCCGCCTGATGGCGCTGTCCGGGTAGCCTAAACGCTTGAGACGCGCGTAATCGCCCTCCAGGAGGCCCGTTTTTTGGACGCGCGCTTCCAGCTCCGCCATGCCCTGCAGCTGATACAGGAACCACCGGTCGATCTTGGTGATTTCAAAAATCTCGTCCGGGGCGATCCCCTGCTTCAGCGCTTCAAACACGGTAAACAGCCGCCGGTCATCCTGCGCGGCTAAGCGGGTGAAAATATCCGCGTCGGATACGGGCGGGGCGTTCAGGGTGTCCAGGCTGATTTCGGCCCCGCGCACCGCCTTCATCAGGGCTTCGGGGAAGGATTGGCCGATGGCCATCACTTCGCCGGTGGCCTTCATCTGGGTGCCTAAGCGCCGGGAGGAACCGTGGAATTTATCGAAAGGCCACTTGGGGAATTTCACCACCACGTAATCCAGCGCGGGTTCAAAGCACGCGCAGGTTTTGCCGGTGATATCGTTGGCGATTTCATCCAGGGAATACCCTAAGGCGATGCGGGTGGTGATTTTCGCGATGGGATAGCCCGTGGCCTTGCTGGCCAGGGCGGAAGAACGGGACACGCGGGGATTGACCTCGATCACCGCGTACTCAAAGGAATCGGGGTTCAGGGCGAACTGGCAGTTGCAGCCGCCCACGATGCCGATGGCCTCGATCATTTTCAGGCTCGCCGTGCGCAGCATCTGGTATTCCTTATCGGAAAGGGTCAGGGCGGGGGCCACCACGATGCTGTCGCCGGTATGCACGCCCACGGGATCCACGTTTTCCATGGAGCAGACGGCGATCACGTTGCCCAGGGCGTCCCGCATGGTTTCAAACTCGATTTCCTTCCAGCCGGAAATGCACTTTTCTACCAAAATTTGGGTGATGGGCGAAGCGTCCAGACCCGCCTGGGCGATCACCTTCATTTCACTTTCGTCCTGGGCGATGCCGCCGCCGCTGCCGCCTAAGGTGTAGGCGGGGCGCACGATCACGGGATAGCCGATTTTCCGGGCGGCGGCCAAAGCGTCCTTGAGCGTTTCCGCGATTTCGGAGGGCACGCAGGGCTGGCCGATGCTGCGCATGGTGTCCCTGAACCGCTCCCGATCCTCCGCTTTTTCGATGGCCTCGATGGGGGAACCCAGCAGCCGCACGCCGTATTGGGCCAGGGTGCCGTCCCGGCTCAGCTGCATGGCCAGGGTCAGGGCCGTCTGGCCGCCTAAGCCCGCCAATAAGCCGTCGGGCCGCTCCTTTTCAATGATGCGGCGCACGGTTTCGGCGTTCAGCGGTTCCAGATAGATTTCATCGGCCAGGTGCTGATCCGTCATGATAGTGGCGGGGTTGGAATTGACCAGCACCACGTTGACGCCCTCGTCCCGCAGGACGCGGCAGGCCTGCGCCCCGGCGTAGTCAAATTCCGCGGCCTGGCCGATGACGATGGGGCCGGAACCGATCATCAGCACCTTGCGAATGGACGCGTCCTTAGGCATGCTCCTTCCCTCCCATCATGGCGATAAAGCGGTCGAACAAGTAGCCGGTATCCTGGGGGCCGGAACAGGCCTCCGGATGAAACTGCACGGTGAAGCAGTTCTTTTCGGGGTAAGCCATACCCTCGCAGCTTCCGTCGTTGGCGTTCACAAAGGTTTCGATCCCTTTTCCTTTCAGGCTGTCCGCCACTACCGCGTAGCCGTGGTTCTGGCTGGTGATCCAGGTGCGGCCCGTAGTCAGATCCTTCACGGGCTGATTGCCGCCCCGGTGGCCGTACTTTAATTTCACGGTGTCGCCGCCCATGGCCAGGGCGGTCAATTGATGGCCCAGGCAAATGCCGAACACTGGCTTTTGGCCCAGCAGCTTTTTGATTTCCTCAATACAGGATACGTTTTCCTTGGGATCGCCGGGGCCGTTGGAGAGCATCACGCCGTCGGGGTCGCTTCCCAAAATGGTTTCCGCCTTCGTATTGGCGGGCCACACGGTCACGCGGCAGCCGCGCCTTTGCAGGGAACGGATGATGTTCTGCTTGGCCCCGTAATCCAGCAGGGCCACCCGGTATTTTTCTTCACCCGCGGCGGGGCATTCCTTCTTTTCCCCGCAGGTGACGGACTGTACGGCGTCGAGTACCCGGAATTTTTTCAGCGCGGACAGATCCTCCGGGATCCGGTCGCAGATCATGGCGTTCATCACGCCTTCTTCCCGGGTGATGCGCACAATTTGCCGGGTGTCCACCCCGCACAGGCCGGGGATGCCCTGGCGGACCAAATAATCGTTCAGGGCGTACTGGCTGCGGAAATTGGAGGGCTGATCGCAGATTTCCCGGACGATATAGCCGAACAGCGCGCTTTTCCCTTCAAAATCCTCCTCGATCACGCCGTAATTGCCGATCAGGGGGAAGGTGTGGGTGACGATCTGGCCGAAGTAACTGGGGTCGGTCAGCGTTTCCAGGTACCCCTCCATGCCGGTGGTGAATACCAATTCCCCCACACGGTCAACAGGGGCGCCGATGCGGCGTCCCTCAAAAATTTTGCCGTTGCTCAGTACTAAGTAGGCCATATCGGGTCTCCTTTTGGCTTTTTCTTGTTATTGATAATTGATGAATCCCAGCCCGATCAGGCAAATGACCACGCCCACAATTTTGTTCCAGGTCAGGGCTTCGTGATAGAGAAAATACCCCATCACAAGCAGTACCGCGGCAATGAACGCGCTTTGCACGATGAACGCGGTGCTGACGGGCCAGCCCGCCTTGTAGGCGTAGATCCAACCCTCCTCCAGGCCCACGATCACCAAGCCCAGCACGGCGGACGCCCAATTCATCTTCCGGTATTCCTGAAACAGGTTTCCTTCTTTTTCCAGGACAAAGTAAAGGATCAGGCTGGCGGCGGCCCCTACCAGATACGTGACGGTGAGGGAGGCAAAGGCGTTCATGCCCTGGGGTACGCTTTTTGCGCAGACCTGATACACCACATTGGACACGATCACCAGGGCCATGGGCCAAATAAAAGCAACCATGCTGTTACCTCTTACAGCGTAGCAGCCATAACAGCCTTGATGGTGTGCATGCGGTTTTCTGCCTCGTCGAACACGATGGACTGGGGGCCTTCAAACACGTCGTCGGTCACTTCCATGGCGGTGAGGCCGAATTTCTCGTGAATCTTCTGCCCGATGGTGGTGTTCAGGTCGTGGAAGGAGGGCAGACAGTGCATGAAGCGGCACTGAGGCCCCGCCTGCTGCATGACGGCCTTGTTCACCTGATAGGGCTGCAAATCGTGGATGCGCTCGGCCCAAACCTCGTCCGGTTCGCCCATGGAAACCCACACGTCGGTATAGATCACGTCCGCGCCCTTCACCGCTTCCATGGGGTCGGTGCTGAACTCCAGGGTCGCCCCGGTCTGCAAAGCGATGTTCTTGCAGGTCAAAACCAACTGGGGATCGGGGAAATACTTTTCCGGAGCGCAGGCCACGAAATGCAGGCCCATCTTGGCGCAGCCGATCATGAGGGAATTGCCCATGTTGTAGCGGGCGTCGCCCATGTAGACCAGTTTTTTGCCTTTGAGACTCCCGAAATGCTCCCGAACGGTGAGGAAATCGGCCAAAATCTGGGTGGGGTGGTATTCGTTGGTGAGGCCGTTCCACACGGGCACGCCGGAATACTTTTTCAGGGCTTCCACGATCTCCTGGCCGTAGCCCCGGTACTCGATGCCGTCGTACATGCGGCCCAGCACCCGGGCGGTGTCGGCGATGCTCTCTTTTTTGCCGATCTGGCTGCCGGTGGGGTCCAAGTAGGTGGAATGCATGCCCAAGTCCGCCGCCGCCACCTCGAAGGAGCAGCGGGTGCGGGTGCTGGTCTTTTCAAAGATCAGGGCCACGTTTTTGCCCTCGTGCATCCGGTGGGCAATATGGGCGTGCTTCTTTTCTTTCAGCTCCGCCGCCAAATCCAGCAAATAAGTGATTTCCTCCGGCGTAAAGTCCAGCAGGGTCAAAAAGCTCCGTCCCTGTAAATTCATGCCCTTTCCTCCTCCGCGCAAACTTCCTTAATAATATCAGCCGCCCGTTTCAGGGGGTCCATGGGAATATTCAGGGCGGGCAGCAGGCGCACCTTATCCTTGGCGGTCAGGCACAGCACGCCTTTTTCCATGCACGCCGCCAGCACCTGACCGGCGGGTTTCTTGGTTTTCAGCCCGATCATCAGGCCCAGGCCGGTGACGGCCTCGATGCCGGGCGCGTCTTGGAACGTATGGAATAAATATTCGCTTTTTTTGCGAATCTCCGCCAAAAACGCGTCGTCCAGGCGTGACAGCACGCTCAAAGCCCCGGCGCAGCACACGGGATTGCCGCCGAAGGTGGAGCCGTGGTCGCCAAAGCCTAACACCTTTTCCACTTTTTCTCCCAGCAGCGCCGCCCCTAACGGCAGGCCCCCGCCCAGGCCCTTGGCGGTGGACACAATATCTGGCTGGATGCCGTAGTGCATATAGGCGTACAGCTGGCCCGTGCGGCCGTTGCCGGTCTGCACCTCGTCCACAATGAGCAGGATATCCTGTTCTTTGCAGATGTCCGCCACGGCCTGCGCGTATGCTTTGGACAGGGGAATCACGCCGCCCTCGCCCTGCACGCACTCGATCATAATAGCGGCGGTGGGCTGCCGGGCGATCAGTTCCTTCAATTCCCGAATATCCTCCGCCGCCGCGTGCTTAAAGCCCGGCGTCAGGGGCTGGAACAGCTCGTGATAATGCTCCTGTCCGGTGGCGGCTAAGGTGGTGATGGTGCGGCCATGGAAGCTGTTTTTCAGGGTGATGATGGTATAGCGCTCGGGGCCGTACTTGTCCGCCGCGTATTTCCGGGCCGTTTTGATGGCGCACTCGTTGGCCTCCGCCCCGGAATTGCAGAAGAACACCTTTTTCATGCCGGTCTTCTGGCACAGCATTTGAGCCAGCTTTGCGCAGGGTTCGGTGTAGTACAGGTTGGACATGTGCTGCACCTGGTTCATTTGATCCATGACCGCCTGCTTCCACTGCTCGTCCCCGACGCCGAAGGAGGTGACGGCGATGCCGCTGCCCAAGTCGATATATTCCTTGCCCTGATCGTCCTTCACAATGGAGCCTTTGCCGGAAACGATCTGTACCGGGAAACGCTTGTAGGTATTGGCGACGTATGCCGCGTCCATTTCTTTCACGTTCATGCCTCGTCCCTCCTTAACCACGTGCCCGCGCCCTCGTTGGTGAGCAGCTCCATCAAAATGGAATGGGGCACCCGCCCGTCCATGATGACCGCGTTTTTCACGCCGGCGTTCAGGGCCGTCACGCAGCAATCCACCTTGGGGATCATGCCGCCGGAAATGATGCCGGATTCCCGAAGCTCCCGGGCCTGGGTCAGGGTCATTTCGGGAATCAAAGTGGAGGGATCGTTCTTGTCCCGCAGGATGCCCGCGATATCGGTCATCAAAATCATGCGCTCCGCCTGCAGCGCCCCGGCGATATGGGCGGCGGCGGTGTCGCCGTTGATGTTGTAGGCGTTGCCCTGCCGGTCGCACCCGATGGTGGAGATCACCGGGATATAGCCGTTGTTCAGCAGGTCCATAATGGGCTTTTGGTGGATTTTCGTCACCGTGCCCACAAAGCCAAGGCGCGGATCCTTGGGCGTGGCCTCGATGAGCCGCCCGTCCATGCCGGAGAGGCCGATGGCCTTGCCGCCGTGCATTTCCAGCAGGTTCACCAGGGTTTTGTTCACCTTGCCCGCCAGCACCATCTGCACGATGTCCACCGTTTCTTTATCGGTCACCCGCAGGCCGTCGATAAATTCCGCCTGCTTGCCCAGCCGGTTCATCAAATCGGTGATTTCCGGGCCGCCGCCGTGGACCAGCACGATCTTCACCCCGATCAGCCACAGCAGCACGATGTCCTCCATCACCTGCTGTTTCAGCTGCTCGTTCACCATGGCGTTGCCGCCGTATTTCACCACCACGATCTTGCCCGTGTACCGCTTGATGTAGGGCAAAGCCTGGGTCAATACCTCCGCCCGCTGGGCGTTTGAAAATTCGGTATTCATGTCCGATAATCTCCATTGATCTTCACATAGTCATACGTCAAATCGCAGCCCCAGGCCGTGGCCTCCTGATCTCCCATGTTCATATTGCAGGAGAAGCGCACGGCCTTTTCAGAAAGGATTTTCAGCGCCTTTTCCTCGTCGAAGGCCTGGATGCAGCCGTTTTCATAGAAGCAGAGGGTATCTTTTTCCCCGTGGAGATGCACTTCGATCTTGGAAGGGTCAAAATCCGGCCCGGCGTAGCCCAAAGCGCACAGGATGCGGCCGCAGTTGGCGTCCTTGCCGAAGACCATGGCCTTGACCAGGGAGGAACCCACCACGGATTTTGCCAGGGTGCGGGCGTTTTCCTTGGTGTCGGCGTTGTATACCCGCATTTCCAGCAGGTGGGTGGCCCCTTCCCCGTCCTCTGCCATTTTCACCGCCAAATCCCGGCAGATGGAAAAGAGCGCTTCGCAGAAGATAGCATAGCTTTCATTCATATCGGCAATGGGCGCGTTGCCCGCCATGCCGTTGGCTAAAACCAGCAGGGTGTCGTTGGTGCTGGTGTCCCCGTCCACGGTGATCATGTTGAAGGTGTCCGGCACCACGCTGCTCAAAGCCTTTTGCAGCAAGGCCTGGTCGATGGCGCAGTCCGTGGTGACGTAGCCGAGCATGGTACACATATTGGGATGGATCATGCCGGAACCCTTGCTCATGCCGCCCATGTGTACGGTGACGCTGCCGCCGTCCGCCCCCGGAAGCTCGAATTCCACAGCGAATTCCTTGTTCACTGTGTCGGTGGTCATGATGGCCTTGCTGGCCGCCGTGCCCGCTTCCATAGCATCGGAAAGCGTTCCCGCCATGGTCTTCACGCCCGCCTGGATGCGGTCGAGGGGCAGGTTGGGGCCGATGACGCCGGTGGAACCCAGCAGCACACTGCCCGCCGTGACGCCTAAGGTGGCTCCCGCGAAATCGGCGGTCTTTTGGCAGATATCCAGGCCCGTCTTGCCGGTGGCGGCGTTGGCGATGCCCGCGTTCACCACCACGGCCTGGGCGGTTCTGTTCTTGTATACCACGTCCATGTCCCACAGCACCGGCGCGGCCTTCACCTTGTTCGTGGTGAACGTCCCGGCCACGGCGCAGGGGGCGCTGCTGACGATCATCGCCATATCCGTCCGGCCCTTGTACTTGATGCCCGCCGCGCAGCAGGCGGCCTTGAAGCCCTTGGGCGTGGTGACGCCGCCGGGAACCTTGCAAATCTTCATGTCTCTTCTCCTATAAAATAAAATGCGTAATGTTTTCCGCGTTCAGCACAAATTCATAATAGTTCACGTCGACCTTTTTCCAGCCGATCTGCTTCCAAAAGGCGTTGCCCCCGCCGTTTTTCGTAAAGGCGATGAGTCCCACCTTGTTGATGCCCAATGCTTTGAGCTGCTGCATGCAGTATCCCACCATGCGGGTGCCAATGCCCTGCCGCCGGAAGTTTTCGGCCACGCACACGTGGTACAGCGCGCCCTGCCGCCCGTCGGAGCCGCACAGGATGGAGCCGATCACCCGCCCATCCGCT
This sequence comes from uncultured Christensenellaceae bacterium, assembly GCA_905234985.1. Lineage (GTDB taxonomy): Bacteria > Bacillota > Clostridia > Christensenellales > Aristaeellaceae > RUG563. The sequence continues at coordinate 16,079 of CAJOJQ010000046.1, forward strand.
TTCGCCACCACGCTGGTGGTGGGGTTGCGGCGGATAAAGCGCACCACATCCTCCCGGGAATCGTCCAGGGCGCGGATGCCGAAGCCCCGAATGGTCATCCAAAGCGCCCGCACGGCGTCGTAATCCTTTTCCGTCATGGGCAAAATCTGAACGTCCGCCATGGGCTTACACCGCCAGTCCGGTGGCTTCGTCCACCCCAAGCAGCAGGTTCATATTCTGGATGGCCGCGCCGGACGCGCCCTTGCCCAAGTTGTCGAACCGGGCCACCAGCAGGATGCGGTCTTCGTTGCCGGAAACGGTGATTTCCATATCGTCCCGCCCAGCAAAGGCCCCGGCGGACAGGAAGCCGCTTTCGCTTGCATCCTTCGTAAAATGCACCAGCCCGCTTCGGTAATACGCCGCGTATGCCGCTTCGACGGCCGCCTTGCCGCCCTGAACCTGATCGGCGAACAGCGGAACCGTCACTTCCATGCCCGCGTAGTACGGGGCCACGATGGGGCAAAAAATGGGGGCGTTTGAAAGGCCGCACACCTTTCGCATTTCGGGCAGGTGCTTGTGATTTTGGGGAAGCCCGTACTGACGGGGCGCGTCCAGCAAAACGCTGCGGCCCTCTCCCTCGTATTCGGCGATCATCTTTTTGCCGCCGCCGGAATAGCCGGTGAGGGAAGTGCAGGTGAGCTTTTCATCCGCTGATATCAAGCCCGCTTCCACCAGGGGCGCGACAAGGGCGATGAAGCCGCTGGCGTGGCAGCCGGGATTGGCAATGCGCCTGGCGGTTTTGATCTTCTCCCGCAGACCGCCGATTTCCGGGAAGCCATACGCCCAGTTTTCCGCCGTCCGGTGAGCCGTGGAGGTGTCGATCACCGCCGTGTTGCTGTTTTCGATCAGCCCCACCGCTTCCCGCGCCGCGTCGTCCGGCAGGCATAAAAATACAATGTCCGCTTTGTTCATGGCGTCCTTCCGGGCCGCCGGATCCTTCCGCAATTCCTCCGGCACCCGCAGCAATTGAATATCCTGCCGCTCCATGAGCCTTTCCACGATCCGCAGGCCCGTGGTGCCCGCGCTGCCGTCAATAAACACTCTCTTCATGGTTCCTTCGTTTCCCCGTTCCGCACGTGCTGTATATTGCGCATGCTTATTCACATATTATACAGATAATACCGGATTTGTCAAGAGAATATTCACTGAAAATTCATTATTCATGCAATTTTATACATTCATGTCATATCCGGTAAAAAAACGTCAAAGAAAACCCGGAACACGCGCTGAACGGTACGGTCAGCCGTTTCCGGGTCGTTCGTCCTGTCCGGGAAAAGGGGTCACAGCAGGCTCAGCACCGCCACCAGGGAGGAGCCGACCATCAAAATCGCCAGGAACACGCACAGCGCCCTGACCCAAATCTTTTTCGCGTCCTTCTGTTTCTGCGCAGCCATTGTCTTTCTTCCTTTCCTTCCGTTTGGGGGATTGTTTGCGAAACGTTTACGCCTGCCGCGCCTCATAGGCCTCGATGGCCTGGGCCAGCTGATCCGGGCAGGAGGTGCCGCCCCGGCACTGGATGCCCCGCAGGCTTTCCTTTACTTCGTCGGCGCTGCGGCCGATCACCATTTTGGCCAGGCCCTGGGTGTTGCCCTTGCAGCCGTCGTGGAAAGCACAGGCGGTGATCACGCCGTTTTCGATTTCCAAATCAATTTGGGTGGAGCAGGTACCCCGGGTTTTGTACTGAAACATGCTTCTTTGCCTCCCCGGCTTCTTTCTTCATCCGCGCCCGGCAGCTTCCTTCCGGGCGTCCCTCGCATTATAGCACACCGGGCCGACTGTTTGCAATAGAATCAGCGCCCCGAAAAGGCGAAGTTTTTTGAAAAAATGCAGATTTTGTATTGACAAATCTTCCGGAATTTTGTATACTACTCGTTGCATCAATAGACTCCGCTAGCCCCGGGTGCTATTGTTACATCGCCGGAGGGTGCGACCATCACCGGACGGCAAGCCTGAAAGTTTACCAGATTTCAAGGAGGAAATGCTCTTGAACACCTATATGGCAAATGCGCAGAACGTAGAGCGCAAGTGGTATGTCGTTGATGCGGACGGCATGGTGCTTGGTCGTCTCGCCAGCCAGGTTGCCAACATCCTGCGCGGCAAGAACAAGCCCATCTATACTCCCCATGTGGATACTGGTGATCACGTGATCATCATCAACGCCGCTAAAATCGTTATGACCGGCAAAAAGCTGGATCAGAAGGTTTATTATCATCATTCCGGTTATGCCGGCGGTCTGAAGGAAACCAAGTACCGCAAGCTGATTGCTGAAAAGCCCGAATTCGCTGTGCGTCACGCCATCGTGGGCATGCTGCCCAAGGGTCCCCTGGGCCGTCAGATGGCCACCAAGCTGCGCATTTACGCCGGCCCCGAACACGAGCAGGCCGCGCAGAAGCCCGAAGTGCTGGAACTGATCAAGTAAGAAGCTGAGCGGAAGGAGTAACAATCATGGCGAATGATTTCAATGCCGTTGGCCGCCGCAAGAGCGCGGTCGCCCGTGTACGCCTCGTACCCGGTGAAGGCAAAATTTTGGTCAACAAACGCGATATCGACGATTATTTCGGTCTGGAAACCCTGAAGATGACCGTGCGTCAGCCCCTGAACCTGGTGAAGGTCGGCGGCAGCTTCGACGTGCTGGTCAACGTTCGCGGCGGCGGCCTCACCGGTCAGGCGGGCGCCATCCGTCACGGCATCAGCCGCGCCCTGTGCAAGGTCAACCCCGAGCTTCGCGGCGAACTGAAAAAAGCCGGTTTCCTCACCCGCGATCCTCGTATGAAGGAGCGCAAGAAGTACGGCCTCAAAGCGGCGAGGCGCGCCCCCCAGTTCTCGAAACGTTAAAAACACGTTGGAACCCAGGAAAATCAACACTTTCCTGGGTTTTTCTATTTCATATTATTTGTCATGGTTTGACCTGTTTTATCTCGGTTTTTATGGGTTAAAGATGGGTTTAAGACCAAAATGGGTTAAATAATGGGTTAAATGTACGGCTTTAAGAAGTCTAAATAGGCAAGGATTCAGGCCCTATCAATTTAACCCTCATCTTTTTGATGACGTGCTGGTGAAAAGTATAAGGTGAATAAAGATACTTTTGTCACAGTTTGACATAATTTGATTTGGGTTATCCTTGTTTATCACATAATCCATGATTGGTAAAGGCGTCTGGAACGAATCTGGACGCTGTTTTTCTGTCCTTTACATAACAGAATATTAGGCCGCGTTAAATACGCAGCCAGTATAGACGCTCAGATTATCTCATTCATCTGGGCGTCTTTTTGATTTTTGGAGGTGATGATGATGAATGAGATGATTCCCGTCATTCAAGACAGGGACGGTCGGCCAAAGGTAGTGGGTATTGATCTGCATCGGGCGCTTCAATGCAATACCCCCTACCGCAAGTGGTTCCCCCGGATGTGCGAGTACGGCTTCACCGAGGGGATCGACTACACGACGGCGGACAAAATTGTCCGCCGTGCCGCGGACGGCGCGGCGATGCCCCAGGTGCAGCACGTTCATCTGCTGTCGCTGGGCATGGCCAAGGAGATCTGCCTGCTCCAACGCACGGAGATCGGAAAGAAATGCCGCCAGTATGTCCTGGGGATCGAGGAGGCATGGAACGACCACCTGGCTGTCCATGCGCGGGCGGCTGAACTGGAGCGAGCAGAACAAGCTGCTCCTGCGCGAATTGAGCTACCAGGAGAATAGGATCGGCGTCATGCAGCCCAAGGCGGAATATTTTGACGCTGTTCTTTCCTGCCCGGACGCTATCCCCATCACGCTGATCGCCAAGGATTTCGGCTGGTCGGCTATGCGCATGAACAAGTTTCTCCATGCCAGGAACATCCAGTACAAGCGCAACGGCACCTGGACGCTGTATGCCCGATACGCGCAGAAGGGCTACACGCGCACGGAAACGGCGCTGTATCACGATGCCTGCGGGAATGAGCACGTCGCCCTCTGCACGAAGTGGACGCAGAAAGGCCGCGCCTTCATCTATCAAAAGATGGCGCAGGCCGGTTACGCGCCGATCATTCCGTTTTCGATCCCCGATGAACAGGAAGGAGGATGACCGATGGAAGATCGCTGCGTAATGTGCGGAGAGATCGTCCCGGAAGGGCGGCAGGTATGTCCGATCTGCGAGCGCAAATACGCGCCTGAAAAGGATGATCGGACGATCATGGAAGCTCTTTTGAGGAGCGCCCGCGTTCCCGATCCTCGGTTTTCCGGCAGGGAGGGTAACGCTTGAGCCGCAAGGAAACGCCGGAGCAGGCGGCGGAACAGGTCGTATTCCTGCCCCTGTCGGAACTGCATCCCTTTCCCAATCATCCTTTCCGG
>CAJOJQ010000047.1 GCA_905234985.1 uncultured Christensenellaceae bacterium
ATTGTTTGGGGACGTGCCTTTTGCTGGCTGTCCACTGAACGGGGACGTGTAGGTCTGCCTTACCAAAGTGTGTGTCCATCCTATGGGGTACAGTTTAGTCTCCTATTTATGCACTATATATCATCTCAACTCTCAACTCTAAACTCTCCACTCCACGAAAAGGAGGATTCACAATGACGAAGACAACTGCGGGCCCCAAGACCTATGACCCCTGGCAGGATATGCGGCAGATTTTCATTCCCAAGCGCAGCCGCTCGGAGCAGAACACCTTAGAGGTGGGGGTGAACGATAAAACCTTCTTCATCCCCAAGGATCAGTTCGTGGACGTGCCCATGCCCCTGTGGGAAGTGGTGCGCGAAATGCTGGACGCCCAGAAAACCATGGAGCTGGAAGCCCAAAAGGCCAGCGGCCAGCGGGAATTTGCCATGACCGTTTAATGGATTGTTTGGAATTGGGCAGTCAGCTCTTATAGGACGCTTTAAGTCAAGGTAGGAAGTAGGAGGTAGGAGGTAGGAAGTTTTACATAGTCCACAAAATGAACCCAGCGCCATGTATCGGGTCTTTGTATTCACAAAATAATCTTCCTACCTCCTACTTCCCACCTCCTACCTGATTTAAAGTGTCGTTTAACCTGATAGGACTGACCAGTTACGTTTAGCTGAAAGGGGGGCATGCGAAAAAATGACGTTGGATCAGGCGATTCTGACGGCGGACGAGCTGAAACCCAACCAGATCGACCGGGCGCGGAAGATCGAATGGCTGTCGGCGCTGGATATGCTGATTTACCGGGATCTGATGTGTACCCATCAGCGGGAAAAGGAAACCGCGCCCGACACGTTCAGCGGCTACGGCCAGCACACGCACCCGGACACCGTGCTGCTGACCCCGTCGCCCTACGATGAAATCTACCGCTTTTACCTGGAAATGCACATTGATCTGGTGAACCAGGAATTCGACAAATATAACAACAGCGCGGCGCTGTACGCCGCCGCCTGGGGGCGGCTTTCCAGGATGTGGCACAGGGAACACAGGCCGCTTTCAACGGAAGGCGCACATATACATTTTTAAAGTGAAAATTGAAAAGTGAAAAGTGGAAAGCTGTACAGCACTATATAAATTTTCACTTTCCACTTTTCACTTTCCACTTTCATGATTGGAGGGAAGCATGCAGTACCCATATCTGAACGAAATCAAAACCGAACGCCGATGGACGGAGGCGTTCACGGGCCTGGACCGCCGCGTCCGGGCGGAGGAAGGGGCTTTCAGCGCCATGGGCAACATGACGGGGGACCCCTGGCCGCTGCTGAGCAGCCGGAAACGGCGCGGGCTGGTGGCGGAGCTGAAGGATCCCCAGGCCATGACCGCCCTGGGCAAGCTGGCCTGGATCGACGGAAGCACCCTGTACTATGACGGCCAGGCCACGCCTGTGAACGACCTGTCCCTGGCGGCGGACATGCTGCCCAAACGCCTGACGGCCATGGGGGTTTACCTGGTCATCATGCCCGATAAGCGGTATTACAACGTCATGGACCCGGCGGATCGGGGATTCATCGAGCGCCTGTGGCAAAGCGAGGGCCGGGTGACGTTCGCCCCGGTCACCGTGGGGTCGGGGGCGTCCCGGGAGGAATATGTGAAAATATCCTGTACGGGCATCGGACGGGGCTTGAACCCGGGAGACGGCGTGCGCATCAGCGGGGCGGAGTACACGGGCGGCAACGCGGTGCTGCGGGAGCAGGTGGAAGCCCTGAACGGCCCGCACATCGCCTATACGGTGACGGAGGATTACATCATGATCGCGGGCGTCATCGACTCCCAGATCAATCAAAACACCGGCGCGGTGCGCGCGGACCGGCGGGTGCCCCAAATGGACTACCTCATGGAATGCGGCAACCGCCTGTGGGGCTGCCGTTACGGGGAACAGGACGGAGGGACGGTGAATTGCATTTACGCCTGCTCCTTAGGCGATTTCAGGAATTGGGACAAATTCGGGGGAACGAACGCGGACAGCTTCTGCGCCGACGTAGGCTCCGACGGGCCTTTTACCGGCGCGGCGGTGCATCGGGGAACCCCTCATTTTTTCAAGGCGGACTGCGTTCACAAAATCTACGGCGACAGGCCCGGCAACTTCCAAACCCAGCGCCTGGCCTGCGACGGCGTGAAGCCCGGCTGCGCGGAAAGCCTGGTGGATTACAACGGCAGGCTGTATTACGTGGGCGTGAACGGCGTGGAATGTTTTGACAGCCTGCCGGAAAACCGGGGCATGGCCCTGGGGGAGGAAAGCCTGAAAGCCGCCGCCGCCGGGCAGGCGGGGGGCAAGTATTACCTGAGCGCCCAGGACGAAAACGGCGGGTGGAGCCTGTACGTGCTGGACACGGAACACGGCGTATGGCACCGGCAGGACGACAGCCACGCCCTGTGCTTTGCGGAGCTGAACGGAGAGCTTTACATGCTTTTGGCCAACGGCCTGCTCTGCGCCCTGAACGGCACGGCGGGGGAGACAGAACCGGGGGACGTGACCTGGTTCGCGGAAACGGCGGTCATGGGCTACGAGTACCCGGAGCATCAGTACATGAGCCGCTTCCTGCTGCGCATGAAGTTAGGCGCGAAAGCCGAATGCAGGGTCTACATCCAGTACGATTCGGACGGGCTGTGGCGCTTCAAGGGTACGATCCCGGGCAGGGACAGCGTGAAAACCTATCTGCTGCCGGTGATCCCCCGGCGGTGCGAGCATTTGAAGGTGCGCTTCGAGGGGCACGGGGAGATGCAGCTCTATGGCATGGCCCGGGAATTAGCGATCGGGAGGGAAGAGAGATGACGGAAGCACAGACAGGCAGCGGCGCGGTACTTGAGGCCAAAGAGTACCTGAAAGGCGTGATGGAGGGCAGGCCCTCGGCGTTTCTCGGCCCGTACGCCCGGCAGATCGCCGGGCTGTACGACCGGATCGTGAACAGAACGGCATTCCGGTACGACGAAGCGAAGGACCCGCTGCTGGCCCTGGATGAAAGCCGGTCCGCGGCGGATGAAGCGGCGTACCAGCGGTACCTGCGGCGGCTGGCGGAAGCGGCGCGGGACGGAGGGGAAGAGGACGTATGGCGTACCTGAATGAAATTCAGTTTCCCCGGGAAGTGAGGGACGCCCGGCAGGTGATGGATTGCCTCAGGCAAATGGACGATCAGGTGCGCTACACCCTGCAAAACTTAGACGGCAACAACATCCAGCCCGGGGCCATCGGGGAAAGCCATCTGAGCAGCGCCCTGCAGCGGCAGATCAGGACGGGGGAAAGAAACGGGGAGACCGTGTCCGCCTTAGGCCAGTCCCTGGAAACGGTCACGGCGGCCTTGAACGAATTGAGCGGCAGCGCCGTCACCCGGGCGGCGGGCAGCGAAGCCTTCGCCCTGTACGTGGGCGATGATCAGCCCGACGGGCATGGCGTCGTTTGGATCAGGCCCGCGTCCGGCCCCGGGGGCGGCGCGCTGACGTGCGAAATCACATGGATCCCATAGGAAGGAGGGAAGGACAGCATGATTACCATTCGGTTTTCCGGGCGGCGGCCCAGCCCGGAGCAGACGAGGATCGGCATGGAAACGGACAGCGGGGCGGAAACCCTGCGTTTCCTTCTGCCCCAGATTGCCGACGGCCAGAGCGCCCAGCTCATGATGCTGCTGCCGGATGAAACGGCGGAGATCCTGCAGATTCGGGACGGGGTGGCGGCGATTCCGGCACGGGTGACGGAAATTCCGGGCCGGTGCCGCTGCTGGGTGGAAATCTTAGGCGGGGACAGGATCGCCTGGAACAGCGAACCGTTGTATTTGGATATCGGCGACCTGCCGCCCGTGGCGCAGCGGACCCAAACCCAGTACCCCACCGCCGTTCAGGACGCTCTGGACGCCTGCGCCCACGCCGAGCGATACCGGGACGAGGCCCGGGCGGCGGCGGGCATGATGATTACCCAGGGCGGGATGCTTCACTTCGATTTGGCGGAGGACGGGCATCTGTACATGTATTACTCCCGCGCCATTCCGGTGCGGTTTGAACTGACAGAAGGAGAATTGTACGCGTATGGCAATTGAGTATCACGGTGAAAACACCGTCGAAAAGGTGAATTTGGGCGCGGTGAGCGCCTACGCCGTGGCGAAAAAGCACGGCTTCGCGGGCACGGAGGCGGAATGGGAGCAGTACATCGCAAACGCCAGCGTAAAGGCGCAGCAGGCGTCTGCCAGCGCGGCCTCCGCCGCCGCCAGCGCCCAGGCCGCCGCCACGTACCAGGGAGAGATCCGGGATCAGAACCAGGGCCTGTTCGTGCGTTACGACGAGGACGCGGCGCTGACGGAGAAAAGCAAGGCCCAATTCCGCAAAAACATCGGCGTGGCCTACACCGCCGAGGAAACCGTAAGCCTGCTGGGCGAAATCGCGGCGCGGTTAGGTTCCGTCACCGTGTATGCGGATATGCCGGGCTACTGGACGGCCACCGGAACGTTTTCCACCCAGAATCCGGGCGAGGTGTGGCATACCCGCATGGTGCCCGTGAAGGGCTTTTCCAAAATCTATGGCCGCACCTTCATGGACGATTTCGGCTACGCGGTGGCGTACTTCGATCGGGACTATCAGCTGCTGCCCGAAATTTCCGTGGTGGGCACGGGCAACATGCGCTTTGGCAACAACGGGGAAACGGAGCCTTTGACCATTCCGGCGGCGGCGTATTACGCCTCCGTCAGCGGCTGGGGCGAAAGCACGGATTACAGCTTCGTGTTCTGGGGCGAACCGGAAAGCGCGCCGGGCCGCATCGAAACGCGGGGCGTGAGCTACGCGGACTTCGGCGCGAAGTTAGACGGCGTGACGGATGACACCGAGGCGGTGATCGCCTGCCACGATTACGCCAACGCCCACGGCTGCCCCGTGTTCCAGCACAGCGGCACAGTGTACATGGAAACGGCCCAGCACCGCCTGAACGGCGTGCGTCATAACGTGAACATCAAAACGGACGTGGACTGGACGGGCGCTACCTTCCTCATCAAGCCCCCCATTCAGGATGAACGCATCGTGTTCGCCGTGTGCCCGGACGAGGAAAAGGAGGACGTGGCGCTTTCTCCCGCCCAAATCGACCAGCTGCACGGCAGCAAGCTGAACATTGATTTTTTGAAGGACTACCCCAACGAGCTGGTCACCTTCATGATCGAACGGGAGTATCCCGATCTCGTGATCGGCATGCGCGACGGCTGGGTGGAATCGGGCTATCCGGACCCCTCCTACTATTCCGAAACGGCGGCTATCGACCGCAACGGCGCGCTCATGGACGGCCCCCTGTTCCTGGATATCAGCGACCGCATGCCCCGGGATCCAACCGTCAGCGATCACACCCGGAACGTCATCGGGCATATGAAAATGCGCAGGCGCTCCCTGCTGGATAAGCCCATCACCATCAAGGGCGGCGTCTTCAAGCTGGCCCATAACGGCCGGTTCGCCAACCCCTATTATCTGTATATCACCCGCAGCAACGTGACCGTTCAGGGCCTCCTGTGCGACGCGGGGGACCGGTACGAATGCGACGATATGCGCTACCGGGGCGAGCTGATCCGCGCCGATTACGCCTATAACCTGTGCTTTCGGGACTGCGTGATGGAAAACTTCGGCAATTTCCTGCCCGCCGGCGAACCCACCCAGACCAACGTATCCTACGTGCTGGTGTGTACCCATTGCAGCAATGTGCTGATCGACCACTGCCAGTTCCTGCGCGGCTGGGGCCCCGTTCAAACCAGCTGGTGCAAGCGCCTCACCGTGCGGGACAGCGTCATGGGCCGGGTGGACAATCATTACGGCTGCCGGGATTTCCTCATTCAGGGCTGCACCATGGTCACCAGCCACAGCAACATCAACGTGGGCTACGGCGACGGCTTCCTGACCGTGCGGGATACCAAATTCATCAAGACCCGGGACTTTGACACCATTTTCAACAGCCGCCTGGTCTACTGCCGGGAGGACTATTGCAGCATCTTCCAGGGAAATATCACCCTGGAAAATATTCAGATCGAAACCTTCTACGAAACCACCCTGCTCTACGCGGCGTTCGAGAGCGGCTACGCCTTCCGGCATGAAAACAGCAACCACATCCTGCCCGCGAAGCTGCCCAAGGTGCGCATGAAGAACATTTACTTTCAGCACCTGTCCGACCAGCCGGTGAAGCTGACCCTGCTGGAATACGGCGCGCGGGCGGAGGCCTCGGTCCTTTCCTACGGCGACGTGGAGCCGAACGACGTGATCATCGACGGCGTGTGGAGCGATCAGCCCGCCCGCATCCTGCCCATGCTGGAAAACGTGCATCTCACCGGCAGCGAACCCTGGCTGATCAAGGTAAAGAATTTCGACTGCCGCATCGACGTTGCGGAGGACGATACCATCGCCCCCAGCGAAAGCCTGGAATGCGATTTGCCGCTGATATGGCTGCTGAAAGACCCCGAGATGTACTTTGAAACCCGGATCGGCGAAGCGTACCCGGCGGACAGCGCCGCCCGGGAAGCGGAGGCCAGCCGCGTGGCGGCGGCGGTGAGCCAGCAGCAGGCGGCGGCCAGCCAGACCGGCGCGGCAGCCAGCGCGGAAGCGGCCAGCAGCAGCCAGCTCGCCTCCGCCGTGAGCCAGACGGCGGCAGCGGCTTCGGCGGCCAGCGCCGCCGCCAGCGCGGCCCTGGCGCAGCAGCACAGCATGGGTTTTGCGGACGATGGAGACGGGCTGATTCTGCGGCCCTTAGAGGAGGTATGAACGCATGGCGCTGGTAAACGGAACGAATTATGACCACATTGATTTGCAAGCGGCGGGCGGGGACGTGACCCGCCACAGGCTGCAGGATACCGCGGGGCGGGCGCTGGTAGCGCCCGCCGAGGCCGCCGGAACTGCCGGCGCGGCCCATGCCGCCGGAAGCTATTTCATCTATAACGATCTGCTCTATCAGGCTTCCGCCGATATTGCCCAGGGCGGAACCATTTTAGCGGAGGGCGGCGGCGCGAACTGCCGGGCGGTAACGGTCGGCGGCGAGATCGTGAGCATCCGGGACGCTCTTCGGGCGCTGGAGGACGCCAAGGCGGGTGTGATCGTGGAAAGCGCCACAGGCCCCCTCGTTTCCTTCCCGGACGGCGTGGAAGGGTCGCTTCTGAAAGCCTGCCGGGCGGAGATCACTCCCTTGCAGCCCGCCAGCAGCGAATACCTGAACACCCCCAACATCTGGGACGAGCAATGGGAGCAGGGCGGCTGGTCGGCCCAAGCGCAAAAAGAAACAGCCACCAAAAAAATCAGATGCAAAAACTATATTCCGGTTACGCCGGGCGCGTCCTATTATATCAAATCGCCCTATGATTTGACCGTGCGGGAGCTGAACGCCGACAAGGAGGTCGTTCAGTCCGGCAACATGTCAAACGCCGTGCTGACCGTGACCGAAAACACGCGTTATTTGGCCATATTGAGCGCCCAAATCAGCGCCTATGAAAACAATATCTCAATCAACACCCCGGCCACGGATACGGACTACCACCCCTATCAGCTGATCCGGCCCATCACCGGAGGGCGGACGGGGTGTACCGTGAACGTTTCGCCAACCCAGGACGCCCAGGACGGCACGGATTACCAGATCGCCTTCGGCCATACGGTGTACGGCGGGTCGCTGAACGTGACCGCGGGCGTGCTGGAATCGACGCATGCCCTGGCGGCTGATTTGGGCGATTTGACCTGGACTTACGACGCGGTGGGCGGGTACTTCACCAGCGCCGACATTGCGTCCACGGCAAAAGCCAACAGCGATAAGGGCTATTGCTCCATCCTGCCCGTGGGCAGCGCTCTTTCCGGGGATCGCATCTACGTGGGCGCGAACGGGGCCATCATCGCCTATTACGCGGCGGCCAGCACGGCGGCGGAATTTGCCGAGGCCATGGACGGCCAGCAGTTCGTGTACGAGCTGGCGACGGGCAGCACCTACCAGCTCACGCCCAGGTCGATCACTGCCCTGGCGGGGCAAAATTGCATTTGGGCCGATACCGGAAACGTGACCGTGCGGTACCGGGCGGACACAAAAGGCTACATCGACAAAAAAATCGCGGCACTGTAAGCCCCGCTTCGTCATAACAAAGTATCACGGCATGTAAGGGAGGCGGAAGAATTGATCAAACTTGAAAAATTCCTGGAATGCGTGCGGGAAAACGTATCCCGCATCCATTCCTACGAGCTGGGCTGCGACGGCAGCGACGGAAAATGCGACTGCATCGGCCTGATCATCGGGGCGCTGGCCTTGGCGGGCTTCCGCTGGCCCGGCGTTCACGGCTGCAATTGGGCGGCCCGGAACGCCATGGACGTCCTGGAACCCATCGGCAGCGCCGGGGAAGCGTTCTTAGGCGAAATCCTATACAAGGCGCGGGAACCGGGAGAGGCGGGCTACGCCCTCCCGGACCGCTACAAGGACGGAGAGGATTTGCGGGACTATTACCACGTGGGCGTGGTCACCAGCGTCGATCCCCTGTGCGTCACCCACTGCACCAACGTGGAGGGCGGCGCGAAATACGATACCGCCCTGGGCGCGTGGCGCTGGGGCGGAAAGCTGAAATACGTGGACTATGAGGAAGGGAGCGGGGATGCGGGCTATTGGGCCGTCGTGACGGCGGAAAGCGGCAAAACCGTGAACCTGCGGGCGAAGCCGGACAAGAAAAGCACCATCATCGCCCGGGCGCCGCTGGGTACGCGGGTGCGGGCGGCGGTCTATGACCCGGATCCCGCCTGGCGCAGGGTGGAGTTCGGCGGCAAAACGGGGTACATGATGGCGGAATACCTGCGCCCCGCTGATGAAGACGGGGAAACGGTGGCAGTGCCAAGAGACGCGCTTCAGGCCTGGGCCGACGCGCTGGAGCATACGGCGCGGGAGATCCGGGCGCTGCTGGCGCGGGAATAAACGAGGGGGAATCAACGAATGAAAAGAATCACCGAAGCGCTGGCGGCGGCGCTGGGGGCCATGATGAGTTTTTTCACCGGCCTGCCGCCCGTGATCTGGGTGCTGGTGGCCGTCATGAGCCTGGATTACATCACCGGCATCATGTGCGGGGTCCTGGGCAAATCGCCCAAGACCGAAACCGGGGGCCTCAGCAGCGGCGCGGCCTTTGAGGGCCTGCTCAAAAAGGTGCTGATCCTGTGCATCGTGGGCCTGGCCGCCCTGGTGGATCACGCCGTCACAGTTTCGGCGGGCGTGGAAATGGCCGCCGCCACCGGGGCGACTTGCCTCTGGTTCGTGGCGAGCGAAGGATTGTCGATCCTCGAAAACGCCGCCGCCATGGGCGTGCCCATTCCCAAGGCGCTCATGCGCGCGCTGGAAATCATGCGGGAAAAAGGGGACGGCGACAGCATGGAATAAGCGGAGCGAGAAAGCGGGAGGAAAAAAACTGTGTCCCCTCCCGCTTTTTCAGTGGAAAAATCTCGCGGAAATTCAAGAGATGCTTGGAAAATGCTTGCAATCCCCGCGCTTATGTGCTATTATATAGGATAGTGTTTTGTGCATTGCACGGGGCACAACCACGCCGATACGGCGGATATGGAGGGTGTTCCTAATGGGTTACACAGTGGAAAAAGTATCTGGCAATCAAGTTAAAATCGCTTTTGAAATCCCCGCCGAAAAATTTGACGAAGCGGTTTCCAAGGCGTATCTGAAAGTTCGCGGACGGATCAACGTGCCCGGCTTCCGCAAGGGCAAAGCGCCCCGCAAGCTGATTGAAAGCATGTACGGAGAAGCCGTGTTTTACGACGATGCGTTCGATATCCTGTTCCCCGGCGAATACGAAGCCGCCGTGAAGGAAAACGATATTAAGGTTGTGGATCGGCCCGAAGTGGACGAAGTGAAGCAGATCGGCGTGGGCAAGGATCTGCAGTTCACCGTGAAGGTGTTTGTGAAGCCCGACGTGGAGCTGGGCGAATACAAGGGCCTCAAGGGCGTCAAGTTCGTGCATAAGGTGACCGACGAGGAAATCGACCGCCGTATCCAGCAGGACGTGGATAAGGCCACCACCATGGCGGATGTGACCGACCGGAACGTGGAAAAGGGCGACACCGTGAACCTGGATTACGCGGGCACGGTGGACGGCGTGGCCTTTGAAGGCGGCACCGCGAAGGGACAGACCCTGGAAATCGGCTCCGGCCACTTCATCCCCGGCTTCGAGGAGCAGATGGTGGGCATGGCTATCGGCGAGGAAAAGGACCTGAACGTGAAATTCCCCGAGGAATATCACGCTGAGAACCTCAAGGGCAAGGACGCCGTGTTCCACGTGAAGGTGAATGCCATCCAGGCCAAGGTGGTTCCCGAACTGGACGACGATTTCGCCGCCGACGTGAGCGAATTCAACACCTTTGACGAATACAAGGCCAGCATCGTCAAGGAGCTGACCGACCGCGCCCAGAAGAACGCCGACACCCAGCTGGAAAACAGCCTGGTGCAGCAGGCGGTGGACGCTTCCGACTGCGACATCCCCGACGCCATGATCGACGACGAAACCGACGTGATGATCCGGGAAATGAAGCTGCGGATGATGTACCAGGGCCTCCAGTTCGAGGACTACATCAACTACACGGGACAAACCGAGGACCAGATCAAGGAAATGTATAAGCCCGAGGCCAAGAACCGGGTGAAGATGCAGCTGGTGCTGGAAGCGGGCATCAAGGCGGAAGGCATTGAACCCACCGAGGAAGAAGTGGAAAAGGCCATCGCTGACGAAGCCGAGCGGGCGGGCCGCGACGTGGAGGACTTCAAAAAGTCCCTGAACGACCGGCAGAAGGAATACCTGAAAGAGAACGCCGCCATCCGTAAGTTCGTGGATCTGATCGTCGCCAGCGCCCAGGTGGAAGAAAAGGACGAAGGCGAAAAGATCGACGCGGCGGACACCCTGAAAGCGGTGGAAGACGCCGTGGCCGCCGCCGGAGTCGAGGACGAAGAGGAAGAAAAATAATCGGTTCGCTCTTTCCCGAGCGAATGGAATATGCCGATGAAAGCCATCATAAGATAAGGATGGAACGCGCGGGCGCCGCTTCGCCCCTTGGTCGGGTCGGGCGGCGCTTCCTCCATCGGCAGGAAGGAAGCAAAATACATGTCTTTGATCCCTTATGTAGTAGAGCAGACCGCTCACGGCGAAAGGTCCTATGACATTTATTCCCGGCTGCTGAAAGACCGGGTGGTGTTCTTAGGCAGCGCCATCGACGATCAGGTGGCAAACGCCGTGGTGGCCCAATTGCTGTTCCTGGAAACGGATAACCCAGACGCCGATATCAACCTGTATATCAACAGCCCGGGCGGTTCCGTCACCGCGGGCATGGCGATTTTCGACACCATGAACTATATCAAGTGCCCCGTGCGCACGGTATGCGTCGGCATGGCGGCCTCCATGGGCGCGTTCCTGCTCATGGCGGGGGAAAAGGGCAAGAGATTGGCCCTGCCCAACAGCGAAGTGATGATCCACCAGCCCTCCGGCGGCGCTTCCGGCCAGTCCACGGACGTGACCATTCACGCCGAATGGCTGCTGCGCACCAAGAACAAGATGAACGGCCTCATGGCCCAGATGACCGGCCAGCCCCTGGAAAAAATCGCCCACGACGTGGAGCGGGACTATTTCATGTCCGCCCAGGAAGCGCTGGAATACGGCATCATCGACGAAATTTACCAACCCAGGCAGAAAAAATAAGACGAGGGAAATATGGCTAAGGATGATATGAGTTCCCGGAAACTACGTTGCTCCTTCTGCGGAAAGACCCAGGATCAAGTGCGCCGGATCATTGCCGGCCCGGGAGCATACATCTGCAATGAATGCATCGCGCTGTGCCAGGAGATCGTGGCGGATGATATGGACATGCTGTCCGCCGCCCCCGCCCTTGGCGAAATCCCCACGCCCGCCGAAATGAAGGAAGTGCTGGACGAGTACGTCATCGGCCAGGAGCAGGCCAAGCGCACCCTGTGCGTGGCGGTGTACAACCACTATAAGCGCATCAGCGCGCCGGTGAAAAAGGACGGCGTGGAGCTGCAAAAGTCCAACGTGCTGATGATCGGCCCCACCGGCTGCGGCAAGACCTATCTGGCCCAGTCCCTGGCGAGGATTTTGAACGTGCCCTTCGCCATCGTGGACGCCACGGCGCTCACCGAAGCGGGCTACGTGGGCGAGGACGTGGAAAATATTCTGCTTCGCCTGATCCAGGCCGCGGGCAACGATATCCAGGCGGCCCAGCGCGGCATCATTTACATCGACGAAATCGACAAGATCGCCCGGAAGGGCGAAAACGTGTCCATCACCCGGGACGTGAGCGGCGAAGGCGTGCAGCAGGCGCTGCTGAAAATCTTAGAAGGGACGCTTGCCAACGTGCCGCCCCAGGGCGGGCGCAAGCATCCCCACCAGGAATGCCTGCAAATCGACACCACCAACATCCTGTTCATCTGCGGCGGGGCCTTCGACGGCCTGTCCCGGATCATCGAGCAGCGCATCGGCAAAAAGGCCTTAGGCTTCGGAGCCGACCCCAAGGGGAAGCTGCAGCAGAACGTGGGCGACACCCTGCGGGAGCTGCGGCCCGAAGATTTGCTGAAATTCGGCCTGATCCCCGAATTCATCGGTCGCCTGCCCGTGAACGTGACGTTGGACGCCCTGGACGAAGACGCCCTGGTGCGCATCCTGAAAGAGCCGCGGAACGCCCTGGTGAAGCAGTACCAGAAGCTGGTAGAGCTGGACGGCGCGGAGCTGGAATTTGAGGACGACGCCCTGAAAGCCATCGCCCACAAGGCCATCGAACGGAAAAGCGGCGCGCGGGGCCTGCGTTCCATCATCGAAAACGCCATGCTGGATACGCTCTTTGAGCTGCCGGGCCGCAAGGACGTGCGCCGCTGCGTCATCACCAAGGCCGTGATCACCGACGGCGAAAAGCCCACCCTGGAATTGGGCGAAGCCCCCGCGCGGCTGACCCATCGGGCCAAGCGCCCCCGGCTGATTCCCGAAGAACCCAGCGCGAGCTGATCGTTTACGACCGTAGAGGACGATAATCCGATTTGGCTGGAATACCCGTGGCGGGTTGGTCGATTGCCGCGTTGTCCGTTGTAGGGGCGAATATTATTCGCCCGCCATTGCCGGATGACACGAACGCCGGAAAAATCAACAATCCGATCATGTTGCGCGGGGCGGGCGGATCATATCCGCCCTACGGTCGAAACCCGATTTGGCTGGAATACCCGTGCGCCCCTATGGTCGAGGTTGCTATCAAAAAATATTCAACGAAAAGGACGCCTCCCGAAATGGAAAGGCGTCCGATTTATTTTTTTTTGCGTTACGCGGCGGGCGCTTCGGTGGCGGGGGCTTCCTCGACTGCAGGTTCAGCGGGGGCTTCGGCAGCAGGGGCTTCCTCTTCGGCAGGTTCTGCGGCAGGTTCAGCGGGGGTTTCGGCAGCGGGCGCTTCCTCGGCGGCAGGCGCTTCTTCTGCGGGGGCGGCTTCCTCGGCGGGGGCTTCGGCGGCGGCGACCGTATAAGGCACGTCGTAATGGCTGATTTCCTCACCGGCGGCGGTGACCGTCACGATGCGGATCACGTATTCGCCGGGTTCCAGGGTCAGCTCGTCCAGCTTGAGATCGGCGATGCTGTCAAAGGAAGCGGCGATTTCGCCCTCGGCGTTCAGGATGACCGCGCCGGTCTTGGCGGCGGCCTGCAGGGCGTCCCGCTGGGCGGTCATTTCTTCCAGGGCGTTTTGCAGGTTTTCCAGCTCCAGGGCCTGGGCGGCGGCCACCTCGGCGGCGGCTTTCAGCTGATCCCGTTCGCTGGTCATCAGGGCCAGGGCGTCCTGGGCGGCCTGCAAATCCAGAGCGGTCTGGGCTTCCTTGGCTTCCGTTTCGGCCTTGAAGGCTTCCAGCTCGGCGGCGGCGGCGGTCAGGGCGGTTTTGGCTTCCGCCAGTTCCTTGGCCGTGGCGTCCTCGGGCTGGGCCACGCCCAGCACGCCCAGCGCTTCCTGCACCTGCTTGATGCTTTCATTCAGCTGTTCGGCGGCGGTGTTGGCGTTGGCCTGCAAATTGTCCCGCTCCGTCACGGCCACGGACAGGGCTTCGGTGGCTTCCAGCACTTTGCCCTCGGCTTCCTGAGCCTTGGCTTCCGCTTCCTGGGCCTTGGCTTCGGCTTCCTGAACCTTCGTTTCGGCCTCCGCCACCTTTTCCTCCACGGCCAGGCGGTTGGCCTCGGCCAATTCCTGCGCCGTCTTGGCGGCCATCAGCTGGCTGTTCAGGTCGCTGCGTTCGGCCTGAAGCTGGGTCAATTGATCGGAAAGGGTATTCCGCTGGCCCACAAAAACCGCAACCAGCACGACGGCGACGATCACGATGGGCAGAATGATCCAAATGGTTTTTTTCATGGTGTATTTCTCCTTCCAAGTGTCGGTCTCTTTTAATGAAAGTATTCGGCTCGAAACGGGAAATTCCTTCTTTAAATCGCCATGAAAATAAAGGAAAACTGCCCGGCGCAAAGGCCGGGCAGCAGAAAGGGAGAGATTATTCTTCCTCTTCCTCGTCCTTCTGAGCGCTTTCGATGATCTTTTTGGCGGCGTCGGCGGGCATTTCCTCATACCGCTCAAAGCTCATGGTGAAGGTGCCGCGGGCCTGGGTCATGGAGCGCAGGTCGGTGGCATACTTGAACATTTCGCCCATGGGCGCTTCGGCGGTGACGCGCTGCAGGCCGTCCACCTGATCCATGCCCATGATGCGACCGCGCCGCTTGTTCATGTCGCCCATGATATCGCCCATGTACTCATCGGGCACGAACACTTCCACGTGCATGATCGGCTCCAACATCACGGGGCTGGCGTCGGTGCAGCCCTTCTTGTAAGCGATGCGGGCGGCGGTCTTGAACGCCATTTCGGAGGAGTCCACGGGGTGATAGGAGCCGTCGTACAGCTTGGCGTGGAGGCCCACCATGGGATAACCGGCCAGAACGCCCTTGCGGATGTTTTCGCGCAGGCCCTTTTCAACCGCGGGGATGAAGTTCCTGGGCACAGCGCCGCCCACCACCGCGTCTTCAAACTCGAAGTCGATGTTGGTGTCGCCGATGGGAGAGAACTCGATCCACACATCGCCGAACTGGCCGTGGCCGCCGGACTGCTTCTTGTGGCGGCCCTGGCAGGCGACCTTCTTGCGGATGGTTTCACGGTAGGGGATCTTGGGATCGTTCAGCACGGCGTTGGCGCCGAACTTGGAAGCCAACTTGTTGCGGATCACGTCGAGATGCACTTCGCCCTGACCGGAAACCAGGG
Source organism: uncultured Christensenellaceae bacterium (assembly GCA_905234985.1). Taxonomy (GTDB): domain Bacteria; phylum Bacillota; class Clostridia; order Christensenellales; family Aristaeellaceae; genus RUG563. The sequence goes on from CAJOJQ010000047.1 coordinate 15,274, forward strand.
TTTCGGTGGTCTCGGTGTTCTTTTCCACTTTGATGGAGGGGTCTTCTTCCTGGAGACGGGCCAGGCCGGAGAACACTTTATCTTCTTCGCCCTGCTTAGCGGCGGAAATGGCCTTGGAGATGCAGGGAGCGGGGAAGTCGATGGGCGCGTACTTGATGGGGGAAGCGGCGTCACACAGGGTGTCGCCGGAATTGGTGAACTGCAGCTTGGACAGCGCGCCTAAGTCGCCCGCGTTCAGCACGTTCACGCTGGTCTGCTTTTTGCCGCGCATGAGGAACAGGCCGCCGGCCTTTTCCGCCTTGTCCGCAGTGGAGTTATACAGCGCGGTGGCGGGGGTGATGGAACCGGACATGACGCGGAACAGGGAAAGTTTGCCCACGAAGGGGTCGGCCACGGTCTTGTACACAAAAGCGGAGAAGGGTTCGGCGCTGTCGCAGGCGCGTTCGATCTTGTCGCCGGTCTTGGGGTTCTCGCCCTGGGCCTTGCTGCCCTTGGGGGAGTGGAGGTAAACGCTCATCACGTCTAACATCTTGGCAACGCCCACGCCGGTGGTAGCGGAGACGGCCACCACGGGCACGATGGTGCCGTTTGCCATGCCGGCCCGGAAACCGGACAGGATTTCGTCGTGGGTCAGCTCTTCGCCTTCCAGGTACTTCATCATCAGCTCGTCGTCAGCTCCGGCGGCGGCTTCGGTGATTTCTTCCATGGCGGTCTCGATGGCGGAGGCCATATCCCCGGGCACGGCCACTTCCTTGAGGCCCTTGCCGGTGCCTTCATAGGCCTTGTTTTCCAGCACGTTGACGACGCCCTTGAAATTCACGCCTTCGCCCATGGGCAGCAGCATGGGAACCACGGAGGAACCGAACTTGTCGCGCAGCTGCTCCACAACCTTCATGTAGTTGGCGTTTTCAGCGTCCATGCGGTTGATGATGAACATGCGGCACACGTTGTTCTTCTTGGAATAATTCCAGGCTTTTTCAGCGCCAACGTCCAGGCCGCTGACGGCGCCCACCACGATGCCGGCGGTCTCCACCACGCGGAGGGGACCCATCATTTCGCCGATAAAATCGAAATAGCCGGGCACGTCGATCACGTTGATCTTGGTGTTTTTCCATTCCACGGGCGCGACAGCCGCGCTGATGGAAATATGGCGTTTGATTTCTTCGGGATCATAGTCGGTGGTGGCGGCGCCGTCTTCCACCTTGCCCTGGCGGTCCACATGGCCTGCCGCGTAGAGCATGGCTTCGGTCAGGGTCGTTTTGCCGTTGCTGCCGTGACCGATCAGGGTGATATTGCGGATGTTCTCGGTTTTGTAGTCTGCCATGTCGTCGGTTCCCCCTATAATTTCATTTGATTCTGTATAACGCATAAAGCATTCTGAATCACACACCTTATCTATTTTACCAGAAGATAAGGCAAAATACAAGCTGTTTGCGAAAAAAGTTGGAATAAGATTCGGCTGAAAAGCCGTGAAAAAAGCCCGCTGGCCTTCCGGCGCGGGCAATGAACGGCTGTTTTGCGGTTTGTGTTATTCCACGCGCTGGCCGCCGTCCAGCAGGGGCGTGGTCAGGCCCTCCCCGGCCATCAGGGCGTTCATCAGCTGGCCCACGATTTCATCCGCGAGATGCAGATAGCGGCCGCCAATGACGACGGCGGGCACGTATCGCCTGTCCTGGGGCACGCCGTGTTCATCGTAGTACGCGGTGATCACCTCAAGCATGGGCTGTTCCACCTTGTTCAGGCACACCAGCTTCACCGCGCTTTGCGTGCCGTCCGGCAGGGTAACGGTTTCGGGCAGGCCCGCCATCAGGGGCTTCAATTGGCGGCAATAGGAGCAGTAATCCTTATAAAAATAATAAATCAGGCTGTCGCTCACGGCAACAGGTTCGCCAAATTCCCCGCTGCTTTTGGGCCGATACGGCTCCATCGTCGGCGCGGGCGTGGGCTTTAGCTGGGGCAGAACAGGATACACCACCGCTTCCTTGATATCCGGCCATATGCCGGGCATCACCCGCCAGCCCAGCAGGAAAACCGCCGCGAGGGCCGCGGCAAGGCACAGGATTTTGACTCCCTTTTTCATAGAAACCTCCAAACGCGCATGCGCCCGGCGGAAGGCCCGCCAAGCGTAGGATAGGGACGAACGAAACAGCCGCATCGCTGCTTTCACCCTATACTTTAGTACAAAATGAAAAAAAGTCAATAAGAAAAACGAAAGCCGCGGCTCCCAACCGTTGGAAGCAAGCGGCTTTCGCTGCATTGAGGCTTTTTACAGGAACGGGCGGAGGGATTGGGCCAGATTGGCTTCCATGGCGATGAGCTTTTTGGCGCAGTCCTTGGATTTTTCGTCCGCCGCCTCGTATTTGTTCAGATACTTGCTCAGGGATTTCACGCCCATATCGCACCCGTCTGTCATGAGGTCGGCAATGGTATGGTCGGCGGGGTCCATCATCAGTTCTGTTTGCGTTTTCAGCCAGCTCATGGCCGAGGCGATGGCGGGCGGGTCCTTGCCCTGGTCTTCAAAACGGTGCAGCTGCTCGGTGATTTCCCGGCCTAAGGTTTCATGCTCCTGTTTGGAATCGGAAAGCAGGGATTTTAATTCCGGACTTTTGACCCGGTCCATCACGTCCGCAAAAGCGTCCACGCCCATTTTCGCCCCCGCGTCGCATTCCCGCAAAAGGCGCACCGTATCCTGTTCGATCATGGGATCATCCTCCTTTTGGGGATAGGATGCCCCGGCGGGGAGGGAACTATGCGCAGGAACTTGTATGGGAGTTGAGAGTTGGGAGTTGAGAGTTGGGAGTTGAGTATTTATCGAAAGCGACCCTTGTTTGATCGACAATATCAATCTCAACTCTCAACTCTCAGCTCTCAACTCTGTACTCTGTACTTATTCCCCGTAGTCCACCACCAAACTGCCGTAGCAGCCGTCGAAGGCCCCTTCCGGAATGGTGATCCCGGCGGGTACGCGGATGTAAATGAAGCAGGAACCCATGAAGGCGTTTTCCTCGATGGTGGTGCAGCTGTCGGGAACGATGATGGCGTCGGCGGTGAGCAGGGAGAAAGCGTATTCCTCAATGGTGGTCAGCCCGGCGGGCAGGTACAGGGTCTTCATATCGTTCAGGGCGGGGATTTCCATCACGTCCTTTTCGCCGCAGATCGTGCAGAAGCGTTCGGCGCTTCCCTTTTCCGTTTTGGTGGGGGAAAGGGTGGCCGTGGGCTTGCCCCATTCATGATCGCAGGCCAGGAGAATTTCATAGGGAATACTGTTCGCGACGGCATATTCTTCCGCCACGGAATCCGCTTCGCAGTAGATCTTCAGGTTTTCACAGCCATCGAAAGCGTAGTCTTCAATGCTGGTCACGCTGGCGGGAATAGTGATGCTGGTCAGGCTGTAGCACGCCGAAAACGCATAATTGCCAATGCTGGTTACGCTGTCGGGAATGGTCACGCCGGTCAGGATGTCGCATTCATAGAACGCATAATCGCCAATCCGGGTCACGGTTCTGCCGTTCGCGTCCTTGGCGGGAATGACCACTTCCGCGTCCGTGCCGGTGTAGTCCGTTACTTCGCAGGTGGTTTCGGTCAGGGCGTTGAAGGTGAAATCTTCCAGGGGGCTTTCCGTCGTCATGTAAACATAGGAGATTTCGTTTTCGATGGCGTAGGCTTCCGCATCGGAACCCCGTTTGCAGGTGATGACCAGGCCGCCACAATCCTCGAACACGTCCTCGCCGAACGCCGTTTCCATGGCGGGGATGGTGATGCTGGTCAGGTAGGTGAAAGCGAACGCGGAACGACCGATGCTTGCCACAGCTTCGGGAAGGATCACGCTGGACAAGCTGCTGAAAGCAAACGCGCTTTCGCCGATGCTGGTCACGGTTTCGGGAATGGTCACGTTTTCCAGCATGCCGTGGGAGAACGCGCCGTCGCCAATGCTGGTCACGCCGCTGGGAAGGATGACGCTCTTCAGATGTTCGCTTCCGGCCAGCGCGGAATCGCCGATGCTGGTCACGCCGGCGGGAATTTCAAAGGACGACGCCGTTTTCCCGGCGGGATAGCATACGATGGTATGGAGGAGTTTATCGTACACGATCCCGTCAACGGAAGCGTAGGAAGCGTTTTCCGCCTGCACATTGATTTGGGTCAGCGCCCCGCAGCCAAAGAACGCGCTGCCGTCCAGACTGGTCACGCCCGCGGGGATGGTGACGCTGGTCAGGCTGGTGCAGTACGAGAACACGGCCTCGCCGATGCTGGTCACGCCCGCGGGAATAGTCACGCCGGTCAAAGCATGACAATCCAGGAACGCGTTCGCGCCAATGCTGGTCACACTGTCGGGCATGGCCGCGCTGGCCAGGTTTTCGCAAAAATTGAACGCGAAGGCGCCGATAGAAGTGACGCCGCTGGGAATGGTCACGGCGGTCAGAGTGCCGCAGCCCGCGAACGCCGCCGGGCCGACGCCGGTCACGTCGGAGGGAATGGCGAAGGAGCCTGCCGTTCGGCCGGCGGGATAGCACAGGAGGGTTTTCAGGGATTTATCGAACAGAATCCCGTCTTGCGCGGCAAAAGAAGCGTTCTCCGACGATACGCCGATGGCGGTCAGGCTGCCGCAGAACGAGAACGCGCCTTCGCCGATGCCGGTCACGCCGCCGGGGATGGTCACGGCAGTCAGGCCGCCGCATCCTGTGAACGCATATTCGCCGATGCTGGTCACGCTGTCGGGAATGGTTACGGCGGTCAGGCTTTCATTGAAACAGAACGCCCATCCGTCGATGCCGACCACGCTCCTGCCCTCGCCGTCCTTAGCGGGAATGACCACGGCAGCGTCCTGGCCGGTATAGGCCATCACCTGGCAGGTGGTTTCGGTCAGCTCGGCAAAGAGAAAATCCTCCAGGGGGCTTTCTTCCACGGGGTTTTCGGTCTCAATGGGAGCATGGTCAATACCGTTTGCAATGGCGTAGGCTTCCGCCGCGGAATTAGGTTCGCAGGTGATGGTCAGGCCGCTGCAGCCCCCAAAGGCCTGGCTGCCGATGCTGGTCACGCTGGCGGGGATCACGGTGCTGGTCAGGTTGGTGCAGTTAAAGAAGGCAAAGATGCCAATATCGGTCACGGTGTTGGGAATCTCCACGCTGGTCAAGGCTCTGCATTCGGAAAAAGCGGAATAAGCGATGCTGGTGACGCCCTGGGGAATGGTCACGCCGGTCAGGCGGGAACAGCCGTCAAAAGCGTAATACCCGATGCTGGTCACGCCCGCCGGAATATCGATGCTTCCCAGGAATTTGCAGCCGTTGAACACACCGTCGGCAAGGGCGGTGAGGCCGGTGGACAGGGTGGCGCTGGTCAGCCCTGTGCATTTGGTGAAAGCGTAGGTCCCAAGGCTGGTCACGCTGTTGGGAAGGGTGATCCCGGTCAGGCCGGTGCAGCCCTCGAAGGCGTGGCTTCCAATGCTGGTCAGGTTATTCGGCAGGTTGATTTCGGTCAGGCTGGCGCAGTCTTTGAAGGCGCTGGAGCCGATGCTGGTGACGCCGGAGGGAATGCCAAGATTATTCAGGCTGGAGCAGCCTTTGAAAACGCAGTTGCCGATACTGGTCAGGCCGGACGGCAGGGTGATTTGGGCCAGACCGGAGCAGCCGGAAAAGGCGTAATCGCCAATGGCGGTAACGCTGGAGGGCAGGGAAACACTGGTCAAATCCGTATTGCCCATGAAAGCGAACTCGTCGATACCGGTAATGGTTTCCCCGTTGATTTCCGAAGGAATCACCAATTCAGTGCTTTCGCCGGTATAGCCCGTGATGATTCCGTCTGCCACGCTAAAGTCGGAGTCCTCAGGATCCTCCTGATTTCCGCCTAAGGCGGGAATGGCTTCCGTCATGGTATGGGCGGAATTGCGCAGGCAGGTATAGGTGCGTATGCCGTCTTCGGTTTCGGTGGGCTGCTTGGTAACCACGCCCGCGTTCCATTGATGGCCCAGGGCGGGAATATCTTCGTTTGTAACAGAATCCATATAGCCGCAAATGCTGCACGTATTGACGACCTGCTGCCGGCCGTTTTCCGTGCAGGTGGGCATTTTGGTGGTGGATGTGCGGCTCTGCAATTGATGGCCGGTAGCCATGATCTGTTCCGTGGCGATAACGGCTCCGCAGCTGTCGCAAATCGTTTGCCGCAGGCCGTCCGCGGTACAGGTGGCGTTCATAACGGTGACATCCGTGAAGGGGCCTTCATGCTCGCCGTTGCCGCATTCGGCGGACGCGCCGACGCAAAGGCCCAGCAGCACCGTCAGCAGCAGGGCGAAGAGGATGGTCTTGCAAACGTTCTTTTTGTTCATCGTGGCGTCTCCCTTCCATACGTTGCCAGAATCAGAAAACCATAAAGAATTTAACTTATTTGGAAAAGTATAAACTATTCCGGCAAAAAAAGCAAGGGAATTATTTCCAAAATAAATGCAAATACAAAAGAATTAAATCTTTTGAAATAATTGCGGCCGTTTCCACGCAAAAAAGCCGCTGAACGAATCAGCGGCTAAAAAGGACATACAGCGATTATTTCCTGCTCAAATACTCGTCGATGGCGGCGGCGGCGTTTTTGCCCGCGCCCATGGCGAGGATCACGGTGGCGGCCCCGGTGACGGCGTCGCCGCCCGCGTAGACCCCTTCGCGGCTGGTGAGGCCGGTGGTTTCGTCGGCGATGATGCCGCCCCACTTCTGGGTTTCCAGGCCTGCCGTGGTGGACTTGATCAGGGGGTTGGGGCTGGTGCCCAGGGCCATGATGACGCAGTCCAGGTCCAGCTCAAACTCGCTGCCCTCCTTGGGCACGGGACGGCGGCGGCCGGAGGCGTCCGGTTCCCCAAGCTCCATTTCCTGGCAGCGCGCGCCGCGAACCCAGCCCTGCTCGTTGCCCAGAATTTCCAGGGGGTTGGTGAGGAACTTGAACACGATGCCTTCTTCCATGGCGTGCTCCACTTCCTCCCGGCGGGCGGGCAATTCGGCTTCCGTGCGGCGATACACCACGGTCACCTCCGCGCCGAGGCGCCGCGCGCAGCGGGCCGCGTCCATGGCGACGTTGCCGCCGCCCACCACGGCCACGTGCTTGCCGTGCTGGATGGGGGTGTCGCTGCCGGGGGTGTAGGCTTTCATCAAATTGATGCGGGTCAAAAACTCGTTGGCGGAATACACGCCCTTCAGGTTTTCGCCGGGGATGTTCATGAACTTGGGCAGGCCCGCGCCGGAGCCGATGAACACGGCCTCGAAGCCGTATTCTTCCATCAGCTCGTCGATGGTGATGGTTTTGCCGATGACCACGTTGGTTTCGATCTGTACGCCCAAATCCTTCAGGGTGTCGATTTCCTTCTGCACGATGGACTTGGGCAGGCGGAATTCGGGAATGCCGTACACCAGCACGCCCCCCGCTAAATGCAGGGCCTCGAATACCGTGACGGCGTAGCCCTTTTTCGCCAGGTCCCCCGCGCAGGTGAGGCCGGAGGGGCCGGAACCGATCACCGCCACCTTGTGCCCGTTATAAACGGGGCTTTCGGGCTTTTCGGTGCTGTGGGCGTTATGCCAGTCGGCGGCGAAGCGCTCTAAGCGGCCGATGCCCACCGGTTCGCCCTTGATTCCCCGCACGCACTTGCTTTCGCACTGGCTTTCCTGAGGGCACACCCGGCCGCAGACAGCGGGCAGGGAAGAGGACTTGGCGATGATCTGATACGCCGCCTCAAAATCGCCCTTCGCCATTTCCTGAATGAATTCGGGAATGTGGACGCGGACCGGGCAGCCGCTGACGCAGGGATGATTTTTACAATTTAAACACCGTTTCGCTTCATCAATGGCCGTTTCGGCGGTATAGCCCAAGGCCACTTCCTTGAAATTGCGGCTGCGCTCATCGGGAGCCTGGGAGGGCATGGGATTCTTTTGCATGGCCATATTGGGCATCTTATTTCGCCTCCTTGAACAGATTGCAGGCTTCCTCGTAGGCGTGGCGCTCGAAGTCCTGATAGGTGCGGCCCCGGGCCATGGCCTCGTCGAAGTCGATCTCGTGGCCGTCAAATTCCGGGCCGTCCACGCAGGCGAACTTGGTCTTTCCGCCCACCGTCAGGCGGCAGCCGCCGCACATGCCGGTGCCGTCGATCATGATGGGGTTCATGCTGGCGATGGTTTTGACGCCGTATTCCTTGGTGAGCCTGCACACGAATTTCATCATGATGAGGGGGCCGATGGTGATGACCTCGTCGTACTGCTCGCCGCTTTCGATCAGCTTTTTCAGCGCGTCGGTCACCAGCCCCTTTTCGCCCCAACTTCCGTCGTCGCTGACCCGGACGAACTTGGTGCTGTGGGACGCGAATTCGTCCTCCAAAATGACCAAATCCTTATTGCGGAAGCCCGCGATGGCGTGAACCTCCGCCCCCTGCTCAAACAGCTTCTTGGTCACGGGGTAGGCGATGGCGCAGCCCACGCCGCCGCCCACCACGGCCACTTTTTTGAGGCCCTCGGTATGGGTGGCCCGGCCCAGGGGGCCGACGAAATCGTGGATATAATCGCCCTCGTTCAAATGGTTCAGCTTTTCCGTGGTCGCGCCCACGATTTGGAAAATGATGGTGACGCTGCCGGTTTCCCGGTCAAAGTCCGCCACGGTGAGGGGGATGCGTTCGCCGTTTTCATCGGCCCGCAGGATAATAAACTGGCCCGGTTCCGCCTTGCGGGCCACCAGCGGCGCGTCCACCCGCATGAGGGTGACGGTGGGGTTCAGAATTTTCTTTTCCAGGATCTTGTTCACGATGCGTCCTCCTTTTCTGCTGCACGGCGTCCGGCATGACGCCACTCGCCCATTATAGCAGATTTTTCGGAAAAGTCATGGGGGAAACAAAAGAAAAGCAATTTTTCTTGACTGGATTTTCTGTAAGCTGTATTATAAATAGGATAAAGCCGATTCACAAGAAGAATGGATGCGATCATGATGGAAGAAAACGAACGGGTCAACGAAGCCCCCGCCGCGCCGGAGGAAGCCCCCGCCATACCGGAGGAAGCCTCCGCCGTGCCGGAGGAAGCCCCCGCCGTACCGGAGGAAGCGCCAGCCGTGCCGGAGGAAGCCCCCGCCATGCCGGAGGAAGCCCCCGCCGCCCAGCCGGAGACCCCCGCCGCGCCGGAACCGGAACCCGAACAGAAAAGCGAGGGGGAAAAACGCCCCAAACGCCAGCGGGCGGAAATCCTGAACATCAAGCGGAGAAAAAGGAAGGGCGCGGACAAAACCGCGAAAAAGGAACGCGCGCCGCGCCACGAGGTGGTGGCCCAGCAGGATATTCGGTATCGCGGCCCCCTTTCCTACCGGCACATGATGATACTGGGCTGGCTGTGCGTCTTTTTCGCGCAGGTGGGCCTGGTGCTTTCCACGGTGGGCAAGGCGGAACCCAGCATCGCCGAAGCCAACGCGGGGCTGATCACCTTCGGCAACTACGCCGGTTCGCTGTTCATGCCGTTTTTGCTGCTGGCCAACTTTTCCAGGATCCTGTCGTCCAAGCAGCAGTTTAGCAAGCTGCTGCTGACCTACGGCGGGCTGGCCGTGGCCATGGGCCTGGCCCTGCCTTTTGTATACGAGCATTACGTCCGGGGTCTGGCCGCCGCCGCCGCGCAGCTCGCCCCGGAATTTGAGGACCAGCTTCTGGCACTTTTCCAGGACAATGTGTTCAGGAACGGGTATTTGGCCTACAATTTGTTCATCGATCTGTTCTTGTGCACCCTGTTCATGTTCTTCCTCACGTACCATTTCAAGCGCCCCGTCCGGCGCGGGTGGGTGATCGGCTTCCGGCTGCTTTCCATCCTGCCGGTAGCGTACGAATTGGCGTGCATTGTGATCAAAACCCTGTGCAAAAACGGCAACATCACCCTGCCCATGTACGCTTCCTGTTTCCTGACCACAAAGCCGCCCATGATGTTCGCCGCCTTCGTGGCCCTGGCGCTGTTCATTAAGAAGCGGGAGCGGGTGTTCCTGAAAAACGGCAGAACCTACGAGGAATACGGCCATTTCCTGGAAACCAACGCCAACTCCCTGCACTTTTCCGTTCACGCCTGCGTCACCTTCATCGTCGCGGCGGTGGTCGATGTCGTGGTTTTTTTCATCTTCTCCTTGCTGATGACGGCGGGGGATCTGACTGCCGCCGGGGAGCAGGTGTTTGAAAATGAAGAAATGATCACCAGCATGACCACGCGCGTCATGTACGTGGTCCAGGCGGCGGGTTTCGGCGAATCGACCATGCTTTTCTTCGTGGCCCCCTTCGTGCTGCTGTTCTCCTACACCCGGAAGCACGCGGACACGAAGATGGACCTGCTCATTCCCGTGATCGGCGTCGCCGCCATCGCGGCGCTGTACATGGAAACGTTTTTCCAAGTCCTGTGCGAGCTGCCCAATGTGCTTCAAGCGTATATTCAGTCCATTCCGGGCTTGGACCCCGCGGTGCTGGGGATGACGGAAGAAGAACTGACGCAGCTGATGCTGTTGATGATGCAGACCGTGCAGTAAAGGGGAGGGGAAGAAGCTTTGGAAATGAACAAAGGCGGAAAGCGCCTGCACCTGATGGACAGCCTGCTTTCCGGCGTCATCGTACTATACGCCACCTATCTGATGCGGAATTCCGCCGGGAGCAAAGCGCTGCTGAGCGTCCTGTTTTTGCTGCTGGCCGCTGAAAGCGCCCTGCGCCTTTCGGAAGGCAAGCGCACGAAGACGCAGCGCTTCTGCGTCATGGCCCTGTATCTTGTGGGCGCGGTGCTGATCCTGGTGCTGGAACCGTTCCATTCCAGCCTGCTGGCGGCGGCTGCCGTTGAATTTATGGTGCTGCTGTTCAACCGGGTGGCGGCGATCATGAAAAAACCGAAGAAGCGCGCCATCGTGTTCAACGTGATCTGTATCCTGCTGATCATTTACATTGCATTTATCTTTTTCGGCGGCGATCTGGTGGTCAGCCAGACGGTGGAAATGGATGAAGCCGAGCTCCAGGCGAACCCGAACTATACGAATATTTCGGAGAGTATGGATCAATTGGAGGAGCTGGACGAATCGTTCAGCGGAATGTCGGGGCTGGACATCCTTGTTTACATCCTCCTGATGCTGCTCATCCTGGTCCGGATCATCATGCATGTGGTGGGCATCTCCATTTCGCAGATGAAGCTGAACGTGCTGATGAACATCGTCCGGGAAACCTATGTGCTGGAGATCGTGCTGGGCCTGGTGCTGATGATCATCGCCTGCTCCTCCATTTTCACCACGCTGGAGGAGAACATGACGGATTATTGGGACGCCCTGTGGTACTCTTTCGCTCTGGTGACCACCATCGGCTTCGGTGACATCACCGCCAGCACCCTGATCGGCCGCGCCCTGTCCGTGTTCCTGGGCATTTACGGCATCGTGGTGGTCGCCATCATCACCTCCGTCATCGTCAACTTCTACGGCGAAATGCGCCGAATCAAGAAGCCGGAGGAAGACGGGGATTCGGATGAAAGAACGCTTTGAGATAGGTAGGAGGTAGGAAGTAGGAGGTAGGAAGTAGGAGATTTAAACTGTACCCCATAGGATGGACACACACTTTGGTAAGGCAGACCTACACGTCCCCGTTCAGTGGACAGCCAGCAAAAGGCACGTCCCCAAACAAT
>CAJOJQ010000048.1 GCA_905234985.1 uncultured Christensenellaceae bacterium
CCAATAGTGCTGTCACTATTGTAGGGCATATAGTCGGGTGGCTCAAATATTCGCTGGCATTTTAGCGAATGTGGCTCAAGTACATTTTAGCATTCACAGGAGGAAACTATGATTTTCGTTCAGCGGTACTAAACAACATGAATGGTCTTGTAAATGTTTGGAGTTCAAACCGAACTAACGTCATGTATGCCCGCCGGTTACAGACTAATTCTACGATCCTTTATCTATCGGCAGTTGGAGACCCCAGTTATGGATTTCTTGTTCGCAAGAGTCCTTCTCCTCATCATCTCTCAGGAAGCTATGGGTTGGCCGAGGAAGGAATAAGCGATAAAATTGTTGCACCGGGTTCAGCACCGATCGGTGATATCGCCGCAGGAACTTGGACTTTCAATTATGGCGGGACGCTTGTTGTGCGCAATACAATTACTCAGTGGACACTCAAGAAGCCACGAACTGGTGATAATACGTATGCGCTGTTACTCGGTGGCACGTATGCCGCACATTCTACTGGAATTTTGAGCGGATATGAAAAAGTGAGTGTTCGCCGAAAAATCCCTTCTCTCATCTTCTCTCCGGAAGCTATGGGATGGCCGAGGGAAATAATCTGACGAACGGGGATACAGCGGTTTTGACCCTTGGGATGATACGCAGCGGATTTTACAGCCATCATTCGACGTTTTCTCGATATTCGAGAGGTTACTTCTGGGCGAAGACGAGCTATAATTCCGTGTCGGCTTACCGTGATTATTACGGTGAAGATATTCTATGAGTTAATGTTTACTACGAAAAGGGATACGGCTATTTTGTTATGCTGCATAATCTTTCCCTCATCTTCTCTCCGGAAGTTATGGGTTGGCCGAGGGAGATGTGACGAATGCGGACACGGCGGTACTGACCACGGGGTTTGTCAGAGACGGCTATTTTGACAGGGATTCTGCTTGTTTCTGGAATCGAACTGTCCGGGGATATCTATGGACAGGTTACGCCGAAGATGAAGGGCGTTCTATCTATCCTGCTTTTTCAGACGAGCGTTTCCGTCAGACAGCAACGCATAAAGGGCATGCTATGAATTTTCGCTGCACAATTCCTTCTCTCATCTTCTCTCCGGAAGCTATGGGTTGGCCGAGGGAAACGGAACGAGGATGGAAACGGCAACGCTGACGCTTTCCGGAATCAGAGCTGGATATTTTGAGACTGATCCTCTAAGCCGGACATATTACGACGAAATCTGGACATCGAGGACGTACCATGTAAATTTCGCCTATATTTTTGATAACCTTTCCTCAAGATTGAGTCTTGATCGTGGAAGTTACAAAGGACGAGGGAATGTTGTTCGCGTCCGCGTCCTTCACTATTCTTCTTTCTTGAAGCTATGGGTTGGCCGTGGGAAATTCGACAAACGCGGACACGGCGATGTTGTCGATAGACTATCTGCTCGCAGGGTTTTATGATTGGTTTAACGGAGGTACCACGACCGTAACAAAAATAGCATATCTATGGACTGCATCTCGATATACCGACCGTACAGCATTTGATCTCAAATATAACGAAGAACAACTCGATGTCGAGGGTGGAAGAAACTATTTTGGAACTGGGAATGGTCAAGTTGCTCGCTGCAATAATCCTTCGACTTATCTTCTCTCCGGAAGCTATGGGTTGGCCGAGGGATCTGGATTGACGAACGCAGGAACGCCGGTCTTGGCGATAGAGTTTGTGCTGGCTGGTACTTTTGGAAATGCAGGCGCTATGCCTTCGGCACATGCTAATTACGGAAACTACAATACTGCGACTTCACGAAACTCTAACTATAGGCATCGCTTATTTTTCTCGATGCTTACACTTTCGGCTGGAAACGACAGTAATAGCAAGGGCGATGGGTGGAGTATTCGCTGCCAATTCTTAGTGAATTTTGCGACCGAGCTCTATAACGACTTTTTTAAGATAGCCCTTTGAGACTCTGATATTTTCGGTTTCCTTTATGCGGTGGATAAGATATCTGGCGTTGGAACTAAAATCAAACGCCTCGTCATAATAGGACTCGACATAACTCTTGACGATGTCGTGGCGGATCTCATAGGAGGTGCGCTTATCGTCGGCCTTTAGATAGCGGTCGAAGGTTGTGTGATCGATGAGGAAGAACTTGAGTAAGTCGTTCCGTTCGAAGAGACCTTGTTTCATGAGGCTTTCCATGAAGGCCATCCGGTCGCGAATAGGCGTGGTTATTATGAACTGTTGGAGAGCCTGTATCCCAGCTTGGTTCCAGAGAACTTCTTTCTGGCTGTCGATCAATTCCTTTAATGTCAGTTTACCCCGGGCAGTCTCGAAGGAGACCCCGAAGTATTTCCATTCATATATCTGGCTGCGGGAGACATTGAGCTCAGCAGCAACTGCACTCGGCGACGCTCCCATGGCGAGAAGCTCAAGTGCTTTGTCTTTTAATTCGTTTGGCTTTTCATTGGCCATAGTTTTCCTTTCTTATGCTTTTAATTATCCAGTCTTAGAAAATCTTGTCAAGAGCTATTTTTCTCGAAATCTCGGACGGGGGTTTGAATTTGTTGCTTGATGTTCCCTGTTTGAGCAATCCGTTGGTGATTCCCGTCCAAACCTCTTGTCCTTATCGTGTTAAACGTGTATAATAATAACAGGGAACATTTTAGCCGTTTTGAACGTTTCAAACGTCCTTGTTCATTTCAAACAAGTCATTTTGTCCGATTTGAATTGCGCAAAGACAGAGAAAGTCCAGGAATTTCAAGGTTCCTGGGCTTTTTTCTTTGCTTTGTACCCAAACAGTACCCAAACCAGCTTTTTCCCTCCCTTTCACAGCGATTCGATGAGCCTCTGCATCTTATCCGCGCTGTCCTTCATCATGGTCTCCGTTACGTGACCATACTTATCCATGGTGAAAGCTGTCGTGGAATGTCCCAGATTATTTGAAACAGTTTTCACATCCACTCCATTTTGTAGCGCTAACGTAGCGTAACCGTGGCGGAGATCATGAAAACGCATCCCAGGCAATCCAATTTTGGTTACGATCTCTTTGAAATACTTATAGAGCGTAAATGTTGCGATATGCTTGCCAAGATCATTCGTGAATACCAAATCATCCGTATTGAGCCAACTTGTTCCGGCTTTCAATCGATATTCTGTCTGTCTGATTTTGACTTTTTTCAACATATCCATCACATTTTTCGGGGGAGAGAAGGTTCTTGCCTGTTTGTTCTTCAAAGAAGTGTAAACTTCCAACAGCAATCCTTACGCTGTAAGGGTTTCTTTCTTATGCCGCCAGAATGCCACCACCAGCTCAAAGTGAGGTGATGAACGATTCTTTTTTCACGGAATATACCTTTTTGTTGCTGTGATCGTTTACCCGGCAAGGTTTCTGAACGCTGTTTTCAACAAACCATCACGGTTTTCCTGTCGGATGGGATCGGGAGATTTTAGTCCAGAAACTTATCCCGAAGCGCTTGAATCTCCGCGTCCGTCACGCCCAACGCCTGAGTGATATAGCCCAATGGCGAACCGTAGGTTTCGGTCATCCAGTGGATGGCGTTTTCCATGAACTCGGGAAACACCTGATCCATGGTTTTCATGAACGCTTCCAGTTCATCTTCCCCGACGCCGTTTTCGATCAGGTATTCCCGTTCCGCGGCGATCAAGGCCGCGTTATATTCGTTGGTCAAAAGGAAATCCGCCATAATGGTTTCCTCGTCCGCACCCAAAACAAAGAGGAGCAGCATGGCCCCGCAGCCCGTGCGATCCTTCCCCTGGGAGCAGTGGAACAGGAGGGCCTGATCCTCCTTAAGCGTCAGCAGCGCCTGGAAAAACCGGCTGTACCCGGCCTTGCCCACATCGGAGGAAAGAAAGTCCACATACATTTGGTCGGTAAAGCCGCCGTATTTCATGAACAGGCGGATCTCGGTGATCTTGTCGATCTCCACGCCCTGCGCCTCCAGGGCCGCGATTTCAGCTTCCAGTTCTTCCGAAAGGCCCGCGCTTTCATCAATGATATGAATATTCAGGTATTCCACGCCCTCCATTACCGGGTCAGGCGCTTTTTCCACCTCAAAATCGCCCCGGAAATCCACATCCACGGCCAGATGATAGACCGAGAGCAGCCTTTCCAAATCCTCTTCGGTGGCGTTTACCAGCTTGGCCGTGCGCAGCAGCACGCCCCGCTTCACTGTCCTTCCGTCTTGCGTCGGATAGCCGCCTAATTCCCGGGCGTTGCCCACGCCAATCAGCGAAAGAGACTGGCTGTTTTCGGAAACCTCCGCCCTGCAAACGGCGCAGAAAAGAAGCGACAGGCAAAGGGCGAGGATCAAGCTGTATTTCATCATCTTTTTCACGGTGTAGCCCCCTCCATACATCAATCATATAAATGTTCAATCCATGAAAGCCGGGGAAAGCGCCCGCGCAAGGGACAGGCGGGTGATCCCCCGGCTTTGCAATCGCCTGATGGAGGTTGATTTTATTTCCTGATATGCTGGACAAGATTGATGGAGAAGCCGGAAGGCGCGATCATCAGGGCGGATTTGGACGTGGGGGTTTCGTTGTTCCGATCCGCATAGTAGTTTTTAAATCCGTAGGAGAGCAGCAATTGATAGGCTTCATCGAAATCGTCCACGTTCATGCGGATGGTGACAACGTCGCGCTGCAGCGGCAAATCGGGCTGGGAAACGTCCAGGTAAAAACCGTTTGCGTCCTTCATCCGAATGCCTTCCACGTTCAGTTCGCCGATCCCTTCCTGATCGTGGCGTTTTTCAAAGCCTAATTCCTCAAACAGTTGAACGATGGCGGCCGCGTCCTTTGTGATGATCTGCGGGTTGAAGGTTGTGATCTTCATGGTATTTTCTCCTTCCTGTCAATCGTGATTCTTGATGTGCTGGCAGAGGTCGAACGCGAAGCCGGACGGGGACTTCATCATGCAGGACTTGTTGGTCTTGGTATCCACCGTATGGCCGCCCCGGGGATTCGCAAAGCCTCTGGCTGTCAAAAATTCGTATGCTTCGTCGAAGTCGTCCACGTTCATGCGGATGAGCGTCATATCCTGCGGGACGGTGGGGATGTTCGCGACGTCCACATAAAAGCCGTTGGCGTCCTTCATGCGGACACTGTTGAAGTCCGTGGTGCCGGTGGTTGCCGCCAGGTTGTGGCGTTTCTCGAAGCCCAGGGCCTCAAACAGCTTGATGACGTTTTCCGCGTCCTTGGTAACGATCAGAGGGTTGAAAGAAGTGATTTTCATGGGTTTTTCCTCCTATGTTTTAGATTTATTTATGCGCGGGCATTCCGCAAATAAATGCATCATTACTGAATGGAAGCGCTTGCGTCCTTTTCCACGCCGTCCCCGTAGATGGCGGCAAAATCGTCCCGCATGGAGATGGTGCCGATACCCTGCGCGTTGTAGCCCGCGACTTTGGCCTGAGCGCTTTCAGCGTTGCCCCATTCCCGCACTTCATCATCCGCCAGCACGATGTAGGAAAGGGCGGGATAGGGGTTATTGGTGACCGTATACGCGCACATGGCCACATCCCCGGAGCTGTTGCCGAAAGCCAGCACCGGCTGCTGACCGATCTCCCGCACAATGGCGTCCACCTTGGACATTTTGGCGTTTTCGCCGTAATAGGCGCCGT
Source organism: uncultured Christensenellaceae bacterium (assembly GCA_905234985.1). Lineage (GTDB taxonomy): Bacteria > Bacillota > Clostridia > Christensenellales > Aristaeellaceae > RUG563. Next base: position 5,631 of record CAJOJQ010000048.1, read on the forward strand.
CGAATACCACCTTATCCGTGCTTTTGAAGGTGTAATCCCCATCGGCGGTATCGCCCTGGCCCGTGGCGGTGTAGCCGTATTCTGTGCCGATGACGTAAGCGGGGGCAATGCCCAGCGTATCCTTCACGATGGCGCGGACGATGTTGCGCTCGGTGGCGGTGACGATATAGATGGTGAAATCATTGTCCCGCAGGTAGTTCAAAAGCTCCACCATGGGCCGGTAGAACGCTTCGCCCCGGGTCATGCCCGTGAAACCCTCGGCCGGAGAATCCATGAAGCCTTTCACGTACTCCCCAAGCTCGGCAGGGGTCATGCCCGCGTAGGCAAGGGCGGCGGCGGCAGCCTGCCGGGTGCTGATGCCCGAGGGCTTTTCCTGCCATTTGGTGTCCACGATTTCCCGGGCCACGGCCAGCACGTCCGCAGTGGGCGTGTAATCGGGATTGTTCAGGGCATAGTCCACAAATACCATGTATTCAAAGCACCGGGGATAGGTTTCGCACATGAGGGTGCCGTCCAGGTCAAACACGGCGACGCGGTCCTCCACGGGAATATATGCCCCGCTCCATTCATCGGTGACGGCGGCGACGTAATCCATCAGGGCGGTTCTGGCTTCCGCGCCGATCCTCCAGGAACCCAGGGTCAGATAGGATTGATCCACAATGTACCGGAAGATGGACAGCGCCGTTTCATACCCCATAAAGTCGTATTTGTTCGCCGCGTCGTCTAAGTATTTCACCAGGGCGGCTTCGGGGTGGAACTGGAGGCCCACGGCGAAGGTCTTGTCGGTTCTTTCCACCGCCTCAATCATTTTTATGCCGTTCGTTTCCGTGTAACCGGTCACGGCCAGCCGGGTATTGTCCACACTCTTGATCGCCTGATGATGCCAGGAGGGACAGCCGGAGAGCGAAACCGCGCCGATCATGTCATAGAGATAAGAACCTGTCTCGATCTCAACAAGATGGGAAGCGTAATCCCGGTAGGATTCGGGAGCAGCCTTCTGGTTGCGGTGGGTGTAGTCGTAGGCGATGCCCTGATGCTCAAACCAGGTGGGAATGTCCTGAATGACTTCCCCGCCGGAAATGACGCCCAGCATCTGCGCGCCCCGGCAGAAGCCCATGAGGGGAATATCATTGTCCAGGCAATAGGACATGGTCAGATAATCGGACACGTCCCGCTCGGCGTTGTAGTCGATCTCCGCTTCGATGCCGTGCCATTCCTCGGGGGTATAATACAGGGTGGGGCTGATGTCCTCGCCGCCCGTGAACAGCACGATGCTCACGTTCCCCACCGCTTCAGCCGCGTTGGAGCCGTGCCAGGAATTGCATTTTACATACTTGGCGGCGGTTTCGTCCAGCATGTTGATTTCCGTCTTTCCTTCGGTCAGGCGGCCTGCTGCATCATAGTGAAGGTCAGATGAAAGCACCTGATCCAGCATCACCCATTCGCCGCCCGCCGCTTCCACGGCGCGGCACACGTTGGTGAAGAACTCCGAATCCGTATCGGCCCGCCAGGCGATGCCGACTACGGTTTTTTGAGACACCTCGGCCAGCGAAACGCCGCGGACGCTCACCAGCAGAACGAATCCCAACAGCAGCGCGTATATTTTTTTCATTTTCCTGATCCTCCTGTTATTTGTTTATCCGATTGGCCGTTCCTGTTTATTTCCCGCTGTAATAGTCCATGGTGATCTCGTTTTCCTCGATCAAGACTGTGTTCTGATTCAGGGCCTTGATGATCTCGTCCGCCGCCTGGTATACCGTGGCTTTGTCTGCGGCGTCGAAGTAACAGACCAGGGTGTATTCATGGGTGATCGTGCCCGTTTCGTCCGTCCACGCGCCAGTGGCCTCCTGAAGGGTGTAGCCCTCAAAGTATTTGAGGCACACTTGATCCACAATGTTCCGGGCTTCCTCCTGGCTCGTTTCCATCTTGTAGGTGTCCTTATCGTTGGTGCCCACATACATCACGTACTGGATGCTCTTGCCCGTGTCCGCTTCCGGCGCTTTCGGCGCGTTGAGCTGCCCCAGCACCATCCCGAGGCACACCGCCGAGCAGCACAGGCTGATGATGGCGATGATGATCGCGATGATCGTTCCGTTTTTCTTCAAGGTGTTTTCCTTCTTTCTGTTTTTTATCTTGGTCATTCATTCTTTCAAATGAACGTTCCAGCCTGTGTCGATCTTCTTTTTCACGGTTTTCATGGTTTCCGGGTCAAGATTCGGCCAATCAATGACTGTGGAGGCCTTGTTTGTTACCAAATGCGCTTGTTCGGCGCATAAAGCGAGCGGCGTATCGGAAAGAGAATCGGAATAAAAGTGTTCGATCTTGGGAAAACCGTGGTCGATGATGTACCTGGCTTTCTCCTTCGCGTACATCAGGTTATTCAATAGCACGCCGAATTCACGGTCATATTCCGTCGCTACAAAGTTCACCTGAAGCCTTTTTGCGATGGGCGCAATGATGCACGTCGGCGACGCGCTGATAATGAGATCGTCGGGCCTTTTTTGCTTTAGATACCAGGGGGCGATCTTCTTTTCGTTTTTATCCCAATACCGCTCGATCTGCGCGTCAAAGTCATCAATCATCGTAAGAAAACTGAAGAACTTGCGCCGCATCAGATAATCCGGCATCTTTCCTTTTTTGACGAGCAGCAGGTTTTGGATAGCAAAGGGGAAAAAGGTACACCACAGCTTCGGATGGCGGTTCATGCACCAAATCGCAAATCCGACGGAACAATCCGAAGCAAAAATGGTTCCGTCAAAATCATATGCGTTCATCCCGTTTCCCTCCCTGACTTCATTTTATGGTGCGTCGGCGGCTGCTCGCGGCTTCATCGCACGTCTCCGGGCTGTCTTCCGCAATCATTATATCAATGATAGCCGGCGCTGTCCAGCAAATGTCCAATAAATCAAAGAAAAGCACCGGCCTTCTTTTGAAGAAAACCGGTGCGGGCTTCTGCCGTGATGTTTTATTCGATACGGAATTATTGGGCGGGAACGAAATCCATATCGCTGAGGAACTGCACGGCCATCTGAATTTCCGCTTCCGTAATGGGGGGCGTATCCAGGATCATGCCGGTTTCGGCGTCGTATTGGGCGTGGGTCAGAATCAGCTCCACTTCATAGCCCTTGTAGACGGTGTAGAAGTCCACATAGTCCGCGCCGTCCAGGTTCTCCCTGACCACCATGAGCTTGGTGCCGTAAGCGGTTTCCATGTAGGAGATGTCCACGGATTCTTCCGCCCGGAAGCTGTCCTCGACCGCTTTCAGCGCGTCTTCGTCCATGTCGTTCAGCCGGTCGATCCCGGCGTAGATTTCGTTGAAAGCGACGGAAATCTGCAGGGTCGGCTTGCTCGGGTCTTCGGCCTTGACCGTGGCGATACAGGTGACAGAATCGCTGTACAGCACCTCCAAGCGATAGCCTTCCGGCAGCGCACACTTGAGATCAAAAGCGCCGTTGACGTCGATGACGCCCATGGAAGCCTTTCCCGTTTCGGCCAGGGCCGCGCAGCTTACCAGCATGGACAGGCACAGCAGCATCGCAAATAATTTCTTCATCATCATGTATATGAACTCCTTTCAAGCGTGGGTTTTAAAGGAAATCAGTAAACGCGGCTTACGTATTGGCTGCTGATGAAGCCGATCAGGCCGGTTTCGGGATCCTGCACCTGATACCAGTTTCTCAGCTCGGCCAGCACGGTCAGGCGCTTGCCCTGGGTGCATTTGGAGATGACCTCCATGCTGGTGGAGGGCGCCCAGCGCAGGTTCACCCAGCCGGATGCGCGGGAGGGACGGGCCGCCACCGTGTAGGGAGAAACCTTCTTAGCGGAGGCAAATTCCCGGTTCATGTCGGCGATGATCCTGTCGGAGTCGGCGGAAGGGGCGGCGGTGGGGCTGGGCGCTTTCGTGGGCCGGGTGCCGGGGTTGTAGTTCACCAGATGGCGGCTCATGACGTAAGCTGTGAAGAACTCGCCGTAATAGCTTTGCCATTCGATGCTGGCCCAGCCGTTAGTGCTGATGGAATACACAAACACGGAGTCGCCGTAATTCAGCTTGCCGATCACGTTGTCACCCGTCTTGGGGGAGCTGCGCACGTTCAGGGAGCCGCCGTTTTCCGTACACACGTACATGGTCCAGCCCGCCTCGGCCACGGCGAAGGCGGGGAGGAACGCCGTCAGCAGGATGACGGCCAGAGCCAGAGAAAGCAGTCTTTTTTTCATGAGTCATACCTCCTTTTGTCAATAAGACGCGGAAAACCTGTTATTTCTTCCCAATCAGTCGAAATAATGCCGGAACACGACGCCGTCCCCCGAAACGCCCGTATCGTCATGCCAGACCAGACGATCGTCGTCCTCCAGCACGAAGGTGGCGGTGGTGGTGAAGATGTCCCGGTACAGCTCCATGGTCAGGGAATCAAAATCAATGGTGGAAGGATCAACGGCGGTCAGAGTGCGGGTCGCCCGGTCATAGGTACAAAGATAATCGTACTCATCAAAGTCCGGGTGGGTGTAGATATGGATTTCATAGTACCCGTCCATCGCCATCACAAAAATGTCGGCTTCCTCGGCCATCCAGGGATCATTGATGAGGAGCGGCTCATACATTTCAAAGGTCAGGCCTCTCTGCGCCTCTGGAACCTGGCCGTCCGTCCAGATCACCTGAGCGCGGTCGTTCTGGAAAACGAAGGTTCCGTGATAGCCCTCCGCGGTTTCGCCCGTTTCCAGGTTTTCAAAATATCCGTTTCCTTCCAGCGTGTCGCTTTCTTCATTCGGCGGGCAGGCATAGACCCACAGGTCGTCATCCCGCTGGACGTTGACTTCCAGATGATTGCCCATCCAGGTGATCGTTATCTCTTTTCCGTCCCCGTATCCGGTAAGGTTGGCCAAAGGAGATTGATAGCCGGTGAAAATGACTTCTTCGCCATCGGCTTTCTTCCAGACCAGCTGATCGTCCTCGGTGATGGAAAAGGTTGCCACGCCGTGATCGGGCTGGGTTTCCGCCGTTTCCGGGTCGCCTGTGCCGAGACTGGTGGCGAGGCCCGTCTTCACGTCTACATCGCACAGGTAGGAACGCGTCTGATCCCCGTCCGTGACGGTGAGCTTGTAATATACGTCATCCCACAGGGCTTCCAGCTTCAAATCGCCGCTGACCCAAAGCATGTCGCAGTAATACCCGGAATAGTCCGGCTCGTAGTCGTCTTCTTCTTCGCCTTCTTCTCCGTCGCCAAATGCCATGTCCCAGCCGTCGCCTAAGCCGAAGGCAGAATCGGAATCATCCGTCAGGCCGCTCATCAGGCCGCCGAACATACCGGCGAGCATGCCTGCCAGGGCTTCGCCGCCGTCCTCGCTTTCAGCCAGACCGGCAAAGAGGCTGAGCATACTGAGAACCGGGGCCAGCAGATCGGCGATTTCTTCCTTGGTGAGGGTTTCCAGGGGCTGATCGTAGTCCTCTAATTTTTTGAGGAGTTCGTCCCGATCCCAGGAGAAAACCTGGGCGTAGTTTTCTTCCGTAAGATCCTTCATCATCCATTCCATCACCGTGGCCAATTCCAATTGCTGGGCCTCGGTGAGCGCATCCGGGGTTTCCGCCAGGGAAAGGCTGGAGAAAGCGCAGGTGAACAGCATCACCAGCGTCAGGAACACAGACAGCGTTTTTTTCATAAATCGTCCTCCTTCATTCATCGTTTCGTTTTTCGCCGCGGGAAAAGTGGAACAGTGCGCTTTGGTTCGGCTCTGCTCTTATTATACATGCAGAGCCGCAACAAAACCGCAACAAATAATGAACGAAAAGAAACGATTGAATTACGTATTGATTAAAAAACTGTTAAATAGAGAATAACCGTGAGAAGAAATGATTTTTCATTCCATATTTTATTAAAAAAGTTGCTCTTTCAGATTTCCTTGTTGCGGTTTTGGTGCGTTTCGTGTAAAATAATAAAGATAAATATCGGCGGAAATCTGTCTGCATTTCCCCAAGCATCCCATTTGTTCCGCGAAAAGAATGATCGAAAATCAATTGATGTTAAAGGAGTGGGAATGATGCCCAATTCCTCCCAGGAAGAAAAACAGCTGATCTCTTCCATTTTCAGCGATGAAACGCCCCTGTTCCGCACGCCCGCCGAACCCGAGGTGGGGGACACGGTGTCCATCCGCCTGCGCATCCTGAAAAACGCCGGGGCGCAGGTGACCTTTTTGACCGGCATGCCCACCCGGGTTTCCAATATGCGGCGAATCAAAACGGACGACGTGTTCGACTGGTTTGAAACGGAATATACCGTGAAGGATCCGACGACCATTTACTATGCCTTTCTGATTTCCTGGAAAGGGAAATATATTCATTATCTGCGCTCGGGGGCCAGCCTGACCGATTCCGTTCCCTTTCCCGACCCCGCCCACTCCTTCCGCATCATCCCCGGCTTTCATGTGCCGGAATGGGCCAAGGGCGCGGTGCAGTACCAGATTTTCCCGGATCGGTTCTGCAACGGCAATCCCCGCACCGACGTGCGGGACAGGGAATATTTCTACTCCGGGGATTACGTGAGCCACGCCGCCCATTGGGACGATCCGCCCCAGATCGGCGATTATCGGGTGTTCTACGGCGGCGACCTGAAGGGCGTGATGGATAAGCTGGACTATTTGCAGGAATTGGGCGTGGAAGCGATTTACTTCAATCCCATTTTTGTGTCCCCCTCCAGCCACAAATACGATACGCAGGATTACGGCCACATTGATCCCCACCTGACCGTGGTGATTCAGGATAAGGAAGCGCCCCTCAAAAAGGACGAGCGGAAGAATACCGCCGCCGCCCAGTACATCCTGCGCACCGCCAGCGGCATGAACCTGGTGGGCAGCAACGCCTTTTTCGCCCGGTTCTGCCGGGAGGTTCACCGCCGGGGCATGAAAATCATCCTGGACGGGGTGTTCAACCACTGCGGTTCCTTCAACCGGTGGATGGACAGGGAAGGCATCTACAAGCAGTCCGGCGACTATCCGCCGGGAGCTTACGGCAATCCGGAAAGCCCCTACAGGAATTATTTCCGCTTCACCGCCCCCAAGGATTACGACGCCTGGTGGGGCGTGGAAACGCTGCCCAAGCTGAATTACGAGGGCAGCAGCGAGCTGTGCGAGGAAATCCTTAAGGTGGCGGAAAAGTGGGCGTCTCCGCCCTATTCCATCGACGGCTGGCGGCTGGACGTGGCGGCCGATCTGGCCCACAGCCATGAGTTCAACCACCTGTTCTGGCATATGTTCCGCCGACGGGTGAAGCAGGCGAATCCCAACACCGTCATTTTGGCCGAGCATTACGGCAATCCTTCCTCCTGGCTCCGGGGCGACCAATGGGACACCGTGATGAACTACGACGCGTTCATGGAGCCGGTCACCTGGTTCCTCACGGGCGTGGAAAAGCATTCCGACTACCGGCGGGACGATTTGTATCAGAATGGATCCGCGTTCTTCGGCATCATGGCGGAGAACATGAGCCGCCTGCCCACCCCCAGCCTGCAGTGCGCCATGAACGAATTGAGCAACCATGACCACAGCCGTTTCCTCACCCGCACCAACGGTCGGGTGGGCCGTTTGCAGTCCGCCGGCAGCAATGCGGCCAGCGAGGGTATACAGGTGCCCGTGTTCCGGGAGGCGGTGGTCATTCAAATGACCTGGCCGGGCGCGCCCACCATTTATTACGGCGACGAAGCCGGTCAGGTGGGCTGGACCGACCCGGACAACCGCCGCACCTATCCCTGGGGCCATGAGGATCAGGGCCTGATCGACCTGCACAAAGCCCTGACAAAGCTCCGCGGAAAGCTGCCCGTCCTGAAAAAGGGCAGCGTAAAATCCCTCTGCGCGGGGTACGGCTTCATCGCTTACGCCCGGTTCGACGAAGAAGCCACGGTCGTCGTGGCCGTCAACAACCTGAATCACGCCCAGACGCTCACCCTGCCCCTGCGGGACGTGGGCATACCGGATGGGATTGATATGCACTGTAATTTCCGCACGACCGACCAGGGCTTCCTGGAAGCTGACGAAGGGGTGGGCCGCGTCGACGGCGGCCAGCTCCAGATTTCCGTTGAACCCCAATCCGCCTCCATCATCCTCCCCTGGAAAACGTAAGCAGACGAAAGGAAGGACAAAACCATGGGCGACGAAACGAGAAAGGTATTCACCGGGTACGACAGCTTTTTGTTCCATCAGGGCACCGATTACGAGGTTTACCGCAAGTTAGGCGCGCACCCCGGCGAAGCGGAGGGCGTGAAGGGCACCTGGTTCAACGTGTGGGCGCCAAACGCCCAGTACGTTTCCGTCATCACCGCCAAGACCGGCTGGGAAAACGAAAAGTGGATGCACCGCAGCGAAGGCGACAGCGGCGTGTGGGAATGCTTTTTGGCCGACGTGGGTCAGGGCGACGCTTACCGCTATGTGATCACCGGCGCGGACGGGGTGAAGCGCTTCAAGAGCGACCCCTACGGCTTCTGGTTTGAAAAGCGGCCCAACAACGCCTCTATCGTCTGGGGGCTGGATAACTTTCAATGGTCTGACGACGCGCATCAGGCCCAGCGGGACAATACCAAGGTGCTGGAAAAGCCCATGTCCATTTACGAGGTGCATTTAGGCTCCTGGAAGAAGGGCTACCGCGGCCCGGAGGACGAGGACGGCTTTCTGAATTATACCCAGCTTGCGGACGACCTGGTGAATTACGTCACCTACATGGGCTATACCCACGTGGAGCTGATGGGCATCTGCGAGCATCCCTTCGACCTGTCCTGGGGCTATCAGGTGACGGGGTACTACGCCCCCACCAGCCGCTACGGAACGCCCGACGATTTCCGTTCCTTCGTGAACACCCTGCACCGGGCGGGCATCGGCGTGATTTTGGACTGGGTGCCCGCCCACTTCCCCAAGGATGCCTTCGCCATGGGCTGGTTCGACGGCACGCCCCTGTATGAAAACAGCGACCCCCTGCGCCGGGAGTTCCCCGTCTGGGGCACCCTGGCCTTTGACCACGGCAAGCCCGAGGTGCGCTCCTTCCTGATCGCCAACGCCATGTACTGGATCAGGGAGTTCCACATCGACGCCCTCCGCGTGGACGCCGTGGCCTCCATGCTCTATAACGACTATGACCGCTCCGAATGGCGGCCCAACAAGTTCGGTGGGCGCATGAACCTGGAGAGCATGGACTTCCTGCGGCAGCTCAATTATGAAGTCTGCGGCAAGACCACCGGTTTCCTCATCGCCGAGGATTCCTCTCCCGAATGGGGCATCACCGCCGATGTGAAGCAGGGCGGCTTAGGCTTTACCTTCAAGTGGAAAATGGGCTGGATGAACGATACCATCCGGTACATGAATCTCGATCCCGTCTATCGCAAATATCACCACGGTATGCTGACCCACATCGCGGATTACGCGTTCACGGAAAACTTCATCCTGGTGCTGAGCCACGACGAGGTGGTCTACGGCAAGGGCACCATGGCGAAGAAAGCACCCGGAGAAAAACAGGATCGGATGGGCGAGCTGAAAACTCTGTACACCTGGCAGTTCACCTTCCCCGGCAAGAAGCTTTTGTTCATGGGCCAGGAATTTGCCCAGGAAAAAGAGTGGGACGTGAAGCACAGCATCGACTGGCATTTGACGGACGATTTTGCCCACCGGGACGTGATGCAGTGCGTGCGCAATCTGCTGGGCCTGTATAAGATGTATCCCAGCCTGCACAGCGACAGCCGCGACCCCGCCACCTTCGAGTGGGTGAACAAGGGCGACGCGGACCGGAACCTCCTGGCCTTCATCCGCCGCAATCCCTGGAATTATGACGGCGCGGTGCTGGTGGTGCTGAATTTCTCCCCGGTATCCTATCACGATTATTCCGCGGGCTTGCCCTTCGGCGGCCTGTACAAGCGCGTTTTCAGCACCTACGACAGTCTGCCCGGCCAGGGCAACCCCGCCGAGATCGGCGGCATCCCGCCCCTGACCGCCGATTGGAAGGAATGCGACGGCTATTCCCACCGCTTAACCTACAGCCTTAGGCCCTTTGAAGCCGTGATCTTCGAGTTCCCCACCTGACGCTTCACGCGCTTGCTCTTTCGCAGGAGCAAACCGTCAGCACGCCGTTCACCGTCAGCGCGCCCTGGGTTTTTCCCATGGCGGGGGAGGCGGGCGGGATGAAGAAGGCCGCTTCCATGCTTTCGCTTTCGATTTTGCCTAAGTTGGTGACGCTGTGGCCCGCCGCCGCGCCGAAGCCGAAGAACATGCCGCCGATGAACTTCCCGGCCTTGCTGGGATAGCCGCCCCGGCAGGCGATCAGCGCGGCGTCCAGCAGGCCGGGGTCCAGGCTGGCATAACATTGCAGCACCAGGAAAAGCGCTTTAGGATCGGAAATTTTCTTTTGCACCTGTTCGTGGGCCGCCTTGGCCAGCGCGAACAGGTCTTTTTCTTTCGCCTTCACTTCGATGCTGAAGGCGGTGGAATAGTTGCCCAGCGCGCCCTTGCGGTAAAAGCCGAAACGATCCCGCAGGTCGCAGGCCGCGACGATTTTTTCGGCGCGGTCTTCCAGTGCCATTTTTGCCAGCAGCCAGTCGTTGACCGTCACCTTGTTTTCGCGGCATTTTTGCCGAATGGCGTTCAGTTCTTCCGAATCAAACCGGGTTACGGAATAACGAACCGCGTCCTGTTTTAGAAATCCGTCGGCAAAGGCGTGGTATTCCGCATAAGAAACGGTATGGTTTTCCTTGCGCCAGTTCTTGTTGGCTCTTTCCACCAGGAACCGGCTGATGAAGGGCATGCGGGAGTTTTCCGGCAAATCCTTTGGGGTAATCAATTGTTCAGGCGCGTATTCCGGCTGCTTGCCCAGCGCATAGCAGTCCGCCAGCTCTTCCGCAAGATGCAGCGCGCCCCTTCCATCCGCCAGCAGATGATGGAAAACCAGCAGGAAGCAGGTGCGATCATTCATCCGCCAGACAGCGATTTTCAGCATGCCTTCTTCAAACAGGTTCCAGTCCCGTTCGGTCAGAATCCGGTATGTTCCCATGATTTCGGGCGCGTCCATGCCGCTGATTTCCTGATCGTTCACCAGAAGCTCCACTTTGGACTGATCCGTGACGCGGTAATAATACGCGTTTTTGTCTTCTTCATATCCCATCAGGGCGTTCAGAAAGGGATGGGCGGCGGACAGCTGGCTGATTGCGTCCCTGATTCGTTTTTCCTCATAAGGGCGCTTCACCGCCATCGCGACGCCGAAGCACATATGGGGGCACATCAGGTGCGCCCGTTCCGTAAAAAGATACTGCATGTCCGGCCTCCTGTGGTGTTTTCCTTTGAAATGCCGTAAAACACAGCCCATCCGCGTTGCCGCGGAGGGCTGTGTTTCACGTGAAAAACCGTGCGGTGCAAAATTGCGCGAAAGGGGTCAAGCGTGTTCCGCCGATTCGTCCAGAATTTTCATGAATTCCTCGCCGGTGATGGTTTCTTTTTCCAGCAGATAGGCGGCCAGCTTGTGCAGCTGCTCCATGTTGGCGGACAGGATTTCCCGGGCGGTGTCGTGGGCGGACTTGATGATGGCGTTCACTTCCGCGTCGATCTTGGCGGAAGTATCAGCGGAGCAAGCCAGGGACGTATCGCCGCCCAAATACTGGTTGGTCACCGTTTCCAGGGCCACCATATCGAACTGATCGCTCATGCCATAGCGCGTCACCATGGCCCGGGCCAGCCGGGTGGCTTTTTCAATATCGTTGGACGCGCCGGAAGTGATGGAATGGAAGATCAATTCCTCCGCCGTGCGGCCGCCGGTGAGGGTGACGAGCTGGTTCATGGCGTCCTCTTTGGACATAAGCACCCGTTCGTCTTCTTCCACCTGCATGGTGTAGCCTAAGGCCCCGGAGGTGCGGGGGATGATGGTGATCTTGGTCACGGGGGCGGAATGCTTCTGCCGGGCCGCCACCAGGGCATGGCCGATCTCATGGTAGGCGATGATCTTCTTTTCCTTGTCGGAAATCACCGCGCCCTTGCGCTGGTAGCCCGCGATGACCGTTTCCACGCTTTCCTCCAGATCATTTTGGAGGATGGTGCCGTGGCCCATGCGCACGGCCCGCAGGGCGGCTTCGTTGATGATGTTGGCAAGCTCCGCGCCGGACGCGCCGGAGGTGGCCCGGGCCACGGGAGCCAAATCCACGTTCTCGTCCATTTTTACGTTCTTGGCGTGAACCTTCAGGATGGCCAAGCGGCCCTGCAAATCGGGCAACTCCACGGGGATGCGCCGGTCGAACCGGCCGGGACGCAGCAGGGCGGGGTCCAAAATGTCGGGCCGGTTGGTGGCGGCTAAGATCACCACGCCCTTTTTTCCATCGAAGCCGTCCATTTCGGCCAGCAGCTGGTTCAGGGTCTGTTCCCGCTCGTCGTTGCCACCCACCATACCGCCGTTGTCGCGCTTTTTGCCGATGGTGTCGATTTCGTCGATGAATACGATGCAGGGAGCTTTTTCCTCCGCCTGCTTGAACAGGTCGCGCACCTTGGCCGCGCCCATGCCCACGAACATTTCCACGAATTCCGAGCCGGAAATGGAGAAGAAGGGCACCTTGGCTTCACCAGCCACGGCCTTGGCCAGCAGCGTTTTACCGGTGCCGGGAGGGCCTACCAACAGCGCGCCCTTGGGCAGCTTCGCGCCGATTTCGGCGTACTTGCCGGGATCGTGCAGGAAATCCACGATCTCGGTCAGCGCTTCCTTGGCCTCATCCTGGCCCGCCACGTCAGCAAAGGTTTTGCCGGTCTGGGATTCGATGTAGATTTTCGCGTTGGATTTGCCTAAGGTCAATGCTTCGCCGCCCATGCGCTTTGTCATGGTGTTCATGAGCCACCGCCCCAGCAGGGCGAACAGCGCCATGGGCAGCACGAAGGAAATCAGGAAGCTCAAAAGGGGAGAGGCCTGGGTGGGGATTTCGGCGGCGAACTTCACGTCCTTTTCCAATAAACGTTCCGTCAGTCCGTCGTCCCCGGGCCATACGCCGGTTTTATAGAAGGCTTTGCGGCCATTCTCGTCCTTGGCGGTGAATACCAGCATGTTGTCCTGGTAGGAAACTTCCTCCACCTGACCGGCGTCCACCTTGGCGAGGAAATCATCGTAGGTCACTTCCGTCACCTGGGGCTGCAGCAGGGCGGGAAATACGAAAATATTCAGCAGCAGCATCACGATGATGACCAGACCGCAGTAATACAGCAGTTGCTTTCTTTGGTTTGGCTGTTCCTTCATAAAGAATGAACACCTCCTTCGCCTGTATTATCCATCAAAGGTAAAAGAAAGTCAATCCGATGACACAATAACGCCACGGTTTCGCAAATCATATGTTCATGATTGGAGAGAAAATAAAAGTAGGAGGTAGGAAGTAGGAGGTAGGAGGTAGGAGGCTTTATAATGTCTGGACATAGGAACCGTTTCCAACGCTTTTGAAAACAAAATCAAACTTCCTACTTCCTACCTCCTACTTCCTACCTTTATAAACTGTACCCCATAGGATGGACACACACTTTGGTAAGGCAGACCTACACGTCCCCGTTCAGTGGACAGCCAGCAAAAGGCACGTCCCCAAAC
>CAJOJQ010000049.1 GCA_905234985.1 uncultured Christensenellaceae bacterium
CCGTTCCTGCTTGAATGTCAACCCTCCTTTTTTCTTCCTGCTTTTCGCTGTTGCTATTGGACTTGGAGGAGAATTGCTTATGGGAAAGTTGAGTTATTAACGCTGCGAGCCCGGTTTGCCTGATAGTAACCACGTACTCCTTGTTCCCCTGGAGTATGAGACCAATACAGAGCTCCGCTTCTCAGAAATCCAAAATCAATAACTGCCGTGTCCCCGTTCGTCAATCCAGAGTTTCCCACAGCCAACCCATAGCTTCCGAAGAGAAGATTGGCGAAAGGCCCAGCGAACACCGAAGCCAGAAGCACGGCTAGCAATATACGACTCTGCCAATCTTGTTGCCTGGTAATTGAAATAGTAAATGTTCGCGACACTATATGGAACTCTTGACCATATATAGCCAAAAGCCGAAAGGTTCGTCAAGCTTCCTCCGTCATAAGAATAGTGGCCATTACGTCGGTAATCCATCGTCATGACCGCCGTGTCCGCGTTCGTCAAACCAGATCCCACGGCCAACCCATAGCTTCCGGAGAGAAGATGAGGGAAGGAACCTTACGAACACCCACGCCGTGCGCTCTCGTCCCGATAGTAGACGGAGATAACGTGCTTCTTTGGAATTCCAACCAATAATTTGCGTTCCAGCTCGAACCCAGAAACCGACTCGCGGATATCCCATAATCCCCGCGAACGTTCAAATAAGAATTATAATAGTCCCCATTTCTCGCAAATCCAACCGTCAAGACCGCCGTATCCCCGTTCATTAAACCAGATCCCTCGGCCAACCCATAGCTTCCGGAGAGAAGTGGTGGCGAAAGATGCAGCCAAAAGTAAGCCCGTGACCAGTCGAAATACCACCGCGCAAATTAAGTTCACCATAGGAGAGATACAATACTTCCAGAGAATGTGTGCGATAGCGGGTATAATTCTGTGCTTCAAAACCTAATGCGTTAGAATAATCGTATCTTCCACTCATAATCAGATCAAACGGAGAATCTATCGTCGACGTATTCATTCTCGTTCCTGTTCCTTCGGCCAACCCATAGCTTCCGGAGATAGAAGATTAACGAAGGCTTTCAAACGCACAGCGAACACTATATCCTGCGCCGTGTTTGTATCTCACGCCAATTTGAAGTGCATTTTCTCCGTAATACATACGCCTCGCCTCAGAATCCACCATTGTAGCCGTTGAGAACCAGAAGTATCCATGATTACTCCGATTAGTCAGAGTACCAGATGACTCACTCTCGCCGACAAAATACCAACCCGTTTTAAAAAGATCGAGCGCTGAGACTGGCGTGCCTACGTTCGTCGAATTCCCCTCGGTCAACCCATAGCTTTAAGAAAGAAGATGAGCAGAAGGATTCTTGCGAAACACTAAACCCGTAATATTTTCCAGCATTGTCATCAGAGCTTAACGTCTGCTCCTGATGATAAAGATCACAAGCATTTCCGTGAACGTACGCAGTTATAGTCCATAACCTGCCTGCTGAGCCTCTGCGATCCCAGGAGCCTAGAACGGGAAGATAATTACCTGACCGGATAAATTTCTGCGCCAACACCGCCGTGTCCGCGTTCGTCAAATTTGATCCCAGGGCCAACCCATAGCTTCCGGAGAGAAGATTATTGAAGGACTGAGCGAAAAGAATATGCATCTCCTTTGCTATATCCATAAGGATTACCATGCGGACTATAATAAGTTGGTCGGAACCCAAGATCGTACGCTCGTTCTCGCGCCCAGCACTCCGTCGAATAGTATGTCCCTTGAGTATCACGAAGAACAAAATCACCTTGTCCCGACGGATACTCGCCCGCCCTTACATAGTTTAACGGAAACGAAAGAATTGCCGTGTCCCCGTTCGTCAGATTTCCGTATCCCACGGCCAACCCATAGCTTCCATGAAAGAAGATGAGGGAAGGAAAAGGCAGCGAACACTACTTCCAAATCCAACGACATAATACTTCGTAGGTTCATTGACGGTAGAGCCTAGGAAGATATGATACGCGTTCCAAACCGAAAATATCGACATCGTCCATATCCTTGCATTTCTTTGCTGTTCGGAAATAATCCCGTTTACCCAAGTGTAAAATCCGCTCCTCTGGAAACCGATCCCCAAGACTGCCGTGTCCGCGTTCGTCAAATTTGTTCCCTCGGCCAACCCATAGCTTCCGGAGAGAAGATTATTGAAGGAGACGCAGCGAACAGACCAGCCCCTTGCTTTGGCTACATTAGCTGTTACGCTAGAAAAACTAGATGGAGAAAAAGAAAGTCCCGTAACGTTAATATTTCCTAAAGCAATGTTAGCCCAATAGTGTCCGTAACCACTGACGCTTCCAGTTGTCCCAAAGTTATATTGGAAAAACCCCGATCGTAGAAATCCAATTGCCAACACCGCGGTGCCCCCGTTTTCCTCGGCCAACCCATAGCTTCCGGAGAGAAGAAAAGGGAAGGATGGGGATTAAACGCTCCCGAATCCTTCCGAATCATTTTGAAAGACGCTTCTATTTTCTTGAATCAATCGAATCATTTTCTTCGTTTCCGAATCAATCACAACAGAGGCGGAGTATGAAAAATCGACTATTTTTGTCACTCAAATTGCGCACCACTGGGAAAAAAATTTAGCCCATTTTTTCCGTTTTTCGAAAAAGAGCAAAAGAAAAACCTTGATTTACAGGGGTAAATCAAGGCTTTTCTTCATCGCACTCACGTCCGGGACTTTTTGTCCTTTTTCGTAGTGCAAGGTTGGCGGAGAAGGAGAGATTTGAACTCCGGGGAAAGCCTGAAATTTGGTAATGTTGTACCAAATTAAGTACTAATAAGTCTAACATTTCTGTTGCTAAATACCAAACTGTGATAATACGTGATAATCCAGTTGTGGCATGGTTGTGGCATTGGCTTGGGTCTGTGGAATGATTTTCGTCAAGCATATTCATACAAACGGAGGAGAATCAGATGAAACAGAACAATAAAACCAACATTGACCTGCCTGCCAACATTCACGATTTCAGGAACAGCCTGAATTACACTTTGCATGGAGACTATTATTTCCCGGATCTGCGACTGTCCACAACGGACAAGACTCCGCTTGGACACTATGGCCGGATGCGCCTGAATTATCTCCGGGAGCATCGTCCCGGACTGTACACCCGCCTGATTTTGTCCGGCACGCTTTACGAGCACTTGACAGAGATCGACCGAAACAGTCGACAGAGATTGGAGCAAATCATCCCCCAAGTTGCCCAGGCAGAAGGCATCGATGAAAAGCTGAAAGCAAAAGATCAAATAGCCTGGGTTGGCCGTATGAACAATATCCGGCAGTGTGCGGAAGAAATCATCCTGCAAGAGCTGGTTTACGGATAACAGAAAAGCCGCTTCTTAGGAGGCGGCTTTTTCTTATATAGAATTATTAACTCGGAAACTTGCTTGAAAAAACATCGTGATACTCGCAGAACTCCATTGAAAAATATTTCGGTCAAGGCAAAAAGTCCCTTGTAAAAATATTCTTTTCATCCAGCAATTCACTTACTCTGTTCAAACAGCCAGTCGCGGACTGCTTCCAACTTATATGCGTAATCGAAAGAAGTCATATGCTCACCAGCACCCGACATAGCGGTTTGTCCCTCTGCAAGCGTCGTACCTGCTGTGAAGGTGACGAAGTTGGCATTGTTTCCTTCTGCCAGCATGGCGGCGACAGCGGCCTTCTGGGTTTCAGCGTCATCCTGCGCGCTCCATTCCGAATGACTGTAAGCAGCGCCGTCCACATCGAACAAGGCAAGAAGCTCTGCCTGACTGGCGGAGGCCTTGGGGTCACCGGCGGAAACGACGTAGAAGAAATCCTTCTGCTCCAGACCGCTCAAAAGGCTGACATCCCACTGGCTGCCCACAAACAGATAGGCGGCAAAGAAGTCCGGATAGGCAATGCTCAGATGGAAGGAGGTCATGCCGCCCATGGACTGGCCGGTGGTATAGATCCGGTCCGTGTCAATGGAATATGATTCTGTCAAAGATTGAAGCAGGCGCATGGCCACGTCGATCTGGCTGGAATGATTGAAATTGTCGTCCACCACGGTTTCGGTAAAAATGGGCACCACCACAAAAGCGGGATGCTTGGTTTGCTCTTCCTCTGTTGCCCAGATCAGGCCGCCCCAGCCTTGGGTCAGCACATAATCCGCACCGCGCCCAACAGCGCTTGAATCAGGAATAAACTGGATCATTGGATAGCGCTGGTTTTCATCATAGTTTTCAGGGATATAAAGCTGATATTGCAAACTGGTGCCTGTTTCCGCATCCTCATAGGTGAGCAGCTGGAACTTGGGAGCAATTTCGGCGATCATAGCCTGCAGCGCCGCGTCGCCGGATTTGTCGGTGCCGCCGTTGCCGCCGCGCATACCGCCTTGCCTGCCGCCCGGGCCGCCATTGCCGCCGCGCCCGCCAGGACCTTCGGCGAAAGCAGCGCCAACAGTGCAGAGAAGCGAAAGAGCAAGCACCAAAGAGATGATCTTTTTCATGGGGGGATATCCTCCTTCATTGATTTCGATATCCGGTCTTACGCTTTCGCTGCTCGATATCATGTGCGCAGTGTAACACGGAAACCTTAAAATAACTTGAAAAAACGGAAATGATATTTGAATGATGGACTTCTGCCGCATCTTCTTATTTTCGCATGTCGTTCAGCTTGCGGTTGATTTCCCTGTGCGTGCTGATGACCGCAAACAACATGGCGCTGATTTCCGCGATCCACATGGCAAACCAGGCATACCGGAGACCAAAGACAGCTTTCAGCAGCGCAAAGCAGGGCAGCAACAGGACGACCTGCCGGATGGCCGTGCCGATCATGTTGATCATGCCGTTGCCCAGGCCCGAGGCGCATAGCCCCAGGATCATGGTCACGGACGCCAGGGCAAATGTGACGCAAATGATACGAATGGCGGGCACGCCCAGAGAAATCATTTCTCCGCTTGCGTTGAACAGACTAAGCAGCGGTCCCGGCAGGGCCATGAACAGCGCCGTAAACAGAAGCCCCAGGGCAATGCCCCATTTCAGCGCGGTTTTCACCGTTTCCCGGATGCGGTCCAGGTTGCTCGCCCCATAATTATACCCGATGATGGGCAGGCAGGCCTGGCCCAGGCCGTTCATGGGCATAAAGAGAAAGCTTTGCAAGCGGAAATAGGCCCCGAAGAAGGCCACTGCCGTGCCTGCGCTCAACAGGGCGTTCATGCCGAAATTCATCACAGAGCCCATGGCCTGCATGATAATGGTGGGAAAGCCCACCTTGTAGATGGCAGCGACGGTCTTCTTTTCCAGCCGGAAGCCCTTGAAGCTGATCTTCACCTCCGGATTGCGCAGCATATTCAGCAGCAGCGCCGTCGCGGCCCCCAGCCATTGGCCGATCACCGTGGCGATGGCAGCGCCCCGGACGCCCATGCCAAAAGTGAAAATGAAGATAGGGTCCAGGATGATGTTGGTGCCCGCGCCCACGACCAGCGAAACCATGCTCAGACCTGTTTTGCCGCTGGCCTGCAAAAACCGCTGGATCATGGTTTCCAGGAAGGAGCCGGTACAAAGCAGGGTGACGATGCGCAGATAATCGGCGCACATGGAGGCGGTCTCCGCGTCCCTTGTCATGGCGTTGGCAATGCCATCGGCAAAGAACAATCCAACCACAATGAACAACAGAGAGCTGAGCGCGGCCAGCACCAACCCCGTAACCGCGCCTTTGGTCACATCCTCGTGCTTTTTCTGCCCCAGCAGCCGGGACAAAAGCGCGTTGATGCCCACCGCCGTGCCCACGCCCAGGGCGATCATCAGGATCTGTACGGGATAAGCCAGGGACGTGGCAGTCAGCGCCTTTTCCGAAATGCGGGACACATAGATGCTGTCCACGATGTTGTAGAGCGACTGCACCAGCAGCGACAGCATCAGGGGGATCGCCATGGTCAGGAGCAGTTTGGGAATGGGCATCACGCCCATTTTATTTTGTTTTTGCTGCATATCAGTTCTTTTGTAACTCCTTGTAGGTGCGCAGGATCACGATCAGGGACAGGATAAAGGTGAGAATGTCCGCCGCTGGGAAGGAATACAGAATGCCGTTCAGGGCGAACGCCAGGGGCAAAAGGATGGGCAGAAACACGCCGAAAATGATTTCACGCACCAGGGACAGGATCATGGATTCTTTCGCCTTACCCAAGGCTTGGAGGAAGATGAAGGTGCCTTTATTGACCATGGCCAGTGGCATCATGCACAGATAGATGCGGAAGGAGCGGATGGCAAACTGGGTGTAGTATTCGCTTTCATTGGCCGCGCCGAAGATGTTAATGAGGCCCTGGGGGAATACCTCCACGATGAAAAGGGCCACAAAGCCCACGATGGCCTCCGCCGCCAGCAGATAGGTGAACAGCGTTTTGACGCGATCCTTCCGCTGCGCGCCGATGTTGTAGCCCACCACCGGGATGCAGCCCGCGGACAGGCCCACAGAGATGGAAATAGCGATCTGGAAGAATTTCATCACGATGCCCAGCACCGCCAGGGGAATCTGGGTGTACTGAGGCTGGCCGAACACCGGGTCCAGCGCGCCCCATTTGGCGGTGGAATTCTGCACAGCCGCCATGGAGACCACCAGGCTGGCCTGGCTCAGAAAGCTGGTGATGCCCAGGGGAATATACTGCTTCATCAGGTCCGGGAACAGGCCAAAGCTGCTCTTTTCCAGCTTCACGGCCTTCATGTGGCACAGATACCAGATGGCCAGCACGGCGGTCAAAATCTGCCCAATCACGGTAGCGATGGCCGCGCCCATCATGCCCATATGCAGGGGATAAATGAACAGCCAATCCAGGAAAATGTTGGTAACCGCCCCGGCCACGGTGGAAATCATGGCAAAGCGCGGGCTGCCGTCGGAGCGGATGATGGGGTTCATGGCCTGGCCGAACATATAGAAGGGCATACCCAGGGTGATCCAGAAGAAGTATTCCTTGGCCAGTTTGAAGGTTTCATCGTTGACCCGGCCGCCGAACAGCGTCAGGATGGGCTCGGAAAACAGCAAATACAGCACGGTCACGATGACGCTGCTGCCCACCGTCAGCACCACGGCGTTGCCGATGGTTTTGTGAGCGTCCTGCTGGTTTTTGCGGCCCAGCAGGATGCTGACGAAGGCGCAGGCCCCGTCGCCGATCATGACGGCGATGGCCAAAGCCAGCACCGTCATGGGGAACACGGTGGTGTTGGCGGCGTTGCCGAAGGAACCCAGGTAATCGGCGTTGGCGATGTAGATCTGGTCTACGATGTTGTACAGCGCCGCCACCACAAGAGAAATGATACAGGGGACAGCGTACTTGCGCATCAGCCTGCCGGGCTTTTCTTTTACCAGGAAATCATTGGAACGGAGTTCAGACATGGTTGTTTCCTCCCTTTTCATAAACAAACATGCGAATCACCGCCGTATCGTATCTGCGCAGTGACTCGCATGTATCGTGTCAAGGGATTTGCTATGCTGTTGATTCTATTATAGAGCAAGCGGGCAGCTTTGCCCATGGAGCTTACGGAAGAATATCGGCTTTTTCTTGCAGTTTCTCATGATTTGCCGCAAATTCGCTTAGCAATGCGGATGGCAGGCCGCTGGGTGATCAGGCTCACGATGAAGCAGGAAATCCACACCGGGCCGATCATTTCCAGGAAGCCGCCCGGAATGGAGCTGAGGGGCAGGCCGCCCAGCAGGCAGGCGGTGAACCAATGCATCACTGCGGTCATGATCACACAGAAAATGGTATTGACCACCAGGTTCACCAGGACATCAAAAGCCCAGGTGCCCTTCTTTGCCCCGCACTTTTCCGCGAAGGCGAAGCCCCATGTATCCGTAGGAATGAAAAATGCGATCAGGAAGGCGATGAAATAGGAGAAACAGAAGCTGACGGCCATGCTGCCCCATTCAAAATGCTGCATGTGGCCATGCAGGATGTTGACCCACTGGGCCACGAAGCTCATGGTGAGGGAAACCGGCAGATTCATCAGCAGGGATTTGACGGTTTTGAACTTGTTCATGGGATCCTCCATCCGCAAGATGTCTTCGATCCTTCTGCAACGATCTGTGGGACCGGAAGAAAAGCACCTTATTCGGGCGCTTTCATGCTGTGCGTGGGAATGCGGTCATACCGCCGTAAAAACAGGAAGGAGCAGGCAAAGCTCAAGGCGAAGCCCAGCAAAATGACCAGATCCAAGATGCCTCCGAAGGATTGAAAGCAGGATACAACGCCCGCCGTGAAGGCCACCGCCATCAGCGCCAGGTGGCATTTGGCGGACCAACGCATCATATTGTGGACGCTGTCAAAGCCGCGCTTGTCCAGCATGCTTTTCGCCATCCGAAAGCGTACCGCGCCAATGACCTCCATCATCAGGGCAATCAGCGCCGCCGTAGCCGCGAAGCTGACCCAGTTATGCCGGGTGACGCCGGTGGAAATCACGCCGCAGGCGATGGAGAGCGCGGCGTTCAGCAGGCTCAGCAGCAGAAAGGTGTTTTTCTCCCGCCTGAGCGCCTGCTCCGGCATGTCCCAGCCGTACAGTTTGGTATCCACCATAAAACGCGGCATGCCCTTTCCCCCCTTGCTTATAGATGATATAGCCGCTCGGCGTTACCGTGCAGGATCAGCTCTTTTTCTTCTTCCGTAATGTCCAGCCCGCGCACGAAATCCGCGCCCTCCAGCAGCCACACGGGCCGCACGGGATAGCTGGTGCCAAACAGGATATGATCGGCCCCCAGGGCCTTCACCGCGCATTCCAGCTGCGCCTTGCCCCAGGGCTGGGCGTGGCTCATCTCGAAATACACGTTGTTTTTTAGCTGCTCTACCACCAGCTCGTTATCATCCTTGAATCGGCTGACGGCCTCCTGCACCTTGGGCTTTTTGGGGAACCACAGGCTGGTGAAGGCGAAGAACCCGCCGCCCAGCATGGAATGCACCAGCTTGACGTTGGGATACTTGGTGAAGAATCCGCTGAACAGCTCCCGGCCGATGGCGGTGGCCTGATCCACGCAGCGGCCATAGCTGCGGCGCAGGTTGGTGTAGGCCGTCAGGCTGTCGTACTGCACGGGCACTGGCGTATGGTGCACGTAGCAGGTGACGCCACGCTGGTTGAGGTAGGCGAAGAAGGGCGCGAAGGCTTCATCGTCCAGATACAGATTGCCGTAGTGCGCGGAAAGCTGCAGGCCGCCGAAATGCAATTCATCCAAGCAGCGGTCGATCTCCCTGAATACGGCAGGGGTCCCTTGCGGCGGCACCACGCCAAGGCCCGCCATACGCCCGGAAGAACGCCTGATGTGGTCCGCCATACCGTCATTGAACAGGCGGCACATGTCGAGGCTCATCCATTCCTGCTGGCAGGAGAGCTTCAAAACGGCCTTGTCGATCCCGGCCTTGTCCATATCCTTAAGCTGCTTTTCCAGCACGTAATCGCCCTGCACGTAGTTCAGGTTTTCGCTGCCCACGGGCTTTTCGATCACGTACTGTTTCAGGCCATTGTTTTCCTTCAAATAGCCCTTGATGCCATACTGTACGGGCACCTCGGACAGAAATTTCTCAGCCAGTTCTTCGTTGGTAAACAGATCTTCCGGGAACCAGTACAGGTTGGCGTCGATCACTTGGCCCATGATACGCACCTCACCTTTCATTTATTGTCAAATATTTTGTTGATATCGTATACGATGGCAAAAGGCGCTTCGCCGTAGATGCGCTTGGTGATTTCCTGCTTTTCGTTCCAGCGCACGTCCGCGATCTTGCCGTCGCTGCCCTTCTTCTGATGCTTGGGGCCGTCGCCGGGATGGGGCAGCTTGCGCTTCCAGATGATGTGGCCTTCCGCATCGGTCTGCTGCCAATTGTTGAAGGGCGGATCTTCCTTGACCAGTCCTTCCGCACCATTCAGTACGGCCTTGCAGTTATCATACACCTTTTGCACGATATCCGGATCAGCCTGGCCAGGGCCGCCCCACACAGCGTCATAATCCTTTCGGTAGGGCAGCAGCTTTTCGCTGAGGCGTGCCCAGTTTTCCACTGTGGTGTTGATGGGCTTGCCAAAGGGCATGCCGTATTCGTCGCCGGTAAAGAGCAGGCGGCCCGCTTTGTCAAGGAGAACGATGCTGCCCACGGCATGATCGGGCATCTTGAACACCAGCAGATCGCGGCCCTTCAGGGGGATAGTATCTCCGTCCTCCACGATCTGCACTTCATAGTTTCGGGGGAAGTTGATTCCATCGAAGCTTGGGAAGGGCTGGGTGGCCAGGGGCACGGATTCTGCCGCCATGTACACCAGATCAAAATAGCCATCGTTGGCGGTGTGGTCAAAGTGATGGTGGGTGTTGACGATGCGCGGCACGTCGTGACCGATCAGGCTTTTGCAGTATTCCCGGATGTTGCCCGCGCCGTAGCCACTGTCGATCAGGAGGGCATCGCCATCCTCGCCTTCCAGCAGGTAAGAAAAATCGCCGTCCGACAGGATGCGCCAGGTCTTGGGCGCGATTTCCAGCACCCGGTAATAGGGCTCGCTCATGGGCGTGCGGTTGCCCTCCTCGTCTTCCAGCAAAATGTTGCTTTTGCAGGAAAAGTCAAACCATTTTTTCTCGCTCATGCTCTTGTCCTCGTCTTTCAAAGATTCAGGGGGAAACCATTCTTTGAAGCCAAAGAATGGTTTCCCCCTGACCCCCTTCCAAGAAAGCTGTAAAGGGAGTCAGGAAATGTCTTGTTCCTGGAAGAATTACAGAATATCCTGGTTTAGCTCCCGCGCGCGGCAGCAGGAGATATAGTGGTTGGGCAGAATCTCCTCCAGTTGCTGCGGCTGCTTGCAGGCCTCGGTGGCATAGGGGCACCGGGCGGCGAATCGGCAGCCAGGCTTGGGATCAATGGGGCTGGTGATCTCGCCCTGGAGCTTGATGCGCTCGTGGGGATGATCGATATCGGTGCTTGGGATGGCGGACAAAAGCGCCTTGGTATACGGGTGCAGCGGCTTTTTGAACAGCTCCTTGGCCGGGCTGGTCTCCACCAGCTGGCCCAGGTACATGACGCAGATATCATCGCTGATGTGGCGCACCACAGACAGGTCATGGGTGACGAACATGTAAGTCAGGCCCTGTTTTTCCTGCAAGTCCTGGAGCAGGTTCAGCACCTGGGCCTGGATGCTCACGTCCAGAGCGGACACAGGTTCGTCGCACACGATGAAGTCGGGGTTCAGGCTCAGCGCCCGGGCGATGCCCACGCGCTGGCGGCGGCCGCCATCCAATTCATGGGGATAGGCGTGGCGCAGGCGCTCGTCGATGCCCACCAGCTTCATCAGTTCATCGGTTTTCTGGTCGATCTCGGCCCGAGTCTTGTAGCGCTTGGAGAGCTTCAAGGGCTCCCGGATCACGTCCTCCACCGTCTGGCGGGGGTTCAAAGAAGAGTAAGGGTCCTGGAACACGATCTGCATCCGCTCGTTGATCTCGTGCATCTGCTTTTTGTCCACGTGGGTAATGTCCTTGCCGTCCAGGAAGATCTGGCCGTCTGTGGATTCCAACAGGTGGATAATGGTGCGGCCCAGGGTGGATTTCCCGCAGCCGGATTCGCCCACCACGCCCATAGTTTTTCCTTTTTCGATCTTGAAGGAAATGTCGTCCACGGCGTGCAGCATGCCCTTGGGGGTGTTGAAATACTTTTTCAGGTGCCTGACCTCGATCATGGGATTTGCCATTTCTTACACCTCCTTCGCTTTCTGGGCGGCGATTTCCTTGAGACGGCAGCAACGGCACAGATGACCGCCGCCGATGTCCTTGAGCTCGATATGTTCCTTCCGGCATTCCTCGCTGGCATAGGGGCAGCGGGGATGGAAGGCACAGCCCTTCGGCAGATCGGCGGGGTTCGGCGGCAAGCCCTCGATGGGGCTCAGGCGTTCCACGTCGCTGTTCAGGTCCGGCAGGGAGCCGAACAGGCCGATGGTGTAGGGGTACTGGGGATTGTGGAAAATCTGCTCCTTGGTGCCGTATTCCATGATTTCGCCGGCATAGATGACGGCTACGGTGTCGCACACTTCGGCCACGATGCCCAGATCGTGGGTGATCATGATCATGGAGGTGTTGAGCTTCTGCTTGAGCTCGTTGATCATGTCCAGCACCTGAGCCTGGATCGTCACGTCCAGGGCAGTGGTGGGTTCGTCGGCCAGCAGGAGCGTGGGGCTGCAGGCCAGGGCCATGGCGATGACCACGCGCTGCTTCATGCCGCCGGAGAACTGATGGGGATATTCGTAGTAGCGTTCGCCGGGAATGCCCACCATCTCCAACATCTTCTTGGCTTTCTCCGTGGCCTCGTGCTTATGACAGTGTTCGTGCAGCTGAATGACCTCGGCGATCTGTTCGCCTACCCGCATAATGGGGTTCAGGGCGGTCATGGGGTCCTGGAAGATCATGCTGATTTCCTTGCCCCGGATCTTCTGCATGTCCTCTTCCCGGATCTTCAGCAGGTCCTTGCCCTCAAACTCGATTTCGCCGTTGGGCACTCGGGCCGGGGGCTCGGGCAGGATGCGGAGGATGGCCCGGGCGATGGACGTTTTGCCAGCACCGGTTTCGCCGACCAGACCGATGGTCTTGCCCTTTTCCAGGTCGAAGGATACGTGATTGACGGCGTGGATGACCTCGCCTTCGGAGGTGTACTCCACGGACAGGTTTTTGACGGATAAAAGAACATCCTTGTTTGCCATGGGGATTCCTCCTTTCTTAATTCTTTAGCTTCGGGTCCATGGCGTCGCGCAGACCGTCGCCCAGCATGTTCAGGCACAGCACCACGATCATAATAGCCAGACCGGGGAAGATGCACAGGTGCGGATACTTGGTGAGCATGGATTTGCCTTCGCTCAGCATAGCGCCCCATTCAGGAGTCGGCGGCTGCACGCCCAGGCCGATGTAGGAAAGAGAAGCGGCCTGGAGGATGGTGTTGCCGATGCCCATGGTGACAGACACGATAACGGGGGCGATGGAGTTGGGCAGGATGTGGGAGGTGATGACCCGCCACTTGGAGCAATTGATCTTTTCAGCAGCTTCGATGTATTCCTGCTTGCGTACCGTCAGGATGGAGCCGCGGAGCAGACGCACCGTCATGGGAATGCCGCCGATGGACAGGGCCAGGATGGTATTGCCGATACCGGAGCCCAAAGCAGCGGAAATGGCGATGGAGAGCAGCATACCGGGAATGGCCTGGATGATATCCAGGATACGCATCACGATGTTATCCACCTTGCCGCCGTAGTAGCCAACCAATGAACCCAGCAGCACGCCGATCACGGTGGCTACCAGTGTGCTCATCAGGCCCAGCCACAGGGAAGCCCGGGCCCCGTACATGATGCGGGAGAGGATATCGCGGCCCATGGCGTCGCAGCCGAAAGGATGCTCCCAGCTGGGCAGGGCGTAACGGTTGGCTTTGCTGGTCTTGGCATAATCATAAGGCGTAATATAGGGAGAAAGAATGGCCATCAGGATGAGCAGCACTAGTACGACCAGGCCGATCATGGCCACCTTGTTTTTGCGCAGGCGGTGCATCACCTGGCCGAACTGGCCCTGGCGGCGGCTTCGTACGCCGACGTGGGTATCTTTTACAGCCGTAGACATTACTTCTTCCCCTTTCTGCCCTCATACTGGGCTTTGATACGAGGATCGACGAAGGCGTACACGATATCCACCAGCAGCATGATCAGGCTGAAAATCAGGCCCAGGATCAGCACGCCGCCCATGACCACGGGATAATCGCGGCTGTTGATGGCGTCGGTCATGTACCGGCCCACGCCGGGGATGGCGAACACGTTCTCGATGATCACAGTGCCGCCCAGCATCATGCCCATGCCGTTGCCCACGATGGTGATGATGGGGATCAGGGCGTTGGGCAGGGCGTGCTTGAACAGCACGGTTTTCTGGCTCAGGCCCTTGGCCTTGGCGGTCACGATATAATCGGAACGGATCACCTCCAGCATGGAGGAACGGGTGTGGCGCGCCTGGGAGGCGATGCCCGCAAAGGAGTTGGCGATGCAGGGCAGGATAAAGGAGGCCAGGCCGTTGGAAACGCCGGAGGTGGGCAGCCAGCCCAGGTTCACCGCGAAGATCAGCACCAGCATCAGCGCCAGCCAGAAGGCCGGAATGCTGACGCCCACCAGCGCCAGGAACATGCTCACGCGGTCCCACACACCGTTGTGGTGCGTGGCGGCCATGATGCCCAGGGGGGTACCCACAAACACCTGCAGCGCCATGCACAGCAGGGCGATCACCAGCGTATACTGCATGCGTTCCATCAGGCCTGCAAACACCGAGGTGCCGAATTTATAGGAGGTGCCCAGGTCAAACTTGATGAAGGTCTGATATAAATAGCGGCCCAGACGGACGATGTAGGGATCGTTCAGGCCCATTTCCTCGCGTTTGGCGGCCAGCTCCACCGCTGTGGCGCTGGGGCCCAACAGGCTGGACGCGGGATCGCCGGGGCAGATATACATGATGGAGAAGATCAGGACAGCGATGCCCAGCATGACCGGGATCATCCACAGCAATCGCTTTCCGATGTATCTGATCATAAAGCAGTTCTCCTCTCATTGGAATCGAGAAAGGCGCTGCGGCTACGTTTGCCGCAGCGCCTCTTTCAAGTGTGTTTACGCTGGTTCTTACTCAGATCAATACTCGCAGGCGCCGGGCAGGATCTGGCCGCGGAAGCAGGTGGCAGCCTTGGTCACCACGGTGGTGTGGGCCAGGTTGTTCACCTTGGACACCAGGCCGTATTCATAGCACTGTTCCTTCAGGTACTGATGGAAAGCGTCCATGTTTTCGGGGGTATTGTCGTTGATGGCGGCTTCGATCAGGGTCTGCAGCTGATCATCCAGCACATGGCCAATGGTCTTGCCATAGGTCTGGTCGCGGCGGTCCAGGCTCAGCTTCCACACGTTGGTCAGCAGGTTGGAGGAGCCGGCTTCGTCCAGCATGATGTCCCATTCGCCGGATTTCTTGTCATCGTACTTGTAGGTGCCAAACAGCGCGTTGTCGTAGCCGATCAGTTCCACGTTGATGCCGAAATCCATCAGCGCGGCCTGGATGGTGGTCACGATCTTGGTGTTGTCATCGGCCACGTTATAGAGCAGGCGGTAGGTCTTACCAGCGGCAACGCCCGCTTCGTCAAACAGGCTCTGGGCCTTTTCTTCATCGTATTCGTAGTATTCTTCATCGCTCCAGGCGGGCACGAAATCGGGATACTTAGTATTGCCGATGGTCTTGGCGTGATAGCCGATGCCGTCAAAGGCGAAAGCGATGATGTCTTCCACGTCCACAGCGTAGGCGATGGCCTGGCGCTCGGCGGCATTGGGGATGGAGTCAAAGTTGAACACCAGGAACTTGGTGGTGTTATCGGGGATCTGGGTCACGTCGAAGCCTTCCACGCCCATGAAGTCGGAGATGTAGGAGCCGTCGATGGCGGCGGAGATGTCGATTTCTTTGGCTTTCAGGGCATTCACCATCTGCACGGGGTCGGGAATGATCTTGAAGGTAATTTCATCCACGTTGTGCTTGGAGGTGGTGGGCAGCAGCTCGTCCTTCTGCCAGTAGTTTTCGTTGCGCTTGTAGGTGATGGTGGAGCCGGTCTTGTAATCCACAACCTGATAGGGGCTGGTGGTGATGGGGTCGGTAGCCATCTGGTCAGCGGAGGCTTCAAAAGCGGCCTGGGTAACGATGGGGCATTCCATCAGCAGGGATTCCAGATCGCCGGCAGCCAGGGCGGTAAAATGGAACCGGGCCACGTAATCGGAAATCACTTCCACGCTTTCCACAGAAGCCAGCTTGGGCAGGTTGCCGGTGGCCTTGGCGGATTCAAAGCAGAACTTGATGTCACTGGCGGTCAGCTTGTTTCCCGCCTGGTCCACGATGTAGTCATACAGTTCCACGTCGTAGGTCAGGTCGTCCACGGGGGTCAATTCCTTCATCAGGCAGCCGCGGAAGCTGTCGCCGTCCTTGACCATCAGCATTTCATAGGTGGTGAACAGGATACCGATGCGGCCCAGGCCCATGCCCTGGAAGGGGCCGATGTTGCCGGGATCGCCGGCCAGGCCAACCACGACGGACGCGCCCTGCTCGGCGGAAGCGAAGCTCGCCATGGAGAGGACCATGATCAGAGCCAGAACCAGAGATAAGAACTTTTTCATGAGGATACCTTCCTTTCAATTTGTTCTTTAGGTTCGTTTGTTATAGCGAAGCGCCGGATCCTTGACGCTTATGCTCTTGGGGATTCGTTCGGTAAACGGGTTCAAATGCTATCTACACCCTGAGTATAATGAATCGATTGGCCGGAATCAAACCGTTTTTCGCGGTTATTGTCGCGAAAAACGGGATAATCATGGCTGCACTTTACCGCTTTAACAGCGCGGCAGCCTCTCTGACCAGCAGCTCAGCCGCCCCAGGCGCAAAGGGAGAATTGATAGCTTCATACATACAGCGGTCGTATGCGCTTTGATCCGCCATGTATTTTGCGCCGCCGTTGATCATTGTGGCGGCCAGGGTGATGGGATAGGGGCTGGCGTCCTGAAGCTGCTTCAGCGTGGGATAGGCCAGCTCCGGCTTGACGCCGACGATAGCCAGATCGCCCAGGGCGAACAGCTCGATAGTCTGCTCCTTCTCTCCATCCAATTCCCATTCACAGGAATGAGTGGGCTTCAATTCCCGCAGGTTGCGGTTCATTTTCTTAGCTGGAGCGTAGAAGGAGCGGAAAGCCGTCTTGACTTTTCCATTGAGTTCAGTGCCATTATTCCGCAAAGCGGACATGACTTCGGTCGCCAACTTCTGTCCCAGCGTCTCGGCCAGGGAGATGCCATCTTCATGCAGATCGATTTCCTGATAACCGCCCTGCCCGTCAGGCGCGTACCCCTTGGCCCGTTTGACGGGGGCCTGATCGCCTGCTGCGCCGATCATGAACTGTACGGAAGCGCCGGGACAGCGCTTTTCCAGCTCCGCGCAGGCGATGCCCGCCAAGTCGCCGGATACGCATTTGCCGTCTGCCGCGCCGGTGCCATCCAGGACGGAAGACTGCACGTTGGCGTGAATCAGCAGCGCTTTGACCTGATCATTTCGCGTCACCTTCAGCACAGTCAGCGTTTTGTCGCTGGGGCCGCTGCCGCCGCAGCCGATCCACCAGCCGTCGGGCAGTTCAATATCCCGGCTGGCCATGACGCTGGTTTCTCCCTGGTACAGGGTCAATTCACTTTCAGCTGCCTCCTGTTTCGCCTGCCATACCGCCGCGCGGATGGCGTCGCCCAGGGTACGCTGCAAAAGCGTGCGCTTCTCCTTTTCTTCCTCCGTTTTCAGGACGAAATCCGGCAGGATATGGGGCGCGGAGAAGGTATGCGTCGCCGCCACCCAAACCTGGTTTTTCCCGATGCCAAGCAATATGGCCGTTTCCTTTTTGATGCGGGCGCATTCCTCGTCCGAAAGGGATGTCATTTCAATGGACACCAGGGCGAAGGGAGTTTCTTCGTCGATGAAAAATACCCGTACATATAACGGATGCGCCTGCTTTACGAACCCTTCCGTGGGAAAGAAATCCGCGGGGAATTCCATTTCGCAGCGGCCAATTCCGATTTTCATTCTCGTCGCCTCCTGCAATCTTGTTTGATTCGGTACACATTTTATCATTTCTGACAGTATCATTATAGCGGGAATGTTTGGCAACGATCAAACCGTTTTTTGCGGATATTGTTGCGAAAAATGGGACAATCCACATTCTTCTTACCGCATCATCATCTGGCAATTATTCTTCCTGTAGGTTTGTCAAACATGTTGGACAGGGTAGTCACGAAGGACCTGGGCTGGTGAGCGCCAGCGAAGGGGCCGCATCGGAAGTTGGTTGCTGCTTCTTT
>CAJOJQ010000050.1 GCA_905234985.1 uncultured Christensenellaceae bacterium
CTCCCCATAGCTCCTCTTGCTATGGTTTATTATTCGACATCACTGCCCAGTTTACCTTTTGGAATTTTATGTTAATTTGTGGGTGGACTGGACAGTTACCCTCATGATAGAATAAGAAAGGATTAGCAAAGCTTTTTCAAGGAGGGATCACGATGGCGAAAGAAATCTATTCCAGGGAAGCACTTATTGCCGTCATTGCTTCCCTTTTGAAAAAGTACCACGCGGAAAGTGCCATCCTGTTTGGCTCCTATGCGCGGCACGAAGCGGACGCCCTGTCGGACATTGATTTGGTGGTCATTGGCGGGGATTCTTTTGAGCCAACCAACATATTCAGTATGGCCGAAGACCTGCATCGCGCGACAGGCAAGGCTGTTGACGTTTACGAGCTGTGCGAAATCAATCAGGACAGTGATTTTTACCGCACGATCCTCCGGGAAGGGGTGCCGATTGCCGCATGAAATACACGTATTTCGTGAAAAGAATCATCATCAAACCCTTGACCCCTGCATTGCATGCGGATTATCTTGATTTTTTCGATCATCGCGCGTTTACGGATGATAATTCCAACGGGCCATGCTATTGCACATCCCCCAATCAGGATGAAGAAGAAATCAAGCGGATGGTCGGGGAGTTTCAAACCTTTGGCGTAAAAGATACGCTGCGAAAATACGCCGTGGAAATGCTGAACAGGAACAGGATTCAAGGCTATCTGGCTTATGACGGAGAACTGCCCGTTGGATGGTGCAACGCGGCAGACATGGAAAGCTATGCCGGATTCGTTCCGGAATTTGCCAGGAAGAATCCCTGCGGGAAAACCGTTTCCATTGTTTGCTTTGAAATCGCGCCTGAATACCGGGGCATGGGCGTCGCATCGGCATTGATTGACAGGGTTTGCAAGGACGCAAAAGCAAAGGGATATGCGGCTGTTGAAGGCTATGCCCAGCTTTCTGACAAACGAAATGATTTTGATTATCATGGCCCCGTTCGGCTTTTTCAAAAAGCAGGATTCATCGAAGCCGTGCGGGAAAACGGGCAGGTTGTTATGAGAAAAGTTCTGTAAAGAAAACACGGGGGACAGTTTTCTGTGCATTGCCGCAAGCGCGGATGCGAACACAGAGAATCGTCCCCCGTGCTTTGCGTTCAGGCGAATCATTTGGGGAATCTTCTGAATCAGGCAGCGCAGCCGTGCCGCGATGCGGAGACCAAAACGCCCCGCGGATTCATGGCGGCGTCCTCCCATGGGACGGTATAATCTGCAGATGACGGCAAAATTACAGCCGTTTATCAGAATAACGTGCGCCAGAAGCAGCCCTGTGCTATACTGACCGTACAATATGATGAAAGGAGGGGGCGTGAGATGAGTGATCGAATATTGTACTGTCAAAACAACCTGGAAGATTTGGCAGGGAAAATCGGAGATATGACCTCCATGCTTCAACAGATTCAGCATGCGTTGTCCGGGGTCGACACCGCGCCTGCCGCTGGCGGAGATTTGCATGTCGGCAGTGGAGTGGCGCTGTCAGAACTGACGTCCGTGCGAATCGCCGGCGGGACTGTAAAAGAAAGCGTGAGCGCGTATCAGAGTGCATTGAGACAGCTCTCTGACTACACCACGAGGCTTCAAGGCGCGGTCAAGCGGGTTGATGAAGCGTTTTTAGAAACGGAGAAAAAAATCATGAATCAAAAGACCGAAAGCGCGCAGCACGGCGGAGGCGCGGGGAGGTCCTTTGACAGCGGCGTTGAATCCGGCAGGACGGAATCAGCCCTGACAGCTATTCAGAACGAACTGAACAAGTTCAAACGGAATACCCAAGGCAGTCTTGAGTACATTAAACGGCTTGCCCAAATGATTGCCAGTCTGATTCTGGGAAGAGAATATAAAAGCGGCGATATTAGCGGAAAAAAAGGCACTCTTTTTTACAGCGAAAATGATTCGGCGAATATAGGCGTCTGTGATTACGAAGTCTGGAATAACGATTGCTTTTCCCTGACATGGCAGGAAGTTTATGTTTTCGGCAAAAAGGTTAGAATGTTGGTGCCATATATCAATATCGGTACAGGCGTCAGGGTTGACGGAGTGCAGGCCGGCATGAATGGTTCGCAAGGAGGTCAATCGCTAAGCGTATCGGGTTCTGTTGGAAGCGCTTATGCGGGATATAAGTTTGAGTGCGGGTTTGTCAACGGTGAATTTGTCCTGCATATAGAAGCAGGCTTGGGAGCTTCCGTGTTCACGGTGGAAGGGGAAGCCAGCACAGGCCAATATACCTCGGCGGGTGTATCGACTGATTGGGGAAGCACGCCAGGCGCAGCTATCCAGATTGATTATTCCAACGGAAAGCTGCATGTGGAGGTTGGCGGCGATTTTATCGCCGGGGTGACTGTTAGCGGAACGCTGGATGTTGGCCAGCTGACCAGCGATATTCAGAACGCTATCAATAAAATCACCCACGGGGATATTATTTCCGGGTTCAAGGACATGATGCAGATTCAGTCTGCACTGAATTCTGCAACAGCATGATTCATAAGATCCAGCAAGGAGGATGAATATGACTTACAAGGGATTGCTGCCCATAGGCAGTGTTGTCAAACTCAGGAATGTGGAAGAGCAGTCGGTCATGATTACTGGCTATTGCGTAAGAAAGGCGGAAGAAAGAGAGAAGCTGTTTGATTACTGCGGCTGTTTTCATCCTATTGGGATGATGAGTTCAGATCAGACGCTAATGTTCAATCATGACCAGATCGAAATGGTCAAATCAGTGGGTTACATCAATGAGGAATCGTATGTGGTCATCCCCAAAATGGAAGAAATTCTGGCCCAATTGCGTGCAGATGGAGGAACAGTCTGAGATTTAATAATCGACACGCTTGACGTGGGAGGAAACTCATTTTCCTGGCTCCGTGACCGATAAACAATCATAGTATAAATAACACAAAGGCTTTTGAATCTTTCCGACTCAAAAGCCTTTGCGTTTATCGAGCTGAAAAGTTACTTACTTCATCCATTCCTGGGCTTCGGCGGCCATTTTGTCGTTCAGTTCGTCCACGGCGGCCTGGGTGTCGGCGCGGGAAGCCACGTAGAGCTTGATCTTGGGTTCCGTGCCGCTGGGCCGGATGCAGAGCCAGTTGCCGTTCTCGATCTCGTAGTACAGCACGTTGCTCTTGGGATAGTCCAGGGCTTCTTCCTTGCCGCCCGCAGTGCGGACGCCGGTTTTGAAGTCCCGGATGCCCAGCACCTTGAGCCCGGCCACTTCCTTGGGCGGGTTCTCCCGGATGGCAGACATGATGCCCGCGATCTTGGCCACACCGTCCTTGCCGGGCAGGGTGACGGAGATGCTCTTTTCCTTGAAGTAGCCGTACTTCTGGTACAGCTTTTGCAGCGTGTCGTACAGGGTTTCGCCCCGTTCGGCGGCGGCGCACACCGCTTCGCACAGCAGCAGGGAGGCGTTCACGCCGTCCTTGTCGCGCACCTGGGTGCCGCTTAAGTAGCCGTAGCTTTCCTCAAAGCCGAACAGGAAGGTGTGGTCGCCCGTCTCCTGGAACTGCTGGATCTTTTCGCCGATGAACTTGAAGCCGGTCAGCACTTCATACAGCTTCACGCCGTAATCGTCGCAGATGGCCCGCGCCATTTCGGTGGAGACCACGGATTTCACCGCCGCGCCGTTCGCGGGCAGCGTGCCCTTTTCCTTCTTGCTGCTCAGGATATGATGCAGCATCAGGCAGGCGATCTGGTTGCCGGTGAGGGTATGGAACACGCCCTCGCCGTCCTGCACGGCCGCGCCAAGCCGGTCGCAGTCCGGGTCGGTGCCGAATACCACCGTCGCGCCTACCTTCTGGGCCAGGGGGATCGCCAGAGTGAAGGCGTTGGGGTCTTCGGGGTTGGGGGCCTTCACGGTGGGGAAATGCCCGTCGGGCTTTTCCTGCTCGGGCACCACGGTATAGTGTACACCCAATTCTTTCAGCAGGCGCTGAACGGGCACGTTGCCGGAGCCGTGGAGCGGGGTGTACACGATATTCAGATCCTTGCCCCTTGCCGCCAGCAGCTCGGGCCGCTGGGCCAGGGTCTTGATCATGGCGATATAATCGTTGTCCACTTCCTTGTTGCCGATGATCTTGAGCAGGCCCTTGTCGAGGGCTTCCTTCTCGTCCATGGGCAGGCAGTCGGTGTAATTGAGGGCGCGGATATAGCCGGTCACGGCGTCGGCGGCTTCGGGGCCTAACTGCGCGCCGTCGGCGGCGTATACCTTATAACCGTTGTACTGGGGCGGATTGTGGCTGGCGGTGATCACCACGCCCGCCGCGCAGCCCAGGTGCCGCACGGTATAGGAAAGCACCGGCACGGGGCGCAGCGCGTCGAACAGATAGGCTTTCACGCCCGCGGCGGCTAAGGTCAGCGCGGTTTCTTTGGCGAACACGTCGCTCTTCATGCGGCTGTCATAGGCAATCGCCACGCCCTGATCCTGCACGCCCTGGGCGATCAGGTATTTCGCCACGCCCGTGGTGGCCCGGCGCACGTTGTACACGTTCATCCGGTTGGTGCCCATGCCCAGCACGCCCCGCAGGCCCGCCGTGCCAAACGCCAGTTCCGTATAAAACCGATCCTCGATTTCCTTTTCGTCGCCTTCGATGCCTTTCAGTTCCGCGACCGTTTCCGCGTCGTTTGCGAACATTTCCAGCCAGCGCTGGTATTCTTCTTTGTAGCCCATCGTAATCTACCCCTTTCTCCTTTGTCGGATGCATTTATTATACCTGTTTTTTGCCAGAAACGCAAGGCCTTGCCGTGGATTTATGGGAAAATACTGGGGGAAACCATTCTTTGGCCTTCAAAGAATGGTTTCCCCCAGCCCCCCTTCCAAGAAAGCCGCAAATGAATCGTTTTTGACAGCAGCCAAGACAAATGCTATACTGAATTTATCATGCTGTAAGGGGGATGGCGTCATGGAGGATGTTGCCGCGACGGACCGGCTGTATTATGAAAACGCGTACCTGCGGGAATTTGACGGGCGGGTGATTGCCGTGCGGGAGGACGGCTGGGCCGCCCTGGATCGGTCGGCCTTTTACCCCACCTCCGGGGGTCAGCCCTTTGATACGGGGACGCTCAACGCCGCCCGGGTGCTGGACGTGGAAGTGGAAAACGGGGTGGTGTGGCACAAAACGGACGCGGCCCTGTGCGTCGGAGAAACAGTCCACGGGGCAATCGACTGGCCCCGCCGCTGGGATCACATGCAGCAGCACGCCGGGGATCACATGCTGGCCGGGGCCGCCTGGCAGCTTTTCGGCGGCGTGACCATCGGCCTGCATTTGGGGAAGGAAGACAGCACCATCGACATGGACTTGCCCGGCGGCCGCACCCATTTGACAGCGGAAGAAATGGAAACCTTGGAAACGCTGGTGAACCGGCGGGTGCAGCAGGACGATCCCATCCGCTGCTGGTTTCCGAATCCGGAGGAACTGAACGCCCTGCCCCTGCGCAAAAAACCCACGGTGGACAGCCACGTGCGCGTCGTCGCCATGGGGGATTATGAAATGGTGCCCTGCGGCGGCACGCATCCATCCTCCACGGGCCAGATCGGGCCGGTGAAAATCCTGTCCTGCGCCCCGGCCCGGGGAAAAATGCGGCTGTGCTTTGTGGCGGGCATGCGGGCGGTGACGTATTTTCAGCAGACAGCGTCCTGCGCGGAGCAGGTGGCGGCGGCCTTATCGTCCACCGTGACCGAGGCCCCGGAGGTTTTTCAGCGGGAACGGGAAGCCCGCCTGAACCAGCAGAAGGAAAACGCCCAGCGCCTGACCCAGGCGGCTTTGGAAATCCTGCGCCTGCGGAAATCAGGTCATATTTACGCCGCCCACCTGCCCTTCGCGGATCGGGAAATCCTGTTATCCGCCGCCAGGGAACTGACGAAAGTTCCCCAGGCCGTGGCCCTGCTCTCCTGCCCCGGCAAAAGCGGCTATGCCCTGCTGTTCGCAAAAGGCACGGAAGTCGAACTGGATATGGCGGCGCTCCTGCGTCAGTGCGGCGGCAAGGGCGGCGGAAAGCCCGATTTGGCGCAAGGAAACGCGGCGGACGAAACAGCCTTGGAGCAAGCGGCGGCATTATTATCAGACTAAAAGAACACTTTAAATCAGGTAGGAAGTAGGAGGTAGGAAGTTTTATATAGTCTACAAAACGAACCCGGTACCATGATTGAGCTTTTGTAAACACAAAATAAACCTTCTACCTCCTACTTCCTACCTCCTACCTTAATGACTTAAAGTGTTCTTTCATTGACGAAACAATTCCCCGAAATGCACAGGAAATACCATAATTTCTCTTGCGCGCCTGCCGCGTGCTGTGTTACACTAAGCACCGGCGAACGCCCATTCTGGTGTATCGGAAGGATCAAGGATGATTGAAACCTGGAAAATCCCCGTAAGGCCCATCAGCGGCAGAGCGCCGCGCAAGATATACGTGTATCTGCCCCGGCAGGCGGAGGAAGACCCGGACGCCCGGTTCCCGGTGCTGTACATGTTCGACGGCCACAACGTGTTTTTTGACGAGGACGCCACGTATGGCAAAAGCTGGGGCATGAAAGAATACTTGGAGGGTACGGACGCCGGCCTGATCGTGGTGGCGGTGGACTGCGACCATCGGCCCCCCAACGGGCGGCTCAGCGAGTATTCGCCCTTTTCCTTCCGGGACAGGGAATTCGGCTCCGTGGTGGGCCGGGGCAAGCTGTTCATGGACTGGCTGACGGAAACGCTGAAGCCCATTATCGACCGGAAATATCCCACTCTGCCCGAAAGGGAATGTACCTGGATCGCGGGCAGCAGCATGGGCGGCCTCATGAGCCTGTACGCGGTGACGGCCTACAATCAGGTATTCAGCCGGGCGGCGGCCCTCTCTCCCTCGGTATGGCTGGTGCGGGGCAAAATGCTGCCCCTGCTGAGGAAGATCCAGCTAGAGCCGGGCACGGTGATTTACATGGATTACGGTTCCCGGGAAATGGACAACCATTTAGGAATGCTGCGCTGCTTCACGAACACCGCCTCCATCCTGACGGAAAAGGGCGCGTTCGTCACCAGCCGCATCGTGCCCAACGGCGACCACTGCGAGGAATGCTGGGAGGAACAGATTCCCATCTTTATGCAGATTCTATTCTATGACAGGGAATAAAACTGTAGGGGCGGATATCATCCGCCCGAACCAGACAATCCCAACACATTTGGGAAAACCAGATAATTTAATGTGTTACTGGATGCGGGCGGATAATATCCGCCCCTACATCCACGATCGGAGGCGGACACGATGGAGACTCAGTATTTTCGGGAGTACAGCCCCGCCCTGGACAGGGATATGGAAATGAAGCTGTACGGCCACGCGGGGCGGCCCGTGCTGTTCATCCCCTGCCAGAACGGGCGCTTTTTCGATTTTGAAAATTTCCACATGACCGACGTGTGGGCGC
Source organism: uncultured Christensenellaceae bacterium (assembly GCA_905234985.1). Classification (GTDB taxonomy): domain Bacteria; phylum Bacillota; class Clostridia; order Christensenellales; family Aristaeellaceae; genus RUG563. The sequence goes on from CAJOJQ010000050.1 coordinate 7,437, forward strand.
CCTGGATCGAATCGGGCCAGATGATGGTATTCGCTATCGACACGATTGACCAGGAAACCTGGAGCAATGTGGACGGCGATCCCAGCTGGCGCTCCTGGCAGCACGAGCGCTGGATGAATTTCATTTTTAATGAAATCGCCCCCTTTATCCAGGATCAGGCCCGGCAGCGCAACGGCTGGGACGGCAATCCGGGCATCATCGCCTTCGGCTGCTCCTTAGGGGCCACCCACGCCGCCAATCTGTTTTTCCGGCGGCCCGACCTGTTTGACGGCCTGCTGGCTTTAAGCGGCATTTACACCGCCTCCTACGGCTGGGGCGGGTATATGGACGAGCGGGTATACCTGAACAGTCCGGTGGATTACCTGGGCGGCATGCCTGCCGATCACCCCTTCATTCAGCGGTACAACAATAACCGGGGCATCATCGTGGTGGGCCAGGGCCCCTGGGAAGTGCCGGAAACCACGTTCCAACTGAAAGGGATCTGCGAGCAAAAGGGCATTGGCGTATGGTTCGATATCTGGGGCTACGACGTGCGCCACGACTGGGACTGGTGGTACGCGCAGGTGCGGTATCATGTGCCCCATCTGCTGGAGGCTGATGAACCGGTCAGCGCAGGATGAAGCGGTTTAGAATTGGAAAAACCGGCGTTTTCCCCCATCCATAGAAGAAAGGTGGAAATAAGTATGAAGAAATTGTCTTGCTTCCTGTGCACACTCTTTCTGCTTTTTGCCGCGCTGGCCATGCGTGCAGTTCCAGCGGCCTATGCTTCCGGGGATCAGCTTCAGGAATCCGCTGTCGCGGTGGGCGATTCGGTATTCTTTGGCAGATATGAGCAGGACAATAACCGCGATAACGGGAAAGAGCCCATTGAATGGATCGTGCTGGATATTCAGGGCAGCAGCGCTTTGCTGCTGAGCCGCTTTGGCCTTGACGGAAAAGAATACAATGGCTATTCAGGCGTCAATGTGAATGAACTCACCTGGGAAAACAGCACGCTTCGCTCGTGGCTGAATAATTCTTTCCTGTTTTCCGCTTTTGATCAGGATGCGTATCAGGCTATCCTGGAAACGGAAATCAACAACGGGCCGGAGCAGGGCTATCAGGCATGGAATACCATTTCCGGAAACAACACCCTGGATCGGGCGTTCCTGCTGAGTTATCATGAAGCCTTTGAGCAGTATTTCACCACAGACGCGGCTCGCCGCTGCGTGATAACGGACTATGCCCGCGCCCGGGGCGCGTGGAGCACCGACCCGGCCGACGGCATTGATGGTTTACCCACGGGCTATTGGTGGCTTCGCTCTCCCGGGCAGCTGCAAAACAGCCCTTCCTGCGTGAATTCCCTTGGCGCTTACGACCATTTGGCCTGGCGCTATGATAATATTACTGTGCGCCCCGCGATCTGGGTTGACCTGACGGCGGCCAAGCTGGAGGTAAACAAGAACGGCGGGCAGGTGACGCAGCCTTCCTTCCTCCAGGCTTTGGTCCAGGGAGCTGGAGTGAGCGTGGGTGACTCTGTTTTCCTGGGAAAATATGAACAGGATAACGTGTTGATCAACGGACAGGAGCCCATCGAATGGATCGTTCTGGACGTTCAGGAGGATAAGGCGCTGCTGATCAGCCGGTATATCCTGGAGGGGAAGCCCTTCAATACCCTAAAGGAGGAAAGCGGCTGGGAACACAGCAGCCTTCGGGCCTGGCTGAACCAGATTTTCTTCTCCAATGCTTTCAGCGATGATGAAAAGCAGGCAATTCTGCTCACCCGAGTGGATAACAGCGCCGCCCAGGGGAACGCTGACTGGGAGCCACCGGAGCAAAACGACACGCTGGATCGGGTTTTCCTTCTCAGCTGTCAGGAAGCGGTCAGCCGTTATTTTGTTTCCGAGGAACAGCGCCGGGCTGCCGCCACCCCTTACGCCAGGGCCAATGGGGTATATGCTGAAGCTGTCAAAGGAGCGGAGGACGGAAACGCTGGCTGGTGGTGGCTGCGTTCATCGGGGTCCCGGCTGATCAACGCTGCGTGCGTGGATATTTCAGGCGGCTTGAGAACCACGCCTGTATACTTTAGTGACGAGGAAGGCGTCCGCCCGGCGCTTTGGATCAGCCTGACGGCGGAAAAGGGGGGTGCGGCCCAGGACCTTCAGCCAGTCCAGGAAGACAATACGGTTTTCTTCGGCCATTATGAGCAGGACGGTATCCTGGGCAATGGCCCTGAACCCATTGCCTGGATTGTGCTGGATTCGGAGGGTGACGATTGGCTGCTTTTGAGCAAATACATTCTGGATGCGAGGGCCTATAAGCAGGAAAAGGAATATGAATACCAATCCTGGGAAACATCGGATCTGCGTTCCTGGCTGAACGACGCGTTCTGGACGGCCGCGTTTTCCGATGAAGAACAAGCCCGCGTCCAATTGACGATGGTGGACAACAGCCCTCTTGACATGATGGGAAGAAGAACAGCTGCTGAGGGCGAAGGATACACCCAGGATCATGTGTTTTTGCTCAGCTATTTTGAGCTGAGATTCAATCAGGCGGTCTTCAGCTATTTTCGCAGCCAAAAGGCATTGCAATGCGCCATGACCAATTACGCCATTGCCAGCGGCGGCTGGACGAACGAGCGATATACCGTGGACGGAATGTTTACCGGCCAATGGTGGCTGCGCACAGGGGGAAGAATCATGGACAGTGCGGCCACCGTGTTCACCGACGGTACCACCGGGGTAGAAACCGGCACGACGCTGGATTATATCGGCGTGCGGCCTCTGATCCGGGTTCAAATGCGCGGCGAGAATCCGGGGGAATGATCCCGCTTCCCGCGGGGAAGCCCCTTAATACAAAACAATGCGCCTCAATTTACAACGCAAGAAAGGAACTTCGTTATGCAAACCTTTGTATTTATTTCCCCCAATTTTCCCACCAACTACTGGAAATTCTGCCGGGAGCTGAAAAACAACGGCCTGCGGGTGCTGGGCATCGGCGATCAGCCCTACGGCGATCTCATGGGCGAGCTGGTGAGCAGCCTGGATGAATACTACAAGGTGTCCTCCCTGGAAAACTACGACGAGGTCTACCGCGCCGTGGCCTGGTTCATCAGCAAGTACGGCCGCATCGACTGGCTGGAAAGCAACAACGAATACTGGCTGGAGCGGGACGCCATGCTGCGCACGGATTTCCACATCACCAGCGGCTGGCAGGTTTCCGATCTTGGACGCATCAAGTATAAGAGCGGCATGAAGGAATTCTATCAGGCCGCCGGGGTGCGCACCGCCCGCTACCACATCGTGGACAATTTCGAGGGCTGCAAGGCGTTCATCAATGAGGTGGGCTATCCCGTGATCGTGAAGCCGGACAACGGCGTGGGCGCTTCCCATACCTACAAGCTGAATAACGACGGGGAGCTGTGGGGCTTCCTCAACGAACGGGATCAGAACGTGCGCTTCATCATGGAGGAATTCGTGGCCGCCGAGGTGAACAGCTACGACGCCATCATCGACAGCAACGGCAACCCCGTGTTTGAAACCGGCAACGTAACGCCCATGTCCATCATGGACATCGTGAACAACAACGACAATTCCATTTATTATATCGTGAAAGACCTGGCGGAGGACGTGCGCGCCGCGGGCCGGGCCACGGTGAAGAGCTTCGGGGTGAAGAGCCGGTTCGTGCATTTCGAGTTTTTCCGCCTCACCCAGGATCAGTACATGGGCAAGAAGGGCGACGTGGTGGCCCTGGAAGTGAATATGCGCCCCTGCGGCGGCTTCTCCCCCGATATGATGAACTATGCCAACTCCACCGACGTGTACAAGATCTGGGCGGACATGATCGCTTTCAACTGCTCCACCAAGCCCCAGGGCCAGCATTACTTCTGCGCCTTCGCCGGACGGCGGGACGGCAAGCCCTTCCAGATGAGCCACGAGGAGCTGGCCGCCAAGTACGCGGGCAACATGCGCATGATGGAACGCATTCCGGACGCCCTTTCCGGGGCCATGGGCAACCAGATGTACGTGGCCGTGTTCCCCACGGAGGAGGAAATGAACGCCTTCTACGCCGACGCGGTGCGTTGCTGGTAACTGAAAAGTCAAACGCGCGGTTCGCCCCCATCGGGCGCCGCGCTTTTTTGTTGTCCAAAACGACGCAATGATTTTCTGGAAATTTTTTTACCAAAAAATAAAAAAATATGTTGACAAACCCCTTCCGATCTGCTATGATATAGGTGCAACGAAGGAAGGAATGAAAGAACCGGCAGGAACCCGTCAACAGCAGACCTGTCAACATGCCGGATAGAAAACGACCGGACAGTTCCGGGAAGGAGGAGAGTCCCATGGATCACGCGCTGTATGCGGTGGGGGACGAAGCACAATCCTTAGTGACAATTGAATATGACAGGAAAATGAAAATGTGATCCTGCGAAAATAAAAGGCTTGGCTGAAGAAAAGATTCTCAGAACATAAGCAACGAGCGAACGAATCATCGCGGAAAAAGCAGGAAACAAAAAGCGGCAAAGAAGAAGGGATCATTGAGAGAAGAAGACGAAAAAGCCGCGAAGATCAAAACCCTGTCTCCCACCGCCGCCCAAGGATCATGGATCAGCTGTAATTCAAACAATGAGGACAGAGACGAACGATTTGAATTGGATTTCGGGGAACGGGACGAACATTTGACGCCAGCTCATGTTTACCGGTAGACCCTCTCCATCGTCCCGTTCCGTTTTGAAGATGATCCCCATCCATGGGTTTAAGATAGATTTTAAGAGAACTCCGTGAAGGGGTTCTCTTTTTGTTCGCCGGGATGTACGGGGAGACTGTTCGAGATCGCTGAAAAAAGTGAAAAAAAGAGCAAAAAAATAAAGGGGGGAAACAGAAAAGCATCGAATATACAGCGGTGAGAAGCAAGGACGGAAAGCGTGACGCGGATGATAAAAACCAAAGGGAAAGCAATGAAGCTTTTTGAGTGAATTTTACAGCACAGTGCCGGAAGAACATGTACGGGAGCGTGGGAACGCCTGATGAAAGACAGGGTGAAGATCCGTATTGAGCTGGACGCCTCCTGCGATGTGCCGGAGGTAATCATACGGACGCCGCAAAAAACGGAGTTTGCGGAAAAGCTCGCTTCCGCAGTGGAGCGATACGCGAAAAGCGATATGCCGCGCATCGCGGTGACAGACGGGAGCGCTACGGTTTTACTGGAGCAGACGGACATCCTCCGGGTCTATACGGAATTGCGCAAGCTGATGGTTCATACAGTCCGGGGGACGTTTGAGGCGCGCTGTTCCCTCAAGGAGATGGAAAAAATGCTTGATCCCGAAACCTTCGTTCGCATCAGCCGATTCGAGATCATCAATATAGAAAAGGTATCGGGCTTTGACATGGGCCTGTCCGGCACCATCCAGGTCATCTTTGACGATGGCGGCACGGGCTGGGTAGCGCGGCGGTTTGTGCAGGCCATTGAGCAAAGGCTGGATCAGCTTTCCGGGAAGGAGGGACTGGCGAATGAATGATGTAAAGAAAAGGGCGCGGTGGCTGTCGCTGCTGGGCTTTGCGCTGGGCACTGGCGTCGGCCTGATGTTCTATTTCCTTGCCGGTTCGGAGGCAATCCTGGCCCAGGCGGATCAGCTCCCGGCAAGGGCGCTGTATTTCCTGCTGTGCGGATCATACGGCGCGGCGAACATGGGCACATCCGCCCTGTACGGCATCGACGAGTGGAGCATCCTGCGCTGCACGGCGACGCATTTCCTGATCGTCGTGGGCGATACCATCCTGTTTTTCGGCGCGCTGATCCTTCTTGGATGGATGGCTATGCCTCCCGCCGGGGTATGCGCGCTGATCGCCGCGGCGTACACGCTCGTCTATTTCCTGATCTGGCTCGCGCAGTATCTTTCCTATAAACGCAAGGTCAAAAGCATGAACGCCAAGCTGCGAAGCTGGAAAAGTCAGCAGAAAACTTAACCGTTTGATCGTCAAAATCGACCGTTCGGCCCGAAAGCCTGTTCTTTCGGGGGCTTTTTGGGTATAATTTTTTTAAGGCAATACGGGTGATTCATGGGGGGATGCGCTTGCGTGCCAAGTTTCTGAGACGTGATTGTACCGGTTTTATCCGGGCTATTTCTGGAAGATGTACAAGGATCGTCAACAAGGACGAACCGAAGGATCGGGAGGGTAAAAACGAATGAAAGGTAAAAAGAAATTTTGGACTTTGCTGATGGCGCTGATCTTTACGCTGACGCTGGGTGTGCAATTGACAGCGCACGCCGAGTCGAAAAATATCGGCGTCGGCGTGACATACATCGAGGGCGATACGGTCGTGATACCCAGCGACCACACATGGTTTGTCAACGATGACTGGACCTTAGAAAATGATTACTTAAAAGCCGGCTCGTATGCCGTGACGGAGGTCAGCGTTCTCCACCCCAGCAACTCTCAGGGCTATGTCATTGTGGACGGCCCTTGGTGGGCCAAGATTTTCATCACCAAGCCTGCGGGCAGGCTGGCTGACGACCCCATCGGCTTTCAGGTCGTGTCCGGCGACGGCACGGAGGACAATCCCTATGCCTTTGCGCTTATATACGACCTCAGCGCGCCCACGACCTTTGCCGTCTACTTCAATAGTGGCGGCGCTCCCGGCGTCAAGGATCCCGTCACCGGCGTGACCGGCAGCTACACCCTGCCCTCAAACACCTTCTCCTGGACGGGCTATGTTTTCACAGGCTGGAAGGTCAATAACACGGGGGCGCTCCTCCAGCCCGGCGATTCGATCAACGTCACCGAGAACGTGACGCTCTACGCCCAGTGGGAGCAGAGCGAATATTCGCTGGAGGTCAGCCACGGCACGGCGACCTTTAACGGCGTCGCCGGCTCCACGCTCACCGGGCTGCACTACGGCGATATCGTCACCGTCACAGCGGCGGAGCCGGACCCCGGGCAGGTTTTCGACCAATGGAACACGGATCACGGCGGCAGCTTCGGAAACCGCTATGAGGCGACGACGACCTACACCATGCCCGCCCGCGACGGCTCCATCTGGGTGCGCTACAAGGACGCCATCGAGACCTGCTCCCATCACGATGGGGAGATCGTCTGCTACGCCTGGGACGGAAACGCCCCGCTGCCTGACACGGCAGGCAATTACTTCCTGACGCAGGACGTGACGCTGACCTCCGCCTGGGAAGTTCCCGCGGGGACGACCACGCTCTGCCTGCACAACCACAAGATCACCATGGCGGGGAACGGCCCGGCGATCCATGTCGGCAGCGGGGCCACGCTGCTGCTTCTGGCGTCCGACCAGATTTGGGACGAGAGGAACACTTTGCAGCACGCCGCCGGGGCTTCCGGCTGCGGCGTGCAGGTGGACGGCGGCAGCTTTACCCTGGAAATCGCCCGCATCCTGAACAACAACGGCGGCGGCATTGTGGTGAACAGCGGCAGCGCAACGATCGGCTATCGCTGTCACATCGGCGGCAACGGCAGCGCGGACAGCTTGGGCGGCGGCGTCATCATCAACGGCGGCAGCGCCGTCATGGACGACACCGGCAAGATCACCGGCAATACGGCGCTTGCGGGCGGCGGCGTTTATATCGCCGGCGGCACCTTCTCCGCCTCCCTTGGCGAGATAACCCAAAACACGGCGCAGTTCGGCGGGGATGTCTGCGTTGCGGACGGCAGCTTCCGCATCTATAACTGGCCGACGATCGGCAGCGTGTACCTCGCCAGCGGAAAAACGATCGGCGTGACCGGGCAGCTGAGGTTCACAGACCCCATCGCCGTGGCCACGCAGGATCGCAACCGCGCCATCACAAGCGGCCTTTCCCGCTATGGCAGCGCCGATCTCTTCGCCCCGGCGGATGAAAACCACATCGTTACAGCGAGCGGGGATGGAGAAGCGTTCCTCATGCTGATTCCTCCCGCCTACGGCGAGCCGGACTTCATTCTTCCCGCTTCTCTCACCGCCATTTCGGAGAACGCTTTTGAGGGCAACGCGTCCATGACCGTGACGTATGTGCCGGATGGATGCGCGTCCATCGGAAATGCCGCCTTCAAGGACTGCGTCCAACTGTCACAGATCAGGCTGCCCAAGAACTGCGCCTTTGGAAACGATCCCTTTGACGGCTGCGTAAATCTGCTGGCCATCTACGGCCCCGCGGACGGCACGACGCAGCAGTGGGCGATCTCGCATAATATCCCGTTTGTTTCAGAGTAAGCGCAGCGGTCCCGAATCGCAGACTGTGCATTTTGACGCCGTTCTTCGGCGGGCCGGATGAAAAAAATTCCCCTGTGCGGAAACGCACGGGGGAATCGTATTTTGGGGGATGTGGCTTCAATAGTTTTCCGCCTTCACCTGGAAGTACGCCTGGGGATGGGCGCACACGGGGCATACTTCGGGGGCCTGTTTGCCCACCACGATATGGCCGCAGTTGCTGCACTGCCAGATCATGTCCCCGTCCTTGGAGAACACCAGGCCGCCCTGCACGTTGGCAAGCAATTTGCGGTAGCGTTCCTCATGCTCCTTTTCGATGGCTCCCACGCCCTCGAACAGCTTGGCGATGTCTTCAAACCCTTCTTCCCGCGCTTCCTTGGCAAAACGGGCGTACATATCCGTCCATTCAAAGTTTTCGCCCTCCGCCGCCGCCAGCAGGTTTTCCGCCGTGGTGCCGATGCCGCCCAGGAGCTTGAACCAGATTTTGGCGTGTTCCTTTTCGTTGTCCGCCGTTTCCAAAAACAGGTTGGAAATCTGCACATAGCCTTCTTTCTTGGCCTTGGAGGCGAAATAGGTGTACTTGTTGCGGGCCTGGCTTTCTCCCGCGAACGCGTCGCGCAGGTTCTGTTCGGTTTTGCTGCCTTTCAATTCCATGTCGGTTCCTCCTTTTCTTCGCCGCCGTCCTCCGGCGGCCCTGGGATAGATGTATCATTCGATGGACAGGCGCGTTTTCCCTTTTTACATTCGGCGGAAAAACGGGTTTTTATGCAAAAACGGAAAATCTCTGTCCAATTCATCCATTTTTGAGCCGCGCGGGGCAAAAAAACAGTTGCGAATTACCGCCCGAATATGGTATACTAAGTTGGTTTTCAAGAATTTGAACTGAACAGGAGGAGAACAGTCACATGCAATACACGAAGGAAGTTGAAGACATGGTTTGTGTTGCAAAAGGCCCGAACCATGGCCCCGCTCCGATCCCTGAAGAAGGAAAATGGATTCAGGCCAAGGAAATCAAGGACATCTCTGGTTATACCCACGGCATCGGCTGGTGCGCTCCCCAGCAGGGCGCCTGCAAGCTGAGCCTGAACGTGAAGAACGGCGTGATCGAAGAAGCGCTGGTGGAAACCATCGGCTGCTCCGGCATGACCCACTCCGCCGCCATGGCCAGCAAAACCATCCTGGAAGCCCTGAATACCGACCTGGTGTGCGACGCCATCAACACCGCCATGCGGGAGCTGTTCCTGCAGATCGTGTACGGCCGCACCCAGAGCGCTTTCTCTGACGACGGCCTGCGCGTGGGCGCGGGTCTGGAAGACCTGGGCAAGGGCCTGCGCTCCATGGTGGGCACCATGTACGGCACCAAGGCCAAGGGCACCCGCTACCTGGAAATGACCGAGGGCTACGTGGTCAAGATGGCCCTGGACAAGGACGATCAGGTGTGCGGCTACCAGTTCCTGAGCGTGGGCAAGATGATGGACGCCATCAAGAAGGGCGTTCCCGCCGCGGAAGCCTACGAAAAGAACCTGGGCACCTATGGACGCTTTAAGGCGGAAGACGGCGCGGTCAAGTGGATCGACCCGCGGAAAGAATAAGAGGAGGCGCAGCAAATGGCTCTGTTTGAAAATTACGAAGGACGCATGCCGCAGCTGCAGCCCGTCCTGGACAAATACGGCTTCAAAAACTTTGACGAGGTAAAGGCTTTCACCAACAGCAAGGGCGTGGACGCGTACTCCATCGTGGAAAGCACCCAGCCCATCTGCTTTGAAAACGTGAAGTGGGCCTACGAATTAGGCGCTGCCATCGCCATGAAGGAAAACGCCAAGAACGCCGCCGAGGCCGCCAAGTGGATCGGCACCGCGCTGCAGGCCTTCTGCATCCCCGGCTCCGTGGCGGATCAGCGCCAGGTGGGCATCGGCCACGGCAACCTGGGCGCCATGCTGCTGGACGAGGAAACCGAGTGCTTCGCTTTCCTGGCCGGGCATGAATCCTTCGCCGCCGCCGAGGGCGCTATCAAGATCGCCCTGAACGCCAACAAGGTGCGCAAAAAGCCCCTCCGCGTCATCCTGAACGGCCTGGGCAAGGACGCCGCCATGATTATCAGCCGCATCAACGGCTTCACCTATGTGCAGACCAAGTACGATTACCTGTCCGCCGACGTGAAGGAAGACCACGCCCTGACCATCGTGAACAAGACCGCTTATTCCGACGGCCCCCGGGCCAAGGTGAACTGCTACGGCGCGGACGACGTGCGCGAGGGCGTTGCCATCATGTGGCACGAGGGCGCGGACATCTCCATCACCGGCAACTCCACCAACCCCACCCGCTTCCAGCATCCCGTGGCGGGCACCTATAAGAAGGAACGCTGGGAAGCTGGCAAGAAGTACTTCTCCGTGGCTTCCGGCGGCGGCACCGGCCGCACCCTGCATCCCGACAACATGGCCGCCGGCCCCGCCTCCTACGGCATGACCGAC
>CAJOJQ010000051.1 GCA_905234985.1 uncultured Christensenellaceae bacterium
ATACAGGGTGCTCAACGGCAGCGGAATCGTTGCTCAACGCCGCCGGTTTCACTGCTCAATTCGTCCGGTCGCGGTGCTCGTTCTGGGACGGAATACTCAGTTATTGGAATGAAAAAAACGATCGCGTTGTTGCTGACCCTTTGCTTATTGCTTTCGGCGCTGCCCGCCCTGGGGGAAGATTTTCAAATCGGCTATATCAACGGGGAAACCAAGGTGTACATGGACGCCTCGGACAAGGCCATGGTGGACGGGACGGCGGGCCTTGGCGCGCAGGTGCGCATTGAGGAAGAAACCCTCACCGACGGCGTGGGCTGGTACCGCGTCACCTTCCTGTCCAACGAGAAAAGCGGCTGGGTGCTGGCCGACGACGTGGATCTGGTCATCGCCAAGAAGGCCATCACGCAGAAGCAACCCGAACCCGCCGCCGCGGGCGTGACCGCCGTGACGGACGAAGCCGCCTTCCCCGTGCTCCGGGCCAGCGGCATCGTGGATCCGGACACCCTGCCCGGCGCGCCGGATCCCTCCATGTACAGCCTGATCGAGGTGGGCCAGGTCAGCAGCATGGTGCCCCAGATTCGCGCCCGGCTGAAAGCGCTGGGCTATTCCGTTAGCGGCTCCGGCAACAAGCTGACCAAGGATTTCACCTCGGCCATCAAGCAGTTCCAGGGCAAAAACGGCATGACGCAGGACGGCGTATGCTCGGCGGAATTCCAGGCCAAACTTTTCTCCGCCAGCGCGGGAACCAAGAAGAATGGCGCGCCCTTGGAGCAGGAAGACCCCCTGACCATCACCAAGGGCAGCGTGAAGCCCTCCAGCAAGGGCGGCGGCGCCATTTCCTTTACCATCAAGAACAAGACAGGGGAAAAGGTGGACGCCTTCGACTTTGACATGCGGCTGTACAGCACCTACGGCGAACGCTTCCTGCTGGGCAGCCTGAGCGACAAGGTGACCATCACGGATGAAATCGCGTTCTTCAATGCTTCCGAGGAGCGGAAGACCCTGAACAAAAACCAGGAAATGACGCTGACCATGGGCATGGGCGAATACTACTTCGCCGGGTGCATGGTGGCGATCATGGCTTACCACACCGAAAGCGGCCAGACCGTGCGCATCCCGGAGGATCAGCGGCACTGGTACGCCTTTGGCAAGGGCGTGCCCAGCGGCTACCAGCCCGTGCTGATCACCGCCCTGACGGAGGAGGAACAGCGGCTGTCGGCGGAATGGGCGCTGGGCGTGTCCGGCACGTATGCGGACCCGGAAATCGCCAAGTTTTACAACGCCCGGGAAGGCTATCTCATCACGGGCATGGAACCCGGCAGCCCGGCGGACGCGGCGGGCCTGAAAGCGGGGGACATCCTGCTGGCTATCGGCGGCGTGCGGATTTTCGGCGACGGATCGGTGGACCGCGCCAAGGCGGCCCTGCTGGAGGGGCAAAGCGTGACGGTGCTGTTCTACCGCAACGGCAAGGTGTGGCAGACCCAACTGACCCGGCCCGGCGATACGATCAGCATCTGACCTGGCCCGGATGAACCGAAAAAATTCCTGGGGGAAACCATTCTTTGGAGGCCAAAGAACGGTTTCCCCCAGACCCCCTTCCAAGAAAGCCATAAAGGGGTTCGGCCTCTATATTTGCGCTGATTTTACCAATCAGTGCCTGAACAAACCGTGATCCACGTTAAGGAGGCACTCATGAAACTCAAACTGAACGTTTTTTCACTTTTCCTCGTCTCTCTTCTGCTTTTTCTCCCTGTCGTCCCCGCCCAGGCGGCCCAGCCCACCAGCGGCGCCTGCGGGGCCAATCTGCAATGGAACCTGGACAAAGCATCCGGGGTGCTGACCATCACCGGCACCGGCCCCATGACAGATTATCTGTACAACGCGACCTGGTACAACTACTACAACCGCGATTACGTCAAAACCATCGTGGTCGAGGACGGCTGCACCTACATCGGGGAGACCGCGTTCAGCCAGCTCGCCAACCTGACCAGCGTCACGCTGCCCGCTTCGGTAGCCGGACTGGGCAGGGAATGTTTCGTGAATAACCGAAGCCTGAGGGAAGTTGTCATGCCGGGCGTTATCAGCGTCGGTGATTTATGCTTCCAGAACTGCCCCGCCCTGACGGAAGCGGTCTTCCCGGATGGACTTTCTTCTGTGGGCGAGCGCTGTTTTGCCAGCTGCACGGCGCTGACGCGGGTAGTGTTTCCCGGCAGCCTGGATACTGTGGGCAGCCAGATTTTCTTCGCGTGCAACGCGCTGCAGGAGGTCGTGCTGGGCGACGGCTTTACCGGCGAAAACTGCGCGGATCGGGCTTTCATGGGGCGGCAGAGCGGCATCGCCCGGTTCCGCATCCCGGACAGCTTCAGCCGCTCCGACGCGCTTTTATTCGATATCCACTTCAGCCATTTTTACGCGCGCACCGGTTCTGTGGGTGCGCTGGCCCTGGGAAAAATGGGCCTGAGCTTTACGGACCCGGATGATGCGCATCTTGTCCGCAAGCGCTATCTTTTTGACGAAAGCGGGAACCACAGCGGGCTTCAGCTGGAAGAAATCCTGGACGCGGCATGGACGGACATCGAAATCCCTTCCGGGTATACGGTCATCGGATGCAATTTCGGAAAAAACGTGACGCGGGTGGTGCTGCCGGACACAGTGACCGCCCTGACCGGCTTCAACGGCTGCTTCAGCGGCTGCACCGCGCTTGAGACGGTGGTGCTGCCCGACGGCCTCGCCGTCCTTCCCTATAACACGTTCTTCCAATGCGCGGCCCTGACTTCGATTGATTTGCCGGATTCGCTGACCGCCATCGGCCCTAGTGCTTTCGAGCGGTGTACCGCGCTGACGGCCGTTACCCTGCCGGAGCGTTTGGAGATCGTGGGCGCTTACGCCTTTGCGGGCAGCGGGCTGACCGCCGTTATCCTGCCGGACAGCGTTACGGCCATCGGGGATTCTGCCTTTCGGGGCTGCAAATCCCTTGTATCCGTCAGGCTGTCGGCAGCCCTTGAATCTTTGGGCGCCGCTGCTTTTGAGGACTGCACGGCCCTTTCGTCCCCGCTGACGGTTCCGGCGGGCGTGACGGTCCTCCCGGAATACTGCTTTGCGTTTTGCGGGGCGCTCACAGAGATTCGGCTCCCCGACGGGCTGACAACCATCGGGCGGTGCGTCTTTCTGGCCTGCGGCAAGCTGCACAGCCTGTACCTGCCTTCCGGCGTGACTTCCATGGCCTCCATGAGCAGCTACGGAGGCGTCACCTTCTTTTTCAGCAAGGACGCCGCTTACCTGATCGGGCAATGCGAGGAAAACGGCCTGCGCTACTTCCTGACCGACGCGGCGAAGGGGTTCATGACGCTCCCCGCTAACCTGACGGCCATCGAAGCGGGCGCGTTTGAGGGAACCGCGGCCCAGGAGTACCGCATCCCCGCGGGCTGTACCGCCGTTGGCAGCCGGGCCTTTGCCGATCTTCCCGGCGGCACGGTGATCGTGTTTATGGGCCGGGACGCGGAAATCGCCGCCGACGCCTTTTCCGGAAGCGAGGTTTTCTTCGTCTGTCCCGACGGCGGAACGGTGCTGAATTTCCTCCGGCAGCAAGGCTATCCGGTGTACGTGAATAACTGAAACGATTGGAAACAAGCGCCGTTTCCTTCTTCCGGGGATTGACTTTTCCCGTTTTCCCGCATATAATAGCAACGAGCGATGAACGGGAAAAAAGCCCGGATCAGGCGGCGGAAGAGAGGATGCGTCATCGGCTGAAAGCGCGTCCCGCCGTGCCAGGCAGTGCCCCCGGGAGCAGCGAGGCGGAAATTTTTCCAGTATGCCCCGCCGTGTGCGCCGCGTTAAGGCGATTCCCAAATAAGTAAGAGTGGATCAAGACGGCCCGCCGTTCTCTGAAAGGAGAGGCGCGCCGTTTTTTTCGTCAGGGGGAACGATCATGTTTGACACATTGAAACGGGATTTGGACGCGGTCATCGCCCGGGACCCGGCGGTTCATTCCCGTTGGGAGGTCTTTTTCTGTTATCCGGGCTTCAAGGCCGTGCGCTCCCACCGGCGGGCTCATAAAGCGTATCTGAAAGGCCATTTCCTGCTGGCCCGGCTCATCAATTTTCATTCCTACCAGCGCACGGGCATCGACATTCACCCCGGCGCGAAGCTCGGCGAGGGCGTGTTCATCGACCACGGCACCGGCGTGGTCATCGGCGAGACCGCCGAGGTGGGCGACGACGTGACCATTTACCAGGGCGCCACCTTAGGCGGCACCGGCAAGGACACCGGCAAGCGCCATCCCACCATCGGCAGGGGCGTCACTGTGGGGGCCGGGGCCAAGGTATTAGGCCCCATCACCATCGGCGACCACGTGAAGATCGGCGCGGGGGCCATCGTGCTGAAAGACGTGCCGGATCACTGTACCGTCGTCGGCAATCCCGGCCGCATCGTGCGCGGCCCCGCCACACGGCCCGATATCGACCTGAACCACGGCGACCTGCCCGATCCCATGCTGGAAAAGGTGCAGGCCATCGAAGGAAAACTGGAAATACTGGAAATGGAAACCGAAGAACAGCGCGATTGCGAAGCCTGTCCCCGTGAAAACTGCCCCATGAAAAAAGAAAAAATGAAATGACATACAAGGGAGGATTCAAAGATGCAGATTTATAACAGCCAGACAAGGAAAAAGCAAGAATTTGTGCCGCTTCGTCCCGGCAAGGTGAGCATTTACGCCTGCGGCCCCACGGTGTACGACTATTTCCACATCGGCAACGCCCGGCCCTTCATCACCTTCGACGTGCTGCGCCGATACTTTGAGCATCGGGGCTATGAAGTGACCTTCGTGCAGAACTTCACCGACATCGACGACAAGATGATCAAACGCGCCAACGCCGAAGGCATCACCGTGAAAGAATTAGGCGACCGCTTCATCAAGGAATACTACCAGGACGCTCAGGCCTTGGGCATCCGCCCCGCCACGGTACACCCCCGGGCCACGGAACACATCGGGGAGATCATCAAGCTGGTGAAGACCTTGCAGGACAAGGGCTACGCTTATGAAGTGAACGGCGACGTGTACTTCGACGTTTCAAAGGACCCCGGCTACGGCAAGCTCTCCGGCCAGAACTTAGACGACCTGGAAGCGGGCGCCCGCATCGACGTGGACGACGTGAAGCGCAACCCCGCCGACTTCGCCCTGTGGAAAGCCCAGAAGCCCGGCGAACCCGCCTGGGATTCCCCCTGGGGCAAGGGCCGTCCCGGCTGGCACATCGAGTGCAGCGCCATGAGCATGAAGTACCTCGGCGAAACCTTCGATATCCACGCGGGCGGCAAGGATCTGCTGTTCCCCCACCACGAAAACGAGGTGGCCCAAAGCGAGTGCGCCACCGGCAAGCCCTTCGCCAAGTACTGGATGCACAACGGCTTCATCAACATCGACAACGAAAAAATGAGCAAATCCCTGGGCAATTTCTTCACCGTGCGGGACATCCTGAAAGAATACAACCCCGAGGATGTGCGCATGTTCATGCTCTCCGCCCACTACCGTTCTCCCGTGAATTTCAGCCGGGACATGGTGGCCCAGGCCCACGCCTCCCTGCAAAGGCTGTACACCGCCCGGGATCACCTGCTGTTCCTGCTGAAAAACGCCTTGGAAACGTCCCTCACCGCCGACGAGGAAGCGCTGCTGGCCCGCGTGAAGGAATACGCCGACCGCTTCGACGCCGCCATGGACGACGACCTGAACACCGCCGACGCCCTGGGAGCCATCTTCGAGATCGTGAAGGACGCCAACGTGAGCCTGAACGAACAGAGCGCCAAGGCCGCCGTGGACAGCGTGCTGAAAACCCTGCTGGAGCTGACCGGCGTGCTGGGCCTGCTCATGAAAAAGGCCGACGACGGCCTCCCCGCTGAAATCCAAGCCATGGCCGACGAGCGCGCCCAGGCCCGCAAGGAAAAGAACTGGAAGCGCAGCGACGAGCTGCGGGACGCCCTGGCCGCCGCCGGGTATCTGGTGAAGGATACGCCCCAGGGGCAGAGCATCACCAAGCAGTAACCGAAACCGCCCTTTTCCCTTCATGTATCAGCCTGCAATGTCAGGACACGCCGGAGCCTGTATACCGTGAAAGGATGGATACGCATATGAAAGCCGCCGCAAAAAGACTCTTATCCCTGCTGCTTTGCTCCATGCTGCTGTGTACATCGGCATTCGCCGACGACGGCGCGGCTGTCCAGCGGGACGCCGGAACGTATACCTACGTCGCGGCAAAAGACGTTGCCAAGGAACTGGCGCAAATTTTTGAATCCATCTGCCTGACGGCCATGTCGGACGATGAAGACGGCAGCATCTATACCATCTGGGCGGATGAACACATGGACGTGCGGGTCACGGAAAAGGACGGCGACAGCTATCTTTCCAGCAGCCCCATGGATTTCCGGGGCGAAGCGGAATTCGGCCATCTGTCCATCGTGGGCGAAGGAAAAAACCAGAAAACGGTCACCCTGACCGGCGGCGACTATACCGTGACCCTGCGCGGCGTCAGCACCGGCAGAGGAAGCTACGGCATCACCCGGCTCAAGGGCTACGGGATGAAGCCCGTCACCCTGGCCAGCGCCGCCAGCTTTCAGACGCACCCCGCGAACGTCCTCCGGTTCGACATTCACGGCGACAGCTGCGATATGACGGATTTGAGCTGGGAGCCGCTGGATCATACGGAGACGGACCCGTTCACCGGCAAACCGACCCGCGGGTCCGAAACCGCGGCGTCCGGCAGGCTGAACGACAAGGAAAAGCTGCGCGCGTGGGCCAGCGGCAAAGCAGTGGAGCTGCTGTCTCTGAACCGCGGGAGCTATGTGCAGGTGCTTGCCAGCGACAGCGGCGCGTCCTGGTATCTCGCGGCGGCCACTGACAAGGACGGCAAGCTCTGCAGGGGATGGCTCCCCGCCAAGGCCGTTTCCGTGGACGGGTACGTGCCCGTGCTGGTCAGAGACCCCGAAAAGCAATATACCGTATCCCAGGCGGCCGAGGTCATGAACGCGCCCCTGAGCGTGGCTTCCGTGGGCCGGAAGGTCAAAGCGGGCGAAACGATGACCGCCGTACACGCGGAGCGCGATTATGAGGGCAGCGAGTGGGTATACGTCCTCCTGACCGGCAAAAAGGAACAGGCCGGCTGGATCCGGTGCGACTGCCTGGAAGGCTGGCAGAGCGTTTCGCCGGAAGGCTTTCGCATCGGCTACGCCATGCCCACCCTCATATGGCAGAAGACGGTCGGCGGCAACGGCTTTACGGAGTTCATGTGGGCCGCTTCCCAGCTCG
This sequence comes from uncultured Christensenellaceae bacterium, assembly GCA_905234985.1. Classification (GTDB taxonomy): domain Bacteria; phylum Bacillota; class Clostridia; order Christensenellales; family Aristaeellaceae; genus RUG563. The sequence continues at coordinate 7,292 of CAJOJQ010000051.1, forward strand.
ACGGCACCGGTACGGTGCTTTCAGGCAGAACCAGCACCACCAGCAAGCCGGTCACCGCAAAATATAAAAACAGGGACGCCATGGCCCTGTTGCTCACGCCGGACGGCGAAATCGAGCGTTCCACCGTGGTGGGCGGCACCGGGGACATGGATTCTTTTCACTGCATCGTGCCGGTGTCGGACGGCTTTCTGGTCTCCGGCGTGACGCGGTCCAACGACAAGGACTTTGCGGGCATCTGGGACACGGCGACGTATTCCGGCCAGACAAAATCAAAGACCAAGCTGGCAAACGCCCTGATCGGCAAGCTGAACCCGGACCTGAGCATCAGCTGGATGAAGAGCTTCGGCAGCGGCGACAAATCCTTCGGCTTTGACATGGTGGTGGAAACGGCGGACGGGAACATCGCGGGCAGCGGCTGGCTCTACGAAAACAGCAAATTCAAGCTCCGCGGGATCGGCAGGCAGGACTTCCTGGCCGTGAAGCTGGACAGGAACGGCCGGGTCCTGAGCTATCAGAACTACGGCGGCTCCAGCCAGGACGTGCCCGACGCCGCGGTGGCGACCAAGGACGGCGGCCTGATGCTGGTTGGCACCATCGGCAACGGCACCATCGGCACCGGAAGCACCGGCCGCGGGGACGGGGTCATCTTCATCACGGATCCGGACCTGCGCCAGACCAACCGCGTGACATACGGCGGAAACGAAACCGATATCTTTGACAACGTCATCGACCTGGGCGACGGCTCGTACCTGGTGACCGGGTTCACCGGCAGCTACTCGTCCTCCATGGATTTCTGGGCCATCCAGGTCGACTCGCTGGGCCGCATGATCTGGTCCAAGACCTACGGCGGCTCCAACAAGGAAGAAATCTGCGGCACGAAAGTGCTTCCCAACGGCAACTGCCTGCTGGTCGGCTACACGACGTCCACGGATGGGGACGTTCAGGGCGGCACCGGGAAAGGGAAAGACGCCTGGGCGCTCTGCATCGACCAGAAAGGACGCATCCTGTGGCAGTACACCTGCTGCATCTCCGGGGACGATTACTTCAACTCCGCGGCTGTCGATCCGGCGGACGGCGGCATCGTGCTGTGCGGGACGCGCGACCACAAGAACGACAAGACCGCCAAGGGCTTCGTCGTCAAGATCATGCCGCCCGCGGAGACCCTGGAAAGCCGGGACTATGTGCTGACGGACGACCAGAAGGCAAAGTACGGCTACGCGCCGCTGGACGTGGTGCTTGTCCTGGATACGTCCGGCTCCATGGCCAGCACAGCCAAGGGCGGACAGCAGATCATCTCCCTGGCCCAGGAGGCGGCCATGAGCTTCGTGGAAACCCTGTTCAGCCTGAGCATTCCCAGCCGGATCGGCCTGATCACCTTTGACTCGGAGGCAAAATATCTGACCGGCGGCTTTATGGGATCCGCAGACGAAACGACCCTCAAGCAGCTGATCCGCAATACGCAGGCAAACGGCACCACGAACACGGGCGGCGCGTTCCGGCTCACAAAGCAGCTGCTGGACCGCGAGAAGCGCGACGGCGTCCGCCGGGTGGTCATCATGCTGACGGACGGCATTCCTGTGGGCGATGGAAATCCCATACTGGACGCCATCATCTCCGGGCGGGCGCTCGCCGGGGATGATACCCTGATCTACACCGTCGGCCTGGTCGGCGCGCTGTCGGACAGCGAAAAGAACACCGCCAGGGAAGTACTCAACGACGGCTATGAGACGAGATACTTTGAAGTGGACAACCGCGTCCCGGAAAATTAAATGACCGAATAGGCCGCTGCCGAAGCGCAGCGGCTTTTTCGTGCTTTCTTTGTCGGGCGCGTCTTTTTCCCCGCATATTTTTCCGAAGATATTGCATCTCCGGCAAAAATCTGGTATGATACAGGCAGAAAACAGATAGGATTATTTTGACGCGGAAAAAACGTTTTTCCCAGGGTGGGAAGACGCTGAAAGGAGGCGCGCGGCGTGTATTCGGCGGAATACTTATCCACCTATCCGTATTTCCGGCAGACGCTTGAAAGCGTGCCCCTGTTCGCGGTTCACGATTCCCTGACGGGCCTGATTTCCAGAAAGTACATGCTGGACTTCGTTCGTGATCTGGTGGAGCGCAAGGTTTCCTTCACCTTGGGGATCATTGATCTGGACAATTTCAAGGACATCAACGATCATTACGGCCACGCCACGGGCGACGGGGTGCTGTCCCAGCTGGGCCAGGCCCTGCGGGACTGCGTGGGCCAGGACGGCCTGGCCGGGCGTTTCGGCGGGGACGAATTGCTGATGGTCTATTTCAAGAGCAACGATTACAATCATATACACGATCTTTACGACAGCTTTTTTAAAGGCGGGCGTCTGCTTCGCCGCACCTATACCGTGAACGGCCACGACCTGTTTATCACCGGCACCGTGGGCAGCGCCTCCTACCCCGAGGACGCCAAGGATTACGACAGCCTGTTCGCCAAGGTGGATAAAACCCTGTACCGGGGCAAATCCAAGGGCCGCAACTGCTACATCATCTATGTGGAGGGCAAGCACGGCCACCTGGAAATCCCCAAGCTGGCCAAGCGCAGCCTGTACGATACCCTGCGGGAAATGGCCGAGGCCTTTGACCAGGGCGGCGACACGGAGGAAAAGCTGCGCTGGGGCTTCGCGCCCATCCGGGAAAACCTGCGCATGAACACGCTCATGTATTTGGACGGCGAGGGCAGGCTCCGGGACGTGATTTCCGGCCAGGACTTGGGCGTGACCGGCCACGTGGATTCCCTCATGGAAAACGGGCTGTACGCCCCCGATAAGCTGGCGGAATGCTACGACGCGAACAGCGTTCTGGCCATGACCCTGGTGAAGGCGGGCTATGAATCGGCCCTGTTTTTCCGCCTGGAGGGCAGGGAGAAGGGTTCCCGCTGCCTGATCCTGTGCCCGGAACCCCATACCATGCACATCTGGCAGGATGAGGAGCGCTGCGCCGCCTTTTTCCTCGCCCGGCTGCTGGATGAAACGGGTCAATAAGGAGACAGTATGTACCAGAGAAAAAAGCGGGGCTGGTCCCAGCATTTGGATTTTATGGCGCTGGATATCGGGGCACTGGAAATATCGCTGCTGCTTGCGTTTTTGACCCACGTGGGCTTTTCCAATATGATCGGGCGGCGCATGTTCTGGGGTTCGTTCATTTTCCTTCCCTTTTTGGACCTGGCCATCATGGTGGTGGCCGATACGTACCACGGCGTGATCCGAAGAAACCATTATCAGGAGCTTTCCAGGCTGCTGAACCAGACCACCTATCTGGCCCTGGTTTTCGGCGCGTTCCTGATTATGAACGAAGCCGACCTGTCGGGTTCCAGCTACGTTTTTTTCCAGACGGTTTTCAGCTATGTCGTTTTAGGCTTCATCAGCCGGACCATGTGGAAAACCCATTTGCAGCGCCGATTGCACATCCGCAACCGCACGGGCCTGCTGGTGGTGGCCAAGCGCAGCCGCCTGTACGACGTGGTGACGGAGCTGGTGAACCACAATTACAACACCTACCGCATCGTGGGCGCGGCCCTGCTGGATGAAAACGTGACCCTGCGGGATGAGGACAAGGTGCTGCGGCACATCAAGCGGGGCGATACGGAGCTGGAGACCCTGCCGGTGGTGGCCGCCGGGGACAATCTGATCCCCTACCTGGTCACCAACTGGGTGGACGAAATTTATTTGGACGCGCCGGAGGAAATGCCCATCGACCTCATCGACCAGATCATCAGCATGGGCATCACGGTTCACCTGAGCCTGAACAATCTGGACCGCATCGTGGCCCGCCACAAGGACATCGAATGGATCTGCGGCCAGGCCGCCCTGACGGTGAGCTTAGGCTACATTTCGGGCCGCGACCTGTTCCTGAAACGCCTGATGGATATCACCATCGGCTCCCTCGGCTGCCTTGCCACGGGGCTGCTGACGCTGATCATCGGCCCCATGATCTATATCGCCTCTCCCGGCCCCATCTTCTTCCACCAGACCCGCATCGGCGAAAACGGTCGGAAATTTGAAATGTACAAGTTCCGCAGCATGTACATGGACGCGGAAAAGCGCAAGCAGGAGCTGGCAAAGGCCACCGGACAGGAAAACGAGCTGATGTTCAAGCTGGAACACGACCCCCGCATCATCGGCATGAAGCAGAAAAAGAACGGCAAATGGAAAAGGGGCGTGGGCGGCTGGATCCGCGACCTGTCCCTGGACGAATTTCCCCAGTCCTTCAACGTGGTCAAAGGCGATATGAGCTTGGTGGGCACCCGTCCCCCCACGGTGGACGAATGGGAGCATTACAAGCCCGCCTACCGCGCGCGCATGTCCACCCGCCCCGGCGTGACCGGTCTGTGGCAGGTGAGCGGCCGCAGCAAGATCCGGGATTTCGACCAGGTGGTGCAGCTGGATCGGGAATATATCGAAAACTGGTCCCTGAAGCTGGACTGGCAGATCCTGGCGAAGACGGTGCTGACCGTGATTACAAGAAAGGGAGCCATGTAAGCGGGAGAGTTGAGAGTTGGGAGTTGAGATAAGAGTACAGAGTGCAGAGTACAGAGTACAGATTTATTTAGTCGGTCAATTCGGATTCAGCGGCTTGCAGACTATATCATCTGCACTCTGTACTCTGCACTCTGTACTCTATTTCTCTGCTTTCCGCCGCTTATAGTCCGGCTATATAAATCTCAACCCTCAACTCTCAACTCCCAACTCTCAACTCTCCTTTCATGCGTCATAATCCCCATAGCTCCTTCATACCATAGCGCGAGGACAACGTGAAGGAGTGTGCGGCCATGAAGAAATGGAAATGGAAGCTGAATATTCGCCGGGTGGACGTGGAAAGGATGCTGGTGCTGTGCGCTTCGGCGCTGGTGGTGGCCCTACCCGTCGTCACGTATGAGAACACGGCCCTGAGCAACGTATCCGCCGCGGCGGACACAACGGTGCTGACGGCGGCGGAAACCCAGCCCACCGTGGTGTATTATCAGGACGGGGAAGGGTACTTGGTGCCCGTGACCCGGCAAGTGGACAAAACGGACGGCATCGCCAAGGCCACCCTGAACCTGATGGTGCAGAGCAGCGCCAACGATTTGGCGGCGGCAAGGCTGGGCCTGAAAACCACCGTGCCCGAGGGCGTGAAGTTTGATCTGGATATCGCAAACGGCAAGGCCCGGGTGGATTTATCCAAGGAAGCGCTAAATTGCCAAAATGCCGAGCAGGAAGTCATGATGGTGCAGTCCGTGGCCCAAACCTTATGCGAATTTGACACGGTGGACGAGGTTTCCTTCCTGTTTGACGGCCAAAAGCGCAGCAAGCTCACCTGGGGCACCGATGTGAGCGGCGCGTTCACCGGGGATCAGCTGAACCTGGAAACCGTGGAAACCATGGCGGGCAGCGGCACGGTGCAGCTTTATTTCCCCTCCTCCACCGGGCGCATGCTGGTGCCCGTCACCCGCGCCGTGTTTTCCGACGCGGACGTAAATACCGCCATGCTGGAATTGGTCAAAGGCCCCAAGGCGGACAGCGGCCTTTCCGCCCCCCTGCCCAAGGACTGCGGGCTGCTGGGCGTGAACATGAAGGACGGGGTGGTCACCGTCAACTTTACCCGGCAGTTCATGGACGCGGTGCAGGGGGAAAACGGTATCCAGGCCCTGCGCGCCATCATGTTCACCGCCGCCCAGTTTCCCGGCGTGAAGCAGGTGAAAATCGCCGTGGAGGGCGAGCCTTACCAGCCCCCCGAGGCCGCCGCCACCACCTTTTTGAACCAGGATTCCGAGATCATGACATATTATCCCGGCGTGATCGAGATCGACTGATGCGGAATGAAAAATCCCCAAGGGAAAGCGAGCTTTCCTCTGGGGATTTTCCTGGCTTTTGGGGCCAGATTTCTGTACATGTTATTTCACCGAATGGGGGGCTGGGGCGCATAGCCCCAGGGTTCTCCGTCACACAGCCTTTTCCGCCGTGATGGCGACGGTGATTTCGGTCGCGTCCTTGCAGGCGGCCAGCATTTTTTCGTTGAGGGGCTGAACGACCATTTCGCCGGGGGTGAGGATCATCTTTTTCAGAGAAGACAGGGGCTTGCCGTCGGCGTACACGGTGAGGTAATGATCGCGGTACACCTGATCGGGACGGAACATGAGGTCCACACCGGTGCAATCCTCGGAAAGCAGCAGCTTCTGGGGCACCACGCCGCGGACGCCCTTTCCGTCCTTCACGGGGATTTCCCGGCCCGTGCGGCGTTCGCCCTTTGCGTAGCGGGCGGCCATTTCACCGGCGCGGAAGGATTCGTTGCTCACGTGGTCCACCAGGTCGTGGACGTGCAGCACGTTGCCGCAGGCGAAGACGCCGGGCACGCTGGTTTCCAGGGTATCGGAGACCACCGCGCCGCTGGTGACGGGGGACAGGGCCACGCCCGCCCCGGCGGACAGCTCGTTTTCGGGGATCAGGCCCACGGAGAGCAGCAGGGTGTCGCACTCAAACTGCATTTCCGTACCGGGGATGGGGCGGCGGTTTTCATCCACCTTCGCCACGGTAACGCCGGTGAGGCGCTCCCTGCCCTGAATGTCGATGACGGTGTGGGACAGGTACAGGGGAATGTTGTAGTCCTGCAGGCACTGAACGATGTTGCGGTTCAGGCCGCTGGAATAGGGCATCAGCTCCACGCAGGCCAGCACTTTCGCCCCTTGCAGGGTCATGCGGCGGGCCATGATGAGGCCGATGTCGCCGCTGCCTAAGATCACCACCCGGCGGCCCGGCATGTAGCCCTCTAAGTTCACGAATTTCTGGGCCGTGCCCGCGCTGTAAATGCCCGCGCAGCGAGTGCCGGGGATAGCCAGCGCGCCCCGGGGACGTTCCCGGCAGCCCATGGCTAACACGATGGATTTGGCTTCAAAAATCTGTAAGCCGTTTTCCCGGCTCACGGCGGTGACCCGCTTTTCATTGGAAACGGACAGCACGGTGACGCCGGTGCGGATGTCGATGCCCATTGCTGCGGCAGTGTCGATATCCCGCTGGGCGTACTCGGGGCCAGTCAGCTCTTCCTTGAAGCGGTGCAGGCCAAAGCCGTTATGGATGCACTGGCGCAGGATGCCGCCGGGATGATCCTCCCGCTCCAGCACGATCAGGTTGTCAACGCCCGCCTTTTTGGCGGAAATGGCGGCGGCTAAGCCCGCAGGCCCCGCGCCGATGACCAGCACGTCCACGCGAATGACGTTTTCACTCATGGCCCCGCGCCTCCTTTGCGATATCGTCCAAGGTGCCTGCCAGCAGCTTGCTTTCCCCGCCGCATTTGGTGATATCCAGCGGCGAGCATTTCAGCTCCTCGCACAGAATTTCCATGACCCGGGGGGAGCAGAACCCGCCCTGGCACCGGCCCATGCCGGCGCGGGTGCGGCGCTTCACCCCGTCGATGGATTTCGCGCCCACGGGACGGCGAATGGCGTCCCGAATTTCCGCCTCGGTGACCACCTCGCAGCGGCACACGATGCGGCCGTAGTCCGGATTCGCCTTGCAGGCTGCGGCCCGCTCCTCTTCGGTCATGGCGAAGAAGGGATGCAGCAGGGGAACGGGGAGCTGAACCGTGCGGGCGGGCAGGTTCAAATGCCCGGCCACCAGTTCGCCCAATTCCTCGGCGATGGCCGGGGCGGCGGTGAGGCCGGGGCTTTCGATGCCGATGGCCTCAAAGGCGTTATCCGGCGCGCCGTGTACCGGGCCGATGATGAAATCGTCGCTGGTGGGATGTGCGCGGACCCCGGAGAAGGTGGTGATCACCGGGCGGATGTTCACCTTGGGCCAGGTCAGGCGGCACTTATCCAGCACGAAGTCCAGGCCCTGGCGGGTGGTGGCGGTGTCGTAAGCGTCGGGAATATCCTCGGCGGAGGGGCCAAGCAGGGCGTTGCCGTGGGCGGTGGGGGAAATCAGCACGCCCTTGCCCATTTTGCTGGGCACCTGGAACATGGTGCGGGTGAAGGGGCACTTGACGGTATGATCCAGCAGGTAATATTCGCCCCGGCGGGGAACGATTTCAACGGGCTGATCGGAAATCATGTTGTGCAGCGCCGCCGCGCCCACGCCCGCGCAGTTGACGACGGCCTTGGCCTCGAAGCTCCCCTTGGGGGTGTCCACGTGCCAGGCATCATTTTCTTTGTATACCTTTTCCACCGGGCAGTCGAAGATGAATTCCACCCCGTTCTGCGCCGCGTGATAGCTGAGGGCCAGGGTCATTTCATAGGGACTCACCACCGCGCTGGTGGGGGCATACAGGGCGCACACCGCCGCCGGGTTGGTGTTGGGTTCCAGGGTCATGATCTCGTCATGCTCGATGATGCGCAGCTGCTCCACGCCGTTTTTCTGCCCCTGGTCGTACAGCTTTTGCAGGGTGGCCCGGTCTTCTTCCGAGAAGCCTAACACCAGCGCGCCGATGGGATCGTAGGGCACGCCCAGCTGCCGGGCCAATTCCCCGTACATCTTCGCGCCTTTTACGTTGTAGTAGGCCTTCTTCGTGCCGGGCTTCGCGTCAAAGCCCGCGTGAACGATGCCGCTGTTGGCCTTGCTGGCGCCGTCGGCCACGTCCTCCGCCCGGTCCAGCACGGCGATCTTCCCCGCATAGTGGGAAAGCTTCCGGGCCAGGGCGCAGCCCACCACGCCCGCGCCAATGATCAGAATATCATACATGCGTTCCGTCTCTCCTTTTTGGGACGCGCGCACTTTTGCCGTTCGCCCATCCTCATTTATGGCGCGTCAAAAACGCCCATTTTTCCACCAAACAGTATATCATAAGTTTTCGTTTTTGCACAGTCCCGAACGCCATTTTATTTTCCCGAAAACCGCTGAAAACAGGGGGAACCGTAATGACTTTTCCGCCCGCCCATGCTATAATACCCGTAAGCGCCGTAAAAGCCCGCGTTTCGGAGCGGCGCTGAACGAATCACAAAAAACGTCAAGCACATACGCGTATGAATATGAAAGAGAAAATAAAAAAGCGCACAGTCCCTTTTTTCCCTGTTTTCCAGGCGAAACAAGCTGTCCCCCATCCAGTACGAGGATGAATTGACCCTGCATTTGTCCAAGGAAGAACTGTTTGACCGCCATGTGCTTCTGCCCCACGCGGAGCTGAACGACGTCGTGTACAAGGCGGTGGATCAGTTCACCGATCGGTACAGCGGGGATCGTCTGACCGTGACGATCTTCAGCGACGCGATCAGCGAATCCATGCAGCACACCTTCCGGGAGGTATACCTGTCCCATTATGAGGACGAATACAGAAAGGTGACGCTGTACATGTACCGCCGGTACAACCGGGTGATCCTGCTGCTGCTCTTCAGCGTGGTCGCTTACTACGCCGCGGACCTGTGGACCGAGCTGACGGGCCATACCTCTTACCTGCTGAACGTGATCAGCAACATCGGCGTTTTCTGCATTTGGGAAATCGGCAATACCCATTTCACCCGGCAGGAAGCCACGGAGCAAAGAAAAAAGATCATCCGCGCCCGGGACGCGGAAATCGTTTTCCAGGAAAAACGGAAGAAAGAATAAAGGAACACAGGGGACGGTTTTCTGTGTTCGGGAGGGATGGAGCTTTATGCGGGAAATCACCACCAGCGTGCAGATCGTACTGCCCCAGCACTGCAACGGCTATACCAAGCCCCGCCTGTTCGGCGGGCAGATGATGGCCTGGATCGACGTCACCGGCGCGGTAGCGGCCCGGCGGTACACCTGCCGCCCCGTGACCACCGTGTGCGTGGATAATCTGAACTTTATCGGCCCCGCCTACCTGAACGACACCGTGGTGCAGGAGGCGCGGATCACCTGGACGGGCCGCACGTCCCTGGAAGTGCGGGTGGACAGCTTCGTGGAAAACCTGGATCGCAAGCGCGTTCTGGTGAACCGGGCCTACTGCGTGTTCGTGGCCCTGGACGAGGAGGACAATCCCGTGCCCGTGCCCCCCTTCCAGCCCGAGAACGACGAGGAAAAGCTGGAATACGCCGCCGCCCTGGCCCGGCGGAAGATCAGGCTGCAAAGGTGATTCCGACGGGAATTGGAAAATCGGAAAACGGGAAAATCGCGGCTTCCGTTTTCCTGTTTGTTTGCGCCGCCGCCGCACGGATATGGAGGTCACGATGAAAAGATTCTGCCTGTATTGCCTCGTTCTGACGCTGCTTCTGACGGGCCTGTGCCCCGCCGCCGCGTCCGCCAAGGAAATCACCATGTTTACCAAGTGCGGCACCCACGGCACCGCCAAACGCCTGAACGGCAAAACGGCGATCGTGTCGGTGTTCGCGTCGGACAGCAAGGTGAAATGGAATTTCAGCAAAGAAAAGGATATCGTTCGCTTCGGCCATACCCACGAGTATTTGGGCGTCGCCGCCCAGTGGATCATGGATCAGGCCGCCCAGTACGGCGTGCGCTGTGAACTGGTGTGGGACTGGATGAAATACAATACCCTGTTCCGGACGCATACCTTTTCCGGCAGCATGGTGACGCAGACCGGGGTCAATTGGTCCGCCTATATTGATTATATTGATAAGCAAATCCCGACGGATGACGTCATGCGGGAGCTGGACGCGGAAAACATTCTGTACATTTTCTTCTACAACTCCCCCCAAAGCAACCCCGTGGGAAGCTACGCCTACCCCTATCATGAGCTGCCGTCCAACGTGGGTGGATATGAATTTGTTTGTATGTTCACCGGCGAGTTTAACCAGGAAACCACGCCGGGCACCTACGCCCACGAGATCCTGCACCTGTTCGGCGTGCCGGACATATACGCCAAAAACGACGCCTACAATATGAGCGACGCCTTTATCAAGGCCTACAAAAAGAAATATCCCCGGGATATTATGGCGGGCGCGTCCACCAACAAATACGACCACGTTCAGTTCACGTTCTCCCCGCTGGTGGCGTATTACGCCGGTCTGACCCGCTCCTGCGATCTGGTCAGCCAATGGAATCTGCGCAAGAGCGACTACGAGCTGTACGGATATTGAGCGGACACAGGGGATGGTTCGAGTCCCCTGTGTTCTTTTGCCACTCGGAATCAATTTTCAATTTCTCCGGAATGGATGTATTATTATTTCAGACATAGAAAGACAGGAAGGAGGCAGCGCTGCAAAAACCAACCGGACGATGTGAAATGGAACGGTCATTTCACGAACCACGGCAAACAATTTGAAATTCACACTCTGTTCGATGGCCTCAAAGGTCACTGTATTCGCGGAGACATAATCCTTTTCCGCTGAAGAATGAATCCGTGAAAATAAGCTGACTTCGTGTAATTCGTCCACGATGCTGGTCAACAGGCAACTCCCCGACGCCAGCATCCCGTATGCCATATCAGCCCCGAATTTCTGTTCAGGCCGATCCTTCTTCCCGAAAATTCTTTTCCCAAACTTTAAAATTGACTGTTTCATTGTGTAGGTTTTTGTGGTAGAATGTCCCATGAGAGGTCTCCTTTCGACTGTTTAGTGAGAATTTTGTTTCGCACCTTAATTCTACCACATTCTGTCGAGGGACTCCTCTCTTTTTTTCTTTCTTGTCAGGGACGATACGGAAACTCAAGGGGGAAAAACAGATTGACAGGGGTTCCGCGCATGTGTATAATAATAAGTAAATTACTGGAAGTACAAGGGGGAAAAGGGACATGAAGTGCTTAAATTGCGGAGCGGAACTGAAGGAGGGCGCCGCCTTCTGCGGAAAATGCGGCACGAGCGTTGCGCAGAAGCCGTCGGCGGGCAACGGCACGGATGGGTGGCTCAGCATCGCCCGAAGCGGGAACGATCCGGAATTTGTGACCGAGCCGCATCTGGCCTGCTGCCTGCTGGTGGACGTGTCGGGGTCGATGTCCACGGGCGGAAAGATCGACCAGCTCAATCAGGCGCTGGCGCAGTTCAAGGATCAGGTTTGCGCGGACAGCCTGTCCGCCAAGCGCGTGGAGGTGTGCGTCATCAGCTTCGGAACCACCGTGAAGGTGGAGGTGCCCTTTGTCGCTGTCAGCCGGTTTGAAGCGCCGAGGCTGAAGGCGGGCGGCATGACCCCCATGGGCGAGGGGATCCGGACGGCCCTGGAAGAGGTTCGCAAGCGGTGCCATCTGTATCACCAGACGGGCATTGAGTGCTTTAAGCCCTTTGTGATGATGATTACGGACGGCGTGCCGACGGACGATATGTCCGGCATCCGCGAGATGATCGACGCCCGTGAGAGCGAGGGTTCATACGGCCATCTCCGTTTCCATGCCTTCGGCGTGGAAGGGGCGAACACGGACATGCTGTATACCCTGACGGAGCGGGTCATCGCGGTGAAGAACAACAACTTCGCAAGCGCGTTTAACTGGGCCAGCAAGACCATGCAGACCATCTCCCACAGCCATGTGGATGACAAAACCGCCTATCCGCCCACGGAGCAGGATATGGTGATTCCCATCAAGGGCCAGCAGATCAACTGGAATTCCTAAGCGCCGTCCCTGCGGAAAAATAAATACGAAGGAAGAGATCGCGATGAGCAATGGTATGACGCAGACGCCCTCCATGAAGTGGCATAAGTTTCTCGTTAATTTCGCCTTGTGGGCGAGCGCCGTTCTGACGCTGCTGAGCGCCTTTCAGATGCTGACCGGAAGCCAGTACGGCACGGAGGATGTGATTCGGCGGGTATACGCCCTCTACGAGGGTTTGAAGGGCGCGGATATGATTTTCGGCGTCTTGCAGATCGGCCTGGCGGTCTTTCTGATCTATACGCGCTTCCAGCTGGCCGGCTTTCGCGAGGGTGCGCCGGGCAAGCTGCTACTGTCCTATGGCGCGAGCCTGCTGGTGAGCGTGGGCTATTCCCTGGTGGTCTCCAGCATCACGCATTTGTCCGTCGCGGAAGTGACCAGCGGCAGCCTGGCCGCCTCCATCGCCGCCGGCGTCGCGATGATCATCGTAAACCGAAACTATTATCAGAAGCGCGCCCATCTGTTCGGCGAAGCGAACGGCGGAGCCGCCGCGAGCGCCGGCGCAGATGTTCAGGCTACGCAATCGAACGGCCAAAGCGCGCAATGGAACGGTCAGAACGCGCAGCAGGCCAATCAATCGCCCGCGGACAAGGTGCGGTTCTGCACCAGGTGCGGTAAAAAAGCTGATCCGGACGACCAGTGGTGTACGGGATGCGGCACGAAGCTGGACTGACGGGTTCGGAAACATATGCTGTTGTTTTGGCCTCCGCCTGCTTGGGTTGGAGGCCGGATTTAGTTGAAGGGAGGCGGGGAAAACGTATCTGTATGAAAAATCATTTCAGGGGAAGCGCCACGCGGAAAAGGGCGTTCCCTGCCAGGATCGGTGCGGCCACTGCGCTACCCCCAACGGATGGATCGCGGCCATGATCGCCGACGGCGTCAGCGCGTCGCCTCTTTCGGAGGTCGGAGCGGAAATCGCCGTTCAGAGCTGCCAGGAGTATTTTTCTGACTTTCGATACTCGCCCTTCCTGACGGAAGAACGGCTGCGGGACATCCTGTACGACGCGTTGAATTACGCCCTGCGCCGGATCCAGGAGTCGGATCAGGGAAAGGAACGGATTCCCTTCGCAAAGTATACGACGCTGCACGTGTTGCTCTATGGGGAGAAGATCGGCCTTCATTGGGCGCAGGCCGGGGACGGCGCGATCTTCCTCGGCGACCGGGAAGGCCGCTGGACGCGTGTGGGCGGCGGCATGAAGAGCGAGGAGGGCGTTCCCGTGACGCTGCAGGACGGGCCGGACGCCTGGCGCTTTGGCAGTTTGGACGCCGGACAGCTGGACGCCGTGCTGATGACGACAGACGGAGTCGCGGAGGCACTGGAGGGCGATACGCCGAGAGAGACGACGAACGCCCTGCTCGGCCTGCTCGCCGCACCACTGGACGGAAAGCGCGGGAAGGATGAACTGGACGCCTGCTACAGCGACCTCTTCTTCGGAGAGGGAAAGGCTTCCCACAAGGAAAGTTCGCCTGTTGAGGCGGCGGAACGCCTTCGCGCGGTGACGGACGACGTGACGGTGCTTCTGATCCGCGGCCTGCATGAAGGCGCGGCCCTGCCCCATGAGGAAGCGCCGACGGAACCCCCGCGCGGGACGTCGGGGGGGACGGGGAAAATCGGCGATTGGGCAGTAAAGCTGGTCAGGCAGGGGGGAAAGCTCGTGGATCAGATGCGGATGTCCCTGCGCCGAATGGCGAAGCAGAAGGATTCTCCTCCCCCTCGGGGGAAACAGGCTCGGAAAAAAAAGAACGATCATACGGGAGGATGACAGCATGGGATTACTCCTTGACGCGCTCCAGGAGCCTTTTCGGACGGAATGCTGCGCGGTTCACGGCGTGAGTATCCGGGGGCTGAGTCATGAGATGAGCGGCATGCCCCTGCAGGACAGCTACGCCGCGGCCAGGCTGGACAACGGATGGATCGTGTTGGCGGTAGCCGACGGCGTCGGCAGCGAACCGAGGGCGGAGGTCGGCGCGCAGATTGCGGTGACCGCGGCGGTCGATCATCTGCGCAGGTTCTGGGGTTTTCGGATGGACGACCACAGCGTGGAGATGATGCTGCACGCCGCGTATCAGGCCGCCTGCGCGGAGATTTTCGCCCAGGCGGTTCGGGATCAGGCTCCCTTGAGGGAATACAGCACGACCCTGCACACGGTCATTTTTGCGGATGGCCTGCTCTACCTGATGCATGCCGGGGACGGCGGCGTGGCTATTCTGACGGAAGGCGGGGCGTTTAAGAAGCTGACCGTTCCCATGAAAGGTGCGGACGGGGAGTCGGTGGTTTCCCTGCTGGCCGGCTGCGAAGCCTGGCAGTTTTCCGTTTGCAGGGAGAGGGTCCAGTGCGTCGTCGTCGCGACGGACGGCGTTTGGGATAAGCTGTGCCCGCCCATTCTGGCCTCATATGGCGGCGGCGACGGCGTGGAAAAGAGTATCGCCTCGTTCTTCATGAGTCCGTGGGCGCGGGCCTGGAAGACGGCCCCTCTTGAGGATATCGCGCGGAGAGAAATCTGCGTGTTCCGCGGCGGAGAAGACGAGGCCATCCCGGAGTTTTACGACACGCTGGTCTCGGCCCTTGCCCAGGGCGGAGAACCTGACGAGGCGCGGGAACTGGTGAAAACCCGCGTCGCTCCGGGCAACATGCCCGTGAGGATGCTCCGGGGCATCAAGGATGACATTACCCTGCTCTCGCTGGTCAGGTTCGATCCCGAACCCGAGAAGACGCCCGTGGATCAGTTTTCGCCGCCGGACTGGCCGGCAATCGAGCGATGGGTGAGAGAACGGCTGTATTCTGACGCCTCCCAGGAGGCGAAGCGCGAGGAAGGCGAAGGCGCGGAAGAGGCGGCGGCTCATGAGGGAACCGGGACGAACGAGCTGCGGGAACAGAAAACGGAAGCGAAGGAGTCAGACTGATATGTGGCTGATGAATGAGCATGGCGTGAAGTGGGAAATCGAAGATCAGGCCATCAAAAAGGGCGGTGAAGGAGAGATTCATCGCGTGGTGGGCCACGGCGATCTGGTCGCAAAGATTTATAAGGAAGGCGCGCTGAATCAGACCCGAGAGGAAAAGCTGGCCTATATGGCCTCCGCCTACACCGAGGGGCTGAAGCAGCTGGCCTGGCCGCAGCACGTGATTCTGGATCCCTACGGGCATGTCAAGGGGTTCATCATGCGCCGGTTCGACGCGACGGAGGACATGGCCGATCTGTTGGACGGAACAGCATCCGGCAATCAGCTTGACTGGCGGAAAAGGGTGGTCGTGGCGCTGAACCTGTCCTACCTGGTGAACGAGATTCACACCATGGGCCAGGCGATCGGGGACATGAACCCCAAAAACTTCGGCGTGGACATGAACACCGGCTTTGTGTGCGCCTTCGACACGGACTCCTTCCACATCTACAACCAGAACAATCGGAAATGGTATCCCTGCACGGTGCTGGATGAGCATTACGTCGCGCCGGAGCTGCAGGAAAAGCTGCAGCAGGGGGCAAGGGTAGATTCCTTCCGCCCGGAGGAGACTTTCACCGTACAGACGGATCGCTTCGCCCTGGCGATTCTGATCTTCCAGCTGCTGTTCCTGGGCGTGCATCCCTTTACGGCGGCCCGCGTCGCTTCGCGGGGTTCCTCTGTACTCATTCACCGCCGTGAGACGAACATTTACCAGCGGATGTGCCCGTTTTTCAATCCCGCGCCTTACACGACGATTCCGGTTTACGCGCCGCCGTTGAGCATCGTGCCGCCGCAGATGCGGGAGATGTTCAAAAAAGCCTTTCTCGAGGATAACCGGCCCGAGGCCAGGGACTGGGCGGCCGCGCTGAGCCAGCTTATCCTGCAAATGGATAAATGCGACAGGGGACACTATTACGCCCGGTATACCCCCGGCGCGGATTGCCCCTGGTGCGCCATGGAAAAGCGGACGGGAGATCAGCCCTCGCGCTTATCCCCGTCCTCATCTTCGTCCTCATCCTCGCCCTCATCTTCGTCCTCATCCTCGCCCTCATCTTCGTCCTCATCCTCGCCCTCACCCTCGTCTCCTCCGCCTCGGTCGGTCTCCAAAGGCTATCGCCTCGTAGACCATCTTGTTCTCCAAAAGGCGATGAAAGAGGACAGCAAGAAAAAGCAGCAGAACTACTACGACGGCTCCACTCAGGAAAAGGCAATCATCGTCTCAGTCAAGATGAAAGCCGCGGAGGAGGATCGAAAGATTCCGACGGCCCGGGGAGAGGTGACGATTCCCGCCGGGCTGGATATCCACGAAATGATACACTTTCAAAACGAGCGCGGGGAGAATCTGTATATTCAGCAAAACATCACAACGCCCAACGTGTTTTCCTGGCTTTGCGCGTCGATTGGCGGCATCTGGGCGATGGCTGAAAGTCAGGCAGCGCTTTCTTTCCTCGGCGGAGCTTTCCTCGGCTTGCTGGCCGGCGCTTTTATTGACGGACTCTGCGTCTCCTCCTGGGAGTCGGGGTATCGGAAAAGAATGCACATCGAGTCTTAGGCGAAGATCATGCCATGTTCTGTGGTGAATGAAACACAGGGGACGATTCGAGACCCCTGTGTTTTTTGTTGTCGGAATTTGCGATAAGCAGGGACAGGAACAAACGGAAACACGCCGCAATTTGCTGTGACGTCATCGGATATAATGAACGTGTTCCCGGAAAGAAGGGCAGCAGTCCAGGAATCCGGCCTCACCGCTGTCCGTCGATCAGGGATTGAAACACTTTGCAAGATTTTTTTCAAAGGTGTGGTACAGTATAACCGCAAAAGCCAAACAGCGTAAAAACAGGCAGGCGTATCCACAATGGAAAAACGATTGCGGTCATCCTAACGCTGATGGCGATTCACCCACTGAACATAAAAATGATTGGAGGAAACTGATATGAAGAAGATCCTGCCCGCAATCGCCCTGGTGCTGTGTGCCGCCGCGCTGCTCAACCTGTTCGGCGTGTTCGGCAAGAACGGTTCCGATAGCTCCGCCAGCGCCTTGGCGTCCACGAGGCGCTCCGGGGAGGAAGCCAGCGTCTCTGTTCCCCGGTCTTACGGGAACTATATGGAGGCCACGGTGGATGGAACGCGCTATACGTTTGAAGCAAAATATGCCCGTCTGGAGAGAAACAGGATTTCGATTTCTTATCAGGCTTACAATGTGCGGGGCGAAGTGGTATGCTCCGTCCTGCTGTCCCTGGATAAGAATATCGCCCCCGGTTATTATACCAGCGAGAACAGCACCGCCTTGATCGTTACCAGTAATATGATGCAAGCCCACGGGGGCACCACAAATGGGTTTCATAAACGCCTGGGCAATTTCAACCTGAATTTGACCTATCGAAGCGCCGATTGGCTCACTTATGAAGGCAGCTTCTCGGCGCTGCTGGTGAAAGAAGCCTCCATGGTTTCTGGTCGAAAGACCATGGAAATCAAGGACGCTACTTTCCGGTTCACGATCCAATAAGCGCAATAAGCGCACAAGGGTCTCGAACCGGCCCCTTTGTTCTTTAAAAGAACTGCCTCACGCTTTGTGAGACAGTTCTTTTTCCATGCGGCGGAAGGCCCAGCTTTCGTTCAGGCCCAGGGCGATCAGGCCCGCGACCATGATTGCATAGCATACGTTCTGGGGGATGGGGATTTTGCCGTTGAGGGCAAACTCCAGCACCACGAACACCCCGGCCGCCAGGAGGCAGTACGCGATGGGCAGCCAGCGGCGGGGGACGCCGGGAGTTTTTATACAATAGACCAGCAGCACCCCGGCGACGCCCAGCATGCAGAACAGCTGCTCCACCCTGACAAACAGCCAGGTAAAGCTGTCCGTGCGCAGGCTTTCGCACAGGATCTGAATCAGGCACAGATAGAACAGGGACCGCAGAAAGCGCCGTTTTTTGAGCCGGGTGAGGCAAAGGGCCAGCACGCCCAGGGTGAGCAGCCCCTCCAGCATGAACACGGCGTACAGCCATTCTTCATATTCATTGGAAACCGCCAGGGGAAAGAAGCAAAGCTCCGGATGCTCCCAATACAACATATCCCGGATGCCCACGCCGTCCAGAAAGTATTCGCCGAACCGGGCCAGCGCCGCCAGCAGCAGGCCCGCCGGGGCAAAGGAATCCAGCAGCGCCATGGGCTTTTGACGGGTGAGCCGGGCGCTGAGGACGACCCCCAAGCAAAAGCCAGCCACGCCGCCGTAATAGCTGAAGGTACCCATGGTAACGTCCACCAGAGATTTCAGCCAGCCCCGCATCACCATAAAATCAATCAGGGACAGATAAAAAACCAGCTTGGCGCAAACGGCCCCCAGAACCGTGCCGAAAAGGCCCATGAGCAGACATTGGGTGAACAGGCCCTTTTTCCCGCGGTTCATCAGGGCGAACAGGCCCAGAGAAATCACCACAGAACCCAGGAACCACAGTGCATATTGCAAATTCATTCTATTATTTCTCCGTTAATCCGGCTCATAAGCGCTGGCAAAGTAAACGATATCCGCCAGATCGCGGACGTCCTGGCTGCTGGTGTTATTGATGCGGCGGCCTAAAAACAGCAGCTGGGTGGAAATGCCGCCGTCCAGGTTGTAGGCCTGCTGCACGTTGGGTTCCAGCCAGTAAATCATATCGGTTATTTCCGACAGGGCCAGGCCCCGGTGGGCGCAGGCCACCACCATATACTCCAGGGGGCCGATCTGGCACAGCACCAGGCGCTCGGTCTTCTTTTCCGGGTCGCAATAGAGGGGGGCTGTATTCAGATTGGTGTTTCTCTCGCCGTTCTTGATCAGGGCCGGGCCAAAACACAGGGCGTTGACCACCTTTTTGCCGTTGATCTGGGTTTTGTCCATCTCCTCGGGGTGTTCCTCGGCAAGAATGACATGGAAATCCCCGTCCTCGTCGATCAGCAGAATATCCTGGTTCGGCCCCATGGATTCCTTGAACACAGTGCCCTGGCGCAGCACAAAGCGCTTGGCGTCCCCGAAGAAATAATCGCCGTTGAAGGCCACCACGGCGTTGACCCGGTTGGCCATGACCTCAATCTTGCCCACGCGGCCGATTTTATCGAACCCCTGCTTGGACAAGGTGCGCAGCTGGGAAGCGTCGGCAATTTTCACCCGCAGCACGTACAGCCGGGTTTCCTTCCCATCGGGCAGGATGGGCCGTTCGCTTTGCCGGGTCACGTGAATGGACGGATCCTCATATTCCATCAGGCCGATTTCATACGTCCGCTGGGGCTTGGTGCCGCCGGAAAAATCCATGGGCAGCTTCAAATTCTTGGCGCAGGCGCCAGTCGGCCCCGCCAGAAGCGCCAGGACCAGCAGCGCGGCAAAGATTCGGATGTGTTTCATGAGGAAATGCCTCCTGTCGCAAAATATGGCGCGCCTCGGAAAGCGCGGAAAAACCGCGGCCCGCCGCCTTCCCCGCCGGAAACGGAAGAAGAAATGCCCGCATAAATTTACCGCAACAGTATACTACAATCCATTTGTTTAATCAAGACGCAATTGGCAGGCGAAGCAAATCCGGCGGGGGAAAGCCGCCCAAAGACGATGCGTTTTTTTTGGAAAAACAATATTACACCCAGTTTTCCAGCCGAAGGTTTTCCACCCGGTCAAATTCCCTGGTATTGTTGGTGATCAGGGTCAGGCCCAGGGAACGGGCGTGGGCGGCGATCAAAAGGTCGTTTGCCCCGATGAGCGTTCCCTTTTTTGTCAGGTCGGCGCGGATATCCCCGTATTCCCACGCGGCGTCCGCGTCAAAGGGGAGTACCGCGATGCGGGAAAGAAACAGAAGCAGGGCCAGCCGGTTCTGGTCCGGTCGGGAGCTGTTGTATACGCCGAATTCCAGTTCCGCCATGGTGATGGCGGAAATGCACAGGTCCTCCGGCTGATATTGCGTCAGCCTCCGAAGCACGCTTTCCGGGCGGTTGTTTTTCGCGTAGGCGATGATGTTGGTGTCCAGCATGAACCTCATAGGCCGTTCCTTTCCTGCACAGGCAGATCGTCCATCCCGCCCGACAGAAAATCGTCGGTAAACAGGCTCAGCCCTTGCAGCGCCGCCGCCCACGGGTCGTCCTTGGGCAGCAGCACCACCGCTTTGCCGATGCGGTTCACCAGCACCTCGTCCTGGTCAAACCGGCAGGATTTGGGCAGACGCACCGCCTGGCTTCCGCCGTTGGAGAAGATTTTCGCGTATTCCATGATCTCACCTCCATGCAATAAGTATATATTGAAGTATATACTTATGTCAAGCAAAATATGCGTTCAGGAATACGAGGACGTTTCCACACAAAACCGTCCCTTGTTCTTTCCGGCAGATGAAAAGCATCTTGACAGTGCTTGGCAGGCGAAATATAATGGATGTAGTCGATTCCAGTTTTACGAAATCTGGTCAAGTTCAAATAAGCTGCAACAGGAGGCTGTATGAAAGTAAGCGCTCTCCAGACACACGTTTTGAGCCAAAAATAATAAAAATGCTTGAAATTCCATAAGGAGTTACAAGCATTTTTTTGTAACTGGTAGAACATT
>CAJOJQ010000052.1 GCA_905234985.1 uncultured Christensenellaceae bacterium
CATTGTTTGGGGACGTGCCTTTTGCTGGCTGTCCACTGAACGGGGACGTGTAGGTCTGCCTTACCAAAGTGTGTGTCCATCCTATGGGGTACAGTTTATCTTGATAGACATGATAAAACTCCTACCTCCTACTTCCTACCTCCTACCTACTTTTATCCACCAATCAAAAAAGGGGGCGGGAAATCCCGCCCCGAAAAAAGCTATTTCAGGCTTCCGGCACCATCAGGCCCAAATTGCCGTCCTTGCGCAGGTACAGCACATTGGTGCGCTCGGTTTCGATGTTGACGAAGACGAAGAAGGTGTGGCCCAGCAGCTCCATCTGCAGGATGGCGTCTTCCACGGCCATGGGGCGCACAGGGAATTCCTTGGTGCGCACCACTTTCCTGTCGGAGGGGCCGTAGGCGGTGATGTCCTCGATGAATTCGGGCGTTTCTTCCTTGTAAGCATCCTCCCGCAGGCGCTTTTCCAGCTTGGTGCGGTGGCGCAGGATCTGGCGCTCCAGCTTGGCAAGGGCGCTGTCGATGGACATAAACAGGTTATCCTTGCTGGAGGATTCGGCGCGCAGGGTCACGTCCTTCATGGGCACGGTGATTTCGCAAATGCGCTCGTCCCTTTCCTTGCGCAGCCGCACAAACATTTCCGTATCAGGCTTCAAATACCGCTCCATGGTGGCGGTTTTTTTGAAGATCCGGTTGCTGATGCCCGGGGTAACGATCATATTCTTGGCTGTGATATTGGTTTTCATGGGAACAACTCCTCTCTCGTTATATGACCGGCGCCCGCCGGTTTTTTCTTTTCTTCCTTTGTATCTGTTGCTTGTATTCGACGCGAAATGGAAAATTCCTCCCAGGTTTTGACCATTTCATAAAAAAAATGCAATGCCGTGGGTCAGGGCGCAGAGCATGACGCCTAAGGCCAGGGGCAGCAGCAAGGCAAGCAGGGTCCATTTTCCGCTTTTCGTTTCCTTATACACGGTAAGCAGGGTGGTGGAGCAGGGGAAATGAAACAGGGAAAACAGCATCACGTTCAGGGCCGTCAGCCCCGTCCAGCCGTTTGCCCGCAGCATGCTTCCCAAAGAGGCCATGTCCCCCGGCACGTTCCAGCCGCCCTCTGCCCCATATGCCAGCAGGATCAGGGGCAGCACGATTTCATTGGCGGGAAAGCCCAGCAGAAAACCGGTCAGAATCACCCCGTCCAGGCCCATGAAGCGGCCCAGGGGATCCAGAAAGCCCGTCAGGTAAGAAAGCAAGGTGCTTCCCGATACGGTCACGCGGCTCAGAAGGTAAATCACCAGCCCCGCCGGAGCCGCCACCGCCGCCGCCCGGCCCAGCACGAACAGGGTGCGGTCCAGCACCGAGCGCGCGATCACCTGCCCCAGCCGGGGCGCGCGGTAGGGCGGCAGCTCCAGAGTATAGGCGGAGGGCAGGCCCCGCAGCACGGTTGCCGACAGCAGGCAGGACAAAAGCAGCGTCATCCCGGCGGACAGGCCGATCAGCCCCGCCAGCAGCAGGGCGGAGGACGCCGCGCCCCCTCCGCCGAAAAATACCGCCGCCACGGTGATCAGCAGGGGAAAACGACCGTTGCAGGGCGTCAGGCTGTTGGTCAGGATGGCGATGAGCCGCTCCCGGGGGCTGTCGATGATGCGGCAGCCGGTAACGCCCACGGCGTTGCAGCCCAGGCCCATGCACATGGTCAGGGCCTGCTTGCCGCAGGCGCGGCACCGCTCGAACAGGCCGTCCAGAGTGAAGGCGATGCGGGGCAGATAGCCGGAATCCTCCAGCAGGGTGAACAGGGGAAAGAAAATCGCCATGGGCGGCAGCATCACGGAAATCACCTTCCCCAAGACTGCAAGCGCCCCATCCACGATCAGGCCGCGCAGCAAGGCGGACGCGCCCAGGCGCGCCAGCAGCCCCTCCGCCAACCTTCCCAGCGCTTCAAAACCCGTGGACAGCCATTGGGAGGGCGCGTTGGCTCCCCGGATGGTGAGATAAAACACCAAGGCCAGCAGCAGAAGCATCACCGGCACGCCCCGGAAGCCGGTCAGCAGCCGGTCGGCCCGCAGGGTGGCATCCGACGGCTTCTCCGGCGTTTTCACCGTTTTTTGGCAGGCTTCCTCCGCCGCTTGATAAATCCCTTCTACCAACAGGGAGGACACGCCCTGTGGGGAAAGGCTCAATGCTTCCCTCGCCCTTTCCACCGCCTGCATCACAGACGCGTCCACGGTCACCCGCTGCCGCAGCAGCCGCAGGAACAGGCCGTCCCCCTCCAGCAGCCGCAGGGCGGCGAACCGGGGCTGCACCCACCGCCCCACTTCTTCCGGCAGCAGCACCTCCACCTGTGCCGCCGCCCGCTCGATGGGTTCCGGATACAAGGCCCGGCGGGGATGGGGCGGCTGGTTGATTGTATCCAAGGCAGCGGCAAGGGCCTGTTTGACGCCCTTTCCGTCCCTGGCGCACGCGCCGGTGACGGGCACGCCCAAATGCCGGGACAACGCTTCCAGGTCGATGCGTATGCCCTGCTTTTCCGCCTCGTCCAGCAGATTCACGCACACGGCCACCTTGTCTTTCGCCTCCATGATCTGATAGACCAAATTCAGGTTCCTTTCCAGGCTGGCCGCCGCGCACACCACCAGCACCCCGTCGGCCCCGCCGAAGCACACATTTTCCAGAGCCGCTTCCTCCTCCGCCGACTGTGCCCACAGGGAATAGGCCCCCGGAATATCCACCAGCATCACCGGTTCTCCATCCATCCGGCACAGGCCCCGGGCGGCGGATACGGTTTTCCCCGGCCAGTTGCCGGTGTGCTGCCGCATGCCGGTCAGGCCGTTGAACAGGGTGGATTTGCCCACGTTGGGGTTGCCCGCCAGGGCGATCACCCGCGGTTCATTCATGGTTATCTTCCTCCAAAATCACCGTTTGGGCTTCCCTTCGCCGCAGGGCGATCACCGCCCCTCGCACCCGGTACGCCCGCATCTCGTCCCCCGGCGCGGCCAGCACGCACGCCGCCAAGGCCCCCGGCGTAAAGCCTAGGTCCATGAGCCGCCTGCCCATCCCCGCCCGCAGGCAAAGCACCCGCCCTGACTGCCCTGTCGGCAGACTCGTTAAATCCCGCATCCCCTCCCCCTCCTTTTCAAACTATATTGCCATTACCTGCGTTCGCCCATTCCGCAGGCGGTCTACCCGGTAAAAGCCGATCAGATTGCCGGGGCGGGTCTGGCGGTAGGTTTCCATCACGGCGGGGGCATCGCTCAAATCGAATTGTACGGACAGGCCGCAGCCCAGGGCCACGTCCCGGGGGGTCGATATAATATCAGCGCGCAGGCCCTTCCTGCGCAGGGCGCTGTCAAAGCGCATCACTTGCTGCCGGGAAGAAAAGGCCGCGATGCCGAATGCATCCTGTTGGGTCATGGTTTTCCCTCCTTCCTCATATAGTCTATGAGAAACAGCGGGCCGCCGTGCGCCCACGGGGAGGAGATCAGCATGATTTATCTGGACAACGCCGCCACCAGCTATCCCAAGCCAACCGAGGTGATTCGGGCGGTCAGCGGCGTGATGGAAAAAATCGGGGGCAATCCGGGCCGGGGCGGCCACGCGGGAGCGCTGGCAGGGGGCCGGATCATGGAGCATTGCCGGGAGCTGGCCGCGGAGTACACGGGCGTTTCCGGGCCGGAAAAGGTGATCTTCTGCCTGAACTGCACCGACGCGCTGAACACCGCCATCCGGGGCACGCTGCACGCCGGGGACGAGGTGCTGGTGTCCCACGCGGAACACAACGCGGTGCTGCGCCCCCTCATGGGCTACCACGACGCGGGCAAGATCACCGTGCGCATGCTGGAACCCGATCCCCGGGGCCTGCTCTCCCCCGACACGGTGCGCCGGGCCATCGGACCCAAAACCGCCCTCATGGTGCTGTGCCATGCCAGCAACGTGACGGGGCTGATCCAGCCCGCCCGGGAAATCGCCCGGGCCTGCCACGATCAGGGGGTGCCCCTGCTGCTGGACGCCGCCCAGACCGCCGGGACGGAGGACATATCTTCCATTCACGCCGACATGATCGCCATGCCGGGCCACAAGGGCCTGCTGGGTCCCATGGGCACGGGGCTTTTGTGTTTGGGCGACGGCATGCTGCCCCGGCCCCTTCGGGAAGGGGGCACCGGCTCGGCCAGCGAAAGCCTGCGCCAGCCCGCCATGCTTCCCGACCGCCTGGAAAGCGGCACCGCCAACCTGCCCGGCATCGCGGGCCTGACCCAGGGCCTCAAATTCATGCTGCGCCACCGGGGCGCCATCACGGAATACGAACAAGCCCTCCGCGCAAAACTGCGGGAGGGGCTGGGCAATATTTCCGGCGTCACCGTGTATGAAGGCCCGGCGAACGCCGCCCACACGGGGGTGGTCAGCTTTAACCTGCGGGGCATGGACAGCGGCCAGGCCGCCGACGCCCTGAACCACCGGAAAATCGCCGTTCGGGGCGGGCTGCACTGCGCCCCCGCCATCCACGCCTGGCTGGGTACCGCCGGGACCGTCCGCGCCAGCTTGGGACCCTTCAACACCGAGCGGGAGGTAGATGATTTTCTGGCTGCCGTTCTGGCTATAGCTCACGCATGAATGAGAAATTGGGATTTATGTAGGAGAGAGTTGAGAGTGGAGAGTAGAGATTTGAGATATTATAGTGTCTATCAATAGGTGGCCACAGTTGGTCAACTATTTAAATCTCAACTCCCAACTCTCAACTCTACCATCAAATCAGCAATTGACGGTTGGAAAACGGAAGAATATAATGATGATATTCTTTTTTGTGGAGGGGTACGGATGGATCAGTTTTTCCGTTCCGCCCTGCTGATCGGGCGGGAGGGTATCGAAAAGTTAGGCCGCGCCAGGGTGGCCCTGTTCGGCGTGGGCGGCGTGGGCGGCTATGCGGCCGAGGCCCTGGCCCGCAGCGGCGTAGGGAGTATTGATCTCTTTGACCCGGACGCCGTGAGCCTGACCAACCTGAACCGCCAGATCGTGGCGCTGCACAGCACCTTAGGCCAGCCCAAGGCCGAGGTGATGGCCCGGCGGCTTCGGGACGTGAACCCGGAAATCAAGGTAACGGCCCATGCCCTGTTTTACCTGCCGGAAAACGCGGATCAGGTGGATCTTTCCTCCTATGATTATATCGCCGACGCCATCGACACAGTGACCGCCAAGCTGGAACTGATCGAGCGCGCCCATCGCTTGGGCGTTCCCATCATCAGCGCCATGGGCGCGGGGAACCGGCTGGACCCTGCCCAGGTGCGGATTGGCGACATTTTTGAAACGCAGAACTGCCCCCTGGCCCGTATCATGCGCAAGGAACTGCGCAAGCGGGGCATCCCCGCCCTGCGGGTGGCCTATTCCACGGAAGAAGCCCTTTCCCCCTTGCCCGAGGAAGCCGCCGCCCTGCGAGCGGAAACCCCCGCCGTCAACGCCCCCCGCCGGGACACGCCGGGCAGCATGATGTTCGTGCCCGCCGCCATGGGCTTGGTCATGGCCGCCGCCATCGTGCGGGATTTGATCGCGGCGGAATGACAATTTGAGAAAAATCCAAAAAATCCTGAAAAAGTGTGAAATAATTCAAAATCATAAGAAAGAACGAAAAAAAAGATGATTTTTCCGTTCTTTCTTCATTTATTGATCTTCTTTGACCTTAAACTAATTTGACCTTCTTTGATCTTTATAGTATACTGTACTCGTCAGCGGGGGAAAATGAAAATGACCGCTGGCGGCAAAGCAAAATGTGACCGGGCTGCCGCCCGAAAATCAAAGGAGGTTTTCACCATGTTGTATTCTATGATGCCTTACCGTTCTCACCACAATCTGCCCCAGGAAAAGCGCCTGCCCTCCCTGTTTGACGACCGGTTCTTCCGTTCCTTCTTCGATATGAACGACTGGATGGGCAATGTGGGCTTCCGCGTAGACATTCACGACGATAACGACCATTACACCCTGGAAGCCGAATTGCCCGGCGTGAAGGAAGACCAGATCAGCCTGACCGTGGAAAACGACACCCTGACCATTTCCGCCGATACCCAGAGCGAACGCAAGGACGAAAAGGCCTATTACAGCGAGCGCCGCACGGGCCACGTGTCCCGTTCCTTCAGCCTGGAAGGCATTGATCAGGATCACATCACCGCCGATTACAAGAACGGCATCCTGTACGTGTCCATGCCCAAGACCCAGCCCGCCGAACCCGCCGGGACGCGCCGCATTGCCATCGGCCACGGCGAAGCCCAGGAGAACGCGAAAAATTGAAACTTTTCTGGGGGAACCGCTCTTTGCTGCCCAAAGAGCGTTTCCCCCAGCCCCCTTCCGAGAAAGGCATGAGGAGAAGTCGCTTTCACGGCTTCCCCTTTATTTTTCTATTTTCAAAATAGACCTGTTATAGTATAATCATTGCGGCCCAAGGATTTCCGCGCGGAGGGAGAGTCGCCCATGCTGAGCAAATACCTGTTCAAACAGGCGCTCTTTTCAAACGAGCGTTCCCTGGCCCGCCGCTTCCGCGCGAAAAGGATGCGCTACTTCGAGCAGGTGTTTTTCCGCACGGCCTTCGGCGGCATGCTGAACGCCGATCCCTCCCGAACCATCCGCGTCCTGGACGTCGGCGGCACCTACGATTTCTGGAACGCTCTGAATTTCCAGTACCTGGATCGCTGCGAAATCACCCTGTACAATTTGGAAAAGCGCGGGAGCGGGGAAACCGTGCCCAACGTGCGCTTTATGGCGGGCGACGCCACGGATTTGAGCGCCTTCGACGACGGGGCATTCGACCTGGTTTTCAGCAATTCCTGCATCGAGCATGTGGGCCGCTTCCCGGAATGGCAAAAGATGGCGGACGGCATGCGGCGGGTGGGCAAATATTTTTTTCTGCAAACGCCCAATCGGTATTTTCCTCTGGAACCGCATTTCATGTTCCCCTTTTTTCAGTTTCTGCCTTTGGCTGTCCGGTCCTGGCTGTTTCAGCATTTCGATTTGGGATATTTTCACAAAAGCGCTGACCGGGCCACCTGCCTGCGGGAAGCGGACAGCATTCATCTTTTGTCCCTGCGGGATTTGAAGCGCCTGTTCCCCGGCGCGCGGGTGAAACGGGAAAGGCTGCTGGGCCTGACCAAATCCTTCATGATCCACAGTCCCCTATAAAAGATAAGGAGCAAAGCCATGTACCGTCTTGAACTGCATTGCCACAACAGCGAAGTAAGCACCTGCTCCACCTGCCCGGCGGAAACGCTGATCCGCCGCTATCGGGAAGCCGGATACAGCGGCGTGGTCAGCACCAATCACATCAACCGGGGCACCTACGCCCGCATGGAGGAACTCTCCTGGCCGGAAAAGATCGCCCACTTCATGCGCGGCTTTGAAGCGCTGAAAAACGCCGCCGGGGCGGATTTCGACGTGCTTTTGGCCTGCGAAATCAACCTGACCCCCGTGGGCTGGCCCGTCTACATCCCCAACGATTACCTGATTTACGGGGTGACGGAGGACTGGCTTTTGAAAACCGGCGACATGCGGGACATGACCATGGAGCAACTAAGCGCCAGCGCCCGGGAAGCGGGCTTTCTGGTGGTACACGCCCATCCCTTCCGCTGCAATACCGTGATGATGCACCCCGACCTGTTCGACGGCTACGAGGTATACAACGGCAACCCCCGCCACAATTCCCACAACGCCTTAGCGGAGGACTGGGCCAGGATGAACGGCAAGATCATGACCGCCGGGTCGGATTTCCATAAATCGGACGATCCCTACTGCGGCGGCATCGAAACCGAAAGCCGCATCCGGGACAATGAAACCCTGCTGCACGTGCTGCGAAGCGGGAATTACCGCCTGATCCGGGACAGCGAATAAGCGTGACAGAGCCGAACGCCGGCTCTTTTTTTTTTGCCAAAAATGATAACACCGCCGGAGAACCGGCGGTGCGAGGGTCGGGTTTTTCTTATTCCTGGGCAGGAGCGCCAACGGGGCAGGTTTCAGCGCAGACGCCGCATTCGATGCACTTGTCCGCGTCGATTTCGTACTTGCCATCGCCTTCAGCGATCGCTTCCTGGGGGCATTCGGCGGCACAGGCGCCGCAGCTGATGCACGCATCGGAAATCTTGTAAGCCATTATGACACCTCCAAATATAGATCGTGTGTTCTCTCACGTCGTTCTTATCATACCATTCCCCCGCCAAAAAGGCAAGTATTTCGCAAAATTTTTCTATTTGTTCGCTTCCGCGTTCAAAGCGTCGATCTGGGATTTGCGCATGAGGGTGGCGACGCATTTGGAGCAGGGCTGCAGCTTGGCGAAAGCGCCTGTATCCAATTCGCCGTAGGTGAACGCCGTCAGGGGCAGGAAGCGGGATTTCACGCTGGGGCAGTACTGATCCTCGTGGAAATACTTGCCGCCGTTGGGGTTGTAATACAGGGGGTAATCGTCCGCCACCGGGTAGGGGCGCTTGCGGCCCGTATCGTCCCAGATCAGCACCTTGGTGTTCACCCGAATATTGTCCCACAGCCATTTGATGTTCTGGCCCTGTTCGTTGGCGGCCTTCTGCACCCGGATGCAGCCGTGGCTGGCCTTCTGGCCCAGCAGCTTCACGGTGGAGGAATAATCCCGGCGTTCGGCGGGCGTGTCCGCGTTGCCGATATAGGGCACCTCATGAATGGCGCAGCCGCCGTTGACGCGCATGCCGTAGGCGCACCACAGGTTGCCCGCCGGGAAGCCGCCCATTTTGCTGATCATCACAAATTCGCCGGAGGGCGTTTCGTTCCAGGATTGCTTGGCGTTGTTCAGCCCCGTGGACACCAGCAGGCTGCCGATGCACTTGCCCTCGGAAAAAATGTACATGCGCTGGTTCACTTTGTCGATCAGCAGGCCGTAGTCCGTGCGGGGGGTAACGGTTTTCAGCAGGGAGGTTTTCACATAGCCCTGGATCAAATCGTCCGTCACGCCGTAGCCCCGGCGGCTGGCGCAGTTGGGGCCGTAGGAGGAATTGTAGGCTTCCACCAGGGTCCAGCCGTCGTCCCGGGTTTCCAAGATATGCAGGCCCTGGGAATCGTAGGTGATTTCGCCCACGATGTTGTCTTTTCCGCCGGCGCTGTCCGGCGTTTTCCGAAGCTGGTATACGTCCCGCTGGTCCTTGCCCTTGACCTGGCTGCTGTCGATGACCACCATGGGCTGCATCATCACTTCCCAAATGGCCGCTTCGTCCATTTCGCCCATGGGCAGGGTCCAGTAATTGCTTTCCCCTTCCATGGGGTCGTGGGCGCTGGGGATCAGAGGTTCCGCGGGCGTTTCGGGGGCCGTCGGATCCGGCGTTACGGTCAGGGCGATCCGCCGGGCGGTGCCCGTGTAGCCGGTTTCGTCGGTCAGGGAAAACTGCACGGCGTAATCGCCGGGGGCAATGGGGCTGCCGTCGATTTTTCCGTCCCAGCTGACCTTGCTCTCCCCCGCAGGCACATCCCGGGACAGCACGGCGACCCAGGCGCTGCTGTCCGCCGCCTTGACGCTCACCGTCAGGGTGCCCGGCTCGTTCACCTGCACGGTCAGGGGCCATTGCGTCCCCGAAACCAGGGTTTGCCCGGCGGACAGGGACAGGATGCGGGGGCTGGGTTCCCCCACCGTCACGGGCTGGGAAGCGCTTTCGCCGTTCAGGGTGATATTCAGCAGGTATTCTCCCGCCGGGATATCAGCGCCCGAAACGTCCGCCCCGTCCCAGGTCAGGTGATTCACCCCGGCGGAAACGGAAACGCTTTCCCGGATCACGGCATAGCTCTCCCCCGTGGGCAGCAGCAATTCCAGCCGGGCCTCCCCGGCTGACGGCGCTGAAAAACTGATTCGTTCGGTTTTTCCCGGTCGAACGGTTTCCGGGTATACGGTAAAGCCCAATCCCTCCGCCAGGGCGGCGCAGGAAAAGAGCGTAAGCAGCATAAAGGTCACGAGCCATTTTCGCATGGTATCCCCAAAAACTCCTTCGCAAAATCGGCATAAAAATACCGCATCTTATTTTATCATTTTTATTTCGCCGTCACAAGAGAGAAATGTGTCAAAAATGTAAATCCTGTCTGTAAAAAGCTGTAAAAAAGAGCCGGTCTTTCGACCGGCCCTTGGGTTTCAAGCTGAAAGAGATTATTGAGCCTTCCAGGTGTTGTACTGATTCTGGAATTCGGCCAGCACTTCCTGATAGCCGGCGGCGTCCAGTTCAGCCTGGTACTGTTCGATGTAAGCGTCCACAGCGTCGGGCGCGATGGCGCCGTTTTCAAGCTGGAAGCCATACTGTTCAAACAGCGCCTTGCAGGCGGTGTAGGAAGCTTCGACGGGAGACTTGTCAAAGCGGAAGCCAGCCGCGCAGGAGGTTTCAGCGCCGCCATTGAAGTCGATGTACAGGTCAGCCTTGTTGTCGGGTTCGTTGTACAGGGGGGTCACGATGGTAGCGGAAGCAGACTCCCACATGCTGTGGTTGTACTTTTCGGAATGCTGGGTCACATGCTTGATGGTCTGGCCCTCTTCCTGAGTGTATTCAAAGTCTTCGCCCTCGATGCCGAAGGTGTACATGTCAGCCAGGGTGGCGTCGGTGTACAGCAGGCCCAGGAAGTCGATCGCGGCCTTGGCCTGTTCTTCGGTGCTGTTGGCGGTGATGCAGTAGCAGCTGCCCAGAGCGGAAGTGCTGTGCGCGAAGCGGGGCGCGATGGGCTGCATGACAACTTCCTGGTTGTAACGGCTGTTAGCTTCGGCGTTCACGGGGATATCGGTCCACCAGGAGATGGCCCAATCCTTGCTCTGGGTGGTGGTGTCGGTGGTCACCTTGTTGGCTTCGTCTTCGGAGATGTAGCCCTTTTCGGCCCAGTCGCCCATCAGCTTGCAGAATTCAGCATACTGGGGAGTGAGGATGGTATCCACCACTTCGTTGGTGGCGCGGTCCACGGCGAAGAAGTTGGTGTTGGCGTCAGCGGTGAAGAAATCGAAATCACCGATGTACCAGCGATAGAACATGGCGGTCTTCTGAGTGAGGAAGGGATACTTCAGGCCTTCGGCCTTGGCGTCGGCCAGCATGGGCTCCAGATCAGCCAGGGTCTTGACGGAGGTGATATCCCAGCCGTACTTTTCAACCAGGTCCGCGCGGAACATCACGTCGTAGCCTTCCACGTTGTCCTTGTACACGGGGATGAAGTAGTTCTTGCCGTTGTACTTGGTGGCTTCCCACTGGCCTTCAGCCATGGAGCCGTACAGAGCGGTGCCGGGCAGCAGGTCGGTGATGTCGTACACAGCGTTCTGGGGAACCAGATCGTTGGTGCCGATGGTGCCTTCCCAGGAAGCCGTCCACAGCAGGTTGATCTCATTGTTCGCCAGGGCCAGGTTGGCCTTTTCGGTGTACTCGCCGCTGCCGATGTCGGTCAGCTTGATCTGCACGTTGATTTTGTCGGCGATGTAGGCGTTGATGGCGGCCTCTACCTTTTTGACCTGATCGGAATCAGGGGTGGCCAGATTGAAGGTGCAGCGGGTCAGGTTGATGACCACTTTGTCTTCGGCATGGGCCAGCGCGCAAACGCTCAGCAGCATGCACAGAACCAGCAGCAGGGATACGAGCTTCTTCATAACAGTTGCCTCCTAAGTTTTTTATTTCTAACGCCCCAAGCGCTGGGGCATTGAAACCTGATTAACCTTTCACCGAACCTACGGTGAGGCCCTTGACGAAGTACTTCTGGAAGAAGGGGTAGGCCACCATAATGGGGCCGATGACCACGATCACCGTGGCCATGGTGGAGGAATACTGGGGAATGGTGCCGCCCATGGCCGCGCGGGCGCTGGCGGGCACGTTGTTGTTGTTCAAAAGGAATTCGATACTCTTTTGAATGTTGATCAAAAGCAGCTGTAGGGGCTTTTTGTTGTTGCTCACGATGTACAGCAGGGCGTTCTGCCAATCGTTCCAGTAAGCGGTGGCCATCATGAAGCCCACGGCGGCCAGGGAGGGCTTGAGCAGCGGGAGCGTGATCTGGAAGAAGGTGCGGTAGTCGCCCGCGCCGTCGATGGTGGCGGCCTCCATCAGTTCTCCGGGAATGGAGTTGGCGATGTAGGTGCGCAGAATGATCACGTTCATGGTGGTCACGCACAGGGGCAGGATCAGCAGCAGCAGGCTGTCCTTCAGCCCGTACCAGCTGGTGAACACGACGTAGCCCGCCAGCTGGCCGCCATTGAACAGCATGGGGATCAGCAGGAAAATGGACAGGAACTTGGACAGCTTGAAATCGTGGCGGCTGATGGAGTAAGCGTACATGCTCATGATCAGCAGGCCAAGCAGCGTGCCCGCCACGGTGATAAAGATCGTTACCCCATAGGAGCGGAGCAGCTGGCTGCCGTAGCGCAGCACGGAATTGATGCCGTTCATGGACCACACCGCCGGGAAGAAAGAGAAGCCGTGCTGGTTGATATACATTTCATCCGTGAACGCGGAAATGAACACCAGCAGTACCGGGGCAAAGCAGAACACCGTGAACACGAACACCAGGAACAGCAGGATATACTGCCCGACGCCCTTCTTCTTCTTCCGATTCCAATAAATCGCTTGGAAATCTTCCTTCTTTTTCATTCTGGTTTCCTCCTTCCTTTGCCGCCTCAGAACAGGGCGTTCTCCGGCTCGATCTTGCGAACCGAGAAGTTAGCCAGCAGCATCAGCAGCAGGCCGATCACGGACTGGAAGAAAGACGCGGCGGCGGTGTAGCCGAAGTTGGAGGATTTCAGAATCTGGTTGAGGATGTAGGAATCGATGACCTGGGTAGTGCTGTACAGCGCGCCGTTGTTGCGGGTGACCTGGTAGAACAGGCCCGTGTCGGAGCGCATCACGTTGCCCACGGACAGAAGCAGCATCACCGTGACCATGGGGATCAGGGCCGGCACAGTGATATGCCGGATCTGCTGCCATTTGTTGGCGCCGTCGATGTCCGCCGCCTCATAGAGGGAAGTATCGATGCCGGAAAGCACGGACATGTACAGCACCGAGCCGTAGCCCGTGTCCTTCCAGACCTTTACGATCAGCAGGATCCAGGGCCAGTAATCGGCTTTGGAGTAGAAGCGGATGGACGTGCCAAGGGTGTTGTTGATAAAGCCGGAGCGGGAGTCGATGAACGCGAACACGATGAACTGCACCGCGGCGTAGGAGATGAACACGGGGATGATCATGAGGGTCTGCATGGTCTTGGCCATTTTCTTGAAAGCCAGCTGGTCGATGGCGATGGCCACCACGATGTTCAGGAACGTGCCCACGATGGTGAACAGGAAGTAGTAGAGCACCGTGTTCACGGTCATGTTCACGAAGGTATTCTTGGATTTGATCAGGAATTCAAAGTTAGCCAGGCCCACCCAATCGCTGCCGAAGATGCCCTTGGAATAGTCGAACTTTTCAAAGGCCAGCACAAGGCCGCTCATGGGCACGTACATGATGAACAGCAGCACCAGGAAAGCGGGCAGCGCCATCACCACATGCGCTCTGTGCTTCCAGGTGTTATGAAGGAACGCTTTCACAAATCCATCTCCTTTGCTGATCTTTGGCGTCCGGCCAAATTACGAAATTGTTTTAGCCTTTTTCCCAATCCTGACGAACTTTCTTCAAAAAACCGAAAAAAGCAGCAGAGCGGAAAGCACTTTTTGTATAAATTGGTATGCCATTCGGTACTATACCGTTTTCGCCGCCCGTGGGGCAAGCCCCACCGTTTCGCCCCGCAGGAGCCGCACCGGCACGATGATGGATTCGGAAACGGGCCGGTTTTCGATCCGGGCGATCAGCAGCCGCGCCGCTTCGCGGCCCATCCGGGGCGCGTCCTGGTACACGGTGGTAAGCCGGGGAGAAAAGTTCTGCATCTGGGAGAGGCCGTCAAACCCCGCCAGGGATACGTCGCGGGGAATATTGACCCCGGCTTCCACGGCGGCCTGCTTCGCGCCGGTGGTGTTGTAGTCGTCGCACATGAGGATGCAGGTGGGCCGCTGGGGCAGGGAAAGCAGCACCTGCACGATGGCCCTGGCGTTTTCCGGATCGGTGTACCGGCAGGGCAGCAGGTATTCGGGCGGCACGGTCAGGCCCAGGCGCTCCGCCGATTCCCGGAAGGCTTTCAGCCGGGCGTCGGAAACGGCGCTGGAGGGGCCGTGGATGTAGGCGACGCGGCGGTGGCCCAAGCTGTACACGTAATCCATCAGCGCCCGGATGCCCCCTTCGTTGTCGGACATCACGCTGGGCACGCCCTGGAACCTGCGGTCGATGGTGACCACGGGCAGCTCGCTTTCCGCCACCTCCCGCACCTCGGCGTCGTCAAAGTCTAAGCAGGCCATGCACACGCCGTCCACTTCCCGATACTGGCAGTGATCCAGGTAAGTGACGCGGCCGTTGCCCATGCGGTGGCCGATGAAGGTGATGTCGTACCCCTCCTGCTCGGCCTCGCGCTTGAAGTGCTCCAGCACGGTGGAGAAAAATGGATGGGTCAGGCCGCTTTGGGAATCGTCGGAAAACAGCACGCCCAAGTTGTAGCTGCGTCCGCCTTTCAGGGCCCTCGCGTGGGCGTTAGGGTGATAGTCCAGCTCCCGCACGGCGGTCAAGACCGCCTGTCGCGTAGCCTCGCTGATATCGCTGTAACCGTTCAGCGCTTTGCTGACAGCCGATACGGAAAGCCCGCAGTATTCCGCCAAATCCCGAATGGTGACGCCCATCGGCTTTCCCCTCTCTCGTACTAAATCGGTCACTAAATCGTTTTCGATGACAATATACCATGTCTTTGGTCTATTGTCAACAGGTTTTTCAAAATTTTTTGATATTTTTTCTGAATTGCCGAAATATTTACGTTTCCGGCGCATCATTTTCGGAAAAACCTTTATTTTTCAAGCGTCCCGCTCCGTCGCAGGATTTACCGCCCCGGCGGCGAACATATGCAGCATCCGATTTCGTCCCGTTTTGCAACGCGAATTCAAAGGAGGAGCCTGTAAGTTTGAAACAAACAGGACACGACCCACCCCAGAAGAAGGCACAGGAAACAAGCCGTCCGTAAGACGACAGAATGGGCAGGAAGCAGCTAAGCCGAGG
>CAJOJQ010000053.1 GCA_905234985.1 uncultured Christensenellaceae bacterium
CTTTTTTTCTGCATATTATGCAAAATCGTGTGAGGAACGCATAAAAAGAGAACCTCCGAACCGTTGCAAATCAATGGTCGGAGATTCCGAAAGAGTATGGCGTTTCTTTACAGGAGGACACATGACGAGAGACGAAGAATTACGCCAAGCACAAGAAATGGTAGCTAAATTCAGTAAAGTGGCCACTGCGGACCATCAAGAGAATCTTGCCATGTTGGAATTCTGGCAATCCCGGGTTCGGCAGTTAGAGGCAGACCTTCCTGAAACATTGCGTGATGGAGCTGGTTCGCTTAAAACAGATAAAGGACAGTTGATGCTGGATTCACCTACGCCTGAAAACGTAGTCAGAAGTGATATCAATGGATATAACCAGCAAGGAAGAATCAATTTTGATAAAGATCCCGTTGTCAATGGCGTCAAACTTCCGGGAGGAGCAGACGCAAAAATGGCATATGATTTGAACCATACCCTTGAGCCAGGTATCTACATCCGTTACGGCAAAGGCAGTGGGGCTTATTTGCTGCCTGTTTCAGAGGATTTTCGGTTGGGGCGCGATAATCCTGAACTGAAAAAAATCTTCGACCAAATGGGATTGCCGTATGAATATAATCCTGAATCTTGGAATATAGTCAATGTTCATGAGCCCATTGAAGGCTGTAAAATGAGCATAATTGGAGATCAAAAAGGATTCGGGTTGGATAGCGATGGAAACCCAATTATCAAAGGCGGTTTGATGCAGTATCAATTGCCGGATGGAGAAAAAATAGATACAACTCATTACAATGAAACATCTGATGGAACTCCTTTAGCCATTCCCAGCGAATCAAAAAGAATAACAATGACCCGTATGCCGCCACATGCAGATACGGTTATTGATATTGATAAGGTCAATCCACCGCCACCAGGAGGAATGGGTTTTCATGATGATCCCCCGCCGCCAGGAGGAATTGATTTTCATGATGATCCCCCACACTCAGGAGGAACAGACTTTCATAATGATCCGCCGCCACCTCCACCAACAATCGACACTATCAGTGATTCACCACAACTTGACATGCAAACGGGACCACACTTTTCTGCTGTCGAATCTGTTGGCCTTGGAGCGGTGGCTGGCACAACACCATCAATTTCCCAGAACGTAGTGCATACGGAATCGCAAAAGTCTGGCTCCACGCAATCCGTCACTTTAGGAGATCGTTATCAAAGTTCATATGCTGATCGCATCAGACAAACCCCGTCACTTGAATCCAACCGATGGGCCGGTGAGCGCGGGGAATCTGTCTGTGCGCCTCAAAGTGACGCCGCTCGTCGGATCATGGAAGAGCGCGGCATCACCGGTGTCCAGTATCAAGATGGCGTTCCCGACTTTTCGCCGTTTTCCGAGTCTACTGTTAAGCTGGGGTATATGACTGACGCCCGCCACAGTCAGGGCTTGACAGCCGGTCGTGATGGTAAAGATACTATCTATGCGCATTTTGAAGATGGCGAAACTGTATCAGAATCTCATCATGCGGATAAAAGTTCTATGGCTGATCTGCATATGAAATACTACAAGCCCGGCAATTTTGAGCAGGCTGACGCATTAACCGCAGAGCAATGGACTGCTGACGGTCGCGATGGTAAAGAGTGGACAGCAGAGGATGTAGCCCAGTATCGCCAGGAGCATGGCCTGACATGGCATGAGTGCAACGACATGGAAACCATGCAGATGATTCCAGAAGCGATCAACGCGGATTTCGGGCATCTGGGCGGCGTTGGTGAGGTAAAAGAAACAGAGCGCATTGTAGAGGATGCGCTTCGTGATTATGACGAAGGGCAAATGGTCGAAGGCGAAGATTATGACAGGATGACCCCTGAAGAGCTTGAAGCCGCCGCTCGAGAACACGGTCACTATGATGATGATGGTGTTTGGATTCCAGATGAATCGACTGACGCAGCCAGTATTGACCTGCCTCCTGATGATCAACCTCCAGTAGATGGCTCACCCGATGATGGCGGTGACAACCCGCCTGATGAAGGTCCGGATGGCGGAGATGATCTGCCTCCGGATGGGCAGCCTGTGGATGGCTCACCCGATGATGGTGGTGATAACTCACCTGATGAAGAGCCGGATGGCGAGGAGGATCTGCCTTCAGATAGCCAGCCCGTGGACGGGATGTCAGATGAAGGCGGTGATAACCCGCCTGATGAAGAGCCGGACAGTGGGGATGAACTGCCGCCGGATAGCCAGCCCGTGGACGGGATGCCAGATGAAGGCGGTGATAACTCATCTGATGAAGAGCCGGATGGCGGAGATGATCTGCCTCCAGATAGCCAGCCCGTGGATGGCTCACCCGATGTTGGCGGTGATAACTCACCTGATGAAGAGCCGGATGGCGGAGATGATCTGCCTCCAGATAGCCAGCCCGTGGACGGGATGCCAGATGAAGGCGGTGATAACCCGCCTGATGAAGAACCGGATGGCGAGGATGATCTGCCGCCGGATAGCCAGCCTGTCGATGGAACGCCTGATGATGGCGGTGATAATCTGCCTGATGAAGGTCCAGGTGGCGGGGATGATCTGCCTTCGGATGGCAGGCCTGTGGACGGAACGCCTGATGAAGGTCCAGATGGCGGAGATGATCTGCCTCCGGATGGGCAGCCCGTGGATGGCTCACTCGATGATGGCGGTGACAATCTGCCTGATGAAGGTCCGGATGACGGAGATGATCTGCCTCCAGATAGCCAGCCCGTGGACGGGATGTCAGATGAAGGCGGTGATAACGCGCCTGATGAAGAGCCGGACAGTGGGGATGAACTGCCGCCGGATAGCCAGCCCGTAGACGGGATGCCAGATGAAGGCGGTGATAACTCATCTGATGAAGAGCCGGATGGCGGAGATGATCTGCCTCCAGATAGCCAACCCGTGGACGGGATGCCAGATGAAGGCGGTGATAACCCGCCTGATAAAGAGCCGGATGGCGGGGATGATCTGCCTCCAGATAGCCAGCCCGTGGATGGCTCACCCGATGATGGCGGTGACAACCCACCTGATGAAGGGCCGGATGGTGGAGATGACCTACCTCCGGAGGGGCAGCCGCCTATGGACGACTCCCCTGATGATGATGGAGATAATCCGCCAGATGTTTCTCCGGATGAAATAAGTGAAGATGAAACGCCAGACAGCAGTGACCATGAGTCTATTGTAGATACCCAGGAATCCGCTGAGCAAGCTATGCAGGAAGCCTCTGAACAGGAAGCTGAGGAACAAGCCACACAGGAAGCCGATGCACAAGAAGTGGTAGAGCAGGCTGCTGAAGAAGCCGCTGAGCAAACGGCTGAGGAGCAGGCTACACAGGAAGCAGCAAAACAAGAGGCTGAGGAGCAGGCCTCGCAGGAAGCCGCTGAACAGGAGGCTGAAGAACAGGCGGCTGAAGAAGCCGCCGAGCAGGAGGCCGAGGAACAAGCCTCGCAGGAAGCCGCTGAGCAAGAGGCTGAGAAACAAGCCGCTGAAGAAGCCGCCGAGCAAGGGGCTGAGGAGCAGGCCGCACAGGAAGCCGCTGAACAGGAGGCTGAGGAGCAGCCCGCCGAAGAAGCCGCCGAGCAGGAGGCTGAAGAACAGGCTGCCGCAGAGGCCGCCGAGCAAGAGGCGGAAGAGCAGGCCGCTGAAGAAGCAGCCGAGCAGGAGGCGGAAGAGCAGGCCGCTGAAGAAGCCGCTGAGCAGGAGGCCGCTGAAGAAGCCGTCGAGCAGGAGGCGGAAGAGCAGGCCGCCCAGGAAGCAGCAGAACAAGAGGCTGAGGAGCAGGCCGCTGAAGAAGCCGCTGAGCAAGAGGCTGAGGAACAAGCTGCTGAAGAAGCAGCCGAGCAAGAGGCGGAGGAGCAGGCCGCACAGGAAGCCGCTGAGCAGGAGGCTGAGGAGCAGGCTGCCGAAGAGGCCGCCGAGCAAGAGGCTGAGGAGCAAGCCGCTGAAGAAGCCGCCGAGCAGGAGGCTGAGGAGCAGGCTACCGAAGAGGCCGCCGAGCAAGAGGCTGAGGAGCAGGCCGCACAGGAAGCTGCCGAGCAGGAGGCGGAAGAGGCTGCAGAATCGTATGATGACTTGGCTGATGAAGAGCCGGAGGAATTGCTTGATGATGCCGAGGATTACAGCGATTTGGCAGATGAACCTGTAGATGAATCATTCGATGATTCGAGCTATGAAGATTTTGCTGATGAAGCAGAAGATAGTTTTGCCGATGAGGCCACTGACTATTCTGATATGGCTGATGATGTTGATAGCGGCTCATTCGAGGATACATCATTTGATTCATCTGATGCGTCTTTTGATTCCGGTGATACCGGCTCATTTGATGGTGGCGGCGACTCAATTGAATGATAACGGAGGAGCGTGTTTATGGAAAAGCTGACAAGGCTCAAAGATGGCAGTTATATAGGTATTGCTGCAATTGAGATTGAAATGATCCCATCGGCGGCAAACCTGGATTCCGATGCATCGGCGGCTCTGAAAAAGAACGTATCTATGTTTGCAGAGATGGTCAATGTTGTTGCGCATGGATCGGTTCAACAGGATACAGTCCTTGAATTGCTTTGCGTAACGAAGTCTGTGACGGGGCAAACGTATGAAGCTCAGCCGAACCTCTTCATTGTTATCAGAAAGTTTGGTCGAAATCCAAATGCTATTGAAGAAAAGCTTCGCACATTTTGTGATAGCTGCTCTGCTTCTCTGCAATCCTCTGCATTTATTGTCAAGTCTGTTGCTCAGTCTTGGAGTGATGTACGTGAATTGCTGTCTGGAATACAAGAGAACTCGACATTGTCTCTGGAGAAGCAGGTGCGAATAGGTACCTTCACAGGTCAGTCTGGCTATATGTGCTATACAAATCCATATCGTTTGGATGAAGCAGATAATTTCGAACGCGTTTATGAAGCTATGTCACACTATCCAGGAATGGCTCTTTCGTTTCAAATCATACCGACGAT
The DNA here is from genome assembly GCA_905234985.1 of uncultured Christensenellaceae bacterium. Classification (GTDB taxonomy): domain Bacteria; phylum Bacillota; class Clostridia; order Christensenellales; family Aristaeellaceae; genus RUG563. Next base: position 4,957 of record CAJOJQ010000053.1, read on the forward strand.
GTTTGTCCAGAAAGAAGCAAGTTTTATCCAGGGTGTGATGCTGTATATTGATATGCCAATGCGTCCGGGCCAGCCTCCGGTTCAAGCGAATGACGCTGTGGATTATTACAGACGCACCCAGGAAGTGCTGGATAAACACCAATTTCTCTACAACATAATGCTGTTTGGCCCTTCTGACGCTACTGTGATGGTGGGAAGTCGCTTGAGGAGTATTTTGCAGCATGAGGATGAAGCTGTTGGGTTAACATTACCAGATAGAACTGGTCAGCTGCCGCATTACGCGGACAGCTTTCCAATGTATCCATGGAATATGGTGACATATAAAACTCAGCATCCAGCCAAACCCGAAATCACACCTCAGCACTTTATGCGAATGGTTCATATGATTTCTGCTGCAGAAGTGATGACCTTTTTCCATGCGCCAATCGATAATGGACTTATCACCGGCTTTCCCGTGAATAGAATTCGTTTGTCGCGTGAAACCTTCGCAAAAGGTGTAATAGACAGAGACAGCGTTCAGTTAGGAAGATTGATGGGAACAGGTAATAATGAAGTGCCATTCGGAGCGCCTCTAAAAGGGTTTACCCGACATGCGCTTGTGGTTGGTATGCCTGGAACCGGTAAGACAACATTTTCAGTTAACCTGCTGCTTCAGTTTTATAAGCGTGGTATCCCGTTCCTGGCAATTGAGCCGACGAAATCAGAATATAGAGCAATGATTGACGCTGTACCTGATTTACAGGTCTTTACGCCTGGGAAAAATAGTGTTGTTCCCTTTATCATTAATCCATTCCTTCCTCCAGATGGAATAACGCTGGAAACCTTCAAGCCAAGTCTTGTAAGCGCATTCAAGGCTGCGTTTTCAATGCCGAGTCCTCTGGATATTCTGTTTGCAAACGCTATCGACGCATGCTATGTTAAGCACGGATGGCGTGGTTACAGCAAGCGCGGCGATCCGGGAACTCAGTTATTTGGCCTTCATGAATTTGTATTGACCTTTAGAGAGATAATACGCAATTCCAGCTATTCTGCCGAGTCCAAAGGAAACATGGAATCGGCTGGCGTATTCAGGCTGCTTAATTTGGTGATCCAGAATGGCAATATCTATGATACGGAGAACAGCGTTCCACTCCAGGATCTGCTGAGAAAGCCGACTATCATTGAGTTGAATGCGATAGATAATCAGGAACAGAAAGCCCTTATAATGGCGCTTCTGTTAATCAATATCATCCTGTATACAAAGCACAATCAGGCGGGAGACGGAAACCTCAAAAACATCCTGCTTATCGACGAAGCGCATGTTCTTCTCGGTGGAGGGACACAGACACAGGAAGGCGCTGCTGAAGCTGGCGCGTCAACCGTTAGAGCTCTTCAGAACATGATCGTGGAAATTCGTTCTTACGGCACAGGAATCATTATTGCTGACCAGTCACCCCAAAAAGTCACAAAGGAAATCGTGGGCAATACTGATGTCAAAATCATGTTCCAACTTGTACAAGTCGAGGATAAGAGTATCATTGCGGCAAGCAGCAACATGAGCGAAGCTGATGAGGATCAACTGTCCAGGCTGAATACCGGCGAGGCGTACGCTTATTTCCGCGGCCTTGTGGAGCCAGTCAGAATCATGACAGAGGACATTCGTGAGAAGGAAGGCATACGTCTTGTTGTTCCTGACTCTGAGCTGCAGCAACGCATGCATTACTGGGATGATAAACAGGCATTGCTAAAGCCATACAGCGATTGCTCCATATGCGATATCTGTGGAAGATGCAATTTCACTCTTCGTGATGACGCAAAGTACTATGTTGACCAATTGTTCATGAGAGACAAACCATCAATTAAGGACAAGCAGACTCTGTTTGCTAAAATCATGAACATGGAGAAACGACTGACAGAACTGAATACTGGTTATGAGGGCGAGAAATATAGACAGCTGCTCTATTGCGTATGTGTGAGATACATCCGTAAAGCCGCATTGGAAACTACTGCCATTTTATCACGTACTGAAACCGAACGCGTGCTTATCCGGGCTCTCAAACAAGGCACTGATGAATCTGATGCGGAGTAAACAGAGCAGATTCACCTCCTGACAGCCTTCACCCCCTTCACCCCCCTCAGCGGAGGTCAAGGGGGTGAAGGTCTTTCTTTGTATCAAATCCAAGATGCTGACATTTGACAAATATCCTGGAATAATCTAAAATTGTCCTTGACAATCTCACTCATACTTGATTCAGATATAAAATCATTTTCTCCGCATCATCTGGAACAGCCTCTCTGATTATATATGTATGATTCATTTATTCCCTTCCTCTCCTAACGCCTCCTGAATTTTTTTCGCCGTCATCCATCTCAAAGTAATTCGATGTGGACTTATATGAGATTCTCGACGATTGTTACCGCGTTCCTCACGCAGTCATCGCATTCGCACAGAACAATGCCTGTATCTCTGCCCTTCAAATCTTTGCAGAGGGTGGCCTTGCACATGCCCTCAAACTGACGCAGTATGCCCGCCGCATCCCGAAGCATCGGCCTGCCTTGGTATTTCTTGATTCCCATCAGGATCTGCGCACCGATCAAAGCGCCGCATGTGGCCTCCAAACATCCCATGCCAGCGCCAAAGGCGGCGCCGATCCGTTTCAATTCATCTTCGGCCATGCCCGTTTCTTCTGCAAAAGCACAAAGAACAGCCTGGCAGCAATTATATCCGCTGTGTTTCAGTTGAACGGCGTAATCCTTCTTATCCATTTTCAGCCCCCACAATTCATGATTCAATTTCCCTGCTGTGCATCAGATGGATGCCGATATGTCCGATTCCCAATATGATAACAGCAGCTCCGAGAATGACATTTTTACCGTATACCGCCAATAGAAGGAAAGCCAGAACAGGAAGCGTAGCGCCTGCCACCGGAATGCCAAGGATGCTGCTGTAAAAGTCCTTCATGGTCTTTTCGCTCCTGAAATACCTGATCCAGAAAACCTCATAAAGCACCATCGCCACCAGCCCCACATAGGAGAATCCAAAGTGCATCGTTTCTCCGATCATTGTGATTTTCCTTTCGGATCAATTGATGTGCTTTCGGTCGTTTCGATTTATTGTAATTTGTCTTTTTCAAGGCCGGAAAGGGGAAAACCACGTGCATTGCGCCGGATATACCACGGCGGATTGAAGGGAATTCATCTCGTATGCCTTGGCCGCGGCGTAGCTGTACGCTTCGGCGAACGTAACCACGCCGTCGCCGCTGCTGTCGGCCAACGGGCTGGCCGCCTGGTTTTTCACGCCGTCCCATCCGCAGCCCTGGCACAGCGAATAGGTGAAAAAGCCCATGGAACGCCCGGAGCTTCCGGAACGAATGTAGCCTTCTCCGCATTCCTCGGCGGCCTGGCAGGCGGTCATGACGTAGTAGGAGGTTCCTTTCAGCGAACGGGTGTTGGAATAGAACGCCGCCGCAAAATCCCGGGTGAAGGAACCCAGAGGCGAGCCGCCTTTCCGGGTGATTCCTTTTTCTCCATCCTCCAGCAGCGCGCCGGAATAGCAGGCGTCCACCAGGATGACCTTCCTGCCCGGAATCCGGTCCAGCGCGGCGCGAAGGGCGTCGGGAGACACGTTCTCAATATCCTGGCCCACCAGATAGCCGCCTTCCAGGCCGTGGCCCGAATAATAGAGCAGGGAGATATCGTCCGCCGTCGCCCCGCTGAACGCAGAACCGATGGCGGCCAGAATACCCTCCGCCGTCAGGTTGGTTTTTTCCGTAACGGTATAGGTTCTCGTCTGCAAATGCCGCAGCAAACCCGCCACGGCGTGCATATCATAAGCAGGCCCCTGGAGGGCATATCCCGTGCCCGTATAGCTTTGCCCGATGACCAGCGCCCTGCACACCGTTCCCGCGGACCAGTCAAAGCCGCTGGCCGCCGCCCATGCCGCCGCCGGGGTTTCCGGCTCGCACAGGATATAGAGCGCTTCGGCACAGCCGTCAAAGGCCTGATCTCCAACCGTCTCCACGGACGCGGGCAGCACGGCCCGCCGCAGCTGTGAACAGTTCTGAAACGCCCGATCGCCGATGGAAATTAAGCCGTCGGGCAAAACCGCTTCCGTGATCCCGGCGCAGCCGAAAAACGCCTCGGCCTCTATTTCCTGTAGGCCGGGGGGAAAAAGCCACGATTCGGCACGCGCGCGCGCCGCAAGGCACAGCGCCGCCAGGCAAAGGAAAACCGCTTGCAGCCGACAAAAACGCATTGCTTGCATCCTTTCCGCTCGCGGAATAACAGCTTCCGCCGCCTTCATCATACCATATTTTCACATTCTGTACAATGCCCCGCCGGACGGAAAAAACGGCGCGGGTCGTCTTTATCCTTGAAGAAAAACGCGCTTTATTGTATGATGGGAGGGCGGAAAGGGGGAGAGTACTATGCCGGAAATTACCTATCAATGGACGGACGGGAGCCACCCGGCTTTCCGGCGCTTTTACGCGGTGACGGAAGCCTATTACAGCCGCATTGTGGGAGGAAAGGAAAACCGGGCGGGGTTCATTCCCTTTAACGCTTCCGCCGAAATTCCCGTTGTTTTGCTGGCGTATTCGGACGGGCAGCCGGTTGCCTGCGCGGGCCTCAAACCCTATTCCGAATTGGACGCGGAGGTGAAGCGCCTGTGGGTGGAACCTGCCTTTCGGGGACGGCGTATCGCCTCCGCGCTGATGGATCAGATCGAGGCAAAAGCCCGATCCCTGGGCTATCGTCGGTTCATTTTGCAGACCCGGCCCATCATGCCGGACGCCGTGGCGCTTTACACGAAGCGGGGATATACATTGATCCCCAATTATCCGCCCTATGACAAACTATCCGGCGCTGTCTGCTATGCCAAGGGCTTGGAATAAGCCCATTGTTTTTTGATTGTTCATCCCCTTGACAAAAACCGGAAGTTCCCTTACAATGCACCCATTCCAGCAAGGCGCAAGGGTGTGCTTGAACGCACCCGGCGCCTTTTTTGTTGGAAATTTTACGAAACGGAAGTGAGAAAGATGACGTATTCTCCTGCCAACACGATCTGGGTGCTGCTGGGCGCGGCGCTGGTTTTCTTCATGCAGGCGGGCTTTGCCATGTGCGAGGCGGGCTTTACCCGGGCCAAGAACACCGGCAACATTTTGATGAAGAACCTGATGGACTTCTGCATCGGAACGCCTTTGTACTGGCTGTTTGGCTACGGCATCATGTTCGGCGCTGGCACGGCGCTGTTCGGCTGGATCGACCCCTTCATCATGAAGGATTACAGCCACGTGCTCCCCGCCGAGGTGCCGCTGTGGGCCTACGCCATTTTCCAGACGGTGTTCTGCGCCACCTCCGCCACCATCGTTTCCGGGGCCATGGCGGAGCGCACCAAGTTCTCCGCCTACTGCATCTACTCCGCCGCCATTTCCCTGTTCATCTATCCCGTATCCGGCCACTGGATCTGGGGCGGCGGGTGGCTGGCAGACATGGGCTTCCATGACTTCGCCGGTTCCACCGCCGTGCATATGGTGGGCGGCGTGTGCGCCCTGATCGGCGCGAAGATGTTAGGCCCCCGGGTGGGCAAGTACGGCAAGGACGGAAAGCCCCGGGCTATTTTGGGCCACAACCTGTCCATCGCCGCTTTGGGCGTGTTCATCCTGTGGTTCTGCTGGTTCGGCTTCAACGGCGCTTCCACCGTGGGCATGGACAGCGACAGCCTGATGGCATCCGCCGGGCTGGTGTTCTTCAACACCAACTTGGCCGCCGCTGTGGCTACTTTAGCCACCATGCTGTTCACCTGGGCGCGCTACGGCAAGCCCGACGTATCCATGACCTTCAATGCCGCCCTGGCCGGCCTGGTTGGCATCACGGCGGGCTGCGACGCGGTGAACCCCTTCGGGGCCGCCCTGATCGGCCTGGTCTGCGGCTTTGCGGTAGTGCTGAGCGTGGAGCTGTTTGATAAGGTCATCAAGATCGACGACCCCGTGGGCGCGATTTCCGTACATGGCGTGTGCGGCGCGCTGGGCACCATTCTGACCGGCTTCTTCGCCACCGGCGTTTCCACCGATAAGGGCGTGTTTTACGGCGGCGGCTTCAAGTTCTTAGGCGTCCAGTGCTTAGGCGTGCTTGCCACCATTGCCTGGACGGCTGTGGTGATTACCGTGGTGTTTACCCTCATTAAGAAGACCATCGGTCTGCGCGCCGACGCCGCCGACGAGATCATGGGCCTGGACCGTTCCGAACACGGCCTGCCCACCGCTTACGCGGGCTACGCCATGATCCCGGATGGCACGCTGACAGAGGACGTGGCCCTGCCCATGCCCGCGGAAGCGCCCGCCGCTGCCGCCGCTCCCCGCAAGGCCAAGGAAAAAGCTCCCGACGCGCCGGTTTATACCCGCGTGCAGATCATTTGCCGCCCGGCCAGCTTAGAGAGCCTGAAGACCGCCATGAACAAGATCGGCATCACGGGCATGACCGTCACCAACGTGATGGGCTACGGCCTGCAGAAGGGCAAGCCGGAATATTACCGCGGCACGCCCGTGGAGGTGACCCTGCTGCCCAAGGTGCAGGTGGATATCGTGGTGAGCAAGGTGCCCGTGCGCACGGTGATCGACACCGCCCGCGGCGTGCTGCACACCGGCCACATCGGCGACGGCAAGATCTTCGTGCAGGATGTGGAAAACGTGGTGCGCGTGCGTACCGGCGAGGAAGGCTACGACGCCTTGCAGGCAGACGAATAAACCAAGATTTTTCCGGGGGACCGCTCTTTGCTGCCCAAAGAGCGGTCCCCGTTTCGTTTAACTTGTTTTTACCGAAAAAGCTGCAAACGATTTCCTGTTCTTTGAACCATGCATGAATCCCTATTTTTCATTCGTGCGTGAGCCGTGGATTGTTTCGGGATGCGCATAGACATTTGCTTTTCCATATGGTATACTTTTCCTCGAAAAAGGGTCAGCCATCTTTGCGGTTTGCGTGAGAGAAACCATGAAGTAAGCCATCGAATTGAACGGGCAGGAAAGAAAGGTGAATAACTTGCGCTTCCTTCATTTAGCCGATTTACATTTAGGTAAGCAGATGAACGACTGGTCCCTGCTTGCGGATCAGGAAGCGATTTTACAGCAAATCGCATCCATCGCGGACAGCGAGAAGGCGGACGCCGTGTTCATTGCCGGGGACGTGTACCAGCGTTCTTCCCCCCAGGCGGAGGCCATGGCGCTGTTTGATTCGTTTGTGTCGCGGCTGGCGGGCATGGGCAAAAAGGTGTTCATCATCAGCGGCAACCACGATTCCGCCCTGCGGATTTCCTATTTTTCCTCGCTGATCCGTTCCTCCGGCGTGTATGTGACGGAGGCGTTTGAAGGGAAAATGCAAAGCGTCACCCTGCAGGATCGGGACGGGGAGATCGTGATTTGGATGCTGCCCTTCCTGCGCCCGTCCCAGGTGAAGCGCTGGCTGCCGGAAGAGAAGATCGTTACCTATCAGGACGCGGTGGAAGCGATTCTGCGGCAAACGTCCGTCGATCCGAAAAAACGCAATATCCTCCTGTGCCACCAGTTCATTACAGGCTGCGAAACCTCCGATTCCGAGGAACGGGCCGTGGGCGGGCTGGACAACATCGACGCGTCGGTTTTCGACGCCTTTGATTACGTTGCCCTGGGGCACATCCACAAGCCGCAGAAGGTTGGGCGGGATACCCTGCGCTACGCCGGGTCGCCGCTGAAATATTCTTTTTCCGAAGCGAACCACAAGAAAAGCGTGGCTATCGTGGATGTGCGGGAAAAGGGCGATATCGAAGCGCGCACCGTGCCGCTGTATCCCCTTCACGACGTGCGGCTGATCGAAGGCAAGCTGGATGCCCTGATGCAGATGGACTATTCCGAGGACTACGTCTGGGTCACCCTCCATGACGAGCTGCCGCCTCCCGACGCCCGGGTGACGCTGACCGTCAATTTCCCCAACATGATGAAGTTCTCCATCGTCAATTCCAAAACAAAATATGACGTGGATGTACTGGCGACACAGAGCATGGAAAACAAAACCGTGACCGAGCTGTTCAGCGATTTCTATCGGCTGCAGAACAACGGCCAGGCGCCCGGGGAAGCCCATATGAAGGTGCTGGACAAAGTGTTCAGGGAACTGGAGGAAACGCCATGAAGCCGATCAAGCTGATCATGTCCGCCTTCGGGCCTTACGCCGGGGAAACCACGGTGGATTTTTCCGTGTTCGGTGAAACGGGCATTTTTCTCATTGCCGGGGATACCGGCGCGGGAAAAACCACCATTTTCGACGCCATCAGCTTCGCCCTATACGGCGAGGCGTCCGGCGGCAAAGAACGTCGTAAGAGCAAATCCTTCCGTTCGGATTACGCCTCGCTGAAAACGGAAACATATGCCGAACTCACCTTCCGGCATAAAGACGAAACCTGGTGCATCCGGCGCAATCCCGAATACGAGCGGCCCAAAATAGGCAGGGAAGGCACCACCACCCAGACCGCCAACGCGAAGCTCACCAACCTGGATACCGGCGAAGAGATCGAAGGACTGCGGGACGTTGGCGACAAGGTCTATGAGCTGCTGGGCCTGACCCAGGATCAGTTCACCCAAACGGTGATGATCGCCCAGGGGGATTTTCTGAAAATTCTCAACGCCTCCTCCGACGACCGGAAGGCCCTGTTTCAGAAGCTGTTCAATACCTCCCTGTACGCCTCCCTGCAAAGGAAATTGCAGGAAATGAACAGCTGCAATGCCAAAGAAAAGGAGCAGCTGGATCAGCGCGTCAGAATCGCCGCGGGCAAGATTGATCCCGAACCGGATTTCCCGGATCGGGACAGCATCACCCTGTATTGCACCGACCCCAAGTATGCAGACTCGTTGGCGGAATCTCTGGAACATCTGCTGGAAAGTGAAAAGAAAGCCCGTGAAGCCGCCAAACAGGAAAAGGAAAATGCCGAGGGGCAGGCGGCGCGTCTGATTGCCGTGATCGAGCAAAGCAAGGCCGTCAACGGCGATTTTGACGCATTGGAAAAAGCGGAAACCGCCCTGCAAACGCTGCTGGACGACCAGGTCCGCATGGACGAACAGGCGGAAAGGCTGGGCAAGGCCCGGAAGGCCCAGGGGCTGGCTGCCGACGAAGCGCTGCTGGCCGGGAAAACGCAGGATATTGAAGCCCTGAATGGCGAGCTTGAACAGGCGCAAGCCGCCCTGCAAGCCGCTGAAAGCGCCCTGCCGGAAGCGGAAGCGCAGTTGAAAGCCGCCGCAGATCACACGGAAGAAGCGGACGCCCTGCTGGCTTCCGCCAAGAAGCTGGAAGACTGCATCCCGGTATGCAAGGAGCTGGAAAAGCAGCAAAAGAAACGGACAAAACAGCAGAAAAAGATCGCGGGTTTGCTGAATGACAGCAAGCAGGCCGACGAAGCCTATACCGCGGCCAAGGAGGGCTATTATCGCAGCCAGGCGGGGCTGCTGGCGGCAGAGCTGACAGAGGGCCAGCCCTGTCCCGTGTGCGGCTCTCCGTCCCATCCCCATCCCGCGGCGCTGCCCGCGGAAGCCGTCACCAAAGAAGCCATGGAGCAGGCGGAGCAAAAGCAGCGTCAGGCCGCCGACGCGCTGCACGAAGCCGACACGGAACTGACCGCCCTTGGGGCAAATATCACCGCCTGTCAGGCCCGGCTGCGGGAAGCGAACATTCGGGAGGATGAAACGGAAGCCGATCTCAAGCGGCGGATTCAGGAAATGCAGCGGCAGGCACAGCAGTACCGCGACGCCATCGAAATTGCCCGGAAAGCGCGGAACGAGCTGCAGCTCCAGGCGGAAAAAAGCCGCACCGTCCTGGAACGGGGCAGGCGGCGGCTGAATGCTTTACAGCAGGATGCGGAAGCGCTGGGTACACAGTTCCGGGAAAAGCTGATTTCCGCTGGGTTTGAAGATGAACGGGCCTATCAGCTGGCCAAGCTGTCGAACGCGGAAACGGAGGAATTGGATCGTCAGCTTCGGGCATACGGCGAGCAGAAGAAATCCCTGACCGATCAGGCGTCCGCCCTGAAAGAAAAGCTGTCCGGCAAAGAAAGAACGGATGTTTCCGCATTGGAACAGCAGCGCCGGGAACTGGACGAGCGGCAGCGCCGCGCCGAGAACGCGGAAAAAGCCGCCGCCAAGAAGCTGACGATTCACGAAGACGCGCTGAAGGAAATCAAGGATGCCCGCAGGCAGCAGAAGCGGAAGGAAGAAAACTGGGCGGTGATCCGGGATCTGTACTATTGCTGCGCCGGGATCGCGGGTGGCAATCCAAGAGCGAAAATCACCTTCGAGGCCTATGTGCAGCAGTATTATTTCAAGCAGGTGGCAGCCGCCGCCAACAAGCGCCTGACCGTGCTGACGGACGGCCTGTTCACCCTGCGCTGCAAGGAGGAAGCCCCGGATCGGAAACATCAAAGCGGCTTGGATTTAGACGTGCTGGATCGCGCCACTGGCCAGTGGCGGGACGTAAGCACCCTCTCCGGCGGCGAATCCTTCCTGGCCAGCCTGGCCCTGGCCCTGGGCCTCTCCGATGTGGTGCAGGCCCAAAGCGGGGCCATCCGCATGGACGCCATGTTCATCGACGAGGGCTTCGGCACCCTGGATGAAAACGCTCTGCGCAATTCTCTCCAGGTGCTGTCCGATCTGGCCGACGGGAAACGGCTCATCGGCATCATTTCCCACGTCCATGATTTGGAAGAACGCATTGAAAAGCAGCTCGTTGTATCAAAGACGCTGAACGGTTCCAAAATTGATCCGCGCGTTTAGCGTCCATAAGGCCTTGAGGGCGATGGTCAGTATTCCGATGGGCGGGCCGCAAAAATTTTTCGCGGCAGCCGTGAAAAGTGCAGGATTTCCGCTTTCTGATTCGTATAAATGGATGGCGGCGCGAAACCGCCGGTATTTCATGAAAGAAGGATGTACATGATGAAAAAATTTGCGGCATGCTGCGCCTTCGTTTTCCTGGCGCTGACGGTTCTTTCGGCAAACGCCGAAACCTGGGAAGCGGCCTGTGAAGCATACGAACCCGTGCTGGCTCAGTACGCGGCGGGTTTGTCCGGCGACGAGGACGCCTGGACGGCCCGGGAATCCATCTGGGACGCTTACCGCTGCGCCAGCACCGGCGAAGATGATCCTCTGACCAAAACCGGCTACACCCTGATGGACCTGAACGGCGACGGCAGCCCGGAGCTGGTGACGGGGGAGATTCCGGAAGAAGGCGAGGGGGAGGGCCTGATTTTTGAAATCCTCACCGTGCGGGACGGTTCCGCGGCCACGGTCATCCGGGGCTGGGAACGCTACCGGGTCAGCCTGACCTTCGATCCCCAGGCCGAGACGTACGGCTATTACGCGGAGGGTTCCTCCGGCGCGTTCAATTCGGTTTACGAATGCGGGCAGGTGGCCGGGGACATGGCGGCGTGGGAAAACGCCCACACCCTGGAAGCCAATACCGACGAAAACACCTGCGTGACCCAGTGGACGCTGGACGGCGCGGAGATCGACGAAGCGGCGGCTTTGGAGCTGATCGCCGCCTGGCAGGAAAACAGGTACGCCCCCGCCCTGCGTTCCTTCGCGGATTTGGCGGACGCTCGAAATGTGGGCTTTGTGGACGAGCAAACGCCCAAACAGGAGGGGGCTTATTGCCGTTCCTTCCGGATAGAGAGCGGCGATATTTTCGACGTGACGGTGGCCGATACCGGCAGGCGCAACGCCCCGGAAGCGCGGTGGGAAAACGTGCTTTCCGTCACCGTGACTTCCCGGGACGGCCGCCTGAACCAGCAGTTTGAATATGACAGCTCCGAAACGCCCCTGGTGGAAATTGAAATCGGCATGGCCTGGCTGGAGGATATGAACTTTGACGGCTGCCCCGATCTGGTGCTTTGCACCGCCATGGGCGTGTACAACGAATTTGCCGTATTCTGCCTGTGGAATCCGGAAACGGGCAGTTTTGATCCCGTCACCGCCTGCCGCGCCTTTGAAATGGAAACCCAAAAGCTGGCCGAAGAACCCGCGCCCCTGGAGCTGGTGAATTATATCCTGGACGGAGAACACAGGCAGCTCATTTCCTACGGCAAAAACGGCTACGCCGCCCACATCGACGAATTCTTTGCCTGGGACGACGCCGGGAAAGCGCTCCGCCTGGTGGCCGTGTACGACGTGTACGACGCGGACGGCGGCAAAATGGGCGAACGCTTCTATGATTTCAGCGCCCAGGGCGAACTGCTGTGGGACGCTCTGTACCCTATGGACTGGTACTATGGCGATACGGAACCCTTCGCCGATCACGCTGAGGCTGCCGCCGCCTGGATCGACGGCCAGCGCGCGACCAAGCGGGTCGCCAGCACCGATTGGGTCAACCTGCGGGAGCGGGACGCCAAGGAGTCCGCATCCCTGGCACAGTTGAACGCAGGCACGGAAGTGCTGATCCTCAAGGAAAACTGCGCCGACGGCTGGACCCTGGCGCTGTGGGACGCCGGTGAAGCGAAAGAAAGCAAGTACCAGATCGGGTATATCTGGCACGAATATTTGAAATGACGGCTTTATGAAAGAATCCCGGAAGCCCAACACACGCGCGGCTTCCGGGATTCTTCATTATTTTGGGGCCTGTCACCCGTTCAATTCCTGTTCCGCCTTGTCCAGGGCGGTGGCAATGACCTGATCCATATCGTGGTACTTGTATTCGCCCAAGCGGCCGCCGAAGATAACGCTGCTTTCCTTTTCCGCCAGGGCCTTGTACCGGGCGTGGAGGGCGGCGTTTTTTTGGTCGTTCACGGGGTAATAGGGTTCTCCGCCGGGCTGCCATTCGCTGGAATACTCCCGGCTGATGATGGTTTTGGGCAGGTCGTTTCCGTGATCGTCCTTGCCGAACTGGAACCACTTATGCTCGATGATCCGGGTGAAGGGCGTTTCCCGGTCGGTATAATTGATGACGGCGTTGCCCTGGTAGTTGGGCATATCCAGCGTTTCCGTTTCAAAGCGGATGGAGCGGTATTCCAGCGCGCCCAGCCGGAAATCGAAGAAAGCGTCGATGGGTCCGGTGAACACCACTTTGTCCGCCAGGGCGTTCCACGCCGCCCGATTTTTCAAATAATCCTCGTTCAGCCGTACTTCCACGCCCTCTAACATGCGGGCGACCATGTTCGTGTATCCCCCGATAGGGATGCCCTGGTAGAACGCGTCGAAATAGTTGTTGTCAAAAGTAAAGCGCACGGGCAGGCGGCGGATGATGAAGGGGGGCAGATCGCGGCATTCGCGGCCCCACTGCTTTTCCGTGTAGCCCTTCACCAGCTTTTCAAAGATGTCCCTGCCCACTAAGCTGATGGCCTGCTCTTCTAAGTTTTTCGGCTCCGTGATCCCCGCTTCCCGCCGCTGCTCCTCGATTTTGGCGGCGGCCTCCGCAGGCGTGACCACGCCCCACATTTTGTTGAAGGTGTACATATTAAAGGGCAGGCCGTACAGCTCCCCGTGAAAATTGGCCACCGGGGAATTGGTATAGCGGTTGAAGGTGGCGAAACGGTTCACCCAGTCCCAGGCCCGGCGGTCGTTGGTGTGGAAAATGTGCGCGCCGTAGGTGTGTACGTGAATGCCTTCCGCTACTTCGGTGTAGATATTTCCGGCGATATGGGGCCGCTTTTCAATCACCAACACCCGCTTGCCCCGGTCCGCCGCCTGCCGGGCGAACACCGCCCCGTACAGGCCCGCGCCGACGATCAGATAATCATATTGCTTCATTTGTATTTCCCCTCTTTATTTCCGCATCCGCCAGGGGCGCACGCCCATGACCAGCTTTTCTTCCGCGCCTTCCTTGATGGGGGCGATTTTCAGCGTGACGGGCCGCTCCTCGCCCTGAATGACGAGCTTGTAATTCATCTTGAACAGGCCGTTTTCCTGAATGCCTTTCAGGATGTTTTCTTTTGTGAACTTTTGCCGGAACATTTCCCGGTCGTCGGCACAAATGACTTTTTCCGCGTTGAGCAGGCACTGGCGGAAGAAATCTTCGCCTTCCACGGCCAGGCCCAAGGTCTTATACTCGTCGGTGGCGTTGTATTCGATGTAGCGGTCCGTTTCCGGGTTCACCATGTACAGGGTCAGATAATCTTCGCTCAGGGCCATCACCCGGGCCAGCGTGTCCCGCTCCTTCTGAATGCGCTCCATTTCTTCCTTCTGCTTCATCTGGGAATCAATGATGCTGATACCGATGATGATGTGCTTTCTGCCGGGCTGCATGCGCGTGATTTTCATGTTCACATACATGGGCTTGCCAGTATCAATCAGGCGGTAGGTGATGGTGAATACGCCCTGCTGATCCAGCTCCCGGACGATGTTTTCCTTGTTGAAGGCCGCCATGAACACGGCCCGGTCTTCCTCATAGATGCGGGTGAGGGAATCCCGCGTGCTGGACTCGAAGAAATGCTCCCCGTGCCGTTCCATGGCCAGTTCTTCCCCGCCCACCGGGGAGGAATACTCGATAAACTTATCCGTTTCCAGGTCCACATAATAAATATTGTAGTAGTCCGCCGCCAGTGCCCGGGCGATGCTGGCATAGGTGGCGCCCTCGTCCGGGTGGCTGATGGACAGCACGGCGATAGCCGCCGCCATCGTTCCGGTGACCGGATTCTGGGCGATGCGCCGGGCAAAGGAATGCACGATGGAGCCGTCCGGCATCTGCTCGTCAAAGAAAGCGCGCCCGCGCTGATGGCAGCATTGCCGCACCAGCTTCATAAAGGAGGAACCCGTGCCGGAGGGCGTTTCGGTATAATCCTCTTCCTGATCGGTCAGCTCCATACCGAAGAAGCGCTTGATGAAATCCCGGTAGGACTGATTGGTGCGCGCAAAACGCGCTTTCCCATCCTTGATTTCCACGATGCTCATGGGCAGGGTGTTGAAGAAATTCTGGAAGGCGTTTTCTTCCTCGTTGGCGATCACCGCCAGATCGTACAGGTTCACACGGCCGATGGCCTCGTAATAATCGGCTTCCGCTTCGTTTTCAAAGCCGATGGCCGTGCCGTTTTGGTACCGTTCCAGAATTTTTTCATAGGGAATGGGCCGACAGAAGTAATAGCCCTGCAGCTTGGAGCAGCCGATTTCCCGCAGGAAGCGCACCTGCGTTTCCGTTTCCACGCCCTCGCAGATCGTATCCACGCCTAAGGCGCTGGCCATCTTCATCAGCTCGGTCAGGATGATTTTGCCGCTGTCGCCTTCGTCCAGCTTCTGCATGAAGCTCATATCGAATTTGAGCAGGGTGAACCGGATGCTCTGCAGCACGTCCAGGGAGGAATAGCCGCTGCCGAAATCGTCCATCCATACGGGGAAGCCCAGCTCCTGGAACCGCTCCACCTGGGCCTTCATGAAATCGAAATCGCTGCCGATCACGCTTTCCGTGATCTCCACGGTGATCTTGTCCCGGCTCACGCCCGCCGCGTCCACCCGTTTTCGCAGCTCCTCCACCATATCGCACATATCGAAATCGGAGCGGGACAGGTTGATGGACTGGGACACGATCTGCAGCCCGGCTTCCTCCTGCCGCTTGAGTTTTTTCAGCACCTGATCCAGCACGCACAGATCCAGCTTGTAAATCAGCCCCGCTTCCTCCAAATACGGAATGAACTCGGCGGGGGAGAGCAGCCCCTTCACCGGATCGACCCACCGGGCCAGGGCTTCCTCATCGCACACCCTGCCGTTCACCGCCCGCACGATGGGCTGATAGTAAACCTGAATCCATCCCTCCCGGATGGCCCGGTCGATATTTTCGGTGAAGTAGCGCTTGTTCACCACGTCGTTTCTCAAATCGGCGCTGTAATAGGCAAACTCGGATTCGTAAACGCCCTTCAGGGTGTCGCAGGCCAGCTTGGCCCGGTCGCAGGCGGTGCTGATGTGCACGTCCTCCATCTGCGTGGTATAAACGCCCACCTGCACCGGCAGGGATTTGCCGCCGTTGATTTCCCGGCAATCCTGGAAAAACCGGCGCAGCAAGTCCTCCAGCCCGGCGAGTTCCGTGAAAGCGGCAAAATGATCGGCCCCGATATGGCAGCAGCATTCGATGCCGAAGGTGTGGGTCAGCAGGGCGGCGAAGGCCTTGAGCAGCTCGTCCCCTTCGGAAAAGCCGTGGGAGTGGTTGAAAAACTTCATGCCGTTCAGGTTCATGTACAGCAGCACGCAGTGGCCGCCCCGCTGCTGGATGTCCTTCCTGGCGGTTTCGGCAAGGTCGAAGAACCAGTTCATGCGGGGCAAGCCGGTGAGCGCGTCGTAACGGCTGGCCTTCAGGATACTTTCCTCGTGCAGGGCGTTCACCAGGGACTGGTTCAGCGCCGTTTGGTCTTTTGCGGCTTCCTCCGAATACGGCCCCTCGTCGGCATACCAAAGGTAGCCCAAACGAACCCCCGTTTCGGTGAGCACATGGCGGCCGAACGCGTGAATGACGTGATATTCCGCGCTGCCCTTGGGCCTTCCGCGATAGATCACGTCCAGCTTTTCGTCCTCCCGGACGAAACGGGCGGCGGTGCCCGCCAGGCGCGCGGCGTCATCCGGATGCACCTCCCGGTACATGTCGAAATCCATATCATGATATGCCAGCGCCCGGCAGTCGTACCCAAACAGTTCGCAAAAGCCGTCGGAAAGCGCGAGGGCCGCCACCCTGCCGTCGATCATCTGATACACGGCAAAGGGGATCTTCATGCTTTCCATCAGGGTGAGCTGTTCCGCTGAAAACTGATACTTTTCCATGATTCTTGCCACCTTACGGCGTTGCGCCAATCTTCTTTCCCGGTGGGTCGGTTTTATATCGCCGATATTATATCCAATGGTTTCCACGGAAAGATCGCCATTTTCAATTCTCAAACGGTTTTTCCTTCCCTGGAAAGAATCACTGCGCATAGTATACCAGAAAACCCGGCAGGAATCAAGAACCAATGCAAAGCGAAAGAAAAAGAACGGCTTCCGGCAGGAAAAGCGGCCTTTGCTCCGAATCTTTTCACGAAGAGAATTTTTTTACAGCCTTTGGAAAGGAGAGGACGCGCTGTGCCTGATTACGGAGTCGCCGCCCTGTGCTTTGCGGTCATGGTGGGACTGTACCTGCGCTACATGGCGGAAAAATACCGAAAAGACCGGAACAAAAAGCGGGAATTGGCGTTCAAGGGCGGCGCGACCCTGACCGCGGCGGCGCTGGCGGCTTACGGCTTCGGAACGGCCCCCTCGGCCAGCCATGGGCTGGTGCTGGCGGGCCTGTGCGTGTGCGCGGCGGCGGACGTGGTGCTGGATCTGCACTTCCTGGCGGGCACGGCGTGCTTCGCCTTAGGGCACGTATGCTACTGCGCGGCGTATTTGCTGGCAAAAACGCCGGGCTGGGGCAGTCTGGCCGTATTTCTTCCCCTGTGCGGGGCGGTCGGCTTTCTGTACCCCCGGTTGAAACGGTACGCCGCTCCGGACAGCGCCGTGTCCTATCTCCTATACGCCCTTCTCATCAGCGCCATGCTGGCCCTGGCCCTGCCCCAGCGGCCCCTGCTGCTGGCCGGGGCGCTGCTGTTCGTCCTGTCGGACGCCATGCTGCTGGCTCGTATCGTGCGCAAAATCACCTCCAAAAAGTACAATTACCTGTGCTTGGGCGCGTATTTCCTGGCCCAGTTTTTGATCGCCGCGTCGGCGGCACTGTAAATCAGGTAGGAAGTAGGAGGTAGGAAGTTTTAGTTTGCGTACAAAAGCCCCCAATAAACTGTACCCCATAGGATGGACACACACTTTGGTAAGGCAGACCTACACGTCCCCGTTCAGTGGACAGCCAGCAAAAGGCACGTCCCCAAACAAT
>CAJOJQ010000054.1 GCA_905234985.1 uncultured Christensenellaceae bacterium
TATAATACGCAATCCAAATCGGAAACCTGCGTCAAGTGATATACAGCCCGGGGATCCTCTTTCGCATCTCCGATTGCAGCGCAGTCGAAACCGCCGGCAACGGCAGCCTCCACGCCTGCGTGGGCATCCTCCACCACCAGGCAATCCGCGGGAGAAAGCCCGATCATTTCCGCCGCTTTCAGAAAGACCTCGGGATGCGGTTTGGAGTGGGTGATGCAGTTCCCGTCCGCCACCGCGTCAAAGAAATCGCCCAGACCGATGCGCGCCAGAATGAAGGGAGTATTTTTGCTGGAAGAACCGATGGCCAGACGGATGCCCGTCTGCCGCAGTCTGATCAGGGTGGTTCTCACATCTTCCGATAAATCAGCAGGGGACATCCGGCCCAGAAGCTGGCGATAAAGTGTGTTTTTTTCTTCGGCAAAAGCGGCTTTTTCCGCGTCGGTATAGCGCTTGACGCTCTTTTCCAGGATGATTTCCAGGCTCTGCAGCCGGCTGACGCCCCGAAGCAGATTGTTCCGTTCCCGGCCAAAGGGAATGCCCAGCCTGTCCGCCAGTGCTTTCCAGGCCTGATAATGGTATTCGTCCGTGGAGCAGATGACGCCGTCCAGGTCAAAAATAATGCCTTGATACTTCATGGGATATCTTCCTTTCCTTTTCAAACAAGCGCCGCCGGCTCATTGAAGCCGGCAGCGCTTGCTTCCTGCGGAAAAACACGTTACTCAAAAATGCAGATTTCCGCGGCCTGGGCGCCCTGACTCCGCGAGGCGGAATTGAGGGTGAAGATCACCTTTACAAACGCGGCCTGGGCGGCGCCAAAATCAATACGGATGCGGTTGCCGGTGGCAGCGTCAAACTGATACTTCGCCGGGGCGGCCACTTCGGTGAAATTTTCCCCGTTCAGGCTCACCTGCACAGCGATTTCCTGAATGCGCGGCTCCCAGATGGAGGAGGGATTCAGGCACACTGCCACGGTGGATACGCTGAACGTACCCTGCAGATCAAACAGGACCTCTGCCGGGCAGCCCAGGCTTTCCCAATAGGTGTCGGTTTTCCCGTCGTTCACGTTTTTGATCACGTACACGTCCGCGTGCTTGCCGGAGAGGGCGGGCTTGCCCTGGGCCAGGTTTGCGCTTTCGGGCAGGGGGATATAATCATCCGCCGGATCGGGGAAGCAGGGCGGGCGTTCCGCTTTGGTTTGCTCCGGCGCGGGCAAGATGGTCACGATGGTTTCGATTTCCTCCTCTTCTTCGCAAAAAGCCAGGCACGGCGCGAGCAAAAGCAGCGCCAGGATCAGGCACATCAACCGTTTCATTTTTTTCGCCTCCTTCTCACTCGATCACGATGCCGTCGCAGTACTCGTCGATGGACAGTTTCATATCCTTGAGGGTCGTGATGGGCTGGCCCAGGATCTTGACGTTTTTGAGCGTCACGTTAGTGATCATGTTATCCTCACCAATGCCTGACATACGGGACCGGGGCACCTTGCCCTCCGGGGTGTTGATGACGGTCAGCCCGTCGATCAGCACATTATCGATGGAGCCGAATTCATCCCGTACGGTGGACCAGGAGGAATTCTGCAGCGTCATTTCGATCAGCTCTTTGTTGTTGCCGTTATCGCCCTGCATGAAGGCGTTTTCCACCACGATGTTGCGGTACACGATGCCATGCACGAAAGCGTCGTCGCTGTTATGGATGCTGATGATGGGCTTGTGGAAGTTGTAGAGCACCGTGACGTCCTCAAACAGCACTTCGGTGATTTCGGGGTCCAGGGTCATGCCTTTGTCGGTTTCGTAGCCGATTTCCATGGATTGGGCCAGGTCGGTCCATACCTGGATATTTTTGAAGGTGATGCCCTTGGTGGAGCCGGAGTAATTCTTGATGACCAGGCTGTCGTCCCAGGTGCGGGCGAAGCAGTTGGTCACCAAATGGTTCGTGCAGGACTGGAAGGTGAAGCCGTCGCCGTTCTGGCGGCCTGAAATGATTTTAACATTGTCAATCGCAACGTTTTTGGAGGAATAAGAGTTGAGGTTCCAGCAGTTGGAATTGACGATGATGATGCCTTCTACGGTCACATTTTTGCTGTGGTTCAGGTCGATGGGCACTCGCGCGTAGGAACCGGCCTGATTCCACGCGGGATAATCGCTGCCGTCGATTATGCCGCGGCCGCGGATTTTCACGTTATTTGCGTTGGCAACGGAGATGATAGAATGCAGTACCGCGCCTCCGGAAAGGTAGAGCGTCTGATTATCCTGCAGGGCGATGGCGTCTATCACCCATTCGCCGGGCCCGATGTAAAATACGTCGGGATCGTCGGGGTCCGGCACGTCGGTTTCCAGGGGATTGGCGAAGATGTGCAGGGCTTTGTTCACATTGCCGTTAAAGACCACGGTGTACTGCCCCGGTTCGGTGATGAGGAAGGAAACGACGCCGTCCTTCACCTCCGGTTCGATGCCCCAGGAATAAGGCTGCACCACGGCGCTTTCCACTGCCTGCGGCAGCCCCGGCATTTCAATGCGGATGCGGGCCGTGCCTTCAAAGTCAAAATACGTCATGGGCGTGGTGGTGGGAAGGGTGTTGGCGTTCCAGATGTGCTCGTGATTCACCATCACGTCGTACACGAACAAGTCGTACCCGTTCACAGTCACAACAGCATCCCCGGATGTCCGCATGGTTTTGGGCCCTTCGTAGAGGGTTAGTTTCGTGGGCTGCTGGTCTGCCAGGCCAAAGACCGGAATCGCCATCAGGATGATCAGCAAGCAGGCGGTCAAAGAGCGGATCGGTTTTTTCATCGGCTGTTTCCTCCTGTTCCGTTGGATAGGTTTAACGCTAAACCTCATTTTCTTTATTATACATGCATTCTTCCGAATAGGCAATACAAAACGGAAAATTTTTTCCCAATTTTTTTATTTTTTCTACTTGACATGCCGGGGTCGGCATGCTATAATCAGACCATCAGATAGGTTTAGCGTTAAACCTAATCATCAAGCAAAATGGAGGAGAAAACGTATGAAGAAGTTCCTGGCTATCCTGCTGGCGGCTATGATGCTGCTGGCCGTGGCCGCCCCCGCGCTGGCGGAAGGCGAAGTGTTCCTGTGGGATAACTTTGACGACCGTGATCCCAACGCCAAGCCCGAACTGGCCCCCAACGGCGTGAACCTGTGGTGGGACAACTGGGCCAACCTGCGCGCCAAGAATGAAGATGGCGCCATCAAGATTGATTATCGTCCCGCCGAGTTTGATCCCGAAGACGACCTGTATGAGAATGAAGATGACTACTTCGCTCATGCCGGCGACTGGATGGGCAACTGGGGCGAAGCTGTGAACATGTGGGCGCTGGACGGCATTTCCTGGTGCAAATACCTGACCATCCGCATCAAGGGCAATGAAGGCGGCGAAGAAAAGAAGCTGATCATGGATTGGCATCCCGAGGACAGCAAGTTCTATGCCGCCAGGTTCTCCGACCTGGTGCTGGCCGACGGCAGTCATCCCGTGATCACCACCGAATGGCAGGATCTGGTAATCGACCTGGAGGCTTCCGGTTTCCCGGGCATGACCAACGCGTTCCACATCCGCGCTTTCGCCAAGTGCGTGATTTGGCTGGATGAAATCAGCTTCTCCGAAGCTGTTGCTCCCATCGACGCTTCCGGCCATGACACCATCATGGCGGGCATGACGGCCGAAGAAACCGGCAAGCCCGGCGATCTGCCCATCAAAGACTATCTGGCTGAGCTTGAATAATTCCTTGTCAGGCTTTCGCGGGGGCGCCTTGCACGCCCCCGTTTCTTTATGGCAAGGTATTGCATCAAAATGGAAAAGAGGCTATACTGGGTACTGCCGCGCGGATCCGTCCCGCGCATGACGAAGCAAGACTGCGTGGAGAAAAGCATGGTCACTTTGAAAGATATCGCCGCCGAAGCGGGCGTGAGCATTACCACCGTATCCAACGTGGTGCACAACCGGAAAAGCCGGGTTTCGCCGGAAAGAGTTAAAAAAATCTGGGAGATCATCGAGCGGGAGCACTATGTGCCCAGCATGTCCGCCAGGTCCCTGGCCAACGATCACTCCTTCATCATCGGCGTGATCACCCATCTGACGCCGCAGAATACGGGCAGCACCATGAGCGACCCGTTCCTGAGCGCCTTTGTGAACAGTATCGAAAAGCGCACCCGCGAGGAAGGATACTATCTGATGGTGCGTTCGGTGGAAACCGCCGCCGAGCTGGACGCCCTCTGCCGCAGCTGGCGGCTGTCCGGGCTGATCGTGACCGGCATGTTCCAGGATACGTTTTTCACGGCTACCAGGAACCTAGGCATCCCCTTCGTGCTGATCGACAGCTATGTGGATGATCCCAACGTGTGCAGCGTCGGCCTGGAGGACGAAAAGGGCGGCTATCTCGCCACCCGCCATTTGCTGGAAATGGGGCATCAGAAAATCGCCTTCGCCTCCCCCTCCATTCGCCCCGGCGGCGTCATCGAAAAGCGTCTGCAGGGCTATCGCCAGGCGCTGGCGGAATTTGGCCTGCCCTTTGATCCCGATATGATCTTCACCCAGGAAATCACCGTGGAAGAGGGAAAAAAGCTGGGCCGTCTGCTCAGCGAAAAAAAGGAAATCACCGGCATTTTCGCTTCCGCTGATATCCTGGCCGCCGGCATCATGGCGGGCATGAGCGAAAAGGGCGTGCTGGTGCCTCGGGATAAATCCATCGTGGGTTTTGACGATAACTACCTGGCCCAGCTCACCATCCCCAGCCTCACCACTGTGCACCAGGACGCCGAGCAAAAGGGCATCCTGGCCACCGATATGATCATGAAACAATTGCAGCACGAGCCGATCCCGCAAAAAAATGTGATCCTGCCGGTGCGGCTGGTGGAGCGCGGGAGTGTCATAAAGCAGTAAGCAGGGTTCGGGGAAGGCGCCGCTCTCGCGCACCCGTCAGATTGAGCGCCCTACCCTGGCTCCGCCGCTTTCGGGCAGTCCGGCTTTGCCGGACGGGCTGTGGGCAGAACGCACGGGAAAAAACAGGCGACAGACCGAGAAAACGAGTTTGCTCATTTTTCGGCTTGCCGCCTGTTTTCGTATGCCCGAAAGCTCTTTTGCCCCCCGTCCAAGCTTCAGGCGCACACTGTTTGATTTTTTTCTTCCTGCAATGTTCGCCGGAATGGGTGCAGGAGCTTGCCCCCTGCCGCGGGATCACAGGGGCTGCGGACGCCCTTATTGGCTCCCTTCGTGTTTACAGCCCAGTGATCGTACCGCCCGCGTGAGTCACCTCGATGCGATAGTTTTTGCCAGCCGCGGTGACAGGGAAGGAAAGGCGCGTGATCTGCCGGGGCAAACGAGGATGAATCGACAGCTTGCCTCCGCGCATTTGCAGCCCTGCGAAGCCCAGGGCAGCGATCATCCAGGCTCCGCCGTTGGAGGCGGGATGGGTGCCGCCGATGTAGATTTCACCCGCCCACTGCTTGCCGCCGCCCAGCACGTCGATCCGGGCGGTTTTCATAAACAGGGTCCAGGCTTCCTCCAGCCGCCCGATACGGCAGGCAGTGAGCGCGTACATGCAGGCAGATAAGCTGGATCCGTGCTCCGTCCGGGGCTCGTAATACGCCCAGTTGGCAGCCACCTGCTCGTCGGTAAATCGCTCCGGCAGCATCGCCATCAGGGCGATCACGTCAGCCTGCTTGATGATCTGGGTGGTGCCGGCCACCCCATGATCCCCGCCCCAATACTCTCTTGGGTCACACAGGCGGCCACGCACATCGCTTAGCGTACAGTCCTCCAGATCAAAGTAACCGTCAAACTGCTCCATGACGCCGTCTCGTTCCCTGGGCGGGCGGATACGGCAGTACAGATCAGAAAGCAACGCCCAATCCTGTTCATAGTCCATCTCCTGCAAAAGCTCCGCAAACCAGGCCTGCTGATCGGCAAAGATTTCCTTCAGCAGCAAAGCGCTTTCCAAAGTATGCCGGATCATCTGATTGGTGAAGGCATTGTTGGTGATCCGTTCGTGGTATTCGTCCGGGCCGATCACGTCTGCAAAGTCCACCATGTCCGAATCCAGATGCGCGTTGGCCCGGCTGAGGTAAAACCGGGCGCATTCCAGGATCGCTTTTGCGCCGCCGTCCTTGAGCAATGTCCGGTCGCCGGTTATATCGTAATAGTTTCGCAGAGCATAGGCGATATCGGCGCTGATGTGGATTTGCTTGTCCCGAAAATAGGTACGTACGGGCCGGTGGGTGAACACGTCCACCACGTTGAAATTGGTGCAGCCTTCTTCGCCGCCCTCCTGGCTTTCCCAGGCATAAAAGGCCCCGCGGAAGCCGTATTCCGCCGCTTTTTTCAGGGCTCCCTGCAGCGTTTCGACGCGGTAGTGCAGCAGGGATTTTGCGATTTCGGGCTGGGTGTAAACAAACATGGGGAAGAAAAAAACTTCCGAATCCCAGAAAATGGCGCCCTTGTATGTTTGACCGGACAATCCCCGGGCGGGAATGGACATATTGCGTGCATGGCGGGGGGCCACGCAGTTCAGATGATACTGGCTTGCGTGGAGGGCAAGAGCAGCATCATCGTCTCCTTCCAGGGCGATTTCGGAACGGGTCCATATTTCTTCCCAGGCGCCCGTATGCGCCTGCAGGCAGGCGGAAAAGCCCGCCGCCCTGGCCTGCTGAGAGCAGACCAGCGCCGCTTGGGCGGGGTCGGACGTGTCCAGAGAGGTATATACGCCGGAAAAAACCCGAAGCGTCAGCGTTTCGCCGGCTTGAACGGTTTTTTTGATCGTGCGGAACACGCCTGCCGCATCCTCGCTCTGGCTTTCCTCCGCGTCAAAATCCGTTTGGACGCACTGGGCGGCGGCTACGGCGATCTTCTTTTGCCCGGTCAGGCAGGCTGTGACCAGGACATCGCCGGTTCTGTGCTGAAAATTGAACAAATGAGGGCCGTTGATGTCCCAAATATCGGTGGAAATGCCGGCTTTCAGCGTCACTACGCCGGCTTTCAGGAAGGTGATCCGGTATTCGTCCGCCAGCAGGTGGGGCGATGCCATGGAAACGAACCGCCGGCTGGAAATACAGGCCTGACCGAACCTCGTCTCGCGGCTGTATATCCCGTGGCGGTAATCCAGCTTTGCACAGTGGCCCTGTGCTTCTTCCATGGACAGGGAACGGCCATCCAGGGACGCCTGAATGTACAGGCAGTTCGGCGCATTCACCGGCTCCCGCCAGCGATCCGCAAACTGATCGTACACCCCTGCCAAGGTGATGGCGGGAAACAAACCGCTGGCCGCTTCTTCCGGCATGCCGCGCAGGCCCAAATACCCATTGGAGCAAAGGAAACGGCTGCCGTCCACAGCGGCGTTCGTTTTGTTAAAACCCTCTTGCTGCAAAAGCCAGGTGTTCATCCGCTCTTCCTCCCAAGGCAGCGCTTGTTTACGGGCAGGGGATCAGCAGCGCGTTTTCAGTCAGCGTATAGGGTGCGCCGAATATGCGCATGCGAAGCGGTTCTCCCCGGGTCAGGCGGAAAATGGTGTTTTTCCTTTCCATACGGATGCTGATCACCCTTCCCTGATACATGACGGAGAAGCGCAGCTCCTTCCAGCGGTCCGGAAGCCTGGGGGCGAAAATCAGTCCCTCCCCATCGCTGCGCAGTCCCGCGAAGCCGTACACGATATTGGCCCAGGCCATGGCAATGCTGGTCACGTGCAGACCTTCCCGGGTATTGCGGTTATAATTGTCCAGATCCAGCCGGGTTGCGAAACCAAAGAAGCGGACGGCCTCCTCCATCTTGCCGATTTCCGCAGCCAGGATGGAATGAATGGCGGGAGACAGGGAGGATTCGTGAATGGTACGGGGCTCATAAAACTCATAATTGACCCGCTTTTCCGCTTCGGTGAAGGAAGAATTGTACAGGTAAAGCATCATCAGCACGTCGGGCTGTTTGATCATATCCGAGCGATAGATCCGATCATAGCTCCAATGCTCGTACAGGGGAAACTGGGTGACGGGGATGGAATTGATGTCCGTGTGGGGCAGATTGAAGAAACCATCGTGCTGTTCGATGAGGCCCCTTTCGCCCTGCGGGATATACATGTTCGCGGAGATTTCCCGCCAGCGGGTGATTTCCTCCTCTCGGAGCGACGTTTTTTTCATCAGCGCATCATAAGCCGCCGGCTGATCGTGCCGCATGGCATCCAGCGTTTCCGCGGCGCAGAGCAGGGTGCGCATCCCCATATAATTGGTGTAGGCGTTGTTGTTTACCATCATGTGGAATTCATCCGGCCCCATGACGCCGAAGAACCCGTATTTACCCGTCTTTCCGCCTTTTTCCACGCGGCTGGCGAGGAACCGGGCGATCTGCACCAGCATCTCTGCTCCGTAGGCATACAGGAAATCCCGATCTCCCGTCACATGGACATAGTGCCAGATGCCGTAGGCCACGGCGGTGCTGGGCTGCAATTGCAGGCTGGCATGCTGCCACAGGGAGCAGGCCTCGTCGCCGTTCAGCGTGGCCAGCGGATAGCAGGCGCCTTCGCAATCCAGCATTCTGGCCCGCTCCAACGCCCGGGGCAGCGTGTTGTAGCGGAACAGGAGCAGGTACCGCGCCGCCTGGGGATTGGTAAACAGATAGAAGGGCAGGCAGCATGCTTCTGTGTCCCAGAAAGCGTGGCCGTTGTAGGCTTCGCCCGTCAGGCCTTTGGCTCCGATATTGTGGCGCATGCTGCCGCCGCTATAGATCTGCGCCAGCTGGAAGCTGCAAAAGCGGATGCCCTGCTGCTCGGCAGCCACGACCGCCTCGTTTCCCGGAGCGGCCTCGATCTGC
Organism: uncultured Christensenellaceae bacterium; assembly: GCA_905234985.1. Classification (GTDB taxonomy): domain Bacteria; phylum Bacillota; class Clostridia; order Christensenellales; family Aristaeellaceae; genus RUG563. Next base: position 8,809 of record CAJOJQ010000054.1, read on the forward strand.
ACATCTGACGTGCGCCAATAATCCCCCCAGTACGTTTGCTGGGCCGCCAGCGCTTCATCCAGGGAGATTCTTTCGCTCTCCGCCAGGGCGGCCATGCCGCTTTGCCACAGCGCGCCGCCCGCCTGGCCGTCAAACAGAATCACCACCCGTTTGTCTACGTGGGTTTCCCTGCCCTGCTCCAAGGGAAGAGCAGCGCGCAGCGATACCGTCTGGCCATCCTTCCGCACGGCGGCGTCGGGGGGCATATTCAACAGCGCCCCGGCAAACACCTCCTGGCCGGACAGGGTGGTATGGGATTGCAGCATCAGGCGGTTCTCAAACGCTTCCACGCGTGCGTCCCGCCAATAGCATTTCTTATAGCCTTCATGGATCACATCAAAGGACAGACCGGAAACAAAATCCACCGTGCCGGAAAAATTCAGCGGTTCCATGGCAACGCGCTGGTACGCACGCTCCCGATGGGTCATATCCAGAAAGCGCAGGAAGGTGAGACGCAGTTCCTTGCCGGAAGCCGTGCGCCAGACAAAGCTGCGCTTCAGCGTGCCTCGGCGCATATCCATTTCCCGCTTGAAATCCCGGAAGAGGGACTTGCCCAAATCCAGCCTTTCTCCGTCCAGCACAAGATCAGTCATCAGCCAGTCGGCAGCCGGGATCATGAAATGAGTCTGGTCGATGATGCCGCGGTAGGAACGGTTCAGGCGTTCCACGTCATAAACACCGTTGACGTAAGCGCCTCGAAGGGAATCCGCGCTGCCACCCTCGTCAAAACAGCCACGTACACCCAATGATTCATTGGCCAGAGAAAAGACCGATTCGCTGACCCGCGAATAGGCGGGATCAAAGCCCTCTTCTATGATCTTCCAGGGATCTACCTGAAAGTAAACGTCTGCTGCTTTTGCCATTTCAATTTCCTCTTTTGCTGGATGATCAGCCTTTGATGCCCACGGACACCGCGTTTTCCGTCAGCTGCTTTTGGAAGATGAAGAATAGGATGATGGGCGGGATCATAGAAAACACCACTGAGCGCATCATAGTATCCGCATTGACCGTTTGCTCTGTGCTGAACACGAACAGGCGCACCATCACCGTCTGCAGATTGCCGCCGCGCAGCACCAAATAAGGAAGCAGGAAGTCCGACCAGGCGGCATTGACCGCGAAAATGGCGATCACGGTGCAGATGGGCTTGGACAACGGCAGCACAATGCGGAAAAAGGTCTGCAGCTGGCTGCAGCCGTCGATGCGGCTGGCCTCGATAATGGAGCGGGGCAGGGATTCAAAGAACTGCACAAACAGGATCACATACATGGCGTTTGCCCCGTAGCTGAGCCACAGGGGAACGAAGGAATTGCCCAGTCCCAGGTTCTGGATGTTCATGAACAGGGGCACGATGCTGATGGTGGTGGGCATCAGCAGGGACAGGAGGATCAGACGCTTGACGATCTTATGCCCCTTGGGCTTGAGGATGCCGATGCCGTAGCCCAGCAGCCCGTTGAAGATCAGGGCGCAGACCACGCTGCCCGCCACAAACAAAAGGGAATTGAGATAGTTCTTGGCGATGCCCAACTGATTCCAGGTGGTGGCAAAGGGCTGCGGGCTGAAGGAACGGGGGAAAATGGAGGTGCTGGAGACGAATTCCTTCAAATCCTTAAACCCCGCCAGCATCACCCACACCAGCGGGAACACCGCCAGGATCACCATCAGCACGCAAAGGAGCAGGATCACGCCGTAGCCGATCCTGACGGACGGGGAATGCATATCATAATCACGGATCACGCCGGTGCGCTGCACGGATTTCATACGCTTTCCCCCTTTAATCCCAATCGGATTCTTTGCGGTTGAAGTAGGAATAAATGGCTGTCATGACGAGCAGAATCAGCGTGACGATCACCGCCACGGCGGACGCCTTGCCGTAATTCATGGAGCCGCCGAACGCGTACTGCCACATGAGCTGCATGAGCGAGAGCGAAGCGTTGTCCGGCCCGCCCTTGGTGAGCACCATGGGCTCGTACATAATCTGGAACACGGCGATAATCTGCAAGATCAGCAGCGTACCCGCCAGCTTTCGGATCGAGGGCAGCAGGATGTGGATAATCCTGTGCCAGACGGTGGCGCCGTCGATGGCGGCGGCTTCGTAGAGCTCAGGGCTGACGCTCGCCATGCCCGCCATGTAAATCAGCGCCGTGGCTCCCGCGCCCTTCCACGTGGCGATCACGATGATGATGGGGATCACCCAGTCGGCATGGGTGAGAAACGTTTGCGCGGGCACGCCGAACTGACCCAGCAGGATATTGAACACGCCGGATTTTTCGCCGGAGAAGAAGGCCGACCACAGGATGATCACCGCCAGGCCCGGCAGCATGTTGGGCAGATACACCGCCGTGCGGAAAAAGCCCTTGCCGCGGCGCGTTTCGCCGATCAGCATGGCCAGCAGCACCGGCAACGCAAAGCCCAGCAGCAGCGACCAGAAAGTGTAGGAGAAGGTGTTCATCAGCGCCTGCATAAAATCGTCCTTGCTGACCACGCTGATGAAGTTGTCCAGCCCGATGAACCGCACCAGCTCCACGTTCCGCGTCTTGTACAGGCTCATGCGGATGCTTTCAAACAAAGGCTCCCAGACGAAAAACGTCATCAGGATCAGGCCGGGCAGCATGATCAGCCAGGATTTGAGATTCTCCGCCGTCTTTGCGCGCCACTGGCGTTTTTGTCCGCGCATGTTGCTTCCTCCTAAAAATCCATGCCTGGCAGGAATCGCTGAATGAATCAGCGCTTCCAGAACAAACATGCCGGCCCAAGGCCATGAACCGGCATGTTTTTAATCCTCATGCATTAATAATCGTTGATTTCGTCGTCCAGGTATTCCTGGAAGGATTCCTGCGCCTTCCGCAGCGCCTTTTCAATGTCTGAGCCCTCGCGGGTGATCACGCGCTGGATCACACCGGTCAGCTCCCGGTACAATTGCTGCGCGAAGACGGGCTCCTCTGATTTCAAGGTGATGGTGCCTTCGGAAATGGAATCAAAGAAATCGGCGTACAGGCGCATGTCCACATTGCAGTATTCATCCACAATGGCCTGCTTGGCGGCGTTGTATTCTTCATCGGTCCAGGCGCTGATGGCGGGGATCACGGGTGCGCCGCGGTCGCGCTTGGCGGCGTAGTCCGCCCGCATGCCCGAAATGATCTGATCATCCAGGAAGGGCAACTTGCCGATCACCTTCAGATACGCCATCAGGGCGACGCCCTGATCGGCGGTGATGTTGGGCGCGAACATGTAGCAGGTGCCGCCGGCCAGGGCATAACGGCCCGCGTCTCCTGCCGGGAAGGGGATCAGTGCGAAATCCTCCACGGGCAGGCCCTTGTTGGAGGTGGGCTGGTCCACGCTGTCGTCCGCCGCAAAGTTCATGGCCGCTTCGCCGGTGCCCAGCAGCGTGTGCGCGCTGGCCCAGTCGGTGGTGGTGGCGTCCACGTTGAGGATGTCGTACTTCCATTTTAAGTCGCGCATGTATTCCATGGCGGCAATGCACTCGGGCGACGTGAAATTGCACACCCAGCGGCCGTCCTCATCCTGGTATTCCAAGGCGCTTTCGCCCACGCACCCGAAATTCCACGCGATGTTGGTGAACAGCCATCCGCCGTAGGTTTCGCTGGCCGGGAACACCAGACCGGCCTTGCCAGTCTTTTCCTTGATGATCTGGCCGTATTCCGCCAGTTCCTGCAGAGTCTTGGGGTAAATGGGCAGTCCGTCCGCGTCCACCAGGCCGGCTTCGCGGAACAGCGCCAGGTTGATGTGCATACCCAGCACGTAGCCGTCACGCGGCAGGCCGTAGATGCGGCCGTTTTCATCCGCCAGCATTTCCACGTAGGAGGGGCTGAACTTGTCCAGTACGCCGAATTGCTCCAGCGCGTCCGTCACGTCGCCCACCAGATGCTGGCTGATGAGCAGCTGGGGATCGGTGAAGGGGGGCTGGAAGATGCTGGGGGCCGTGCCGGCCTTGGCCATGGGCACGTAATTACTCAGGGAATAGGAATAGTAGTCGGGCACCAGCGTCACGTTGGGGTACTGCTTCGCCATGGTGGTCTTGTAGCTCTCAAACAGATCCTTTTCCGCCTGCGCGGCCGTGTCCGGCGGCCAGTTGCCCAGGGTGAGGGTGCAGGTCAGGTCTGCGTCGATGACCCCATCCGATTCCGCTACGGCCAGTGGTACGGTGGAAAGCAGCAGGCAAAGCGCCAGGAACAGCGATACCGTTTTGACCAGCTTGTTCATTTTCAATCCTCCTCAGCAAATATTCCATGCGTTTCCTATCGACATAGTTTAACGCTAAACTTGCCTTAATTATAGCGTCCTTTTCCCGTTTTGTCAATGTGTTTCATGAATTTTCTTTCTTGAATATTGAAGGGGCGTCAAACATCGTCAACATCATGCTGACGCGGTGTTTGCCTACAAGACATATTGTCACGCAGGCCAGGACAGCATGACCCGCGGGATGGAACTCATGGAGCAGTCAATTTGATTCGTGCGGCATTTGTGCGAGCCAGACACACGAATCGCCCATTGATTTTGCTTGGCTTTCCGGCATTTGTGCGAAAAATGTGATTTGTGTATAGTGTTCTGTTATATCCTCTGGAAACGGGGGTGTTTTTGCTGGTTAGGTTATTTTGTGGGTTATTCGGTCAGATCACAGGCCATCAGACTGGCAATAGAAAAAGCCTGAAACCGTTGATTTACAACGATTTCAGGCCCTCATGGAGCATAGGAGACTCGAATTGGGCCAGGGGTGTCCCAGGATGTCCCATTCTGTGCTATCTGGTTACACTGTGTTGCCACATTGCACAAATTCATCACACCTCATCCCACGTGATACCACCCGGTTAATGGTACGAATAATGGTACTAAATCAGGCAACGGAAGTCAGGCTGCCGCTCATAAAAATAGATTGTATATACGATACATTTCGGAGGAAGACGCAATGAGTACGATAAACAAACAAATCCACGATCAGAAAAATGGCCTGACCTACATGCTTTGCGGCGACTATTACCTCCCGGATCTAAACCTTTCCAATGCTGACAAAACTCCGCTTGGACACTATGGCCGGATGCACCTGAACTATCTCCGGGAGCATCGTCCCGGGCTGTACACCCGCCTGATCCTATCCGGCAAGCTATATGAACACTTAGCAGAAATTGATCAGACCAGCCAACAAAGAATGGTGCAGATCGTCTCCCGAATGGCCCAGGCAGAAGGCATCGATGAAAGGCTGAAAGCAAAAGATCAAATAGCCTGGGTTGGCCGGATGAACAATATCCGGCAGCAGGCAGAAGAAATCATCTTGGAAGAACTGATTTACAGATAAAAACTAAGCCGCTTCTTCGGAGGCGGCCTTTTTATCTTATCGAATGAAATAAATAAAGGCATAAAAACGCGGCCATGGTCCCTTGGGTCATGCGTTTGGTTCACGAAGTGATTGCTTTATGAATCGCTTCTCCCCACATATCCAGCTTTCTATCGCGTGCTTGCGAATCCATGCGCGGGTGATAGGTCTGATAATGCAGATGATGCAGCACGGATCCGGGATAAATTCCGCAGGAAATCCCCGCCATATAGGCCGCGCCGATGCCGGACAGTTCCTCCGCTTCCGGGCAGGAAACGGGCGTGTTCAGCAGATCGCTCTGGAATTGCATCAGGTACCTGTTCCGGGTAGGGCCGCCGTCCACCCGCAGGACGGGCAGGCGGATGCCGGTATCCTTCTCCATGGCGGCGATCACATCATGGATCTGGAAGGCGATGCTGTCCAAGGCCGCCCGGACGATCTCGTTCTTGCCCGTGGTGCGGCTCATGCCACAGAGCATGGCCCGGGCGTCGCTTTTCCAGTAG
>CAJOJQ010000055.1 GCA_905234985.1 uncultured Christensenellaceae bacterium
CGCCTACCCCCCGGCCCACCCCCACGCCCATTCCCGATAATATCTATGTGAAGGTCACGCCCGCACCCGGCAACCAGTACGCCACCCTGCGCCGCCAGATGTACGGCACCCCTGTGGAGGATATGCAACGGGCCTTAAAGTCCCAGGGCTACTTCACCGGCAAGGTGGACGGGTACTTCGGCGAAGATACGGAAAACGCGGTAAGACAATTCCAGCGCTACCACGGCCTGACGATCGACGGCGTGGCCGGTCCCGCCACCCTGAGAACGCTGCTGGAAGGGCCGTATCCGTTTGGATCCTAACAGAAAAAAAGGGGCTGCCTGAAATCAGGCAGCCCCACAGACTGTTAAAAAACCCCCGGGGAAGTATGAAGGGGCCACAGCCCCTTCATCAACAAATCCGCAGGCGGCGGCGTGTACGTCGCCGAGGAGCAAATGAAATTTGCTTCCGCTATCAATTTCTGGCCGTAAAATGTGCGTTTTCGCTTGCGAAAATGCCATTTTACAAGAAATTGATGCCTCGAAGGAAATCGGAATCCTGTTTCCGATTTCCTTCGCAGGGTGTCGAAAATACTTTTTCGGCACCCTGTGGGGCTGCCTGACATCAGGCAGCCCCATCTGCGCGTTTTTTCATCCGGCGGTCATTGTTTTTTCGTATCTGTTTCAGGATAAAGGCCCAGCGTCAGCTTGGCTAAGTTCTGCCACAGGCCGGACATGAACGCCGCCCGGAATACAAGCTCGCTCACGGCGTCCCCCTCCGTCCCGGTAAGGGCGGCGGCGTCCTGCTGCACATTTTCCCGGAAGGCCTCCTTGCCGCTCCGGAACACGGCGGAAAAGGCTTCGTACCGCGCGTGAATCTCATCCTCCGTAAGTCCCGCGGGCAGCAGCTTTTTGATCTCGGCGGCGCTGATCGTCTGCTTGAGCAGGCACACCATGACCAAATAAGCCAAATGCGCCCGGTTATAGCGCTTTTTGACGGGGCGCGGCATCATGCCTAACTTTACGTAATTGTTGATCATGGCGGGCGTCACCGCCTTCTGCTCCGCGTCCCGGGGCAGCGGGGACAGGTACTGATCCATCAGGTAGATCACCTGATCCATGTACAGCGGCAGTTCGGGAAAATCCTCCCAGCCCGGCAGGCGGTATGCCTCCAGCAGGCGGTCCCATTCCTTGAGCTTCTCCCGGACGAGATGCTGTTGCGCTTCCACCGGCGCTTCCCCCTTTGACGTTCATGTTGGCTTGCGCCTGTATTATAACACAGGACGCGCCGCCGCGCTACCTCTCTTAGAAAGGACCTTTTCGCAAATGGAAAATTACGTGATTTTTACCGATTCTTCCTCCAACATCACCCCCGACCTGGCCCACGAGGCGGGCATCGGGGTGATTCCCCTCACGTGCCTGACCAAGGAAGGGGAAATGCCCTGCTATACCGACGATACGGATTTCAACGGCCATTCCTTCTACGACGAACTGCGGGAAACCGGCCCGGTGAAGACCTCCATGGTCAATATGGGCCAGTTCCGCCAGACCTTTGAACCCATCGTAAAGGCCGGGCAGGACGTCCTGTTTTTCGCCATGTCCAGCGGTATCAGCGGCACCTGCGCCGCCGCGAAGGAAGCCGCCGCCGAGCTGATGAAGGAATACCCCGGCCGCGTCATCCGCGTGGTGGACACCCTGGCCGCCTCCTTCGGCGAGGGCATTTTCGCCCTGAAAGCCGCCGTGATGCGCAAAGCCAGGGCCAGTCTCGACGCCGTGGCAAAATGGGCGGAGGACAATAAACGCCGCATGTGCCAATATTTCACGGTGGACGATCTCATGTTCCTGCACAAGGGCGGTCGCGTTTCCAGCCTGACCGCCCGCATCGGCTCCCTTGCCAACATCAAGCCCCTGCTGACCGGCGATTCCGAAGGAAAAATCGTCAGCTGCGGCAAGGTGATCGGGCGAAAGAAATCCCTCCAGGCCCTGGCCGACCTGTTCGACCAGCACGCCGCCGCGTCTGAGGAGCGAGAAATCGTGGCTATCGCCCACGGCGACTGTGAGGCGGACGCGGAATACTTGGCCGGGCTGCTGAAAAAGAAGCGCAGCGTGAAGGACGTGCTGATCCGCTGCTACGAGCCGGGCACCGGCTCCCACGTGGGTCCCGGCGCCATGGCGCTGTTCTTCTTCTCCCCCGTGGCGGTGAAATAAATACGAGTAAGGGATGACCCGCATGGCTTCCGAAATCAAATTGCTCACGGCGGTGGTGCCGTGCTATAACTCCGCCCCGTATATGGAGCGCGCCGTCAAGGGGCTGCTGGCGGGCGGCGGGGAAATGGACATTCTGCTGGTGGACGACGGCTCCAAGGATGATACCGGCAAAATCGCCGACCGGCTGGCCGCCGAGCATCCGGGCGTCGTCCGTGTGATCCACCAGCCCAACGGCGGCCATGGCTCCGGCCTGAACCGGGGCATCGAAACGGCCCGGGGACTCTATTTCAAAGTGGTGGACTCGGATGACCGCATCGACCCGGAAGCGCTGCAGGCCCTTTTATCCCTGCTCCGGGATCACGCTTCCCCCGACCGGCAGGCCGACCTGGTAGTACACGATTACGCCTATGACCGGGAGGAGAGGCATAACGTGTTCAGCATGACCTACGAAAGCGTCATGCCCCAGGGCAGGCTGTTCCAGTGGTCGGAATGCAGGCGCTTCGGCGTTTCCAAGCAGTTTCTCATCCATGCTTTGGTATACCGCACCGCGCTTTTGCGGGAGCATCAGTTCCGCCTGCCGGAGCATACGTTTTACGAGGACAACGTATACGTTTATCAGCCCCTTCCCTGGACGAAAAACCTGCTGTACCTGCATCAAAAGGTGTACGGCTACAACGTGGGGCGGGAAGGCCAGTCCGTCAACGAGGAAAATCTGCTGAAACGGCTGGATCAGCTCACCAATATGGTCACGCAGATGACCACTTCCTGGCGGAAGGCCGATTTGGACGCCCTGCCCAGGACCCTGGAAACCTATATGATCAACAACGCGGCGTCCCAAATCTGGTCCCTCTCCGCCCTGCATTTCATCGGATACGGCGACAAAGGCCGGGCGTTGCACGAAACCATGTGGCAAAAGATCCGGGATTTTGACCCGACCCTATATCGGGCGCTGGTTCGCACCCCCATGGGTTCCATGGCGAGCTTCAAAACCCGGCCCGGTCGGTGGCTGGTGAAAGGCCTGTACCACCTGGGCCACAAAATCATGAAATTCGGCTGATAAAAAACCCGCTTTTCCAAATATGGAAAGGCGGGCCTTGTTTATTCCGATATAGTTATTCAATCGCGCGATAAACAACAGACTGAAACCGAGGTAGGAAGTAGAAGGTAGGAGGTAGGAAGACATATTTAGTTTTTCAAAGGCGCTGGAGTGGTTCCTTTTTGTCCAGACACTTTAAAACTTCCTACCTCCTACTTTGAACCTGTCTGTCCGATCTGCCGCAGGATGGCGTGGAAGGTTTCGTCGGAAATATCGTGTTCGATCTTGCAGGCGTCCTCCCGGGCGTTTTTTTCGTCTACGCCGATTTGCAAAAGAAACGCCGTCAGGGCCTTATGCCGGTCGTAGATGCGCCGGGCAATGGTCATGCCAGCCTCCGTGAGGGTGATATAGCTGCCCTCGTCCATCAGGATATAGCCGTTTTCCCGCAGCTTTTTCATGGCGAAGCTGACCGAGGGCTTGGTCACGCCCAAGGCGGCTGCGATGTCGATGGAGCGGGTATAGCCCTTCTGCTCCCGCAGCATCAAAATCATTTCCAGGTAGTCTTCCGCTGATTTATGAATGTTCATGGTTTTCTTCCTTTCGGCCCGCCCCTTTGCGGCCCCGCGATTATTTCCCGTTTTTTCCATTCCCATTATACCACGGCGGGGCGGGGAATGCAAGGAAAGAAAAAGCTCGGTTCAATGTTCTTTTTGACGAAAATTTGCCCAAATGGTTGACATCCATGCGGAAACAAGGTATAGTATTTTATGATATTTTTTCGATACGGGGGAATGAATATGACGTTTCGGGATATGGTAAGGGTGCTGCACGCCAAGGTGCTGTGCCATGAAGAAAAGCTGGATAATCCCGCCCGCACGGCCTGCTGCTCCGATTTGATGAGCGACGTGCTGGCTTTTGTGAACGAAAAAACGGTGCTCATCACCGGCCTGACCAACCCCCACGTGATGCGCACGGCGGATATGCTGGATTTAAAATGCCTGGTGTTCGCCCGGGGCAAGATTCCCACGGACGATATTCTGGAGACGGCGGACGAACAGGGCCTGATCGTCATGACCACCAAGGAAACGGCCTTCACCACCTGCGGTCTGCTGTATGAAGCGGGGCTGCGCGGCGTTCCCATCGAATGGCCGGAAGGAGAGGACGCATGAGCAGCTTCATTCATGAGGAATACCCCGTCGCCAAGGGCGATTACACCCGGGCCGGGGAAGCGTCGGCGGACATTAAGCGCAGATTAAAGCAGCTGGGCGTCAGCAGCACCGTCATGCGCAAGGTGGCCGTAGCCAGCTATGAAGTGGAGCTGAATTTGGTCATCCATTCCTTAGGCGGCAAGCTGATGCTGGACGTGGGCACCGACGGGGTGCTGCTGGTATCCGAGGACGTGGGTCCCGGCATCCCGGACATCGGCATGGCCATGCGGGAGGGCTATTCCACCGCCAGCGAGGAGGCCCGCTCCTTAGGCTTCGGCGCGGGCATGGGCCTGCCCAACATGAAGCGCAACGCCGACGATTTTGATATTCAAAGCGAAGTGGGCAAGGGGACGCGCATCAGCATGCGCTTTAACCTGGCCTGAGAAAGGCTTTTGATATGGAACAGCACAATCGGTATCATTCCGTTCGACTGGATAAAACCCGCTGCAAGGGCTGCACCAACTGCTTGAAGCACTGCCCCACGGAGGCCATCCGCGTGCGCGGGGGCCGGGCGCACATCATTGACGAACGCTGCATCGACTGCGGCGAATGCATCCGCATCTGCGAATACCACGCCAAAATCGCCATCACCGACGATTTGAGCGCCATTCGCGGCTTCCCCCACGCGGTTGCCATTCCCGCCCCCTCCCTGTACGGCCAGTTCAAGGGGCTGAAAAGCATCTCCCCCGTGCTGGACGCCCTGAAAGCCATCGGCTTTGAGGAGGTGTTCGAGGTGGCCCGGGGCGCGGACATCGTCAGCCGCGCCATTCACGAAAAGCTGCGGGAGCCGGGCCTGCCCAAGCCCCTCATTTCCTCCGCCTGCCCCGCCGTGGTGCGCCTGATCCAGGTGCGCTTCCCCGACCTGATCCCCAACATCGTGGACATCCGCCAGCCCATGGAGGTGGCGGCCATGATCGCCCGGCAGGAATTCTGCCGCAAGCACAATTGCCCCTCGGAGGACGTGGGCGTGTTTTTCATCACCCCCTGTCCCGCCAAAATGACCGCCATCCGCTCCCCCCTGGGCCAGGAAAAATCCGCCTGCGACGGGGCCATTTCCATGATGGAAATCTACGGCCAGCTGCTGCCCCACATCGACCGCATCCTCGCCAACCCCACCAAGCCCACCGCCACCTATTACGGTGTGCGCTGGGCCGTGAGCAGCGGCGAGGCCAGCGCCGTGTGTCCGGATAATTCCCTGTCCGTGGACGGCATTCAGAACGTGATTCGCGTGCTGGAGGAAATCGAAAACAACAAGCTCAGCGACCTGGTGTTCTTCGAGGGCAACGCCTGCATGGGCGGCTGCGTGGGCGGGCCGCTGAACTTTGAAAACAACTACGTGGCGAAAAACGCCGTGCGCAAGCTGGCCCAGGAATGCACGCCCCAGCATCCCGTGGAAAACGTGCCCGTTTCCATGATGACCAAGTACCCCCTGTACTTCGATCATCCCATCGAACCCAACCCCGCCATGAAGTTAGACGACAACCTGATCGTCGCCATGCAGAAGATGGAGCGCATCAATCAGCTGGTGGAGGATCTGCCCGGCTACGACTGCGGCTCCTGCGGCTCCCCCACCTGCCGCACCTTCGCGGAGGACATCGTGGGCGGCTTCTGCGGCGAAATGGACTGCATTCACAAATTAAAGGATCAGCTCAAGGTCATGGCCCAGCAGATGGTGGAACTGGCGCAGACCAAACGGGAATAATCAGGCGAACTTTCCACTTTCCGTCTGATCCAAGCCCGCAATGGCTGTATCCGCCTTATAAACCTCCCGTTTCATCCGCGTCGCGGAGGCGGGAGTTTTTCTTGCGGCTGTATACCTTTTTGCTTTCCACCCGCTTTGTCACCGGGGAAAAGCCCCAGGTGGCCCGCTTTTTCGCCGCCAGCGCCCTGCGGGCCTTTTTGCTCAGCTTTTCCTTGGGAATGAACTTTTCCATCTTCTTTTCATTTCCTTTATTGCAAGGGTTCCGGATACGCCTTATCCATGACCTTCATGTGGGCGCGGATGAATTCTTTTATAAACGCCGCGCATTCATCCGGCTTTTCCCCCGCTTTCGGGTTGCCGCCGGTTTCGGACCTCCACGTGGTTTTGTTCCACCGCGTATGATCCATGAGCGTAGAGCTTCTGATTTCATCCGTATACGCGTCGACGGAAAGAAGCGTTCCGGTTTCATCCGTTTCTTCGCCCAGCAGGATCAGGTACGCATGGCGATAGACGGCGTAATAGGTTTTGATCATTTCTTCCCGAAAATCGGGGTGCTTCACCACCCGGGTGAACCAATAGTAATCCCGTTTCTGTTCCCTGTCGATGGAAAGATAATTGGGGTTCCCTATTTTGGGGCTGATGCCCAAAATATTGTCCTGATCCCACACCGGGCCGCAGTACACCTTGGCGTCCACCGCGTCGGAATCCTTGTAAAAGGTCGGCCGCCAGGCGTCGTGATCGCACAGGATTTCGCCTTGCAGATACCTGTTCACAAAGCTCTTCATATCCAGAAATTCCGAAAAATGCTTTCCCGTTTCCGGGTCCCTGCCGTCCTTGGCGAAGATGGCGTTTTCAATCTGCTGCATCAGCCCGCTGACATACGCGATCTGGGCAACGCTGGCGTATTTGGGCTGCTGCATGATAAAGGCCTGGCCCCGCTTCGTAACAAAACCGGTGGGCTTTTTCTCATACGTATTGGAATTGCTGCCAAGGATCATGTACCCGCCGGTAATATCCTCCGGCTCGTTGGGGATTTGATAGGCCCGGCTCGTCCCGTTCCTGTACCGCGTCGGCCCCACAACGGGATAGCTTTCCAGCGGTACGTCGTTCATTTCCTCCACGGCGCTTTCCAGGTTGGTAATGTTCAGCCGGTCTTTGTCGATCTCGCATTTTTCCGTCAGCAGATAACAGCCCACGTAGGCGTGATTCATGTAGAGATCCACCGGCTGGCACTGGACCGTAAAAGCGTAGGCCCCGCTGTACCGGGCCAGATCCAGGCCGATCCGGTTCCGGATCCCCGACCGATCCAGATAATTCGCCAGCAGGATAAAGGTCTTGTCCTTAGCCATCCCGCAAAGGGGCGCGGCGGATTTCAGCTTGATTTGATAACCCTTTTTGGGGTACTTAAAGGTGGAATTGCCCCGGGTGCGGATATATTTCAGGTTCCCGTCGTATTCCACCGAGCCGTCCGGGTTCACCATGTACATATCGCCCGGTTCCTTGACCTCCTTGGACTTGTGGATGGCGGTCAAATCGCCGCTTTCCGTATTGATGAATATGGCGGGGATCGGGGAGGACTGCATCACGGTGACGGTAAACGGATTAAAGCCTTTCCCGGACACTTGAATGACCTGGTTCGGAGAAAAGCTCACGGCGTCCCCGCTGTGAACCTCCCGCCCGTCCAAGGTCAGCGTATCGTAACCGTCAAAATACAGATACATTTGCTCCGGCTGATAGAAGGCGGGAAGAAATAAATAGCCCTTGCGGGACGAGGTGATCCAGCAATTCACATAGGAACGCTGAGAAGCATCCTCATCCGCGGACACGGCCACGCTGATTTTGGGCAGCGCCGCGAAAGCCGTATCGGCGGCCAGCAGGCCGGAAAAAAAGAAAAGCAGAAAGCAGACCGTCCGAAACCATTTTTTCATGTTCATCCTCCGCCGCGCTGCTACTCTGTGCAGGCGTATTATAGCAGTGAAGCGCGCGCCGCTCATTTTTCCCGGTTCAGCCGGAACGCCACGGAGCGCTTTAAATACTCCAGATAATCCGCGTCGCGGCACATGGCCTTATCGGGAGTGTCGGAGAGCTTCGCCACGGCCCGGCCGTTCACTGTTTGCAGCTTGATGACGATGTTCAGGGCCTTTTCACAGGTGTCGTTGGAGCAGAACGTGCCGATGCCGAAGGAGACCTTGGCGCGGTCTTTGAAGTAATCAAAAAGGGCTTGCGCGCGGTCGAAATCCAGGCTGTCGCTGAACAAAAGCAGCTTGCTTTTCGGATCCGCCCCGTATTTCTGATAATGGGCGATGATCTTCTCGCCCCATTCGTAGGGGTCTCCGCTGTCGTGGCGAACGCCGGTGAAATTGTTGACCATGGCGCGGTTGAAGTCCAGCAGGAACAGGTCGGTGGTAATGGTGTCGGTCAGGGCGGTGCCGTTGTCGCCCTTGTATTCATCGTACCAGTCGGTCATGGCGTAATGATTGGTGTAGGCCAGCGGAATGGAGTCGATGCCCTGATACATCTGCACAAATTCATGGGCGTAGGTGCCGATGGGCTTGACGCCGTACTTTTTTGCCAGATACACGTTGGAGGTGCCGATGCAGTTTTTCGTTTCCCGGCACAGCCGAAGAACCGCCTCATCCTCCCATTCGCGGGACAGCCTTCTGCGGCAGCCGAACTCGGCGAACTTGAAAGTATACTTGCCGCGCTGAAAATCCGCGATCTTTTGATCCAGCCGTTCCTTGGCGGAAGCGCGCAGCGTATCATAATCGTACCGCATGCGGAAGTACACTTCGTTCACGATTTCCAGCAGATAGATTTCAAACTGCATGGCGGAAAACAGCGGGCCGCTCACCTTGATGTTCAGCTCTCCTTCCGGCGACAGCGAGGTTTCCACATAGTCCCGGATGGGCCGCCAAAGGCGGAGGAATTCAACGTAGTCCGGCTTGATGAAGCGGATGGAGTTGAGATAATCCAATTCATCCTTTTGGAAGGTCAGCGTACACAGGTGATTGATCTGGGCATTGATTTCTTCAAACATTTCCTTCGTGAATACCACGCCTTGATTCCGGCAGCGGAAATAGTATTCGCCGCACAGATCCGTATGCTTATGGAAGATCACCTGATCCATATTGAATTTATACAGGTCGGTATCCAGCAGAGAAATAATGATTGGTTCAAGTTTCATGGCTCTTTTCCCCCTTGATCGGTTTGTCCGCGCCGAATACATCTTTTTTTGTGCTTTGCTCACAGCAGGGGCCGGATTTCCGGCGTCACCATGCCGTTGATTTCTTCCTGGAGCCTTCTTATCTCCCGAACGCAGCGCCGGACGTTCGTGGAAGACACGGCGCGGGTCTCCGGCGGCGTCTCCAGCACCCGGATGTACCGCGCCAGGGAAGCAAGATAGGCGTTTTCTTCGATCATCCGGAGAATTTCATCCTGACCGCGCGTCAGACACACGACGCCGAATTCCCGGGCGATTTCCTCCACGTGCATCCAGCCATGCTCCAGTTCCGCAAGTTTATCCGATCCCAGCAGCAGCGCGGGCGAGCAGCCCGTTTCCCGAAGGCGGCACAGGGTTTCATAGGTGCGCGGCTGCCGGGGCTGCCGCATTTCCCAATCCGTCACCCGCATCCAGGGGCGATGCTCCGCCGCCGCGCGAAGCATGGCGACGCGCTGCGCGTCGCTGTAAGCGAAATCCTTGCCCTGTTCATCCCGGATGTAGACGGATTTGGACGGAACAAAGATCACCTGCTTCACATTCATGGCCTGGGCGGCGAAACGGGCCAGCTCAAGGTGCGCCACGGTGGGCGGATTGAAGGCCCCGAAGAACGCCAGGCTGTCTGTCATGACGGCGCGCCTGCCTTTTCAAAGGGATTCAGCAGCAAAGGCATGCCCCGCTTGTGCATGTTGGCCCGCTCCAAGCGGCGAATGGCTTCGTCCGTTTCCGTACTGCCGCAGGTGCCAAAGCGGATGTATTTGTGAATGTCCCGATAGGAAACGCCTAAGTTTTCTTCGTCGCTGCGTCCGGTGAGGCCGTCGGACGGCGTTTTTTCCACCAAGTCCCGGGGCAGCTCCTCCATCGTCAGGCCCACCTGCACCACTTCCACGCTGGTCAGCGCGCCCAATACCGAGAAATCGCAGGAGGTATCCCCGTCTTTTGTGCAGTAGCCCACGGTGATTTCGCTCTTGTTCCCGGTACCGGCCAGGCGCGCGTCCAGCGCCTGCGCGGCGTACCGCAGAACGGTCATCCGCAGGCGGGGCGGCACGTTGGTTTCGCTCTTTGCGCTGAAGGGAATGGAAAATTCTTCTTTCCCCGCCGTGCCGCCCTGCTGATCGGTCACCGCCCGCAGCGCGTCGTGAATCGCGCCAATATTGATAACGCGCTGATTGATCCCCAGGGCGCCGCACACCCGCTGGCTGTCGCTGAGGTCCTTCTGCACGCCGTCGGGCAGCATGATCCCATACACGTTTTCCCTGCCCAGGGCGCGGGCGCAGAGCGCGGCGGTAACGGTGGAATCCTTGCCGCCGGAGATTCCCAGCACCACCCTGGAAAATCCCTGCTGCCGAGCTGTGGCCCGAATCGCTTCCACCAGCCGGTCCCGAACGGCTTCCGCGTCAAAATGGTATTCCGTCATTTGGCTTCCTCCTATCATGAGCGCTCGTTTCTGTTCCATGCGCATTACGCCAGGCCGATCTGGCAGCTTTGCAGGGTCGCCAGGGCGGCTTGATGTTTTTCCGGCGTCACGCCGGCGCAGCAATCCGGCCGCACCCGGACGTCCGCTTCCGGGAAGTGGGCTTTCAGGAGCAGCGCGTTGGAAACCACGCAAATGTCTGTACACAGGCCGATCAGTTCAATCGTCAGCTGCTGATCCGGCTTTAACTCTTCTTGGATGATTTCAGGCAGCCGAACGCTGCCGAAGGTGTTCTTTTCCACCAGCATGCAGTCGCCCAGCGCTTCCCGGATCACCGGATTCAGCGCCCAGCCCGCGGTCCCCCGTATGCAGTGACGCACCGGGAGCTTTTTCCCTTCCGAAGTGTCCAGATAATTTTCGCCGTGGGTGTCCAGCGTCGCGATCAGGCTGTATCCCATGGCTTTGCAGGCCCGGATGCGTTCTGCGGCGGCTGTCACGATTGCCTGCGCTTCCGGCGTGCCCAAAGAGCCGTCGATGAAATCATTCTGCATGTCCACTGCGATCAGGTATCTTTTTTCCTCCATGGCTGAACCCTCCTGTTTCAATCGTTGATGCGGTATAGCACGGCGGGCCGTCCCCGTCCCCTTTGTTCGGCAAGAACGGTTTGGGTCAATCGCCCTGTTTTTTCGTACCTGTTCAGAATGGCGCGGCGGAAATTGCTGCTGTCCAGCGTTTTTCCGAGTACGGCTTCAAATACGGTCTGTAATTCGCTCAAAGAAAAGGCCCGGGGATTCTCTAAAAATCGGAAGCCGATATCGGTGTAATCAATTTTCCCGCGCAGCCGTTCAATTCCCGTTTCGATGATTTTGCCATGATCGAAGGCCAAATCCTCCGGAAGCAGCGCGGCGCTCCCATCGTCCGTTAAGCGCAGCCCGCTTTCGTCCATGTCCGCCTGCCAGCAGCGGAAGGATATCTCCTCTTCCGCGATCAGCCGCTTCAGATTCCCCCACGGGACGATTGCCAGATACGCTATGGAAATGACCCTGCCCCGGGGATCCCTGTCCTCGGCGGTAAACGTGTACAGCTGCTCAAAGAAGGCGTTCTGAATGGGAAGCATTTCTTCCAGCAGTCGCTTCACCGTTCCTTCGGCGGATTCGTGTACCCTGATGAAAGAACCCGGCAGCGCCCAGCGGCCTTCGTAAGGCGGTTTTGCCCGGCGGGCCAGCAGCAGGTGCAGCCTGCCATCGCGCACCGTCAGGATCAGAATATCAACCGTCATGTATAGCTGATCCTGGGCCAATACATCGTGCAATGGTTCTCGCCCTCCTTTCTTGTCATCATGACCATAATTAGTATAACCAACCGCCTTCCCCTTGTCAAGCTATTTTTTGTCATTATGACAAATATTTAAAAAATTCCCCGGAACCTGCTGAAAATCAGCAGTCCCGAGGACAGGATGTCAGGAAATCATTATTCCCACTCAATGCAACTTAACGCATTTTGTTTTGGAGCTGTTCTTTCTTCTCTCCATCGTGATTCTGATTCTACAGATTATTCATATGATTTGTCCTATACGGCTCGTTTTTATCATTTGTTTATCACGCTGATAAAGAGCCGTTCAGACTGCGGATTACCCCGCTGGAATAATTATATATCATCTCTTCGTCTAAGTCAATTCAGATAGACATCGCGTTGTGTTTAATAGCCCTGTATTAGGAAATCCCACATAGGAAAACCCTACGTTGGATTTTCCTACGTAGGATTATCACATGCAACAAAATACTTATCTAATAAAACTAAGGTAGAATAAATACTGATACAGGTATATATCTGACTATGGATCATTGAAATCATCACTAATACTTCTGAAACGATTGGATAGCATATCGGTTCGCGGCTTCTGTGGTATGTGCGTCAGAACCGTCCCTGTGACACGTGGATATTCGTGATGGTGCACTGGTCGCCGGTGAGCGAGACATAAACGTCCTTCATCACGTCGTCGAGGATCGTCGTAACGCTGCTTATGGCGATGCCCAAATTCTCCGTTTGCATGGTGATCACGTTCCCGTTCCTTTTGATCTTTACGACGCAATCCAGTCCCTTTTTATTCTCATCCTTCCAGACGTTCCAGCCCTCGAAGCCGGCTTGCTGCGTGACCTGAACCTTGTTCTTGACGTGAGCATCCGACTCCCAGTTCTCACCATCCAACCGCAGAAGGATGTATTCCCGGAAATTCGCGCCGTTGATCCTGCCATCGTCCGACGAGAATACGCTGATGAACGGGCAATGCCACACCAGGCGCGCCGTCGGCAGGCTCATCGTATGGAAGGAAAGCATCATACCGTCGCCGATCAATATGCCCTCAGAGGCGTCCGTGCGCCAACCATCCACCTGAATGTTCGGTACATCCCCCTCCGGGCAGTCCTTGATGTAGCTGATCTCCTCAGCGATGCGCGGAATGTCGTCCGGTCCGATCTCGAAGACATCGTTTTCAATCCGGATGTTGTGAAGATCGCAATGCTCTCCGCTGAGCGCGATATAGACAAATCGCGAGGTGTCAGGGAGCGCCAGCACGACCTGCAACGTGCGATCTTCATCCGAAATCCTGACGACAGCGTGGTCCTTGTAGCGGGCGGCTTCGACCTTGTAACGCTGACCACGCTCGGGTTCGCCAAAACCGGTCCGCTCCAGGTCGCTCTCCTGATCGAGAACGCGAACCTCAGTATTGCGCGTATTGAGCGCCGTGACGTGTCCGTCAAGTCGAATTTGGGCATACTCGAAGTAAAGCAGATTTCGGTTGTCTTCCTCTCCTGGGTGCACCTGGCCGTCCAGCGCGTCAAACAAGATCAGCGAGGGCAGGCATTCCTCCGCAGGGAAGCCGTCGTCCGGCTGGCTGCAAAGCCTGATCCGGGTCGTCTTTTTCGTAATGAGGATGCCCTCTGCGCAATCGTGATAGATGGAATCGCAGCGCAAACTGGTCGTTGACGTCGATCTTGCGCCTGAAATCATTTCCTGCATTTTGTATTCGGTATCCACGTCGATCATATGGAGCATGGCCTTGCTAAATTCGGGATCAAACTGCGTCCCCATGCCCTTCACAATTTCTTCCCTGACGATGTGCTGGGGGATGGCGTTGCGGTAGCTTCGGTTGGAAGTCATGGCG
>CAJOJQ010000056.1 GCA_905234985.1 uncultured Christensenellaceae bacterium
CGCCCTGCGCTTCCAGCAGCCCGGCGTTTCCGTGACGAATGTGACCTCGAACGACGTCGCGATCAGCTGCGCCAACGGCGTGTGGAGCTTCACGATGCCTGCCGGCTTCCCCTTGGTGAGCGTCACAGCGGTCACCGGCTATCCCGTGACGGTGACGGCACCCGAAAACGTCGACGTCTGGGTCGGCTGGGATAATGAGGCCGCGTTCTCTGCGGGCCAATATGTCCCGATCCTCATCAGCGGCGTGCCGGAAGGCTACGAACCCGTGGTCACCTATTCCATAGCGGGCAGCGATGAGGAATACATGCTCTTCCCCTACGATGACGACGACTACCACGGCTGGTACGACGGCTTCAATATGCCCGCGGCGGCGGTGAGCGTCCATGTGACGCTGGGCGCGCCGACCTATCAGGTCGATTTCGTCACCGACTATAAGGACGGCTTTGAGAGCCTCGGCGCGTCGATAACGGTCAACGGGGCTGTTACCTGGATCAGCTCGTACAACGGAGAGAGCTGGGCGTTTGCCCACGCGGGCGATACGGTCGCCCTGCGCTTCCAGCAGCCCGGCGTTTCCGTGACGAATGTGACCTCGAACGACGTCGCGATCAGCTGCGCCAACGGCGTGTGGAGCTTCACGATGCCTCACAGCGGTTCCCACCTATCCCTTGACGGTGACGGCGACCGGCGGCGTGAGCGTCTGGACCGGTTATGAGAACGAGAAATACTTCTCCGAGGGCGAATGCGTCTACCTCTTCTTCGGCGATGTGCCGGATGGCTCCGAGCCTATGGCGACCTACACCGTTGCGGGCGACGAAACGGTCTATCTGATTGATACCTACGACGACTCGGACTATGGCTGGTTCGGCTCCTTCTATATGCCCGCTGCCGCGGTGAGCCTCAATGTGGGTTATGAGCTGCTACCCGTCTTGGGCACGCCGGATTTCACACTGCCGACAGCAATCAAGACCGTGGAGGAGAGCGCCTTCGAGGGCGCGGCCATGTGTGTCGTGTCCATACCGGACAGCTGCAAGAGCATCGGCGACAGAGCCTTCAAGGATTGCACGGGCCTTCGGCAGATCCGCATCCCGGCAGACTGCGCCCTCGGCGTGGACGTGTTCGACGGCTGCGGCAAGGTGTATGTGTTCGGTACGCCCGGAAGCCCGGCAGAGGAATACTGTGAAACGCATGACGAATGCGTCTTCGTGGCGGAGGATGCAGACTGCGATTGAGCGTTTCCTGAGCGTCCTGTAAAACGTACGTTCGCAAGACAAAAAATGATGGGGCTGCTGCTTCTGCAACAGCCCCTCAGACTGTCGGCAAAATAAATAATGAATACTGAAAACTGAAGATTGAAGAATGCAAAGCAAAAATCCTGCCGACTTTCGTCGACAGGATTTTCGCTTTGGCGCGCCCTGGGGGATTCGAACCCTCGACCTTTTGATTCGTAGTCAAACACTCTATCCAGCTGAGCTAAGGGCGCACACGCTGTTCTCCCGAACAGCTTGATTAGTATAGCAGATGCGTGCGGAAAATGCAAGGGGTAATTTGCGGTTTTTTAAAAAAATATTTTTGAAAAAAGGGTTGACAGGGAGGGAAAACGTGGTACAATATGATTGAAGGTCAAAGAAAGTCAGAAAATTGATCTTCGGATGACGATCCTATCCCGAACGGGGGTTGATTTTATGAGCAACAATCAGTACACCCAGAAATCCATGGAAACCATTCAGCTGGCCCAGCGGCTGGCTCGGGAGCGCGGCCACCAGCAATTGGAGCAGGCGCACCTGCTGTCCGCCCTGCTGAACCTGCCGGAGGGGCTGATCCCGCAGCTTTTGGCGAAAATGAACGCGGACGCCGACGCCCTGCGCCAGGGCGCGGAAAGCGTATTGCAAAAGCTGCCCCAGGTGCGGGGCCTTTCCCGGGAGGAGGGCAAGGTCTACATTTCCGCCGATACGGATAAGGCCCTGCGCGCCGCCGACGACGAAGCGGCCCGGATGAAGGACGAATACATTTCGGTGGAGCATTTGTTCCTGGCCCTGATCAAGACGGCGGACAAGGAGCTGGCCCCGCTGTTCAAGCGGCTGAACGTTTCGGAGGGCGCGTTCCTGAAAGCCCTTTCGACGGTGCGCGGCGCGGCGAGAGTCACCACCGACAACCCGGAGGACACCTACGACGCCCTTGCCAAGTACGGCTCCGATCTGGTGGACATGGCCCGGAAGGGCAAGCTGGATCCCGTCATCGGTCGCGACAGCGAGATCCGCGACGTGATCCGCATCCTGAGCCGCAAGACCAAAAACAATCCTGTGCTGATCGGCGAGCCGGGCGTGGGCAAAACCGCCATCGCCGAGGGCCTGGCCCAGCGCATTGTGCGCGGCGACGTGCCGGACAGCCTGAAAGGCCACAGCGTATTCTCCCTGGACATGGGCGCCCTGATCGCCGGGGCCAAGTTCCGGGGCGAGTTTGAGGAACGCCTGAAGGCCGTTCTGGCGGAAATCAAAAAAAGCGAAGGCAAGATCGTCCTGTTCATTGACGAATTGCATACCATCGTGGGCGCGGGCAAGGGCGAGGGCAGCATGGACGCGGGCAACCTGTTAAAGCCCATGCTGGCAAGGGGTGAATTGCACTGCATCGGCGCGACCACCCTGGACGAATACCACAAATACGTGGAAAAGGACGCGGCCCTGGAGCGCCGTTTCCAGCCCGTCATGGTGAACGAACCCACAGTGGAGGACACCATTTCCATCCTGCGCGGCCTGAAGGAGCGCTATGAACTGTTCCACGGGGTGAAGATTCAGGACGGCGCTCTGATTGCCGCCGCCACCCTTTCCAACCGTTACATCACCGACCGTTTCCTGCCCGACAAGGCCATCGACCTGGTGGACGAGGCCTGCGCCATGATCCGCACGGAAATGGACTCCATGCCCCAGGAGCTGGATGAAATCAGCCGCCGCATCATGCAGCACGAAATCGAGGAAGCCGCCCTGAAAAAGGAGACGGATGCCCTGTCCAAGGAGCGCCTGAACACCCTGCGCAAGGAGCTTTCCGATATGCGCGACCAGTTCCAGGAGATGCAGACCCGCTGGGAAAACGAAAAGAACAATATCGGAAAGGTGCAGAAGCTGCGAGAGGACATCGAGCGGGTGAACGCCGAAATCGAAAAGGCCAAGCGGCAATACGATCTGACCAAAACCGCCGAATTGCAGTACGGCGAGCTGCCCAAATTAAAGGCCGAGCTGGCGGAAGCGGAAAAGGAAGACCCCATGAAAAACACCCTGCTGCGGGACAAGGTGACGGATAACGAAATCTCCCGCATCATATCCCGCTGGACGGGCATCCCGGTGAGCAAGCTGATGGAGGGCGAGCGGGAAAAGCTGCTCCGCCTGCCGGACGTGCTGCATAAGCGGGTCATCGGCCAGGACGAGGCCGTGGCGTCCGTCAGCGAAGCCATCCTGCGCTCCCGCGCCGGGGTGGCGGACGAGAACCGGCCCATCGGTTCCTTCCTGTTCCTTGGCCCCACGGGCGTGGGCAAGACCGAGCTGGCGAAGACCCTGGCCGAAGCCCTGTTCGACGACGAAAAGAACCTGGTGCGCATCGACATGACGGAGTACATGGAGAAATTCTCCGTCAGCCGTCTGATCGGTGCCCCTCCCGGATACGTGGGCTACGAGGAGGGCGGCCAGCTCACCGAAGCCGTAAGGCGGCATCCCTATTCCGTGGTGCTGTTCGATGAAATGGAAAAGGCCCACCCCGACGTGTTCAACATCCTTTTGCAGATTCTGGACGACGGGCGCGTCACCGACAGCCAGGGCCGCACCGTGGACTTCCGCAACACCATCCTGATTATGACCAGCAACTTGGGTTCCAGCCATATTCTGGACGGCATCGACGCAAACGGCCGGTTGTCCGACGAAGCGAAAGCCGCCGTTCAGGCCCTGCTGCGGAGCCACTTCCGTCCCGAATTCCTGAACCGCATCGACGACACCGTGATGTTCACGCCGCTGGACAAGACCCAGGTGCGCTCCATCGTGGATCTGCTGCTGAACCGGCTGAAAGGGCGCTTGAAGGAGAAGCAGCTGAACCTGCGCCTCACCGACGCGGCTTTCGACAAGCTGATGGATTTGGGCTACGATCCCGTTTACGGCGCGCGGCCCATGAAGCGGGTGCTGCAATCCAAGGTGGAAACCCTGGTGGCCCGCAAGCTGATCGCCGGGGACATTCTGCCGGGGCAGACCATCGTGGTGGACGCGCCCGCCGGAGAAGAGTTCACGGCAAAAGCAGAATAACAAATCATGATTCCGGGCCGGAAGAAACGCTCTTCCGGCCCTTTTGCATTCTCTTTTGCATCCTTTTTTCCGTTTTCGCATAGGATGGGGGAAAGGGGGTGGCGGGGGTGAGCTTATCGGAACTGCGCACCAAGGACGTGGTGAACACCCGGGACGGCAAGCGCTTAGGCAAGGTGATGGATATCGAATTTGACGAAAGGGACGGGCGGGTGGACGCCCTGGTGGTGCCGGGGGAGTTCAAGGTGGGCAGCATGCTGCGGGGGGAAAAATGCGGCATTGTGATCCCCTGGCAGCGCATCTGCAAGATCGGGGAAAACGTGATTCTGGTGGAGCTGGAGCTGGGGGATATCATCGACGAGTAGTAATTATTCACGTAACTGGGGGAAACCATTCTTTGGGGGCCAAAGAATGGTTTCCCCAGACCCCTTTCCAAGAAAGCCATAAGAAGAATAATAGCTTTCAGCAAAGCCCTTTTTATCGCCTTTCTCGGAGGGGGCCTGGGGGAACCGCTCTTTGAGCAGCAAAGAGCGGTTCCCCCAGAAATACCTGAATAGTAACCTTTTGTGGAAACATTTTTGAAACAATTTCGTAAAAAAATGATAGACAAACGGCACTAAATACGGTATAATGCAACGCGGGACACACCAAGGTCTGTATAAAAACGCCCATGACGGAAGAAAAGGATGATGCAGGATGAAATGCCAGTTCTGTAATTGCGAGGACAGCCGCGTGGTGGATTCCCGTCCAACGGACGACGGCAATTCCATCCGCCGCCGCAGGGAGTGCATTCATTGCGGCCGCCGTTTCACCACCTATGAAAAGGTGGAGCTGCAGCAGCTTTTGGTGGTGAAGAAGGATAATTCCCGCGAGCTGTTCTCCCCCCAGAAGGTGCGCAGCGGCATCATCGCGGCCTGCCACAAGCGGCCCGTTTCCGCCGCGGAGATCGAAAAGGTGGTCAATTCCATCGAGCAGATGGCGTATAATAATTTGCAGGAGGAAATCACCACCCGGCAAATCGGCGAAATGGTGATGGAGGCCCTGCGCAAGCTGGACGAGGTGGCCTATATCCGCTTCGCCTCCGTGTACCGGTCCTTTACCGATATTCCCACCTTCATGCAGGAATTGAAGGCGCTGGTGGAGGACAGGGACGAAAAGAAGGAATGAGCGGGAGACGGGAATGATTTGTCTGCCTCAGTGTGAAAAGAGTATGTTTTTGGAAGAAAATGTCGCTTTATTATGAAAAAGCGGCATTTTTTTATTGATTTTTCCTGGAGAAATGTGGTAAAATATAATAAAGAGCAGTTTTGTTACGGTTCAATGCAAACGCTTGTGGGATTTTCATATTCAGAAAAGAAAGGGAGGAATCAAGTGATAGAAAAAAAGCAGAAAATTGAACAGGAACTTGATCAGATGGAAAAGGTCACCGGAGGAATCGAGTGGGTAAAGGTCTCCACCGAGGGGACAAATGGCTCCGGAGAAACTGGTGATGAGAAAGCCTGCCCCTGGTGCAAACAATTTTTCCCCGTTGCCAACGGGACATTCCACAAGCACCTGCTCAACTGCCCAAGCGCACCGCCTGCACCCATCATTATCGGCTGAGGTTTTCAGATTCATGTTTCTTGATCCCCGCGAACGTTTTCTTCTCCCTGTCTTTTTGACAGGGAAAATTTTTTTATTTTGGGGCTTGCTTTTTGGAATGACTTAATGTATTATGTACATAGTTCACTAAATCACTCGGAAAGGAGAGGGGCGGATGCAGTACGATCCCATGCGGCCCATCTGGCTGCAGGTGATGGGGGAAATTGAAACGTCCATCGCCGTGGGCGCGCGGCAGCCGGGGGAGAAGCTGCCCGGAGGCCGGGAATTGGCCGTGGCTTACGGCATCAACCCCAACACCGCCGCCCGGGTGTATCAGGAACTGGAAAAGGCGGGGCTGTGCGAAACCCGGCGGGGCATGGGTACCTATGTGACCGGCGACGGGCCGCGCATCGACGCCCTGCGGGAGGAGCTGGCCCGGCAGGCCGTGGCGCTGTTTCTTCAAAAAATCGAAAGTTTGGGCATCACGCGGCAGGAGGCCGCAAAGATGATCCTGAAGGAGGAATAAAGGAAGATGCTGGAAAGTAAAGAGCTGACCAAGGTTTTTGGATCGAAAACCGCGGTGGATCACGTGAATCTGAGGCTGGAAAAGGGCCACGTATACGCCATGCTCGGCCCCAACGGCAGCGGCAAAACCACCTGGATGAAGATGGCGGCGGGGCTGATCAAGCCCACCTCCGGCGAAGTGCTGTTCGAGGGCGCGCCCGTGAGCATCGAAAGCCGGAAGTACGTGGCCTATATGTCCACAGAGCCGTATTTCTACGCCTGGATGACCGTCAAGGACGTGGGCAGATACTACGCCGATTTCTTTGAGGATTTCTCCTACGACCGCTACCTGGAATTGCTGCGGCACATGGAGCTGACGGAGGAGATGAAGACCAAAAACCTGTCCTCCGGCATGATGGCGAAGCTGAAAATCGCCGTCACCATGGCCCGGGACGCCAAGGTGTACATGCTGGACGAACCCTTCAACGGCATCGACCTGCTGGCCCGGGACGAGATTCGCGCCACCATCCTGCAATACGCCACGCAGGATAAGCTGCTGCTCATGTCCAGCCATCTGGTGGAGGAAATGGAAGCGGTGGCCGACCGGGCGGTGTTCATCAAAGAAGGCAAGCTGGTGGAGAATATCGACCTGGAAACCATGCGGGACGAGCAGGGCGTGTCCATGGCGGATCGCTACCGCCAGATTTACGGCCATACGGAGGGGTGATAAGCATGTTCAAGCTGATGAAATACGAGTTTCGGAAAACCTGGATCACCAAACTGATTTTGTTGGGCGTTACCGCCGTGGCGGAAGCCGTTTACCTGTACGGGCTGTACACCGAAAAGGAAGGGCCGCTGAGCGTGGCCATCGGGCTGCTGGTGATGCTGGCCGTTTTCGGCGTGCTGGTGATCGGCCTGGAAAGCGTGCTGACCCTGCACCGGGATATGAACACCAAGCAGAGCTACATGCTGTTCATGACCCCCAACAGCAGCTATAAGATTTTGGGGGCCAAGGTGCTGGAATGCGGCTTTTCCATTTTGATCACCGGCGCGTTTTACTTCGCCCTGGGCACGCTGGATATCACCCTGCTGCTGGCCAAATCCGGCCAGCTGAACCAGCTGTGGGAGATGATCCAGAACGTGATCAGCCAAATCACCATCAACGGCCGCCCGCTGACCATCAACGCGGAAATCATGGCGTCGTTCACGTTCAGCCTGCTCACCGGCTGGATCGGCACCGTGACCATGGCTTACCTGGCCGACGTGGTCAGCGCCGCCCTGCTGAACGGCAAGAAATTCAACGGCCTGCTGAGCTTTGTGCTGTTCCTGGCCCTGGCCTGGCTGACCGGCTGGGCGACGGGGAAGATCACCGCCGGCATCACCGCCTCCACCACCATGCTGGTGGTGGACGGCCTGATCGACCTGGGCTTCGCGGTGATCATGTACATCGTCACCGCGCAGATCATGGAACGGAAACTAAGTGTATAAACCGGAACAAAACGAAAGCGCCTCCATCGCGGGGCGCTTTTCAATTGGAAAAAAGGGCACGCAAAAAGCCGCCCTGTTTCAGACGGCTTTATGCGGTGCGAACGAAAATCAGGCTTCTTCGCCAGCGGCTTCCGCAACGGGGGCGGTGAAGGACATGCCGTTCTTGCGCATGGTGCGCATGCAGCGGGTGCATACGTTCACGCGGATGGGACGACCGCCGATCACAACGCGCAGCTGCTGCACGTTGGGAGCCCAGGTGCGGCTGCTCTTGCGGTTGGAATGGCTCACATTGTGGCCAGTCATCAAGCCCTTTTCACACACTTCACAAAACTTGCCCATTGTCATTACCTCCACGGGGGAATTGGTCATTCGGTGACGCGGAAATCCGCGGTACAGCCCTCATTGACAGCTTGAACATTGTAGCATAACCTTATTTGAATTGCAAGCATTTTTTTCAAAGAAAGCGGGCTTTTGCCGCATTATTTAATAAAATTGAAACAATTTTGCGGCCGTCCGGCGGCATTTCTTACGAAAACGGGCCTGAGCGTACATAAAACGCAGGCATATTTCCCGAAATTCCGGGCGGAGGGGAGCGTCTGTTACGGCCCTTGGCGATATTTGGTACAGGAAGGAAGCAATATCCCGCTTTTTCCGCGGCGCGCAAACCATTCAGCGATAGCTGGATGGAAACGAAACGCCGTGTGCTTCGACAAAATATTCTGATGGGCCTATTGACATTTGCGATAGGCTGTGGTTTAATGTTTCCTGCCTTGAAGTTTAGCAATTCTAAACCGAAGGCAATGATCCGCGGTTTAGTGACGCTAAACTTTTTCCGGAAGGGAGGGAAGGGAACATGAACATCGGCGACAAGCTGCGCCGCCTTAGGCTGCAAAGGAACCTGACCCAGGAGGAAATGGCCGATCGGTGCGAGCTGAGCAAGGGCTTCATTTCCCAGGTGGAAAGGGACCTGGCTTCGCCCTCCATCGCCACGCTGACCGATATGTTAGAATGCTTGGGCAGCAATTTGAAGGAATTCTTTTCGGAAACGGAAAATGAGGAAAAAACCGTGTTCACCCGGGCCGATATGTTCGTAAAGGAGGACGCGGAATCCCTGCGGGGCAGCATCACGTGGCTTGTGCCCAGCGCCCAGAAAAACGAAATGGAACCCATTCTGGTGGAACTGGACGAAGGGGGCAAGACCCAGGAAATGCCGCCCCACGAGGGGGAGGAATTCGGCTACGTCCTTCAGGGCACGGTGACGCTGCATTTGAACGGCGGCAGCCATAAGATCAAAACGGGGGAGAGCTTCTGCCTGCACCCCGGCGCTTCCCACTGGATCGAAAACACCGGCAAACGCAGGGCCCAGTTCATCTGGGTGTCCACACCGCCAAATTTTTAAACAGGAGGCCCCATGATGGAAGAACAGCGCCTGATTTCCCTGGAAAACATCAGCAAGCACTACGACGGGGTGACTGTGCTGGACAATATCAACCTGTACATCCGCAAAAAGGAATTTGTCACCCTGCTGGGTCCCTCCGGCTGCGGGAAAACCACCACCCTGCGCATCATCGGCGGCTTTGAAACGGCGGATTCCGGGCGGGTGATGTTCGACGGCAAGGACATTTCCGGCATTCCGCCCTACAAGCGGCGGGTGAACACCGTGTTCCAGAAATACGCCCTGTTTCCCCACCTGAACGTGCGGGACAACATCGCCTTCGGCCTGAAGCTCAAGAAAATGCCCAAGGACGAAATCGCCCGCAAGGTGGATTACATGCTGGAGCTGGTGAACCTGAAAGGCTACCACAAGCGCTCCGTGGAATCCCTGTCCGGCGGCCAGCAGCAGCGCATCGCCATCGCCAGGGCCTTGGTGAACGAACCGGAGGTGCTTTTGCTGGACGAACCCTTGGGCGCGCTGGACTTAAAGCTGCGCAAGGAAATGCAGCTGGAGCTGAAAGCCATGCAGCAGCGCCTTGGCATCACCTTCCTGTACGTGACCCACGATCAGGAAGAAGCGCTCACCATGTCAGACACCATCGTGGTGATGCAGGGCGGGAAAATTTTGCAGATCGGCACCCCCAAGTCCATCTACGACGAGCCGCAGAACGCCTTCGTTGCCAATTTCATCGGCGAAAGCAACATTTTCCCCGGCACCATGGTGCGGGACGAGCTGGTGCATTTCTGCGGCGTGGACTTCCCCTGCGTGGACTCCGGCTTCGGGGAAGACAAGCCCGTGGACGTGGTGATCCGCCCCGAAGACATTCTGCTGGTGGGCGAGGACGTGGGCCAGGTGACCGGCGTGATCAAGTCCGTGCTCTTCAAGGGCGTGCATTATGAAATGATGATCGACGCGGGCCATTCCATCTGGAAGGTGCATTCCACCACCATGCAGCCGGAAGGCAGCCGGGTGGGCCTGGCCGTGGTGCCCTTCAACATCCACATCATGCACCCCATGGAGGACGAAAAGCCGACGGAGGAAAAAAACCAATGACCAATTTTCAGGTGCCCGTGTGGGGCTACTGGATGATGGGCATCGGCTTTGCCGCCTTTATCGGCCTGCTGATCGCCTACATCCATAAAAACCGGGGCTTCCGGCGGCCCATCTTTGCCTCGCCCTACGTGCTGTGGCTGGTGATCTTCACGGTGATCCCCTGCTTCCTGGTGGCTTACTTTTCCTTCACCGATCCCCAGGGCAATTTCACCCTGGACAACTTCAAAAGCTTCTGGGACAGCAACTACAACGCCCGCAAAGCCCTGAATCCGGACGATCTGGCCCTGTACGAATCCATGGGTCTGAGTCTGGACGATTTGGGCCTGGGCCGGGATTCCATCAACATCGACACCTTGGTGTTCTCCCTGTGGATGGCGTTCCTGTGCACGGTGATCTGCCTGCTGCTGGGCTATCCCGCCGCCCACATCATGGCGGACCGGGAATTCAAGTTAGGCCCCACTTTGGTTATCTTGTTCGTGGTGCCTATGTGGATGAACTTCCTGCTGCGCACCATCGCCCTCATGAGCCTGCTGGAGGATAACGGCGTGGTGAACAACGTGCTGGAATGGATCGGCGTGGGGCGGCAAAAGCTGCTCAACAACATTCCCGCCGTGCAGGCGGGCATGGTGTACAACTTCCTGCCCTTCATGGTGTTCCCCATCTACAACGTGCTGAACAAGATGGATTACAAATTGAGCGAGGCCGCCATGGATTTGGGCTGCGATAAGTGGCACGTGTTTTACAAGGTGACGCTGCCCCTGTCCGTGCCTGGCGTGGTCAGCGGCATCACCATGGTGTTCATGCCCGCCGTGACCACCTTCTACATCTCCCGCCTGTTAGGCGGCGGCAAGGTGCAGCTGTTCGGCGATCTGATCGAAGCCAAGTTCCTGTCCACCAGCCTGAACGAGTGGAACGTGGGTTCCGCCCTGTCCCTGCTGATGATGATCCTGATCCTGCTTTCTTTGGGCCTGCTCAACAAGGTCGATCCCGAAGGAGAAGGGGGCGGTATGATTTGAAGCTGTTCAAACGGTTGTATCTGGGCCTGATCCTCTTTTTCCTGTATATTCCCATCATTGTACTGATCGTACAGAGCTTCAACGCGGGCAAGAGCCGCGCCAAGTGGGAGGGCTTTTCCTTCCGCTGGTATGAAGAGCTGTTCCACGATCCCAATATCATGAACGCCCTGGTGATCACCCTGTCCATCGCCCTGCTGGCGGCCCTGTTTTCCACCATCATCGGCACCTTCGCCGCTATCGGCATCCACGCCATGAAGCGCAGGCCCCAGAACCTGATGCTCACGCTGAACAACATCCCCATGACCATGCCGGATATCGTCACCGGTATTTCCCTCATGCTGCTGTTCATCTTCACCCAGGTGGAGCGCGGATTTGTTACCATGCTGCTGGCCCACATCACCTTCGACGTGCCCTACGTGATCCTGTCCGTCATGCCGAAGCTCAAGCAGATGAACAAGCACAGCTATGAGGCGGCGCTCGATTTGGGCGCGACCCCCATGTACGCTCTGTTCCACGTGATCCTGCCCGAGGTCATGCCCGGCGTGATCACCGGGGCCATGCTGGCCTTCACCCTGTCCCTGGACGATTTCACCATCAGCTACTTTACCACCAATCCCCTGGTGCAGAACCTGTCCACCCTCATTTATTCCCAGGCCAGGAAGGGCATCAAGCCCACCATGAACGCCCTGTCCGCCCTCATGTTCGTTGCCCTGCTGGTGCTGCTGCTGGTGGTCAACAGGCGTACCAAGGAGGAAGAGGCATAAGCGAAGACATCTGTCTAAAATACGATTTGCGTCCCTCTGAGGGCGAAATCAATATAAACGGAGGTAGATTGAAATGAAAAAGATTGTCGCTCTGGTTTCTGTTCTGGCCCTGTGTGTTTCCCTGCTGCCCCTGAGCGGTGCCCTGGCCGCCCAGGAAGTGGTGAACGTGTTCAACTGCTACGATTATATGGATGAAACCGTGTTTGATATTTTCGAGCAGGAAACGGGCATTCATGTGAACAAAATGTACTATACCGGAAACGAGGATATGATGGTGCAGGTGCGCGTCAGCCCCGGCGCTTATGACGTAGTGTTTCCCTCCGATTACTCCGTGGAACGGATGATTTCCGAAAACATGCTGGCGGAAATCAACATGGAGAACGTGCCTAACCTGAAAAACCTTCTTCCTGGGCTGCTGAACCTGGATTACGATCCTGAAAACAAGTATTCCGTCCCCTTCATGTGGGGTACTGTGGGCATCCTGTACAACACCAAGCTGGTGGACGATCCGGTGGATTCCTGGGGCATCCTGTGGAACGAGAAATATGCCGACAGCATTTTCATGATCGACAACGTTCGGGACACCATGGGACTGGTTCTGAAATATTTGGGCTATTCCATGAACACCCGGGAAGTGACTGAACTGAAAGCCGCCACCGATAAGCTGATCGAGCAGAAGCCCCTTGTGAAAGCCTATTATGTGGATGAAACCAAGGACAAGATGGTGGCGAATGAAGCCGCGCTGGCCGTGGTCTATTCCGGCGACGCCCTGTATTCCATGGATTTGAACGAGGATCTGGCCTATGCCGTGCCCATGGAGGGAAGTAACGTGTGGATCGATTCCATGGTGATCCCCGCTACCGCCAAGCACAAGGAAAACGCCGAAAAGCTGATCAACTTCCTCTGCCGCCCCGATATTGCCCAGATGAACTGCGAATATATCCGCTATTCTTCCCCCAACGCCGCGGCCATTGAACTGATGGGCGAGGAATACACCGGGAATGCCACCATCAACCCGCCCCAGGAAGTGATTGACCGGTGCGAATTCTTCCACGATATCCCCGATAAATACCTCACCCTTTATAATTCCTTCTGGGGACAGGTGAAAAATGCCCGGTAAACGAGTTTTGATTGCGGCGGGGCTCATCGTCCTGCTGCTCTGCCTGTGCTGCCTGCCCGCCCTTTCTGAGGAATACCGGGAGCTGAAGCAGGGCATGAAGGGCGACGACGTGCAGCACCTGAAAAAAGCCATGTACTGGCTGGGCTACTTTACCACGCCGGATTTGGACGGGAATTATACCAAAACCACGGCGGAGCGTGTGAAGCAGCTGCAAAAAAACAACGGCTTGGAGGAAACGGGCGTCGCCGACGCGGCCCTGCAGGAGTTGGTTTTTTCCGGCAACGCGGTGAAAACTGGCTCCGCCCCCGTCCCACCCCCGCGCCCACGCCGGAACCGCTCTTTGACCCGGCAAGCATTCCCCCCCGCACGGAGGAAGGCTTTCTGGCCCCGGAGGCGGACACGGAGGAGTTCGTGTACGCCGACGCGGACAAGGGCGTTTGGTTTTACCTGACGCCCTCCCTGTCCATCGAGCTAAAGCGCTATGAGGACAAAAGCGACAAGAAGTTCCCCATCGTCTGGTATGAGGCGGACATTCACTGCAGCCCGGAAACGCCGCTGGTTGCCTATACCAACGGCGCCAAAACCCCCGGCACGGCGCGCATCAGCCCCGTGGACTTTGTGCGGCAGCGCCATATCGTTTTGGGGATCACCGACGATCATTTCGGCTACCGCATCGTGGAAAACGATAAGGGCATCCCGCCGGGGATCATCATCCGGGAAGGGCAGGTCATCACCACCCAGACCCGCACCAAGGAAACCCTGCCCAATCTGGATATCTTGGCCGTGTTTGAGGACGGCAGCATGAAAACCTTCAAGCCCCAGGAACATACCGCCGAGGAATACCTGGCCATGGGCGTGCGAAGCACATACGCCTTCGGCCCCGTCCTGATCCAGAACGGAGAGCTGAGCGAATACATGCTGCGGGATGAATACTATTCCTATCATGAACCCCGCATGGCCATGGGCATGATCGAACCCTACCATTATTTCATCCTCTGCGTGGAAGGGCGGCTGGAAAACCGTTCCAAGGGCGTATACCTCAACTGGGTGGCGGAGAAGATGCTGGAAAAAGGCGTGGTGGAAGCCCTGAACCTGGACGGCGGCGGCACAGCCGTGCTTACCTTCATGGGTGAGAGGATCAACAGAACAGGCAGCGGCATCCGCAGCGTGGGCAGCATGACGGGCTTTGGCGTGTCCGATCTGGTGCCGGAAAAATAAATATCGTCAGCACATCGCCGGAGGCAAACGCGCTTCCGGCGATTTTTTGCGTTTTATGCCGAAGGATTCTGCTGGCGCAAGAAGGGATTATCGTATATAATAGCCTTGTACGAAGGACGAACGGGGGAAAAGGATATGCCGAAGAAAAAGACCAGCTTTCAATGTACCGCCTGCGGGTGGGAAAATCCCCGCTGGATGGGCAAATGCCCGGAGTGCGGCGCGTGGAACACCATGGAGGAGATCATGGCCGCCCCGGAGGAAGCGGCCCCCAAGCAGTACAAGCAGCGGGGCGGCACGGGCAGCGCCGTGAAGCCCTTGAAGGACATCGACGCGGACAGCCAGGTGTATACCGGAAGCGGGCTGGAGGAACTGGATCGGGTGCTGGGCGGCGGCATCGTGGAGGGCTCCATGGTGCTGGTGGGCGGCGACCCCGGCATCGGCAAATCCACCCTGCTTTTGCAGGTGTGCGATCATTTGTGCAAAACGGGCAGGCGGGTGCTGTATATCAGCGGCGAGGAAAGCGCCCGGCAGATCAAACTGCGCGCCCAGCGGCTCGGCGCGGCGGGCAGCGACCTCATGGTACTCACCGAAAACGCCATGGATCAGGTGGAAGAAAAGCTGCGGGCCGTGCAGCCGGAATTCTGCGTGATCGACTCCATCCAGACCATGTACCGCCCGGAAATGGGCAGCGCCCCCGGCAGCGTGAGCCAGGTAAGGGAAAGCGCCGCCCTGCTCATGCGCTACGCCAAGCAGGAGGGCTGCGCCATGTTCCTGGTGGGCCACGTGACCAAGGAAGGCTCCCTGGCCGGTCCCCGGGTGCTGGAGCATATGGTGGACGTGGTGCTGTACTTCGAGGGCGACCGGCAGCACGAATACCGGCTGCTGCGGGCGGTGAAAAACCGCTTCGGCTCGGTGAACGAATTGGGCATTTTTGAAATGACCGGCGCGGGGATGCGCCCCGTGGGCAACGCCTCGGAAACGCTGCTGTCCCAGCGGGCCAAGGGGGCCAGCGGCAGCTGCGTTTTCTGCGGGCTGGAGGGCAGCCGCCCCGTGCTGGTGGACATTCAGGCCCTGGTTTCCCAGTCCTTTTTGGCCGTACCCCGGCGCACGGCGGACGGCATGGACACCAGCCGGGTGATGCTGCTGCTGGCGGTGATGGAAAAGCGGGCGCGGCTCAAAATGTACAACAGGGACTGCTATATCAACGTGGCCGGGGGCCTGACGCTGAACGAACCGGCGGCGGATTTAGCTTTCTGCATGGCCGTGGCTTCCTCCTACGCCGACCGGCCCGTGCCCGCCGAATGGGCGGTCATGGGCGAAGTGGGCCTGGCGGGGGAGGTGCGCGCCATCCCCCAATTGGAACGCCGGGTGAGCGAATGCCGCCGTTTAGGCTTTACCCATATCCTCTGCCCCCGGGACAGCGCCCGGCATCTGAAAGCCCCGGAGGGCGTCAGCCTCCACGGCGTGGACACCGTGGCTCAGGCCATGGCGGTGCTGGATTTACTGCCTTCCTCCTGACGGCCCGCGGCTGACCGGTACGCGCATGAAACGGGGCGGGCGGGCGCATACTGATCCCATAGCCTATTGTAAAGGAAGGAATCAACATCATGGCATCCATTCATTTTCCGCCCCTCACCAAGGAAAAAGCGGGCCTGCTGGGCCTGTTTTCCGGCGCGGCCCTGGCCGCCCTGCTGATCCAGCCCATGCGCCTTTTGCCCGGCAGCCCCGCCGCCTGCGCACTGGCCGCCGGGGTATACGCCGCCCTGATGCTTGCGGGCTTCCGCATCGGGAAAAAGCTGTGGACGGGGGTTGACGCCGCCGCGCCCAGGGAAACGGCGGACGCCTGCCCCAAAGTATTGGATACGTCGGTGATCATCGACGGTCGGGTGCTGGAAATCAGCCGCACGGGTTTTCTGGAAGGGGACTTGATCGTGCCCTCCTTTGTGCTGGACGAATTGCGCCACATCGCCGACAGCGCCGACGCCCTGCGCCGCGCCAGAGGCCGCAGGGGCCTGGATATGCTGCGGAAAATGCAGGAGGAGCTGGGCAGCGCCCTGCGGGTGGAGGACGTGGGCCAGGACGCCGCCGACGCCGAGGTGGACGTGCGGCTGCTGCGCTTAGCCATGGACTTAGGCGGCGCGGTGATGACCAACGACTATAACCTGAACAAGGTTGCGGGCGTGGCGGGAGTGCCGGTGCTGAACGTGAACGACCTGGCGGGCGCCCTGCGCCCTGCCGTGCTGCCGGGGGAAGAAATGACCGTGCGCATCGTGCGGGAGGGCAAGGAACCGGGCCAGGGCGTGGCCTATTTGGACGACGGTACCATGGTGGTGGTGGAAAACGGACGCCGCCACGTGGGGGAGACCCTGGACGCGGAAGTGACCACCGTTTTGCAGACCAGCGCGGGCCGCATGATCTTCGGCCGCGTGAAAATGAACGAGAACCGGGCGGGATAGCAAGTTCATCAAAACAATTGACCTATCAAAAAATCCAACGGAAGCTGGAATACGCAGAGGAGGATTGTCAAGGGGCCTCCCCTTGACTGTAATCCGCACCGGCGGCGTGTACGCCGGGAGGACGGAAAATTTCAGGCGGGAGCGCAGACGACCAGATGAAATTTTCCTACCTTGCGGTTTTTCCGCCCGGGAACACCGAAGGTGCGAGAGGAAAAACCGTGCGGGGGGACGAACCACGGGCGACCGCCTGTGGCGGGAGTTTCGCCCGTGGTGAGATCAGCCGAAAGGGAGCAATCTCCCCATGAAGTTGCGACCTTTGAGGCTGCGGATTCGCGGGGGGTATGCAATACCCGCCCGCGCGTTACTGCGAAGCCGAAGGCTGAGTAGTAACATTTCGACATTTTGAAACATTTCTGGCATAGCATTTTCATGGCTTTTGTGGTAAAATGAATTCGCGGCGCGGAGCATATGAAGGGGCAAACCGCGCCGACGGCAGGAAAGCAACCGCAAAAATTGGATGGGGATTGACATAAAAGCTATGAAAATACTGATTGCTTCAGACGCGTATATCTATCAGACCAACGGGGTGCGGAACGTGGTGATCACCCTGGCGAACGGGCTAAAGCAGCTCGGGCACGACGTAAGGGTGCTTGCGCCCGCCAACGGCAGGACGTCCTTCAAGAAGGACGGTGACTGCTTCATTCGTTCGTTTCCCTCTTTTGTATATCCCGACGTGCGCCTCTGTCCCGTTCTCAGCGACCCGCTGATCGACGAGCTGGAGCAGTGGAAGCCCGACCTGATCCACGTACACACCGAGGCGGATATGGCGCGGTTAGCGTTTAAAATCGCCGCCGTCACGGGCGCGCCGGTGGTCATCACGGCCCATACCGATTACGCCACCTACGCCTTTAAGCGCTTCCACGAATCGCGGCCTGTGCGCATGACCATGAAGGTCTTCGGGAAGCGATTCTACCGGCACGCCAAGGCGGTGGTCGCGCCGTCGGAAAAAGCGCGGCATTTCGCCCAGCTCCAGCCCGCGGGAGACCGGGTGACGGTGATCCCCAACGGCATCCGGCTGGAGCGCTATCAGAAGCCCGTGTCCCCAGAGGAAAAGGCGGAGCTGTTCCGCAGGTACGGCCTTGCCGACAACGGCTGCACCCTGGTGATGGTCACGCGGGTGAGCGCCGAAAAGAACATTATGGAGATCCTGCACTATTTCCCGGCGCTGCGGCGCGCCCTGCCGGAAGCGCAGCTCCTCATCGCGGGGGACGGCCCGGACCGCAGGCGGCTGGAAGCGTACTGCGAGCATAACGGCCTTACGGACCGCGTGCGCTTCGCGGGCAGGATCGACCCCAACGAGGTCTACCGCTATTACGCCATGGGCGATCTGTTCGTTTCGGCGTCCACCTTCGAGGTACACAGCATGACCTATTTGGAGGCCATGGCCTGCGGGCTGCCGCTGGTGTGCCGGGAGGACGCCAGCCTGCTGAACGTATTGGACGACGGCGAAAACGGCTTCATCTACCGCACCGAAAGCGGCTTTGTGGAGGCCGCGGTGAAAATCCTCCGGAACAGGGCGCTTTGGGAAGCCATGCACAGGAAGGCGCTCGAAAAGGCGGATCAGTTCAGCGACCGGCGCTTTGTGGAGCGCACGGTGGCGCTGTACGAACAGGTGCTGGGCCGGTGATCCGGCGGAAGGACCAAAAAATTTTTTGTGAAATTTTACAGATATTACGCGAAGGTTACAAAACGATTCGATTCTTCAAGGGGCGCTTTGCCCCTTGATTTTGCATGCGGGGCAATGGCCCGGCACAAGCGGTGGTGGATGGGCGCCGTTCACGACCGCGGCGCTCTGTTACAACTATTACGGCGGATTTTCGCAATTTGAAATATTTCTGGTATAGCATTTTTATGGCTTTTATGGTAAAATAACGCCGTGGTGCGGATCACGTGTATTTGTGAACGCGATCTGCGAGAGGAGGAACATTGGATGTTCAAAAAAGTGATGGCCCTGTTCCTGGCGCTGGCGCTGCTTGTGCCCGCGTCCGCCTTGGGCGAACTGCATAATACCACCGCCAACGGCTCCATGACCGTCGACACCACGGGCGACGAGGTTCTCGTCGTCGAGTTGGCGCTTCAGACCTTGGGGTATTTTACGGGCACGCCCGATACCACCTACGATAAGGAGACTGCCGCCGCCGTAAAGGATTTCCAGAAGGTAAACGGCATGAAGCAGGACGGCAAGGTGGGCGATAAAACCTGGGCCCGCCTGACGGGCCTGGACGGCGTGGGCTGCATTCCCAAGACCGTCTATGACGAGGTGGATTCCACCACCACCACCGGCCTGTCCGATAACGGCAGCATGATCATCGGCTCCAAGGGCGCCGGCGTCAAGGAAGTGCAGACGATTTTGCAGAGCCTGAATTATTACACCGGCCTGATCGACGGCATTTACAACGTCACCGTGGCCTATGCCGTGCGCCGCTTCCAGGAACGCAACGGCATCCTGCCCGTGGACGGCAAGGTGGGTCCCAAGACCCTCACCGCCCTGCGCGATCCCGGCGCCGTGGCCGCCGATACCTATAATCAGGGCATGACCCTG
This sequence comes from uncultured Christensenellaceae bacterium, assembly GCA_905234985.1. Lineage (GTDB taxonomy): Bacteria > Bacillota > Clostridia > Christensenellales > Aristaeellaceae > RUG563. The sequence goes on from CAJOJQ010000056.1 coordinate 19,515, forward strand.
AACGGCAGCCTGACCATCGGCTCCACCGGCAGCGACGTGCAGACCGTGCAGCAGTATCTGCTGGATTTAGGCTTCTATAAAGGCCCCATCGACAGCGTGTACGATCAGGACACCGCCAACGCCGTGTCGGAATTCCAGCGGAAGTACGGCCTGACCGCCGACGGCAAAGTGGGCAACGACACGTATAAAAAGCTGAACTCCGTCCATGCGGAATATGTGGACACCCTCACCAGCGGCCTGACCTCCAACGGCTCTTTGAAGCAAGGCTCCAAGGGCGTGCTGGTGACCCAGGTGAAGAACCGTCTGTACGTGCTGGAATACTTCAACGGCAAGATGGACGACGTGTTCGACGCTGAACTGACGGCGGCCGTGAAGGACTTCCAGCGGCGCAACGATTTGGTGATCGACGGCATCGTGGGCAAAAAGACGATGGCCAAAATGTTCTCCGCCGACGCGATCTTTAAGAGCGAAGTGATCCTGCCCACCCTGTCCCGCCATGGCAATAACGTCAAGAGCGACGTGCAGTCGCTGCAGAACGTGCTGTTCAACACCTACTTCTTCTACGGCAGCTGCGACGGCATTTACGGCGCGGACACCGAGGCCGCTGTGAAGGCATTCCAGCAGGCCGCCGGGCTGACCGCCGACGGCATGGCGGGCAACGCCACCCGGCAGAAGCTGCTGACCATCGCCATCGCCAAGAACGCGGTCAAAACGCCTCCGCTCCGTTACCTGACCCTGGGCGACCGCGGCTGGGACGTGTATCTGCTCCAGCAGCATTTGGCCGAGCTGAATTATCTGGATATGTCCAAGGTGACCAAGGGCGTGTTCGACAGCGAAACCGCCAAAGTGATTTCCACCTTCCAGAAGCATAAGGGCATCAGCATCACCGGCGTCTACAACTCCACCACCCGGCGCTATCTGTGGGCTTCCGACGTGGACGCCGAGCAGTTCCAGGAAAACGAAGAAATCTTCGACGCCCAGAATCCCTACGATCAGGCCAATATCCCCTATGTGGGCGACGTTCTGAAGGAAGGCTCCACCGGCGAGCAGGTGAAAACCGCCCAGATGCGCTTAAAGGCCGGCGGCTGGCTGCTGGGCGCGGCGGACGGCAAATTCGGCGCGAACACCACCGCGGCGGTCAAGCGGTTCCAGCAGTCTTACAACGACGCCGTGAAACAGTATAACAAAGACCATGCCTCCGATCCCGATTTTGAGCCTATCTCCACCATCAAGGTGGACGGCATCATCGGCCAGGATACCTGGAGCGCCCTGTGGTTCTGGAATCTGAACGGCACCTTCTTCAGAAAAATCAAGGTCGTCACGGACAAAGAAGTGTATATTCCCACGCTGAACAGTACCCTGACCACCGGCACCACCAATTCCTCCCAGCTGGTCGACGCGCAGGAGCGTTTGAAGGCTGGCAGCTGGCTGCTGGACGATCCGGACGGGAACTACACCGATAATACCAAAGCGGCAGTCGAGCAATTCCAGAAGGAATACAACGAGGCCGTGGATAAGTATAACCTCGAGCATCCCTCCGACCCCGTTGCGAAGCTCACCGAAAGCGGCGATATCGACCAGGATACCTGGGAAGCGCTGTGGAAGTGGGAACGGGATCGCACCTTCCTCATCGGACAGGCGGATCAGAAGGTGGTCATTGAGGACTCCACCTCCGTGGGCGCGAATATCATCGTGATGCAGCGGGGCAGCAAGGGCGCGCAGGTCGTGAAATTGCAGAAAAGACTGAGTGATTTGGGCTACTACACCGGCGATATCGACGGCAAATACGGACCCCAGACCGCCATCGCCGTCAGTAAATATCAGCAGGACAACAAACTCACGGTAGACGGCAAGGTGGGCACCCAGACGCTGGTTTCCCTCCAGCTGGACTGGAACGATCCGCCCGTGGTCACTCCCGCTCCCCCGTCCGTGCCCGAAGTGTTTACCGATACCGCCATGCCCAACTCGCTGTCCTCCGGCAGCAAGGGCAACGCCGTGAAAAAGCTGCAGGAAGCGCTGGCGGCGGAAGGCCTGTATGCCGACACCGTGGATGGCTATTACGGGGATTCCACCAAGATCGCCGTCATGGAATATCAGAACAAGTACAACACGGATAATCCTGATAAGCCGCAGCTGCCCGTCAACGGCGTGGCCGGTTCCGCCACCCTGACCGCCCTGGGCCTCAAGCCCTCCGCTTCCCCCTCCACCTCCAGGCTGACCGTCGGCAGCACCGGCGAAATGGTGGAGACCGTGCAGCAGAAATTGAAGGACGCCGGCTACTACAGCGGCGACGTGAACGGCATCTTCGATAACGCCACCGAAAAAGCCGTGAAGGATTTCCAGGGAGCCAGCGGCCTGAAGAAGGACGGCATCGTGGGTTCCGCCACCTGGCAGGCCCTCACCGGTACCTACATGGGCGGCGGCACCCTGCCCGAGTCGGTGGTCGTCATGAAGCGCGGCAGCAAGGGCGAAAGCGTGTTCCAGCTGCAAAGTTTCCTGGTGGCTAACGGCTATCTGGAAGCCACCATCGACGGCAAAACCAGCGTGGACGGCAAGTTCGGCCCCGCGACGGCGGTCGCCGTGATGAAGTACCAGAAGGCCAAAGGCATGGAAAAGGTGGACGGCATCGTGGGCGCGGATACCTACGCCAATCTGAAGGCGGACGGCCTGCTCAGCTATCCCACCAAATAATCAATTTGACTTTTGACAAAGTCCGGGGCTTACGCCTCGGATTTTGTTTTTCGGCGTTTTTTCGGCGTTATATTTTGCCGGAATAAGGCGATCCATGGCGGCGGAAACTAACCTCCGGACAGGAGGGATTTGCATGAAAAAAACGCAAAAATGGACGGCGCTTTGTCTTCTTATGATGCTTGACGTGGCGCTGCTGACCGGATGCGCCTGGCAGGGCGGCGCGGAAACAGGACCGGAAAACATGGACGCGCCCAAGGAAGTACAAAAATTTGAAAAACCGCCCCTGCCGGACAAGCTGAAAACCAACGAGGCGGGCGTGCCCGTCTTGCAGGTATATCAGGTGGACGAGGAGCAGACCGCCGAAATGGACCTGGAAACCTACCTGCAGGGCGTGCTGGCGGGGGAAATGAAAAACGACTGGCCCCTGGAAGCGCTGAAAGCCCAGGCCATCTTAGCCCGCACCTTCGTGCTGAAATTCTGCACGGAGAAGGAAAGCAAGTATCAGGGCGCGGACATTTCCACCGACGTTGAGGAAGCCCAGGCCTACGACGCCACCGGCGTCAACGAACGCATCGAGCAGGCCGTGCGGGAAACCAAGGGTATGGTGCTGTCGTATCGCGGAGAACTGCCCTACGCCTGGTTCCACGCCCACTCCGGCGGCGTTACCGAGCGCGCCGTGGAGGGGCTGCACTACGAAAACGAGGAACCGGGCTACACCAAGGTGGCCCAGGGCCGGGAAAGCAGCCTGGCCCCGGACGACGTGAAGGAATGGAGCGCCCGGTTCTCCGAGGAAGAATTTTTGGCGGCGGCGAAAAAGGCGGGCTGGCAGGGCAGCGGCAGCCTGGAATCCCTGGAAATCGGACAGAAGGGCGAAAGCGGCCGGGCCGTCACCCTGCGGATCAACGGGGAAGCCGTGTCCGCGCCGGAGCTTCGTTTGGCTCTGGACGCTACCAAAATGCGCTCCACCCTGCTGACCGAACTCAAAGCCGAAAAGGGCGGCATTACGATGTCCGGCAAGGGCTACGGCCACGGCGTGGGCATGCCCCAGTGGGGCGCTTACGGCTTGGCCGAGGAAGGCAAAACAGCGGAGGAAATCGTGCATGCCTATTTCCGGGACGTGACCGTGGAAACACTGTGGTGAAGTGGGGGGACGCTGGGGACTCTCCGCCCCTAAACCTCGCGCCAGGGAAATCATCTCCCCGGCGCGGGGAAGCCTTTGATAATACTGAAAGAAATTCAGATTTCGGATGGTTCACAAAATGACATGAAATTATCGCACAATAAAAAAACCTGTATGGAGAAAACCAGTCGGTGGGAAGCCCGGCTTCCGCGCCTACTGCTTCGCCTTCCGAATCGCCCACGCCCTGATCCTTGCCGCCGGACAGGAAAAAGAGCCGGGGACTGGACCGACTGCGAAGAGCCGTACAGTTCCGCGCATAATAGACAAGCAAGGCTTGAAGCGCTCCGCACCAGGAGCTAACTCTGTTTCAGCCATAAAACCATGTATCGAATCGAGCTAAAGACGGGAAACAGCATTTTGAGCGCCCAGGGACAGGAGCGAAGCAGCCGGCAGGCAGCTTTCGTTCGGAAAGCGCACTGTGCAATCCCTGTTTGCTCCGCTTTATTCAGGATCTGCTCTCTCAGCGCAATTCTGAAATCTTTTCCTGCCTCTCCTCTGTTCCACGAAAGATTGACATAGCTTTCCATCATGAAATGCAGCCATATTTGCCGCGCTTCGTTCAGGTGTTCTTCCGTGAAAACATCGGGAATATGCGAACAAAGGAAAGCTTCATAATGAGCATACGCAAGCGACCAATCCCGGACGCGCTTTTCTGACCAGATATTTGTAATATTTCCGGGCCGTATCCGGTATAGATACAGGCTTTGTCCCACCACATACACGCTTTGGGTCTGATCGAACATCCGAAACGTTACATCCAGGTCTTCAAAAATATGCCCGTCGGGAAAACGGATCGTTTCCCAAAGCGCTCGTCTGTACAGCTTGTTCCAGACGGAAACGTTGATTTTCCTCTCCGCAAGCGCTTGAAGAGCTTGGATACGGTCATAAGCGCCTTCCGGAATGGAAGGAACGGCCAGCTTTCGATCCGCTGTTTCCGGGTCCATGGCGTTTTGGGTGTAATAATTTGAAAATTTACACATGACCACATCCGCCTGTTCCCGGTTCATCGCCTCCAGCAGCGTTTGAACGATGCGCGGGTGAAAGGCGTCGTCCGAATCAAGGAACATCACCGCCTGACCCGTCATGACCCGCAAGCCCGCGTTCCGCGCCGCGCTTAATCCCCTGTTTTCCTGGTGGATGACCCGAATCCTGCCGTCCCGCGCCGCAAATTCATCGCAGATTTCGCCGGAACCGTCCCGGGAGCCGTCGTCCACGATCAGGATTTCCAGATTTTGATAGGTCTGACGAATCACGCTTTCCAACGCTTCCCGTAGATAGGGTTTCACATTGTACACCGGAATGATGACGGTCACCAGGTCAACGTTTGATATGACGTTTTCCATCGCGTTCATTCTCCTTGCGTATGGCGCTGTTTTTTCAGATTCGCCCAAAATCCTTGAAGCTCATTTCGATTGATCAGCAGGAAAGCGGCAAAGCAGGCCAATGAGATCACCACGTGGCAATCGGTAAAGGTCTCCGCGGCGGCGGCAATGAGAATCAGGAGAGAATAGCATCCATACCGCCTGAGATTGATACGGAACGGGATATACCGTTTCATATCAAAGATGCTGATCATGGAAATCGTAAAATACGAAACGGCCGTTCCTGTCACGGCGCCGCCGATGCCGAAACTTCGGATGCAGAAATAATTGATGATCACATTCATGACCGCGCCCAGCAAGGACAGCCGCATATCATTGGCCGTTCGCTCCAGGGCGGCGTATAGGGAACCCATAAAGCTATACACGGAATAGAACACCGCGGCGAACAGCAAAAAAGGCGTGTAAACCCACGACGGCTGAAACGCTTGCCCAACGTAGACGCGCATAAAAGGCTTCGTCACCGCGATGAACAGGATGCCCGCCCCAAACAGAAAAAAAGTAAACCGATCAAAAACGGGGGCGTAATAATCCCGGGCCTTGCCCGTCTCTGCTTCCCGAATGGAGGATAGGCCCCACGCCTGATTAAAAAACCCGATGATGACATGGATCAGGGAGGGAATCTTCGTCGCGGCGGTATACAGGCCCAGGGCAGCGGCCCCCATCATCCATTCGATCATCAGCTTATCCGAAGCGTGAAGAACGCACCACGAAATCGCGCTGAATACAAGCGGAGCGGCGTACCGAAGCATACGAAACGCCACAGGAACAAAACTGAAAGCATCCGTCCATCCCAGCGCCAGCAGATTGAAGCCCTTTACCGTCTTTCCGCGCACATGGTCGTAT
>CAJOJQ010000057.1 GCA_905234985.1 uncultured Christensenellaceae bacterium
GAATATCCCCGCTTGCTCCATCTTTCATCACCCTTTGGTATTATACCATTTCTCGACTTGATCTGCTGTTCTTTCTTAGTTTTTGGAGGTTCTCATAATCAAAATGGAAAAAGAATAAAAACGAAAAAAGGAGAATATCGAGCAGATTACACAAATGATGTTAATAATTTTTTTAGCCAGCTCAGACAAGAATGTTTCGTAGAAAATTGGCTGTCCGAAGATTTTTGCTGTTATGCAGAAACTTACTTTTCAAGAATAATAAGAAAGAAAGAATTAAATAGACTAATTAGTGCATACATGAATTATAAAAAAGAAATAATTGCCTCTAATTACAAACAATTTCAAGAATCTGTAAATGCTATTACACCGTCTGAATTTTTTGAAATTCGGTCAATGCAATCGGGTGATTTTGTTGGTGCATACATTATTTTCAATCAGACAAAACAAAAATATTATGTTGGACAAGCAAAAAGATTGTTTTTTAGAATCAACCAGCATTTTACCGGCCATGGAAATGGCGACGTTTATGCTGATTATAAGTATGGCGATCAATTTTATATAAAAATCATCAGTTTATCTGACAGCGGCTATCATGATTTAGATTTGTTGGAAAAAGATTTGATTTATAGGTATCAAGCAAACATAACTGGCTACAATAAAACAAAGGGAAACAATTGATTGACGTTGTACTCACTCTGAACTATTTGAATTATATGTTCTTGTAACATCCATCGCCCAAATAGATTATGAGGTAAAAAGACGTGGAAAAATCCAAAAAGGCTCCCGATGGCTACGGCATCGTGGAGGGCGTGATCTGGCAGCAGCTGCTGATCTTTTTCTTTCCCATTCTGCTGGGCACGTTTTTCCAGCAGCTTTATAATACCGCCGACGCCATGATCGTGGGCAAATACGTGGGTAAGCAGGCGCTGGCGGCGGTGGGCGGCTCCACGGGCAACCTGATTAATCTGATCGTGGGCTTTTTCGTGGGCCTGGCCTCCGGCGCGACGGTGATCATCTCCCAGTTTTTCGGCGCGCGGCAGGAAAAGGAGGTTTCCCGCACGGTGCATACCGCCATTGCCCTGGCCGTGTGCATGGGGCTGGGGCTGACGCTGGTTGGTTATTTCATGTCGCCCACCTTTTTGTCCTGGATGAACACGCCGGAGGACGTGATGGAACCCGCCGTGGCGTACATCCGGGTGTATTTCCTCGGCATGGTGCCCTCCCTGATCTACAACATCGGCTCCGGCATCCTGCGGGCGGTGGGCGATTCCCGGCGGCCCCTGTATTTCCTCGTCGCCGCGTGCATGACCAATATCGTGCTGGATCTGCTGCTGGTGATCGGCGCGGACATGGGTGTGACCGGGGCGGCGCTGGCCACCATCCTTTCCCAGACGGTGAGCGCTGTGCTGGTGCTGGTGGTGCTGATGCGGTCGCACACGGCTTATCACCTGTCCCTGGGAAAAGTGCGCTTTCACGGCGATTTGCTGCGCCGGGTGGTGCAGATCGGCCTGCCCGCCGGGCTGCAATCGGTGATGTATTCCATTTCCAACGTGCTGATTCAGAGCTTTGTGAACAATTTCGGCACCGATGTGTCCGCCGCCTGGAGCGCCTGGGGACGCTTAGACGGCCTGCAATGGATGATTTTGAACGCCTTCGGCATTTCCATCACCACCTTCGTGGGCCAGAATTTCGGGGCTATGAAGTTCGACCGGGTGAAGAAGGGCGTGAAGCAATGCCTGCTCATGGCCTTCGCCGCCGCCGCGTGCTGCTCCGGCATGCTCATGCTGTTTGGGCGGAGCCTTTACCATCTGTTCGCCAACGATGAAACTGTCATCGAAAAGGGCATGGAAATCCTGTGGCTCATTGCGCCGTATTACGTCACGTACACCTGCATCGAGATCCTGTCCGGCGCCATGCGCGGGGCGGGCGAGGCCATGGCCCCCACCCTGCTTACCCTGTTCGGCGTCTGCGCCCTGCGGCTGGTCTGGCTGCTGGTCTTCGTCGCCCGCGACCCCACCATCCCCCGCACCATGTTCAGCTACCCCATGACCTGGGTGGTTACTTCCTGCCTGTTCATCCTGTACTACTGGAAAGGCGGCTGGATGAAACGGTGCCAGGAAAGGCTGATTACGAGAAGGGGGGAGTGAGGAAGAAAAATATTATTTCTATTTTGTTGAAAAAAATCAACGAAGAATGCTTTCAAAATACATTGTTTGTTGCTCTGATAGATGGAATTATGATTAGATGAAGGTCAGGTGATCAACGTGGAAATCAGTTTAAAAGAAATAATTATCATGGGCGTAATATTTTTAATTCTTGTTATTATTGAAATAATTCGAGATATGATTGGAAAGAGTCCAAGAAAACCTTCACACTATGTTATTTTGGTAATAATTAGTATTGTTGCCACCCCTTTTATAAATATTTTGATAAGTAATTTTATACCTAAAGATATAACAGATGGATTAAATAATTTAGTTACAAATCAACCAATGTCACGACAACAAGAACAAAAAGAAGAATTTGTACCCGTTATTTCAAATGAAAGAAATCTAAACCAAATAAATTTTGTTGTTGGTAGCTTTAGAAAAAATGGCAGACTTTTGGTATACTCTGCTCCCAGTAAATCATCCTGGTATGAAAAGACGTCAAAAGGGGAACCAGTATACGCAAGTACAAATGATATTGTTTATGTGGCGGGACATGAAAATGGATGGATGCTCATCAGGTATCAGACGGGAAATAGCAAAAATCCAGGCCCGGATCGAATGGGGTATACACAGGGTAATCAAGGAGTGTCTTTAAACCTCAATTATTATAGTGGCAGGATTACGGAAAATTGCTATTTATCAGATGGTGCAAGCAATATTGTCTATCTGAAAGCCGGAACCACAGTCACTGTTCTTGGAAAAATGGATACGGGTATTTATGTAGAAAGCTATGCATCTGATGGCAGGACAGCTCGGGGGATTGTTCCAGAAAGGGCTGTGGAATGGTAGATTGAAAATGAGCGCAAAGAGAACAAGGAGGGGTAATTGTGAATATAAAGAAACTCGTCGGCGCAGCCGCAGCAATCCTTGGTACAGCCGGGTTAATGAAACTATTCGGGAAAAAGAAACCGCAAAAATATGGTGATAAATGGTTTGATACGGTGACAGATGAAGTCTTAGAAAAAGAAAGAGAAAATGTCAGAAAACAATTCTGCGCAGCAGGAAAAGATATTTCGTTAGCTTCCAGCCTACAAAATATGCTAAATAGATTTAACGCCGAAATGAGCAAAAGGGCATGGAAAGGCGAGGAACCGCAACCTCCGTCTTATCACAGGGAGCATGGGTATAATCTTTATAAGAAAGACTAATGCTCTCTCTCATTACTTATCGAAAATAATTGAACGAAGAATGTGACTCTTGCTTTTCGTATTTATGGCAATTGAAACTCTATCAAACTAACCGAGGAAAGGGGAATTTCTATGAAAAGGGTAGCTCTTTTGATCTTTGTGTTCTTGCTCATTTACCCCACAGCCCTTGCGGATGAAATTCTATTCCGGGGAATACCGTGGTATTCGTCATTTGAAATAGTACAGGAATCCTTCGGTGAAGACATTCCAGTTGATGGAGTGGATGGAATTGATATGTTCCTGGTGACTGAACTGAATGCAGATTTTGCCAACATCAATTCAGTAGGAAGCGTCAATTACCCGTCAGGATGGATGGGCGTTTCACCAGTCGGCTGGTTTGATTTCAAGGCAGGCGGCCATCTTGTTGATACGCTATATGTTTTATGTTCCTATGGGTTTGAAGAAGGTAGAGTACTGACAAGTATTGATTCATCCAAGCTGTATCTTGCTGCGTATCAGTTTTCTGATGGTGACGAGGCAGCTTATCTTGACCTTCAGGAAAAACTCACAACGCTTTATGGGACTGGAAACGAAACAAACGAAGACGTAAAACTTGCGAATGATCTCATTCTCCGCCACAGCACCAGATGGGATGGAGATAATGGAACGGCGGCTGTGCTTACATTGAACGCTTATAAAAATGGAGACGGTTCCTATCTCTATTCTAATCTGTGGCTGACCTATTCCATCGCCGGGGCAGACGAAATCATTAAAGTAATGGCATCAGAGGTAATTGCAGACCCAAACGATTTGACGGGGCTGTAAACGGGAGCACAAGGTATTGTTTGTGTGAATACATCCCCTATGCGCTCTCGGAGGAAATGATCCTTCGCTTGGCGTTTCGCTCTCGCTCCACGCCGCTCAGGATGACAGTGTTTGTTGGTCGGTTTCTCTGTTTGGCGCGCTGCATGCTGCTTTTATCGTCGACCCCCGCATTGTCATCCTGAACGCTGCGATTGTCATCCTGAGCGGAGCGAAGGAGCCAGCGAAGCAGCAGGTGAAGGATCATTCCGGAAACACAAGGAAGGAAAATAAGGGGAAACCCCTCACAGTAGAGGGACGGCTCTCTGTGCTCTCTCCAACACGAAAAAAAGCCCCCGCAGGGGCTTCATAAAAGGAAGATCATCGCAGGCCCAGCTTGGCGGTCAGGGCCTCCTGCAAGGTTTGGGAAAAGTTCACGTTGGCGGCTTCGGCGGCGGTGTTCAGCCATTGGGGGATGGACAAGGTTTTTTTCATGGCCTGATTGGACGTTTTCTTTCTGTAAGCGGCGGTGTCCGCCAGGATCAGGTTCACAAATTCGCCCGGTTCATGCCGCGTTTCTTTCACGCCGCTTGGAGCGGGAATGGGCTTCCGTTCGTCCTCCAGCAGGGTCAGCGTCATGGAAAGCACATCCTGTGCCATTTCCAGCGCTTCCGGCAGACTGTCCCCGCAGGTGTAGCACCCTTCCAAATCGGGAAAATCTACGCTGTACCCGCCGTCCTCCGGCGTGAATACTGCCGGGTAACAATATTTTGCCATCTTTCTACCTCCTGTTGACCGTATTGGGCTTACCGCAGCCCCGCGTCCCGGTCGATACTCTTTTCCGTTTTCGTTTTCAGTTCTTTTCCGTCGTGCCTGGGCACGGCAAACTGTTTCCCTGTCTTTGGGCTGAACCATATTTCATGGTTCGTCCCCTCCCGTATCTTATAGCAGCCAGCCGCTCGCAGCTCCCGCTTTTCTCGCTTACCTTGCTCACAATCGCCCCTCCTTCTTTCTCTATTATATTACGTAAAAATACGTATTTCAATGAAAAACAAGTTTTTCATTGATTTTATGGAAAATATCATATATAATAAGAGCGAACAAAAGAAGAAAGGGTTTCCGCTATGTCCAATTACACCGTAGATTTTTATACCATGGAAGACGGTTTCCAACCGGTGGCCGCTTATCTTACCACACTGGATGAAAAGATGCTTGCGAAAACGCTTCGAGACATCGACATGCTGGAAACCAACGGCCCCGCCCTTCGGGAACCGCAGTCCAAAGCCCTGGAACCCAATCTGTTTAAATTGCGAACCAAGGTGGGCAGCAACATTTCCCGCGTTCTCTATTTCTTCATCGTCGGGAAAAGGATCATTCTGACCAACGGCTTTATCAAAAAACAGGATCAAACCCCGGAATCGGAAAAAGCCCGTGCCCGGCGTTACCGGGACGATTATTTCAGGAGGTATGGAAAATGAGCACCTATCAGGATTTTAAGAAAAAAGCCTTAGAGAACCCCGCCGTGCGCGCCGAGTATGACAAGCTGGCCGCCGAATATGCCATCAAGCAGGCCGTGATTGACGCGCGCCAGGCTTCCGGCCTTACTCAACAGCAGCTTGCCGCCCGCACCGGCATCAATCAGGCCGATATATCCAAGCTGGAAAACGGCTCCGCCAATCCTTCCCTGCGCACGCTCCAGCGCCTTGCCGCCGGAATGGGCATGAACCTGCGCATCGAATTTGTTCCCGCTGGGAAATGAACAGGGATCTCGAACCGTCCCCCGCGCATCACATAAAAAGGGCCTGCAATCGCAGGTCCCTTTATGATAGCGGGGTTTTTACAGCTGCAAATCCACCTGTTCAAACCGGCGCACCGACAGGCGGAAGGCGATCAGCGTGAGCGCGGCGTAAAGCGCCCCGGCGCAGGCTAAGAAGATCAGCTTTTCCGCCAGATGCTCGGGGTCCGGGGTGTCCAGGGCGTCCCGGACGAAGGGCACGGCGTAGGTGGAAACGATGGACAGGGTGATGTACAGGAACACCGCAGCCCCGGCGAAGATGAAGGGCGGGCCGACCTTGGTGATGTCCTTGTACCAGCGGGGGAAGAACAGCACGTTGAACAGGCCGAACACGATCAGCCCTTCGGCGATCACGGCGATATTGGCGTCCAGGCCCGCGCTGTTTTCCGTGCTGCCGGTCAGGGGCCGCAGGAAAACGAAGCCCAAGCACGCCAAGAGCTGCACGCCTTCCAGGATGCAGGCCAGGCCCATGCGTCCCCGCACCATGTCCCGCCGGGAAACGGGCAGGCAGGCGGTATACGCCGCGTCGTGGTTTTCCCGGCTGGTGAGGCAGGTAAAGAAAATGGCCAAGGTCATGTAAAAGCAGGTGATGGCGTAGGGGTAAGCGGGCACCAGGATCAGGGCGCTCAGGCACAGCATCATGGGCGCGGTGGGGTGCATGCACAGGCGGAATTCCTTTTTCAGCAGGTTCATTTTGATTCCTCCTTTTCCAAATGCACCATGATTTCTTCCAGGTCGGGCTGGCGGCAGTCAATCGCCAGCCGTTCCGCGTCTTCCCGCTTGAACAGGGCGGTGCAGCCGTCTTTTGTGCGGCAGGCGCCCAGGACGCAGGGCGCGGCGGCCTCCGGCACGCCGCCCGCGTAGGCCGCCAGCCGGTACGCGCCGATGAAGTCATTCAGGGCGCTGTCGGCGGTGAGCTTTCCCTTTTGCAGGAACAGGATGCGGTCGGCGCACTTGTCCAGGTCGGAGGTGATGTGGGTGGAAAACAGGATGGTTTTGCCCTCGTCCCGGAGGGACAGAAAGATTTCCACCAGCTCCTCCCGGCTCACCGGATCCAGGCCGCTGGTAGGTTCGTCCAGCAGCATCAGTTCCGCCCCGTGGGACAGGGCCAGGGCCAAAGCGTACTTGATCTTCATGCCGTTGGACAGGGAGGCGGGGGTTTTGCTTTCGTCCAGGCCGAAGCGGCGCATGTATTTTTGATACGCTCCGTCGTCCCAGCCGGGATAGAAGGAACGGGTCACGTCGGTGATGGTTTTCAGCTTTTTGCCGGTATAGTAGGCCATGCCCGCCGAAACGAAGCCGATCTTTTGCTTGATCTCCGCCGCGTGATCCGCCATGGACAGGCCGGAGAACAGCACCTCGCCCCCGTCGGGCTTGATGAAGGACAGGATGGAGTTCAGGGTGGTGGTTTTCCCCGCGCCGTTGCGACCGATGAAGCCGGTGACGGCTCCGGGCGCCAAGTCAAAGGATACGTTGTCCAGCGTAAACGCCGGATATTTCTTGCAAAGGCCCCTTACGGACAGGGGCGCGTCATTTTTCGCCATTGCGAATCACCTCCGCGATTTTCAGAAAGAACCGGGCGTCCACCAGGGCCAGGCCCCGGTCTTCGTCCCCAAGCACCATCAACTGGTCGCCGGGGGAAATATGGAATACCCGCCGTGCTTGCACCGGGATCACGATTTGGCCCTTGTCGCCCACCGTGACCAGCCCGAATACATGCTTGCCCTTGGCAAATTCGGGCGGGGGAACCTCCACCGGCGAGGAAATCAAATCGTCCAGGGAAACGTCGAAAGCCTTGCTCAGTTTCGCCGCCGCGTCCAGGTCCGGGGCGCTTTCCCCCGCCTCCCATTTGGCTACGGTCTGGCGGGATACGCCCAACTGCTCGGCCAGGGCTTCCTGGGTCAGACTTCGTTTTTTCCGTAAATGCTGAATGTTCTCACCAATCATACTTTTCCCACCTCGGCAAGAGTATACCGCGATTTTTCAGGCCCTGCAATGCACGGAAAATAACTTTCGATGAAAAAATGTTAAAAATCGTGGCAAATAAAAAAGCCGCCGAAGCGACTTATTCTTCTCGCGGTTTCCATCCCGCCGGATAGACCCCGTCCAGGTTTTGCTCCGCCCGCAGGATGCGCAGGCCGGGGCACAGGGCGATATCCGAAAGCAGGGCGGTGCCCGCCAGGCCCGCGCCGGTAAAGCCCCGGCGGGTATAAATGCGGTTGTAATTGGAGCCGGACACTTGCAGGAACAGCACCTTTCCCTTTTCCTCGTCCACGCTGTACACCATGGCGCTGTGCTGGTGCAGGCCCGTTTCATCGGTGTATTCCACCCGCAGGATATCCCCGGGCTTCAGCCCCTTGGCCTGCTTGACCGACAGAAAGGGCACCCACCTTCCGTGGGGGTTGCGCTCCCCGGATAAAAGATAGCCTAAAAACTGACAGAAGCCGAAGCATTCTCCCCAGCCATACGTGTTGGGCATGGAATCGTCCAGCGCGTCCCAGTTCCAGCGGCAGCCGAACCAGCCCCAGGAATAAACGAAGGGGTCGAACCGTTCCTTGCTGGTCTGCGTCCAGCCCTTTTTCCCTTCGTGGCCGTGGAAATCCTGGAACACGTACCGCGGCGTCGTCCAGTACCAGCCGTCGTACAGCTCGTATTCCTCGATGATCGCGTCCAGGTTTTCCGTGGAAAAATCGCCCTGAAACCGGGTGTCTGTAAACGTTCCATCCGCCGCGCGGGCGGGGGCCGTCCACCCGGCCAGCAGCAGGAGCGCGAAACAAACAATCGTTAGCCGGTACAGCTTCCCTCACCCGCCTTTTGCGAAAATCCATTGGGATTGTACCATACCCAAAGGAAAAAGTAAACGACGGAAAGAAATGGGCAAGAATCTATTTGACATATCACCGTTTTTTTGCCATAATATACATGAAGAAAACTTCCTCAAAAATGACGGCGAAACATTGGAAAGGAGTCCGAGATTATGAAAATGACCTTCCGCTGGTATGGCAGCGCCATCGACCCCATTCCCCTGAAATACGTGAAGCAGATCCCCGGCATGACGGGCCTGATGGGCCTGCTGGACAAGCCCGCGGGCGTGGATTGGCCGGAGGACGAATTTAAGGCCCTGAAAAAAGAAGTAAACGACGCGGGGCTGGAGATCGAGGTGATCGAAAGCGTCAATGTCCATGAGGACATCAAGATGGGCCTGCCCACCCGCGAGGAATATATCGCCAACTACATTTCCACCATCCGCATGCTGGCCAAGCACGGGGTCAAGGTGATCGTGTACAACTTCATGCCGGTGTTCGACTGGCTGCGCACTGACCTGGCCCGGATCATCCCTGAGGACGGCAGCAACAGCCTGTATTTCGACGAAAAAGATTTGGGCGAAATGGGTCCCCTGGAAATCGTGCGCAAGACCGCCGAGGACAGCCACGGCTTCACCCTGGCGCTTAGCGCTGCTGGAAACCACCCTCAAGCAGTACGAAAACATCGGCCCCGACGACCTGCGGCAGAACTTCAAGTATTTCCTGGACGCGGTGATTCCCGTCTGCGAGGAAGTGGGCGTGCGCATGGCCTGCCATCCCGACGACCCGGCTTGGCCCATTTTCGGCCTGCCCCGCATCACCCACAGCCAGGATGACTTTGATAAGATGGTGAAGCTCCACGACAGCCCCGCCAACACCCTGTGCCTCTGCACCGGTTCCCTGGGCAGCAACCCGGACAACGATATCCCGAAGATCATCCGCCATTTCGGCGAAATGAACCGCATCGGGGCCATGCACGTGCGCAACGTGAAATATTTGGGCCACCACCACTTCCGCGAGGCCGCCCACCTAAGCTGCACCGGCGACCTGGACCTGTACGAGATCATGAAGGCCATTTACGACACCTGCCCCGACACCTACATCCGCCCCGACCATGGCCGCATGATCTGGGACGAGCAGGGCCGCCCCGGCTACGGCCTGTATGACCGTGCCCTGGGCGCGGCGTATATCAACGGGCTGTGGGAAGCCATTGATAAAGGAAGCAAATAAGAAAGACGCCGGGGCCTTCGCGGCCCCGAACCCCGCGGGGGCTGTTCCATTCGCGGAATAGAATGGAGCCGCCTCGCAAAACCGATATGCTCCCTTCCGGCAGACAAGCGCAAAGGAAAAGCCTGCTGCCGGGAAGGGAGCATATCATTTGCCGAAGACTTATACAGACAGCTTACTATTTTTCTTGACACGCCGAATAGAATCTTGTATACTACGATTTGGAAACAGTTTACCATCATTTCGGACAAAACAAAAGGCGCTATGCTTTTGCAAGCAAAGGACAATCATGAAAGATATGGGGGAGCATATCAATGAAGGAAAAGCGTTTTTTTCATATTTCAAAATCCGTCTGCGCCATGATGCTGGCGGTTTGCATGCTGTTTGCTTTGCTGCCTCAGGCGCAGGCAAGCGCGGACGCTATTTTGATTCGTCGATACGATATATCGAAAATTGATCAGGGCGTCATTTCGCTGGCGCTCACAAGTGAAAACGAAATCAACCTGGGCGATATGGAAATCGAAATCGCCGGGGTCAAAACGACGATTGACAGCAATGTCGAATCCGTTCCGGGACAGGATTTCCTCTATATCCTGGTAATGGACGAATCGGGTCCCTATTATTCCAGGCTTACCACCCGGCAGCGCAGCCATGTGCTTTGTTTGCTCGAAGCCGCCAAGCAAGTGATTGAAGCCGCGGACAGAAACGCGCGGTTTTGTTTCGTTTGGGCAGGCCCTTATCAGGGGTCGACGGGAATCGTTGACAAAGACGCTGCTAAGCTCGCGCTGGAGGGTCAGCAGAGCAGCATGCTCGCAAACTATAAGGAAGGCAACACGACGGCCAATCTGCTCAATGCTTTAACGGCGGCGCTGCAGATCGCGCAGTCAAATCCCGGAAAAGTTACTTCTGTTCTCCTGTTTTCCGACTGCGGCGAGACGGTGGATAACATCAGCGCAAAATATATCGAATTAGGCGTTCCGCTGTATGCGTGGGCCATCCGTCAGTCGAAAGCCAGCAATCAGGGCAATTCCGAAGCTGGCCGCAAGAGCGTTCAAACGGAAAGCGCAAAAACCGGCGGCGTATATGAGGAGTGGGATCTTGGCGCATACGCCTCCGACGGCACCGAGGTTTCCCGCGTTACCATTGGCCGCATCGGGAACGCGATGTATTATTTTGAAAACGGCACAAAAAACTATTCCTCGCGTTTTCCTGAAAGCGCTTTGGAACAGGCGCGGCTTTCGCAGAATCAGCTGATCCAGGTGAAGTATCGCGGCAATGTGCTTGCGTCGCGCATCGCCACCGATCTTCAATTGAGCCTGCTTCCCACACCGGTGGCCTCTGTGACGCCGAAGCCTTCTCCGACGCCGCGCGTGATTTATTTTGGCGACACGGCCTCCGAGGTGCGCACGCTGCAGGAAATCCTTCGGGCAAAAGGTTATTATTCCGGCCCGATCTCCGGAAAATATGAAGCGGATACCCGCGCCGCGCTGCAAGCCATATGGCGCGACAACGAAGGCCAGGATCCCGAAGCGGGATATGAAGCGTGGAACGCGGATTTGCTGACGCGTTTGGAAAACTACGGCGTCAGGGAAACGCCCAAGCCGAATGTGATCGCTTTGTCCAAGGGCGATCAGGGCGAATATGTAGTAAAACTCCAGGATAAGCTGTATCAATTGGGCTATTTCCATCGTTTGCAGCGAAGCGCAAACCATTCTTTCGATGCGGATACGCAGGAAGCCGTAAACCGTTTTTGCAGGGAAAACGGCATTTCGGTCCCCGCGTCCGGCTGCCCCAAAGAAGTATTTGAGCGGATCCTGGCCGCGGATGAAAAAACGCAGCAGTACAACAAGCCGACGCTGGTGGAGCTTTCCGTGGGCGAGGAGGATCAGAACGGCGATCACTACATCGAAGCGCTTCAGAACGAACTGCACAACAAGGGTTATTTGGGCGCGGGCTATCGGCTGGGCACGCTGGACGCCCTGACGTTCGAGGCAATTCAGGCGATTTGCCGCGAAAACGGCTGGGCCGTGCCGGAAGACGTTGTGAGCGTGGAGATCCAGCAGCGGATCAAAACCGCGAATATGAAGGTCACCGCCACGCCCACGGTGACGGCTACGCCGCGCCCCGACGTGATCGACCTTCATTTGGGCGACAGCGGAGATTACGTCGTTTTGCTCCAGAATCAGCTTTCCAACCTGGGCTTCTTCCATCGCCTTAAAGTCGACAGCGGCCTTTTCGATCAGGACACGCAGGAGGCAGTGGGCCGTTTTTGCGAGCAAATTGGCCAAGCCAGGCCGGAGGAAGGCTGTTCGGAGCAAATGTTCCGCCTGATCCTGGGTTCGACTGTAAAATACAAGACGCCCGTATTTGTCGAGCTTACGCTGAACGAGCATGATCAGGACGAGGATCATTATATCGAAACGCTTCAGAACGAGCTGCATGAAAAGGGTTACCTGGACTCCGGATATCAATTGGGCGTAATGGACGGCAAAACCATGGCCGCCGTTCAAATGATTTGCCGCGAAAACGGCTGGACGCTGACCGGCGACACCGTGAGCGTGGAATTGCAGCAGCGCATCCGGACGGCGGCCGCAAAGGCCGCGCCGACGACGCCGCCGGCCTATAAAACGCTTTCGCTGAACGACCGTGACATCGGCGATGAATCCTATATCCGCGCCCTGCAGGATCGTCTGCTGGAATTGGGCTATTATGAACAAACGCCGACGATCGGCGTCTATGATGAGCTGACCGCGGCGGCCGTGCTGCTTTTCATGCAGCAGAACAGCCTGAACGGCGACGGAACGACCATTACGGCTCAGCAGCTTGAAAACAAACTGTTTGGCGAAAACCATCCCCGCCAAAAGACGCTGTCCGAAAAATTCATCCAGTTCGTGACAAGCGACGTGGAGATCCTGGATTATCATCTGCCGATGTGGTCGATCCTGGCCATTCTGGTCGCGTTGGTTTTTGCGATCATTATTGTGCTGATCGTGGCGGTGCAGCGGAAGAAGCAAAGGAGCAATATTTCTTCGCAGGACGGCGACAGCCACGTGCCCAACGCCGTCAAAGAAAGGCGCAACCACGTGACGGCCGAAAGCGATCAGCCCACGGTTTCTACCGACAGAGTGTCTGAAAACCAGATCAACAGCTGGGGGGACAACTTCAATTCCACCACTGCCGATCAGCCTTCTTTCGTGCCCACCCCCGCTTCTTACGGCAGCGCCGAGGACGCGCCGACCGTCAACGATTCGGGCTTTGCCGGCGCGGACAGCGGCGCCATGACCCTTCGGTTTGAAATCTCCTATGCCGGCGCCACAAACACGCAAACAGTTTTCTTATCAGACCGCATCCGCATCGGTCGCAACAGCAAGGAGTGCGACCTGGCGCTGGATCCGACGGATCGCTCCGTTTCCCGCGTGCATTGTGAAATTCGCCGGGCGAACGGGCAGGTTATGGTGAAGAATCTGTCCTCCTCGGAGGCCGGAACGATCGTGAACGGCTATCGTATTGCCAGCACGGCCAGTGCGGCAAGCGAGGACGCCGCCACGGTCAATCTGGACGATTTCTCCGTCAATGAAGGCGAAACGCAGCTTCATTCCGGCGATACGCTGACGATCGGCCGCCATACGATTACCGTCACTTATTAACCGATTGATAGGGGCGATATCATGTCTTTTCGCGCTGCATTCTGGCTGATCATTTCCTTTTTTATCCTCGTCGACCTGGTGCTTTTGCTTCTGTCGCCTGTGATCGGCGCCATTTCCCTGGTTTTGCTCGTGCTGGCCGTCGCGCTGATGATCCTTCTCAAACCGGAATGGTGGGAGCAGGCCAAGTTTCGTATCCGTAAAAAGAAGGAAAATCAGCAGCCGGGAAAAACCACGAAAAACCCGCGAAAAATGGTGCTGGAGCGGTGCGACAGAGGCGCGTCAGGCGCCGGCCCCATCGTCATTGATCATTCTCCTTTTGAAATTGGCCGCTCAGGCGATTGCGATTATATGGTGAGCGAGATGCCCAGCGTGGGACGCCATCACTGCCGCATCATTTACCGGGAATCGACAAACAACTATTATATCGAGGATCTGGGCAGCAAAAACGGAACGTACGTCAATTCATTCCGTTTGGCGGCTAATACGCCTATGCTGCTCAAAAGCGGCAGTATGATTTCTTTGGACAAATTTCAATTCATTTTTAAGCCGACAGATCAATGAACCCCATGCCAATGGACGAACATACAAAAGCCCGTTAAGACGTTTGAGGTGAAGCATGTATTACATCAGCATGTATTTTGGCAGGCAGTGCAGGGAATTCTATCTCGCTCAGGAAGGCACATGGAATCATTCTCTCGCCATCGCCCAGGAATCGTCCGGGCTTAGCTATGATATCGTTATGCCGATCCGCGCCCTGGAAGGAAAATGCTTCCTGAGCGCGCCCAGCGGCATGCAATGGGAAGGCAGCGGAAAAGAGAAAGAAATAGCGCTGCAAAACGGCCAGACGCTGCGGCTGACCGGCGGCAGCATCGGGATCAGCATCGTGGTATTTGAAATACAAAAAGAAGCCACGATCATGACGAAGTACCGTCTGCCCTTGAATATGCCGATCCGGATCGGCCGAAACGAAGAATGCGCCATCTCTCAGGATTCCAACATTATGACGTCCGTTCACGGGGAATTGGCGGCCGTTTCCGAACGGGAATGTTTTTATACGGACCACAGCAGAAACGGCACCTACATCAACGGCGTGAAAATCGTCAATCAGCGGGTCTCTCTGGCGTATGGGGACGTGATCACGGCGGGGTTCGGCTTAAAAATCGTTTATTTGGGCGATTTGCTGGCGGTCAACAATCCGCCGGCGCTGCGCCACAACCGTCTTCACAAAGCCCCGCCGCTTCCGGCCGCACAATACGACATCAAAAAAGCGATAGAAGAGGATAAAACCAGCGCGGTCATTTGGTATCATCGTTCGCCGCGCATGCTGAACCTGAAAAACAGCGAAGAAGTAACCATTGAGCCGCCGCTTGCCAGGGATAACAGCAATATGCCGCCCATGTGGATGACCATCGGCCCGTCCGCCACCATGGTCGTTCCCATGCTGCTCAGCGCCATGGTGGGCGGCCGCGGCAACATGGCGCCGATGCTCGCCATGATGGGCGGCTCGGCGGCGATGGCGGTCATGTGGGGCTTGATTAACGCCAATTACCGAAAAAAACATGGCGCGGAAATGGAAGCCAAGCGCAACGAGGTATACCGGCAATATATTACGGATATGGAAAACCGCCTGCTTTCGCTGACGGAACAGGAGCAGGCCCGTTTGAACGAGCAATGCTTTACCGTCGCGCAATGCCTGACGCTTCCCGCCTCCAATACCCATCGCCTTTGGGAGCGCATGCCGCAGCACGCAGACTTTACCATCCTGCGCCTCGGCACGGGCCGCGTGCCGCTGCCAAACCCCATTGCGATCCAGGAAGAACGGCTGCAATTGGAGCCGGATCCTTTGGGAAAGGAACCTGCCCGGCTGAAAGAAACGTATGAGTATATGAACGGCGCCCCCATCACCCTGCGTCTGCGGGAATGGCAGATCGTGGGTATTTTGGGGTCCATGGATCATCCGCATCTGATGCAGAGCCTGGTGGCGCAATTGGCGGCGACGCACAGTTACCATGACGTGGTGATTTCGATTTTGGCCCAGCCGAATCACCGTTCACAATGGGAATGGGCGCGCTGGCTGCCCCACGTGTTCGCCGATGAAGACCGCACCATGCGCCTTACCGCGTTCACGCCTGCCGCCGTACAGGCCGTAGCGGAGCATTTATCGGACGTGCTGATGATCCGCGACGAGCGGATGGGCGAAAAATCGAAAAATGAAGAGGAAGAAACGCTTCCCCTTCCGCATTACGTGGTTTTCTGCACCGATCCGGCGCTGATGGAAAATCATCCGCTGATGCGCCGCATTATGAGCCGCAAGCTCGGCTTCACGCTGATCATGCTGGCGGAAAGCATGGAACAGCTGCCCAAGGAATGCGGCGTCATCGTGCATGCCAACGAACGGCTGGGCGCTGTTTACAGCGCCCAGGGCGAAATCACCAACGTTCAATACGAAGCGGCGGATCTGCCCGCTTTGCAGCGGTTCGGCCGTCAGATTGCCCCGCTGCGAGTGAAGGACGCGACGGAAAGCTCCTTCATCCCCTCCATGGTCACGTTCATGGAAATCTATCATGCCCGCAACGTGGAGGATATCGACGTTTGGCGTTTCTGGAATGAAAACCACGCTTACGACGGGCTTCGGTCCACGATTGGCCTCCGTTCCGGCGCGCAGCCCTTCGTATTGGACATTTCCGAACGATATCACGGCCCCCACGGCCTGGTCGCCGGCACGACGGGTTCCGGTAAATCCGTCATGCTGCAAACGTATATCCTGTCCCTGGCGCTCAATTATCACCCGGAGGAAGTGCAGTTCATTCTGATCGACTATAAGGGCGGCGGCATGGCCAACGTCTTTACCGATCTTCCCCATGTGGCCGGGATCATTGATAACCTTCAGGGGCAGCGCACGATCTCCCGCGCGCTTTTGTCCATCCAGGGTGAAATCAAGCGCCGTGAAGAAATATTTAAGCGGCTGGGCGTTGAGAAAATCGACGAATACATCCGCTATTACAACCATGACCCCAACGAGCGCCCGCTGGCCCATCTGATCATCGTGGTGGACGAGTTTGCCGAACTCAAAAAAGAGCAGCCCGATTTCATGCGCGAGCTGGTCAGCACGGCCCGCGTGGGCCGTTCCGTGGGGCTGCATATGATCCTCGCCACGCAGAAGCCCTCCAATTCCGTGGACGATGAAATCTGGTCGAATACCAAATTCCGCATTTGTCTGCGCGTCGCCACGCGGGCAGATTCCAACGATATGCTCAAGCGCCCCGACGCGGCGTACCTCAAGGGAATGGGCCGGTGCTATGTACAGGTCGGCAACGATGAGATTTTCGAGCAGGTGCAGACCAGCTTCTCCGGCGCGGAATACGCGCCGCTCTCGCTGGTAGGCGACGAGGTGCCGCGCATGCTGGACGACGCGGGCCGCCCCATGAAAATCAAAAAGCCCGCGCCCAAAAAGAATTCGTCCGTCAAGCCTCAAACGCAGATGGACGTGGTGCTGAAACGGATCCGCCAAGTGATGGAAGAGCATCACCTGAAGCCGACGCAGCCTTTGTGGATGCGCGAGGTGGAACCCGTTATTCTGCTGGAGACTTTGCCGGAGTTCCGCGATCAGTGCTTCGACGGGCAGAATTGGAAAACAAACGCCGATATGTCCTCCGAATTCCGCGTGTATTACGGCGTTGTGGACGACGTGCGCATGCAGCGGCATTTACCGCTGTACGCCGATTTCCTCCTGGAACACAACATCAAAATCCTGGCGCCTTCCGGAGCCGGAAAAACGACGCTGATCCAGACCATGGTTTTGTCCGCCGCAATGTCCTATTCGCCCGAACAGGTGAATATGTATATTTTCAGCCTGAGCAGCCGCACGTTGGGCGCTCTGGCCCATTTGCCGCACGTGGGAGAAGTGGTCTTTGAAAATGAGGACGCGGAAATCGTTCAGCTGCTCAACCTGCTGATTGATGAAAACAACCGCCGCGCCAAGCTGTTTTCGCAGCGGATGACGGACAGCTTCACCCAGTATAATTTGGCTGCCGATCATTCGGACGGCGCGTTTAAGCGGCTGCCCGCAATCCTCGTGTTCGCGGATCGCTTTAAGCACCTGATGGAAAAGCTGGATGAAGCCAAGCTCCGCCAGCTGTATGATCTGGTGCGCAGCGCGGCGGGCCGCGGCATCTTCTTTGTCGTCACGGCCATTGCCCTGACCAACGAGGAGTTGGGCAGAGTGTCCGATTACTTTACCGGCCTGGCGATTCAGCAGGAGGATCGCGCGGCGTACAAGGAAGCGATCGGCGCCACGGGCATGATCACGGCGGATGAAGCGGACGTGCGCGCTTATCCGGGCCGCGGTTTGGTTTGGTATGACAATGGCGTACACGGCGCGGCCGCCTGCGAAATGCAGTGCGCCATTTACGCCTCTCCCGTGGACGCCGAGCGCGCCGAGCGCGTGGAGCAATTGGCGCAGCAAATGAGCGCCGCCTGGAAGGGCGCCGCGCCGCGGGGGATCATCCGTATTCCGGAGCTGCTTACCTCGTCTGTTTTCTTCGATATTCTGGAAAAATCGGGCGCAAAACCGGAAGCGGGCATGCTGCCCATCGGCCTGGACAAGGAGAATGGCGCGCCCTGCACCATTCTGATGGACAAAACGCCTTCCATGCTGATCTGCGGCGGCGTTCGTTCGGGCCGCACCAACACCATCCTGGCCATGGCGGATATGCTGGTGAGGACGGGCGCGGAAGTACACCTCTTCGGCGAAGACGCCCTCCTGACGCGCTATGCACAGACACACGGCGACGCGGTTCGTTACCACTCCCTGGAGGACGAGAAGCCTTTGGTGGAATACTTCACGAAGGAACTCAATCCCATCATGACGCAGCGTAAGCAGGCCCTGGCCGGTGCGGAAAGCTCCGGCCCGGCGGCGCAGTGGCAGGTCACGCAGTCGCTGAAGCCCATCGTGCTGATGTTTGACGATTACGATCAATTCACCAAGGTGATGTATGGGCAGAACGAGATCCTGGGCTGGATGCAGAAAATCAACCGCGTCATGGCGGGCAGACGGCTGCATTTCATCCTGTCCATGACGCATCGCGCCGTCAACCGCAGCACGACCAACGAATTTGTTCAGGATGTGGCCAAGAGCGGAACGGGCCTGGCCCTGTGCGGCATGCTTTCGGAGGCTGATCCCTGGGGCGCCGGAAACGTGAATAACAGGCGGCTGAAATACCCGGTCGGCGAAGGTTTGTTTATTCAGAACGGACAGCTTTCCCACGTCGTTTTGCCTCAGTATGAGTAACGGACGGGGAATGGAGGGGAACAAACGATGCTGCTGATAAACGCCTTTTGTGTGGAGGAAGGCATCCTTCAGCGAGTCATGGAATGTACGAAAACCATTGAATCGCAGAGTTCCGAGGAAAGCAACACGAAATTCCGGCTGGAATACGCCACGGACGTGTATCAGGATATGCTTCGCGTCGCGCCAAAACTTGAAAGCATGTCCGTCATCCTGATCGGCATGAAAGGCGTAAGCGCCAAGGATATCGACCGCGCCGCGGCCATCAGCGCCGCCTGCTCCAAAAGCAATCGGGATCATTATATCGTTTACGTGCTGCCCTCGGCCAGCATTTTGGTGGATATGATGCCCTATATGTTCAACGTATCCGGCATCCTTCTTCCGCCTTTCGACGACGCGCAGCTGCTGCGCTGTCTGGAAAAGATCGCCGCCGATTACCGGCTGCTGGGCGTCAAGGACGGCCAAGCGCCCTCCGCCTTCGTCGCGCTGAAATACTTAGGATCCCTGATTCGCCTGCGTCCCGGTGAAATCCAGTATATCGAGGCGCGCGATAAAAAACTGCAGATTCACCGCCAGGAATCTGAAATCTCCATTTACGATAAGATGGACGATATGAAAAAACGCCTCGGAAATCAATTCTTCCATTGCCACCGCTCGTATCTGGTCAATTGCGACGCGATTTACCGCATTGACCTGCCCCGGATGGAAATTGAACTGTTCGACGGAACGGTGCTGCCCATTTCCAGAACGTATCGCACGCAGGCGGCGGAGCTTTTACAGCAGATGGAGAAAGCGGCCGCCGGCGTGTAACCGTAGGACCGGCGTTTACAGAACCACCCTCCCATGAAAGGAATGCGCCATGGATACGATCATTGTGGAAATCGTTCTTCCCGCGGTAGATCAAAGCTATGATTTCAAATTGCCCGTGCATATTCCGGTAGGTTCCATCCTGCCGGATCTGGTGGACGTGATCAAAACGTGCGTCGACAACGTGTTGGTTGATTCCGAACATCCCTGCCTGTGCGATCTGATGACCCGGCGGCCGGTGCCGCTGGATCAAACGCTGTCGCAGGCAGGCATCCGTGACAGCGGGAAATTGATGCTGTTATAGGAAAAAAACGGCCCAATCATGCAATTTACGGAAAAAAACCTGCAATCCGTCAATTTCTATACAGCTTTTTTCCGTGATGTGCTATGCTGTTTTCGTCAAGAAGAAAGGGGGAGAAAAAGTGTCCGTAAGCTATGACACTGCCGCCATCCGCCGCGCGGCGCGGCAAGTCAAGGAAGCGGCGTCGCAGCTTAGTTCCGTATCATCGGCATTTTCCAATCTTGCTTCTTCCGTTCCCCAGGCGCTGCAGGGAGACTCGGGGCAGGCGCTGGAGGAGTTGATGAGTGCCTTGAAGTCGGATACCAGCAAAATGTCCGGCGGACTTAGTACCATTTCCTCTCGCCTGCGTTCCTTTGCCGCTTATTTGGATCGCATTGATCAGGAAGCTGCAGCAAATATTCGGAAGAATTGACGGAGGCGAAATCCATGGCGATCAGGATCTATGCAATCATTCCCGATATGAATTTGGCAGTTTCCAAACTGACGACCGACGTGACCGACTTTTCCGCCGCTACCCAGGCGACCAAAGAGGCCGCGGACACTGTGGCGGCCGGCTGGGAAGGCGACGCGCGGGAGGCGTTCGTGACCGAACAGAAGGAAGCCATTCAGTATTACAACGAGATGGCGCGGCTGGTCAACGACTATATCGGGAAAGTGCGTTCCGCGTCAAAAGCCTATACCAGCACCGACGCGGAGGGCGCAAGAATACTCAGGGCAGTATAACCTAAGTCACCAAAACCTGAAAAGGTGAAAATAAAAGGAGGTAAACCCCATGAAATTCGGAGTAACGATTAGCGAACTCAAATCTGCCGCGGAAAAACTGAACGCCGCCGTTCAGGACTATGGCACTGCTACCAACGCCACCAAGGCCGCCGCGGACACTGTGGCCGCCGGCTGGGAAGGCGATTCCCGCAACGCCTTCGTTGAAGAACAGGAAAACGCCATCAAGTGGTATCAGGCAGTCGCCCAGGCCGTGACGGTTTACCTGAACGCGGTCAAGGCCGCCGCCGCCGTATATGAGCAGCTGGATATCACCGGTGTGAACATCATCCGCTGATGATCCTTGTAGCTCGCAAGCATTGCTTCATAAAATCAAGACACGACAACATTAGAGGAGGATATAACAATGGCTGACAGGATTACGATTTCTACGGAAGAAATGCAGGCTGCGGTTTCCGCTTACGAAGCGCAGAAAACCATCAAGATGGACGCCATCGCGGCGATGAAGAACGCTGTGGACAGCATGGACGGCAGCTGGGACGGCCCCGCGTCCGAAGTGTTTATGGCCGCGTTCAGCGCGCTGTATACCAAAATGATGAAAACGGAAGAACGCATGGAAGACGCCATTCAGGAACTGAACTCCCTGATCAACGCCGCCACCGAAGCCGAAGAAGCCAACAAAGGCGTGGGGCAGGGCGCGGAAGCCATGGCAGGCAGCATCTGATCTGATCGCGTTTCTAAATACCCCATGCCGAAATATCCGGTCTTTGTACCGGATATTTCGGCATGTAAACGTTTTTCAAAAAACGCAAGCGGGCAGGAAGCCCTTTTCACTGTGAGAGGAGAAAGCATGGTATGAAGAAAAGAAAGCTGATCAAGCTGCTGGTTTTTGCTGTTGCATTGATCCTGGCATTCAGCACGGTGGCGGTCGCCTTCGTTGAAAGCGGCAGCAAGACCACTTTGACGAGGTCAATTGACAACAACGAGAACAACAACAACGAGAATAACAATAACGAGAACAACAACAACGAGAACAACAACAACGAGAACAACAACAACGAGAACAACAACAACGAGAACAACAACAACGA
>CAJOJQ010000058.1 GCA_905234985.1 uncultured Christensenellaceae bacterium
GGCAAGAAGTACTTCTCCGTGGCTTCCGGCGGCGGCACCGGCCGCACCCTGCATCCCGACAACATGGCCGCCGGCCCCGCCTCCTACGGCATGACCGACACCATGGGCCGCATGCACAGCGACGCGCAGTTCGCCGGTTCCTCCTCCGTGCCTGCCCACGTGGAAATGATGGGCTTCCTGGGCGCGGGCAACAACCCCATGGTGGGCATGACCGTGGCCGTGGCCGTGGCTGTGCAGCAGGCCATGAACAAGTAATATTCCGGAAACGCAAGGCTCCCGAGGGCGACTTCGGGAGCCTTTCAATCAAGGCTGCCCGAAGAAGGATCGCACGGCTTATCGCCGGAGGATCATTGGTGATGAATCATGCAAAAAAACAAAAGCAGGAGGGGAATCCATATGAAGAAAATCGTTTCTGTTTTGCTGGCAATGATTTGCCTGATTTCCGTCGCAAGCTGTCTGGCTGAAACGCCGAAGGCAGGTGATATCGTTACCTTCGGTCATTTTGATCAGGATAAAAACTCTTCTAACGGCAAAGAGGCCATCGAGTGGATCGTGCTAGAAACGGACGGCGAAACGGCCTTTCTGCTGAGCCGCTATGTACTGGATGCCAGGGCATATCATTCCAGCAACGGCAAAAATGATTGGTCCAAGAGCAAAATGCGTTCCTGGCTGAACAAAACGTTTTTGGAAAAGGCGTTCAGCAATAAAGAGCAAAAAGCCATCGTAACTACCACCCTGGATAACCGTGCCGATCAGTCCAAATCCAAAGAGATAAACGGTAAGGAAACCAAAGACAAGGTTTTCCTGCTCAGCTATGCGGAGCTTGAAAAGTACTTCCCGGATCAAGAAAGCCGCAAAGCCGTCTATACGGATACCGCGCTCAACGCTTACAGCGACGGAAGCATGACGTTTGCGGCCCTGAAGGAATACTTCCAGGAGTATTATGGCGGCTGCCGTGAATGGTATCTGCGGACAGCGGAAATAAACATGTTCTCCGGTTACTATAGCCCGGATTGCGTGGATCGCGACGGTGAAATGACCTTCATAGGCGTCACCCCCACGCTCAGCAAAGGCGTACGCCCCGCCATCGTAGTAAATCTTTCCAAGGCAGGCAGCCTGCTGACTGTGATATCTTCCGGAAACTGAACGGAACATATCAATGCAAAGGAGTGACCTTCTATTCTCAATCCAGGAGCGTGAAGATATGGCATCCACAGGAAAATGCCCGTTTTGCGGCGCGACGGTCACATCCGATCATAAGAATTGCCCGGAATGCGGGGCTGTCAATCAGCATTACGTGATCGACAGCCCCACGCGGATCATGAACCCGCGTACCATTTCTCAGCTGAAGGAATACTGAGCGGAGCGCGGCATGCCGCTCCTGCGCATGCGGTTCTTCATCGGCCAGGATTTCCGTGAACCCCGGGCTTTCGGCATCTGCAAGAAAGAAAACGAATACATCGTATACAAAAACAAATCGGACGGCAGCCGCTTCATCCGCTACCGGGGCCTGGACGAGGAAACCGCCGTGTTCGAGCTGTTTTCCAAATTGCTGGACGAAAGTCATCATCGCGGCATTTTTCCGGAAAACTGGTCGCAATAACGCCCTACAACGGCGAAGGCCGATTATCAATTGATCGGAGGTGTTTCCCATGAACCATGAAGCGGAAGCCCGGCGCCTTTTCCTGGAGGGCTACAACTGCGCCCAGGCGGTGTTCTGCGCCTTTCGCGATCTGACCGGAATGGAACTGGACGCGGCGGCGCGGCTTTCTTCCTCCTTCGGCGGCGGCATGGGCAGGCTGCGGGAGGTATGCGGCGCGGTCAGCGGCGCGCTCCTGGCCCTGGGCATGCTGCGGGGCTACGACGACCCCAAGAATCCCGAGGCAAAAAAGGCTCATTACGCGCTGGTGCAGGAATTTGCCCGCCGCTTCAAGGAAAAGAATGATACCATCATCTGCCGGGAGCTGCTGGAAAACGTGCCCGTCACCCCCGGCGGCACGCCGGAGGAAAGAACGCCGGAGTTTTACGCCCGCCGCCCCTGCCTGCGGCTGGTTTGCGACGCGGCGGACATCCTGGATGAAATGCTTTTGGAAACGCGAACAAACGAAGGAGAGTTGAGAGTTAAGCGTTGAGAGTTGAGATGAAATAGTGTTTGTCGCAGGAGCGGCATATTTGATCAACCAAATAACTCCCAACTCTCAACTCCCAGCTCTCAACTCCCCCGTTCTCCACTCTCAACTCTGCTAAAGGAGGCATCGCCATGATCCGCCACATCGTACTATTCAAAATCAAGGATGAATACAAGGAAGAAATCCCGCAGCTGGTAAAGAATTTTTATGGCATGAAGGGAAAAATCGAAGGCATGCTTGATTTGGAAGCGGGGCAGGACGTGCTGAACAGCGAACGATCCTACGATCTGGCGCTGATCACCGTGTTCGACGGCATGGCTTCCTTCCAGGCGTACCAGACCCATCCGGTGCATTTGCCGGTGAAAAAAAGGATGCATGAGGTGCGCAGCGCGTCGGTGGCCTGCGATTTTGAATTTTGATTTCCGCCCGCCGCCCCGTGTAAAAATGCCGCAAAAAAACGATTGAAAAAACTTACAAGCCCTGAAATCATTTGACTTTTTACGGTACAGCGGATATAATAGCCTTGGAGCCGAAAAACGTCTCTTTATGCGTTTTTAGGTTGTTTGCGTTTCGCTGCGCATCCGCTTCACGTTGGGAAAAGTCGGCGGAGGCGCCGGTTTTTCAGAATATTGCGCGCAGGGAAGCGGAGGTGGCGCGTTGAACAGACGATCCCGGCTGCGAACGCGGGATGTACTCGCGATCATGAGCGCGGTGCTGGCGGTGCTGGCAGGGCTGTACTTCGGCGCGCGATGGCTGGAGAACGAAAGCGCAAGCCCCGAGCCGCGCGGCGACTATCAGCTCCGTAATGCGGATACGCTGCTGACGGTAAACGGGCACACCTACCAGCAGCGAAGCAATCTGACCACGATCCTCTTTATGGGGATCGACCAGAGCGAAAACCCCGTAACCGTTCCCGCTTACCTCAAATACGTCAGCGGCGGTCAGGCGGACTTCCTGCGGCTGATGGTGATTGATCCTCTGGAAAAGACCGTCGCGCAGATCGAAATCGACCGCGACACCATGACGCCCATCACCGTGCTGGGCACCCTGGGCGGCAAGGTGGGCTACCGGACCGCGCAGATTTGCCTGTCCCACGGTTTCGGCGACGGGCGGGAGCAGAGCTGCGGCTTCACGGTGGAAGCCGTGTCCAACCTGCTGTACAACGTGCCCATAACTTACTACGCCGCCATGAATTTAGACGGCATATCCGCGCTGAACGATATGTTAGGCGGCGTGACGGTGACGCTGGCGGACGATTTTTCCCACATTGATCCCGCCATGACCAAGGGAACCACCCTGACCCTGGTCGGCGATCAGGCGGAAATCTTCGTGCGCAGCCGCATGAGCGTCGGGGTTGGCACCAACGAAGCCCGCATGACGCGGCAGCGGCAGTATGTGGGCAAAATGATGGAATTGCTCAATGACAGGCTTCACAGCAGCAGCGATTTCATAGGCACACTGTTCGACGGCCTTTCCCCCTATCTGTGTACGAACCTGAGCCGCGCCCAAATGGTGAACGAGGCCTGGGCGATCAAGGATTATACCCGTTTGCCCTTAACGTCCATCGACGGCGTTCACGCGGTGGGAGACGACGGCTATATGCAGTTCCGGCCCGATGAAAGCTCCCTTGAGCAAGCCATCCTGGATGTATTCTACAAAAAATTGAAGTAACGCCCAAAAGGGCTTTACGATACACAACGGCAGCGCCGAAGTGAATCTGAAAGGAGAAAAACCATGAAAAAGCTGTTCAGTCTCATTCTTGTCCTGGCTTTGAGCCTGACCGCCGTCTGCGCCTTCGCCGAAAGCACCGGCAGCCCCTCCACCATGAAGGATATTATCAAGGAGGCCACTACAGAAAACGTTAAAATCAACGCGGATGAAGCCGTAATGGCCGAGGCTGAGAAATTCGGTGATGCCCAGTATGAGGACATGGCCAAAACGCAGAACGAAGAAACCGGCAACCTGGATTATTATGCGGGCGACGAGGCAATCGAATGGGTGCCCAACTCCGAATATGCGGAGGATCCTCTGGCCGATAAAAAAATCGTGAAGATAGAGAATCTGGCCATCGTTCCCATGCCCATCAAAGACGTGACCGACGATCCGGATGTGAAAGAAGTCAAGATCACGGTGAAGGACATTCCCACGGCCGCGAAGGTCACGCTGGCGCCCAATGAAAAAATCGTTCTGCTGCTCGTCTATCAGGGCGCGGATGGGCACACCTATTTCACCCAGATCAAATGCGGCGTCGCGCGGGATGAGAACGGCGAACCCGTACTGGACGAGAATGGCAGGGTGATATACGATATCATCGTCCCCATCGACGCAGCCAGGGCCGTCGAGGATCTGACCAAAGTGACCATCAACTTTGAAAAGATCACCTACGAAACCGCAGAGAACCCCGCCTAAGAGATCCTTGGGAGGTAAAATGGGGAATGGGAGTGAGTTCCCGCTTTCATTCCCCGTTTTCTTGTTGTGCTGCCCACTTTGAGCTGAGATCGGAGATAGGAACATGTCAGAACAACTAAAGACACAAAACGGTATTGTGCCGGTCACGCCCCCGGCCCCGCAGCAGTCCGACGATGAAACCACCATCGACTTGGTGGACGTGTTTTACCGGCTGCTGGCCAGCTGGAAGCTGATCCTGTGCTTGGCATTGGTGCTGGCTGTCGCCGCGGGAGCTTATACCGTGTATTTTGTCACCCCCCTGTATCGTGCCACCTCCATCATCTACGTATTAAGCCCCGAGTCTATCGTCAACGTATCCTCCCTGCAGCTGGGTACGGCGCTGGCCAACGACTATATCAAGGTTTTTGATATGTGGGAGGTTCACGAACAGGTCATATCCAACCTCAAGCTGAATTATTCCTACTCCGACATAGCAAAAATGCTTTCCGTCACGAATACTTCCGGCACCCGCATGCTGGATATTTCCGTCACGTCCCCCGACCGGGAGGAAGCGGCCGCCATTGCCAACGAGTACGCCAAGGTGGCCAGCGAGTACATCCACGAAACCATGGTGATCGACAAGCCCAACATCATGTCCGTGGCGCTGGTGCCCACCAACCCCATCAGCCCCAGCAAGGTGAAAAACGTGGCGATAGGCTTTGTTTTGGGCGCTCTGCTAGCATGCGCCATCGTGATCCTGCGCTACCTCATGGACGATAAGCTGAAAACGCCGGAGGATATTCGGCAGTACACCGGCCTGCCCACCCTGGCGGTGGTGCCCATGGAAAACGACGCCGAAGGCAAAGCCAAAAACAAGAGCAAAAAACAGAGGAGGAAAACATGAACCATCTGAACATCAACCAATTTCCCCCTCTGAATTACGCCGGCGCCGAAGCGGTGAACATGCTGTGTACCAACCTTTCCTTTTCCGGGGAAAACGTGAAAAAGATCATGCTCACCAGCTGCCATTCCTCCGAGGGAAAAAGCTATCTGTCCATGAACATCCTGCGCAATATGGCGAAGTTGGGCAAGGGCGTGGTGCTGGTGGACGCCGACCTGCGCCGTTCCATGATCGTGCAGAACTACGATATTCAGTTTGACGCGGGGAAAAAGGCGATGGGGCTGTCCCATTATTTGGCAGGCATGGCGGACGAGGCCGACGTGGTTTATGAAACGAATCTGCCCGGCGCGTATATCGTGCCCGCGGGCAGAAATGTTACCAATTCTTTGCCGCTTCTGAATTCCCAGCGGTTTCAAAAGCTGCTGGACGACCTGGCCGCGAGCTTCGATTATGTGATCATCGACGCGCCGCCCATCGGGCTGCTGATCGACGCGGCGCAAATCGCCAAATTCTGCGACGGCACCGTGCTGGTGGTGGAATATAACATGGTGCGCCGTCAGGAACTGAACGACGCCAAGGAACAGATTCTGCAGGCCGGATGCCCGATCCTGGGCGCGGTGCTGAATTTGACGGAATACGACAGCTATATCACGAAGAAATACTCCTATAAATCCTACTATTCGCATTACGGGTACTATGCCCCGGACGGAAACGACCACAAACGCTAACTAAGGGAAAGGCGTTTTCAGAATAAGGCCGCGTTTTCTCCTGCTCGGGAGAGGAAAAAGCGCGGCCTTTTTGTATGATGCAATCCGCGCGGGCAAAAAAAAATCACGCTTTCAATAAAAGCGTGATCGGAGAGGCGCCATCCGGATTCGGACCGGAGAATAAAGGTTTTGCAGACCTTCGCCTTACCACTTGGCTATGGCGCCGGGAAAAAATGGAGCGGTAGACGAGGCTCGGACTCGCGACCTCCACCTTGGCAAGGTGGCGCTCTACCAACTGAGCTACTACCGCATAAAAGGTGCCTTGGGGCGGAATTGAACCACCGACACTGTGATTTTCAGTCACATGCTCTACCGACTGAGCTACCAAGGCAAATATGGCGACCCGGAAGGGACTCGAACCCTCGACCTCCAGCGTGACAGGCTGGCATTCTAAACCGACTGAACTACCGGGCCATGTTGTGGTGGGAACAACAGGGCTCGAACCTGTGACCCTTTGCTTGTAAGGCAAATGCTCTCCCAGCTGAGCTATGCTCCCCCGCCATACCGCGTTCCTGCGCGGCACATGTGATATAATACTTCAAATCGCGCCGTTTGTCAATAGGTTTTTTTAATTTTTTCGTCAAAGGCGGGGGAAAGTCCGGGGAAGCCGCCCGCTAAAATCGAAACAAAAATTGACAATTGACCGCCAACATGTTAGACTGTATAAGAATCTGATGAAGGGAGAAAAGGGCTGTGAAACGGATGCGTCTGCTTGCGGTGGTCCTGCTGCTGATCCTGCCCCTGGGGGCTTTTTGCGAAACGCAGACCATCACGCTCACCTGCGCGGGGGATTTTCTGCCCGGCAGCAACGACAAGGTGAGTACCCAGGCCTACGCTTTCCAACGATATATCGAACAATACGGCTTCGCCTATCCCTTTGAAAAGCTGCAAAGCCTGGTAGGCACGGACGACATCACCCTGGTCAGCCTCTCCTGCGCGCTGAACGACAGCGCCCCGGTCAGCAAAAGCCCGCTGGATTTCCGGGGGCCGGAAACCTTCGCCCAGGTGCTGCCCGCGTGCAGCATCGAGGTGGTGAACCTGGCCAACACCCATACCGACGATTTCGGCGAAGAGGGCTACCGTTCCACCACGGCGGCGCTGGACGCCGTGGGCGTTCCTTACTGCGGCACCACAGAATTCGGCAATCACGCCTGCTTTATGGACGTGAAGGGCGTCCGCGTCGGGTTCGTGGGCGTTTATCCCTACTGGAACAAGGATCATCCCCGGGATCTGGAAAAAGCCTTTCAGTTTTTAAAGGAAAACCACTGTGACGTGATCGTCGCTTCCCTGCACTGCGGCAACGAATACAGCGACATCCACGGCAACATTCACGAAAACTATGGCGAAAAGCTGAAAAAATTAGGGGCCAACCTGATCATCGGCAACCGCGCCCGGGTGCCCCAGGGGCTGCGCGTGTTCGACGGGATCACCCAGCTGTTTTCCTTGGGCAATTCTTCCTACGGCGGCGTCACCGGGGTGGACGAGGAAATACGCTGCATCCAAAGCACCGTCGCCCAGTTCACCCTGTACTTTGAGGACGGCAAGTATATCGGCCATCAGCTGACCCTGTGGCCCATTCATATCAGCGGCACGTCTCCGGAAAACAACTATCAGCCGGTGCTGGTGGAAGGGGAGGAAGCTCAGGAGATCATGGAGCGCATGCAAAGGGACACGGCCTTTCCCCTGAATCCCTACGTGGACGGCCAGGGCGCCGTGCAGGATTTCGTGCCCTGGAAAAAATAAAAATTCGCTTCCGGCAGGACTGTGCGGCATGTCATAGTCCTTTCTTCATACAAGAATCAAAAAAAGGAGAGAAAATCTATGATCGCTCAAACTCCGCCTATGGGCTGGAACAGCTGGGACTGCTACGGCGCGGCCGTCACCGAGGAAACGGTGCGATTGAACGCGGACTACATGGCAAAGCATTTGAAACAATTCGGCTGGGAATACGTGGTGGTGGACATTCAATGGTATCAGCCCACCGCCATGACCCACGCCTACGAACCCTTTTCCCAGCTGGTAATGGATGCTTACGGGCGGCTGCTGCCCGCCGAAAATCGCTTCCCCAGCGCGGCGAACGGGCAGGGCTTCAAGCCTCTGGCAAATTACGTCCACAGTCTGGGCCTCAAATTCGGCATCCACATCATGCGCGGCCTGCCCCGCATGGCGGCCCACAGGCGGCTGCCCATCCTGAACAGCGAATACCTGTGCAGCCAGGCGGCGGACCCCAATTCCATCTGCGCCTGGAACCCGGACATGTACGGCCTGAAAAGCGACGAACCCGCCGCCAAAGCCTATTATGACAGCATTTTCCGCCTCTACGCCCAGTGGGGCGTGGATTTTGTCAAGTGCGACGACATTGCCCGGGAATACCCTCATTGCAAACGTGAAATCGAACTGATTTCCGAAGCCTGCCGGGGCTGCGGGCGGGAAATCGTACTCAGCCTGTCGCCCGGCCCCGCGCCGCTGGAGCAGGCGGAGCATCTGAAGCATTACGCCAACATGTGGCGCATCACCGATGATTTCTGGGACGACTGGCGGCTGCTGAAGGCCATGTTCGAGCGGGCCGAAAAGTGGTGCGTTCACGCCGGGCCGGGCCACTGGCCGGACGCCGATATGCTGCCCTTAGGCGCTCTGCGCCAGTGCTATGGGAAGCAGGACTGGACCCGCTTCACCCCCGCCGAACAGCGCACCATGATGACCCTGTGGTGCATGATGCGTTCCCCTCTCATGATCGGCGGCGACCTGCCCAAGAATGACGATTTCACCCTGCGCCTGCTCACCAACGCCCCCCTGCTTGCTATCCAAAAGGAAAGCTGGTGCGCCCATCCCGTGCTGACCACAGAACACGCCAGTATATGGGTCGCCCCCCGGAAGGATGGCAAAGGCTGCTATGCCGCCGCGTTCAACCTTTCGGATGAACCGCGCACCGTCACCGTGCCCCCCGAAGCCCTGGAGGGACTGTGCGGCAAAGCCACCGAGCTGTGGACAAGCCAAGAAACCACCCTGCTCCTCTCCGCCGCCCTCCCGCCCCACGACGCGGCAGTGTGGCGGGTGGAACGGTAAGACGAAGAAACTGTTTTACCCAGAAGGTTGCGTATCGCGTTCTTATCACCCGACTTCAGAGCAAGGGCCGTCTTGGCGTCATGCTTGGCGTCTCACCTCCCGCGGGGTGAGTGGATTGAAATCGCGTCCTCCTGAGGATTGTGGGACTGGTACAGTCATTTGTACCCCAACAAGCAGGTGGAGGTAGCGAAGCAGCTCAACGGCCTGATCCCATGAGAAGCACTTGTCATCAAGAATGGACTGGCTACAAAATTCAGAAGAATGTAGCCATTTTGTAGCCAGTCCAAAATGAAAAATCCCGGAAGCGCTTGTAATATCGGCACTTCCGGGACAAAAACCTTCAAGAAATCATTATTCCCACTCTATGCAATCTAACGATTTTAGCTTAATTTTTATTTCTCCTGTTCGTTCTCGTGATTCTGATTCTACAGATTATTTGTATTCTCCATGCTCTACGGCCTCAGTTTATCATTTCTTTATCAGTGTGATAAAGAGGCTGATTTGCTGTGGATTGCGGGGATTATTCCCTTTGAGTCATTATACTCTATCTATGTCTGCCAAACAAGCCTGCAGTTCAGATAAACCAACAGATAATTCATTTTCTTGTATGAATAAAATGGAAACTCAAAAAAAGCCGTTGACAAACGTAGCTTGCTACGCTATTATAGTAGCATGCTACGTTTTGTGGTGTAATTCGGAGGAAGGATGATGCTCATGGTTATCAACAAGGTTGCCATTCTTGTCAAAAAGGCGACGCTTGAGTTTGAAAAGATTTCAAATCCATATTTTGCGGAATATGGTCTTTCCTCTTCTCAATATAAAGTACTCAAATTCCTCTACGTTCAGCCGTCGCGAACGGCACGTGTGGTGGATCTGGAACGGCAGTACTCCATGACACATCCCACTGCGCTTGGCCTGATTGAAGCACTGGAGAAGAAGGGCTTCACCATCCGCATTGAAAACCCGAAGGATGCCCGGGGGAAGCTGGTCGCGCTGACGGAAAAGGCAGACAGCATGCAGGCTGAACTGGAAGCCCTCGGAGAAAAGATTGAAGATGAGCTGACAGAAAGGCTGTCGGGCGATGAAAGAAACCAACTGATTTCTCTGCTTCAGAAGCTGATCGGGATCGATGGATAATCTTCCGGAATCTACAAGGAGGCATCAGCATGAGCTTCAGAAAGCTGAAAGACAAGACAGAAAGAATCGTTTTACTCTTGATTGTCATGAGCTTGATGTGTCTGGTCGTATCGGCAGCGCAGGCGGAGGGGAGTGTAAAGCTGGAAATGAAAAGCATCAACGGAATTCAAATCAGCGTCAAGGAAGCCGGAAAAGGACCGGATCTGATCCTGGTTCATGGTCGGAGCTATCGCAAGGAAGGGATGGACGCTTTTTTTGAGCGCTATCGGGACAGTTTCCACGTGATTAGCTATGATGTCCGCTGCCATGGCGACAGCGATGATCCAGACGAATTCAGGCTGGAGGACTGCGCGGATGATCTGGCGGCGCTGGTGGAAGCATACGGACTGGACCATCCCGCCGTCATCGGCTTCTCGATGGGCTCGTATATTACCCTGCTAACCGCGGAAAAGCATCCCGAGATCTTCTCCCGGCTCATTCTCATTGGCTCAAAAGGCAGTGAAAAGGCATCAGCGGAAAGACTGGCCGCCGAACCGGACAAGGTGCGCCGGGCATTGCTGGACTATGATCTGTTCCCGGACATGGGCAAGATTACGATTCCCACACTCGTATTAACGGGTGAAAACGACACGACAAATCCCCCGGCGAAAGGCCGGGCTGTGGCGGATGCCCTGCCCGACGCTTCCTTTGAGATCATTCCGAACGCCGAACATATCGCATGGTTCGGCGGCGCGCAGACGGTATTTGCACTGACGGACGCATTCCTGAAATGAGGTGATTGGATGAAACGACTGATTACGGTGGAAGAACAACAGACAAAATGAATGAAAGAAAGAAGGAATAAAGATGCGCAACAGGCTGATCCAAAGAAGCATCGCTCTGATTCTTGCCGTTCTTCTGGCGGCGACCGCATCCATTGCGTTTGCGGACGACGGCTCAACCGTCATCGACTTGTCCGCGCAAAACGGCACCGTCATGATCACATCGGGCGGCACGTACACCCTGATTGGCATCCTGAACGGCGGGCAGATCGTTGTAGAGGCTCCAAAGGATGAAAAGGTAGAGCTGATCCTGTCCGATGCAGAAATCGTCAGCGCCAATGGCCCAGCGATCGAATGCAGGCAGGCCAAGGATCTGAACATCACCCTGGCGGACGGGACGGCCAATACGCTGAAAGACACAGCGAAATACCCGGTCGACGCGGAAGCGAACGCGGCGCTGTTCAGTCAGGATGACCTGAAGATCCGCGGTAACGGCGCACTGACGGTGCAGGGAAACTTTAAGCACGGCATCGCCACGAAGGACGATCTGGAGATCGAGGGTGGCATTATCACGGTCACCTCCGTATCCGACGCAATCCGCGGCAAGGATTCCATGATTATCGAAGACGGCACCTTCGTCCTACAGGCTGGCAAGGATGGGATTTCCGCCACGGAAGATCAGGATGAAACAAAGGGCTGGCTGGAAATCAGAGGCGGCAGCTTTACCATCACCGCTGCCGGAGACGGCATCCAGGCGGAGACATCGCTGACGATCTTAAGTGGTGATTTTCAGATCACAACAGAGGGGCGTTCAACCGGAACCTCTGACAGCCAGAAAGGGATCAAAGCGAAAACTACTGTGACCATCGATGGCGGATCATTCAGGCTTTCCACCAAGGATGACAGCATTCACGCTGATCTGGATGTTACAATCTCCGGCGGTGATTTCCAGATCGAAACGGAGGACGACGGCGTTCACGCTGCCCGGAGTCTCACGGTGAATGGTGGCACTTTTAACATTCCCGTCTGCTACGAGGGCTTTGAAGCCACGAACATCACCTTCAACGGAGGCAACATCTTTATTGATTCCAGAGATGACGCCATCGGCGCGTCCGCCAATACGGAGGAAGCCCGTTCCTTCGGCGGCTGGGGCGGTGGAAACGATGCTGTTTCAGTGACCATCAACGGCGGCAGCATCGAGGCGGTCTCCGGCGGCGATACGGTGGATTCCAACGGGAATATCTTTGTCAGCGGTGGCAGGCTGCGGCTGAATTCGCCCGCAGATCCCTATTATGAAGGCTGC
>CAJOJQ010000059.1 GCA_905234985.1 uncultured Christensenellaceae bacterium
CTTGAGTTTCCGTATTCTATTCAGAGCTTGTGGTTCTAACACTCGACATTATCAATAAAAACAGCTCTATCACAATTGTTTATTGACTGCATACCGCAAACCGTTGTAATTCCTCAATTCTTGAGAATAAATACGGAAACTCAAGTTCAAAGGAAATGGCTTCCGTGTTTTCACAAGACGTAGCGGAAAAAATGGGAATGGAAAGGCCGTACAACGAGAGGGTTAGCAAAAGTCTTTTGTACAGCCGCCGCGCCACCACGGACGACGCCGAAACCCAGGAAGCGCTGGAGGAAGTGACGGACGACCCCGAGCTGTACGCCCAGGTGGCGGCGGACGCGGACATCCGGGCGGCGTGGCAGCTGCTCATGCGGCTGCACCGGCTGACCACCCAGGGCGGGGAAAACGCGCTGATCCGGAGGGGCGCTTTTGAACAGCGGCTTTCCGACATCATTCAGAAGATCGCGGACAAGACCGGGACGAAGTACGGGCCGATCAAGCTGAGGAACGCGCTTCGGAAAATCTACCAGGCCATGGAGCAGAGCCAGTACAGCCCCGGCGAAATTCTGCAATACACCCGGGAGCTGATGAAGAACGTGCTGGACGCTTCGCCGGGCGTGCTGGTGGAGCAGGACGAAACGACGAAGGAAATCCTGGCCGGGCTGAAACGGCGGCGCTTCTACCTGACAGACGACCAAAAGAGCGAGATACAGAACACCTTCGGCACGGTGAGCCGGTTTCGGCAGAAGAACTTCGGCACGCTGAACATTGCCAAACGGGACGCAAAGACCGCCAGTTTGGAGGACGTGTGGCGGGAGGATTTGGCCCCCATGCTGCCCAGCGTGTTTTCCGAGGACACAAGCCTCCTGGACATACCGGGCATTTTGGACGCCTGGCTGGAGATTTGAGAGCTGTGTCGTTTCATAGGGGTCTCAAACAGAGTTCAATTCCTTTTTCGGCGGCGCTTTCCGGGATTGACTTGAGGCCGCGCAGTCGGTATAATAAGCATGGAAGACGAACCAATCAAAGAACCTGGAGGGGATAAACCATGTTTGGACGCCGGGCCGACGGAAAGCTGCTGAAAAAGATTGATCCCATTATCGCGCTGACGCCCTATCTGATGCCCATGCGGTGCGACGCGCAGGTGTTTTTGAATCTCAAGCTGGACTACGAAAAGATTGCCCGTTACATCGTGGAGCAGGGTCAGAAGGGCAATAAATTCACTTTTATGGAAATCATCATGGCCGCCTATGTGCGCGTGGTTTCCGAGCTGCCCGAAATCAACCGCTTCGTCGCCAACAAGCGGCTGTACGCCCGTACCCAGCTGACGGTTTCCTTCGCCCTGCTCAAGGAAACGGCCAACGCGGACGACGTGGAAGAAAACACGGTGAAATGCTATTTCGACCCCAAGGACACCATTTTCGACGTGGCCGAACGGGTCAGCGCGGCCATCGAGCAGAACCGCCGGGAGGAAGCGGACAACTCCACCATGAAGGTGGCCAAGCTGCTGCTCAACCCCATTTTAGCCAACACCATCGTTTTCGCCGCCCGCTTCTTAGACCGCTACGGCGTCATGCCCAAGTATATCATGGACGCCTCTCCCTTCCACACCAGCATGTTCTTCACCCAGATGGCTTCCATCGGCATGCCCGCCGTCAACCATCACATCTACAACTTCGGCACCACCTCCCTGTTCGTTTCCATGGGGTCGGTGATCCGGGAAAATACGGTGGGGCCGGACGGCAAAGCGACCCGCAAGCGCTACCTGCCCATCGGCATCACGGCGGACGAGCGCATCTGCGCCGGGGCGGTATACGCCAAATTGGTCAACCGCATCATGTACTATATCAACAACATCGAGCTGCTGGAAACGCCGCCGGAAACGGTGAAATTTGAGGAAAACAACGAATACTCCCTGCCCAAGCCCAAGAAAAAGCGGTTCAGCCGCAAGGAGCAGGAGAGCGTCGCCGGATAAAAGTCATATGAAAAAACGCGCCGAGCAAGCGCGTTTTTCTTTTACCATACGCTCCACCGGAGCGCAAACATGATCGTATAAGCGACCGTGATCGGCAGGGCAATCACATACAGCATCCATTTTCGCTTGATAGGCAGCGTTTCCGCCGCAATCGCCAGGGGAAAGAACACCGCCATATACCGTGGGCCGCTGAGCAGCCAGCTTGCGCCGTAGCACACGGCGAAATAGAACGGGAACCACGCCGAATAGGCGGGCCGCATTTTTTTGCCGGAAAGCAGCATGAGCAGCAGAGAGGAAAATCCCACCGCCAAATTGGGCGCCCACAGGCCCCAAAAAGGCTGTTTTTCCCCCCACGCGTAGAATGCATAATCGGCCTGGGTGGAGGCGGTAATGAAGAACCAGCTCAAATGCTGATACCAGTTGGAATTCTGGTACTGCATGAAGATGAAGGGATTGCCGGTATAGATGAAATTGATGTACAGGTACAGCACCAGCCCCATGGGCACCAGCAGCAGGCAGCAGGCGTCCCGAAGTCCTTGCCTGATGGGGTAAAGCAACCTGCTTTCTGTCCTGAACTGCCGCCACCATTCAAAGGCCAGGGGCACCAGCAGCAGCCCGCCCACGGAACGGGTAAACGCCGCCAGCAACCCCACGATCCCGGCGGCGAACCACCGCCGCGTCCGGGCCAAATACAGGCAGCCCGCCGTACACAGCACGAACAGGGATTCCGACATGGGATAGGCATAAAATACCGACGCCGGGGCCAGGCAGAACAGCATCAGGATGCGCATGGTTTCTTTGTGCCCGTAATCCAGCCGCAGCAAATCATACAGCACCGGGCCGGAAGCCAGGAACGGCAGCCAGGCCGCCAGGAATCCGCACAGCACCTGGTTGGGGATTACCATCATGAACAGGCCAATCAGCACGGGATAACCGGGAAAGAATACCAGATGCAGCATCTCCCCCGCGTCTGAAAGGTGGGCGTACCCTTCCCGGGCGATGGATAAATAGGAGTTGGAGTCCAGCCCCACATAGATGCGAAAAGTGTCCCAGAAATCCGTATCGTATTGCGTAAATAGGCGGGAACCCGAGGCGAGCGCCGTTTGCAGGATCAGGCACAGGAAAAAAAGCCCGAAAACCTTCAAATGCGCGTATTTCGGGTTCTCCTCCGCCTTGGACTGATCCGCCGCCGGGTTTTTTATTGCTTGTATCCAGCCGGGCAGCATGCGGATCAGCACCGCTAAAAACAGCAGGGCGCTCAAAGCGGCGCAGACGGTATCAATGGTTAGCTCCGGCGGCCAACGGGTATACCAGCTCAAAAAGGCCGCGCCTATTCCGCCCGCGGCCAACAGGGAAAGCAAGCACTCCGCCCACTTCTGCCGGATCTTCCCGATCATATGATGAAATGAAAGCACCGTAAATCTTTATTCCTTCATATAAATTTCGCTGATGCCCGTGAAGCCCACGTCCTTCATCACGTCGTACACTTCCTCGCTTACGTTGACGATCTTCATGGAGCCGCGCTTGTTCATTTCCTTCTGGGCGAAAAGCAGCACCCGCAGCCCGGTACTGGAAATGTATTCCACTTTGTCAAAATCGAAAACGAGGTTTTGTACAGACCCGATCAGGTTTTTCACCTCATTGCCAAATTCATTGGCGGTTTGGGTGTTCAGGCGGCCTTCCACGGCGAGAATGGTAGTGTCTCCGTTTTCACGCTTTTCGATCGTCATAAGATTTCACTGCCTTTCAAAATAGATAGAAGGTATAGCAGCCTTGAATGCTTATCCTTTTCCCTTCGGGAGCATGTGTTCATTATAAAGGAAAGCGTTCCACAATGTCAATAGTGCGCGGCTTTTCACTTTTGCGGCGATCTTTTTCTGTAACCATTCCATCAAAAAGGAGCCTGATTGCTCAAGCTCCATTTTGACTGGAAAGCGTCATTTAACGATGCTGACCTTATCCGCCATGTCGTTCCGCACGGACGCGCTGGTAGTGGCGTCCGCCGCCTCACGGCCGATCAGCAGCACCGCCACGGCGGTATACGCCGTATCGACGCCTAACTTTTCGCACAGCGCGTCATGATTCGCGCCGTTGAGCTGCATGGTGGGAGAAGAAACGATCTTCGCACCGTAGCCCAGGGCTTTGGCGGCGATGAACATGTTTTCGCAGGCCAGGCCGCAGTCAAAGCTGGCGTTGGGCGAAGATGTTTTTTCGTTCATATAGATGATGATGGCAACGGGAGAATCCCCTAAGCCCGCTTTCGCCGCGCCGCCGCCGAAGCTGCCGCTCGCGGGCGGAGCAAAGCCGCCCTCCGGCTTAAGGCCCTCGGGCGCGCCTTCCGGTTTACCGCCGCCGGAGAAACCGCCGACAGGCGCGCTGCCGCCAAAGCCACCCGCGCTGCCTTTGATTTCCGCGATCACGTCCTCGTTGGTGACCGCCACGAAATACCAGGGCTGCTGGTTGATGGCGCTGGTGGCCGCCAGGCCCGCGTTCAGGATCACGTTCAGGTCTTCATCCGATACCGCTTCGTCCGTAAAGCTCTGGGCCGTCCGACTGTCG
Organism: uncultured Christensenellaceae bacterium; assembly: GCA_905234985.1. GTDB lineage: Bacteria > Bacillota > Clostridia > Christensenellales > Aristaeellaceae > RUG563. The sequence goes on from CAJOJQ010000059.1 coordinate 4,532, forward strand.
GTCAGGATATCCGTCAGGCTTTCGGCGCTGGCGCTTGCGATCCCGCCCGTCAGGCTCAGGATCAACAAAAACGAAACGATGATGCGCTTCCACTGCCGCAGTTTTTCCACCTCATTTTTCTTCATTTGGAAAGTTCTTGCTTTCCATGCCAGTATTAAAGAAAAAAACTGTGAACAGAATGTGATGATACTTGAAACTTTTCCCGAAAATATGAAGCATTTGTGACGGCAAGGGGCTATATTTTGTAGAATTGTAAACAATTCGGTCTAAATGTTGTTTTTTCCCGTTTTTTGTATTATAATGTGCATGTACTCATTACAGACGGAAGGAGCAGGTGAAAATGCAGTACATTAAGCGCGGCGTCGCGGCGGTATTGGTAATCGTTCTCCTGATTTCCATGATCCCCGAGGCGATGGCCGCATCCTATACAGGCACCATCAATTCCGATAAGGTGTTTTTCCGGAAAAAAGCCAGCACCAGCGCCACCTATTACGGTTATTTGAATCGGGGCACCAAAGTCACCGTGACCGGCGTGCAGGGGGACTTTTATAAAGTTACCTACAATAATAACAGCGGCTACGTGATGAAAAAGTTCGTCACGCTCTCCGCCGCCGCCACAAAGGCGCTGAACGGCAGCTCTTCTTCCACCAGCACGAGCAAATACGCCAACGTGACCACCATTGCCAAATTGGGCGATCCGCCGGACTACACGCAAAAGGGTTCCACCGGCGACAGCGTGGAAAAGCTGCAGCAGGCCCTGAAAATCAAAAAGTATTTCAACGGTACGGTGGACGGCAAATTCGGCGATCTGACCGTCGCCGCGGTGAAAGCGTACCAGAAGGCCATGGGCCTGACCCAGACCGGCAAGGCGGATTACGCCACCATCAAAAAGCTGTTCGGCAAGGTGCTGTACACCACCGTGGCCAACGACCCCAAAATGAACGGGATCACCAAAATTTCCCAGATTTCCGTGCCCGCCACCAGCAAAAAGGGCGACAGCGGCAAAAACGTGCTGGCCCTGCAGCAGGCGCTGAAAATCAAGGGCTATTACAAGCCCGCCATCGACAGCAAATACGGCGATCAGACCGTGGCCGCCGTGAAAGCCTTCCAGAAAGCCAAGGGGCTGGCGCAGGACGGCATTGCGGGCAATTCCACCATTAAAGCGCTGTTCGGCAAAAAAGCCGCCAATTATACCTATACCACCGAACGGCTGGATTGGTTCAGCAAGGGCGTTTATCTTTTCACCGGCACCTGCGTGTATACCGTCAAGGACGTGAACACCGGTAAAATGTTCAAGGCCCGCCGCCGCTTCGGCACCAACCACCTGGACAGCGAACCGCTGACCGCCGAGGATACCGCCATCATGAAATCCATCTACGGCGGCTCCTGGAGCTGGAACCGCCGGGCGATCCTGGTGCTGTACAACGGCCACGTGTACGCCGCCTCCATGAACGGCATGCCCCACGGCACCGAGAGCATCACGAACAACAACTTCGACGGCCACTTCTGCATCCACTTCTACAAGAGCCGCACCCATGAAACCGACACTGTGGATTCCGCCCACCAGAACTGCGAGGCCCGCGCCATGAAAGCCACCTGGTAAGGCAAGCAATTTTATAAGCCCGCTTCTCCTTTCGCCAAGGAAGCGGGCTGTTTTTTCGGATGAGGCACGCATGAAGCTGTACGACGAAGTGTTGACCGGCGCGTTTATCCGCCGTCCCAACCGGTTTATCGCCCACGTGCAAACGGAAAACGGCCTGGAAATCTGCCATGTGAAGAATACGGGCCGCTGCGCGGAGCTGCTGACCCCCGGCGCGGAAGTGACCTTGGCCGTGGGGAAAAATCCCGGCCGGAAAACCCGCTGCGATCTGGTGGCCGTACATAAGGGCGATTTATACATCAATATGGACAGCCAGGCCCCCAACCGCGCGGCGGCGGAAGCGCTGCCCCGGCTCTTTCCCGGGCTTACGCTGGTGCGGCCCGAAGCCGTTTTCGGCGCGTCCCGGCTGGATTTTTACCTGGAGCAGGGCGACAGAAAAACCTTCTTGGAGATCAAGGGCGTGACGCTGGAGGAAAACGGCCTGGCCTTGTTCCCCGACGCGCCCACGGAACGGGGCGTAAAACACTTGAAGGAACTGGAAAACTGCCTGCGGGCAGGCTTCGGGGCGGCGGTGCTGTTCGTGATCCAGATGCGGGGCGTTGCTTGCTTTTCGCCCAACCGGAAAACCCATCCCGCCTTTGCCGACGCCCTGACGCACGCGCGGGACGCGGGCGTGCAAATCATGGCCTACGATTGCGCCGTCACCGACGACAGCCTGACGCTCCGCGACCCCGTACCCATCCGGCTTTCATGATTATCCGCGGCAGACGCGAAATCGGAAACCGGTGTGGATACGGCGATTCATACCAAAGTCTACCATTTATGATAGGGAGGGAAGCATTTTATGTATTCATACGAGCTGCACATGCACACCGCCGAAACCAGCAAATGCGGCAGATCTCCCGCCCGGGACATGGTAAAAGCCTACTTTGACAAGGGTTTTTCCGGCGTGGTGATCACCGACCACTTCATCAACGGCAATTCTTACGCCAACGACCCGGAAACCTGGAAAGAAAAAATCGACGCGTACCTGCGGGGCTATCTCGCCGCCAAGGACGCGGGCGACAAATTAGGCCTGCCCGTATACTTCGGCGTGGAATATACCCACTTAGGCGGCAACGGGGAAGATTATCTGCTGCTTGGCTTAAAGCCCGAGCATCTGTATCACGAGCTGGAAAACTGCGATACATGGAGCATCGAATACCTGTGCAATACGGTACATACCTTGGGCGGCATCGTCATCCGCGCCCATCCCTATCGGGAAGCTCACTATATCGCCCATCCCGGCATTGAGCGTCCCGGCCTGCCCATCGACGCCGTCGAAGTATTCAACGCGGGCAACAGCCAGGAAATTTTCAATATAAAAGCCCAGGAATTGGCCCTAAGGGAGGGCAAACCCTGGACTGCCGGTTCCGATTCCCACCGGACGGAGGACGCGGGAAAGGCTTTTGTGGCCTTTGAGGAAAAACCTGCCGATTACCATGAACTGTGCGATTTCATCCGCCAGGGCAAGGCGCTGGTGGTATATCAGCAAAAGCCGCCGATCACAGAATAAATGCGGTCAAAAAGCCCTGCCAGGAAGCAATATCCCGGCAGGGTATTTTTCGGTTTGGTTATCAATAGGCCTTGGCGAAATACATCACCTTATTGGCTTTCCGGCCGCAGCAGACGCAGGTATCGCCGATGGGGGTCTGATCGAAGGGCATATTGCGGGAGGTGGCGTTGGTTTCCTCCTTGATCTTATCCTCGCAGGCCCGGTCGCCGCACCACATGGCGCGGGCATAGCCGCCCTCCACCTGGGCTTTTAATTCCTCGTAGGTGTGTACGTCCTTGGTGTGGGACAGGCGGAATTCGTCGGCGATGCGGAACATGTTCTGCTGAATATCCTCCAGCAGCTTTTTCAGTTCTTCCGCTAAATTGTCCAGAGAAATGGCGCTCTTTTCAAAGGTATCCCGGCGCATGACGGTGGCAACGCCGTTTTCTATGTCCTTGGGGCCGATTTCCACGCGAACGGGCACGCCTTTCAGCTCCCATTCGTTGAACTTCCAGCCGGGAGACACGTTGTCCCGGTCGTCCAGCTTCACGCGGATGCCGGCGGCTTTCAGGGCGGCGAAGATTTCTTCGCACTTTTCCATCACGCCGCCCTTGTGGGCCGCGATGGGCAGGATCACCGCCTGGAAGGGCGCGATCATGGGGGGCAGCTTCAAGCCGCGCTCGTCGCCGTGGGTCATGATGATGGCACCAATGAGCCGGGTGGAAACGCCCCAGCTGGTTTCGTGGCAGTATTCCAGCTTGCTGTCCTTGGACAGGTACTGAATGTTGAAGGGCACGGCGAAATTGGTGCCGAAATTGTGGCTGGTGCCCGCCTGCAAGGCCTTGCCGTCCTGCATCATGGCTTCCACGGAATAGGTGGCCCGGGCGCCCGCGAACTTTTCCTTATCGGATTTCTGGCCCGCGAACACGGGGATGGACAGGTTCTTTTCGCAGAACGTCTTATACACGTTCAGCATCGTCTGGGTTTCTTCCTCCGCTTCCTCGGCGGTGGCGTGGACGGTGTGGCCTTCCTGCCACCAGAATTCCGCCGTGCGCAGGAAGGGGCGGGTGGTCTTTTCCCAGCGCATCACGCTGCACCACTGGTTATACTTGAGGGGCAGGTCGCGGTAGCTCTGCACCCACTTGGAGAACATGGTGCAGAAAATGGTTTCGCTGGTGGGACGCACGGCCAGGCGCTCCTGCAGGGGTTCCGTGCCGCCCTGGGTCACCCAGGCCACTTCGGGAGCGAAGCCCTCCACGTGGTCGGCTTCCTTCAGCAGCAGAGATTCGGGGATCAGCATGGGCATGGACACGTTTTCGTGGCCCGTTTCCTTGAACATGGCGTCCAGCTGTTCGTGAATCAATTCCCAAATGCGGTTGCCGTAAGGCTTCAAGGCCATGCAGCCGCGCACGGGGGTATAGTCCATCAGATCGGTCTGGGTCACCACGTCGGTATACCATTGGGAGAAATTTTCGTCCCGGGGGGTGATGTGCTGCACGAATTCCTGTTTCTTTTCCTTGGCCATAGATATCGACACCTCCATTATTTCCCGCACGCCCTGCGCTTCGCTTGCGCGCGCTATTTGGTTCCCTTGGAATTGGTTCATTCCGCGTCACAAACCTGAAGGTTTGTTCCTAAAAAACCCTCCGTTCCTTTGCAGGGACGAAGGGATGCTTCGCGGTACCACCTTGCTTGGCGCGATAAAACGCGCCCGGCTTTCATCACTCTGTAACGGGAGCGCCCCGGCGGGGATTGGCCGCTGGCCCACGGGCGGGACTGCCTGCCTTGCGCGCTTTCAGCCTAAGGCGCACTCTCTGCGTTTGGCGGCATGGACCCGTGCATTGCCTGTAAACAAAGGCATTATATACCAAGACCGCGAAAATTTCAACAGCCGCGCGAAATTTCTCTCATTGAAATATGGAAGCAATTGTGGTACACTGAAAAAAAGAAAGCGTATACAAGGTACAAGGAGGCATTTCCCCATGATGAACAAACGATATTTAGTAGCGCTGGATCAGGGCACCACCAGTTCCCGGGCGGTAGTATTCACCCTGGAAGGCCACATGATCACCGCCGCGGCCCAGGAATTTCCCCAGCACTATCCCCATCCCGGGTGGGTGGAACACGACCCCGCCGACATCCTGTCCACCCAGATCGAAGCCCTGCGCACCGCCGTGCGCAAGGCGGAAATCGACCCCAATGAAATCGCCGCCATCGGCATTACCAACCAGCGGGAAACCACCTTCCTGTGGGAACGGGAAACCGGGGCCTGCCTGTACAACGCCATCGTGTGGCAGTGCCGCCGCACCGCGCCCATCATTGAAAAGCTCATGGCCGACGGCTACGGCGACGTGATCCGGCAGAAAACCGGCCTGGTGCCCGACGCCTATTTCGCGGGCAGCAAAATCAAATGGCTGCTGGACGAATTGAACCTGCGGGAGCGAGCGAAGAAGGGCGAAATCTGCTTCGGCACCGTGGATTCTTATCTTGCCTGGCACCTTGTGGAGGGTCACCCCCACGTGACCGACGCCACCAACGCCGGGCGCACCATGCTGTTTAACCTGCACACCCAGCAATGGGACGACGAACTGCTGTCCATCCTGGATATCCCCCGGGAAATCCTGCCCGAAGTCGTGGATACGGCCCATGTGGTCGGTATGCTGCGGGAAGACCTGCTGGGCGCGCGTATCCCCGTGGCTTCCCTGGTGGGCGACCAGCACGCGGCGCTCTTCGGTCAGGCGTGCTTTAAGGAGGGCGACGTTAAAAATACCTACGGCACCGGCTGCTTCATGCTCATGAACGCGGGCCACGAATTCCGCCTGTCCAAATGCGGCCTGCTCACCACCATGGCCTGGCGGCTCAACGGCGTGCCCACCTTCGCCTTTGAGGGCAGCGTGTTCATGGGCGGGGCCACCATTCAATGGCTTCGGGACGAAATGCACCTGATTTCCTCCGCCGCCGAGAGCGAGCCGGTGGCCGCCACCGTTTCCGATACGGGCGGGGTGTATCTGGTGCCTGCCTTCACGGGACTGGGCGCGCCCTACTGGAACATGTACACCCGGGGCACCCTGGTGGGCATGACCCGCGGCACGGGCCGGGCGCACATCGTCCGCGCCGCCCTGGAAAGCATCGCCTACCAGAGCCGCGACCTGTTCTCCGCCATGGCCCAGGACTGCGGCCAGCCCAGCGCCGCCCTGCGGGTGGACGGCGGGGCCAGCGCCAATAAACTGCTCATGCAGTTCCAGGCCGACCTGCTGGGCGTGCCCGTACAACGGCCGGCCGTGCTGGAAACCACCGCCTTGGGCGCGGCGCTGCTGGCCGGGCTGGGCGTTGGCATCTACAAAGATTTGAAGGAAACCGCCTCCGGCTGGCACGTGGCCGATTCCTTCAAACCCCAAATGGACGAAGCCCGCCGGGAAGGACTGCTCACCGGCTGGCACCGGGCCGTGGACGGCGCGCTGCATTGGGCGGAAATGAACAAGTGATAAATCGTATTTGACAAGGCTTTGAGAGGTTTTCAGCGCTATGAAACGATTGATCGTATTTTTCGTATTTCTGTCGATCCTGCTGGCCTCCTTTGACAGCTTCGCCGCCACAAAGAAGGATGGAGACTGGGAGTATGATACTACCGGGTACGGCGATTCCAAGACCGTTCGGATCACAGGATATGCGCCTTCAGGAGATATTCCGGAGGTGCTGGAGGTTCCGGAAATGCTGGGCGGTTGTCCTGTAAAGGAAATCGGAAGGTTAAGAAACGTCGTAACTATTCAGTCCAGCCCGAATAATACTCCAACAGCACCACCCCGGAAGGCAGCAACAATGGCATCAAAAGAAGAGACGCCATGAAGAGCCGCC
>CAJOJQ010000060.1 GCA_905234985.1 uncultured Christensenellaceae bacterium
GCCCTATCCTCCGTCCCAGCTGGGAGAGTATACCACATTCTTGTCCTGTACTTCCCCTTTCCAAATCAAAATTGTCCTTGACAAAGGGAGCACTTTACTGAACCTCCTACCTCCAACCTCCTACTTCCTACCTCCTACTTCCTACCTCTTGCGCCTTATCCCTTCACAGCTCCGGCCACCAGGCTCTTTTGCACTTGTCCGCTCATGCACATATACAGGACGAGGGTGGGCAGGGTGGCGATCACCAGACCGGCGCCCATGGAGCCGTAGTCGGTCTGGTACTGGCCGCTCATCTGCTGAATGCCCACGGTGAGGGTGCGCACAGCGGAGGTGGTAAACAGGGTGGCCAGCAGCAGTTCATTCCAGACCTGCAGGAACACGAAGATGGCCGCCGTGATCAGCGCGGGCACCATCATGGGCAGGATGATGGTGAAAACCGTGCGGTAAATGCCGCTGCCGTCGATGCAGGCGGCTTCTTCCATTTCATAAGGAATATTGCTCATGAATCCGCTGAGGATCAGAATGGTGATGGGAATATTGAACGCCGTGTAGGGAATGATCAGCGCCCAATTGGTCTTGGTCAGGCTGAGCAGGATCTCCGTCAGGGGGTACAGGGCGGCGTGCATGGGGATCATCATGCCCATCAAAATATAGGTAAACACGGCTTTCTGCCCCTTCCAGCGCATGCGCAGCAGGCCGTAGGCGCACATGAAGCCCAAAGTGCTGGTCAGAAGCAGAGTGGCGAAGGTGTCGATCACGCTGTTGAGCAGGTAGATGCTCACCTTGCCGCCGCTGCCCCAGGCATTGGCGTAGTTCCCCCACAGCCATTGGGTGGGCAGGCCCACCACGTTGCCGCCGAAAATCTCGTTGGTGTCCTTGAGGGACATGGTGAACATCCAGTAAAGCGGGAAAAGACAGACGAGCAGCCAGATAATCAGAAAGACCTGCGTGAGGATTTTGCCGATGGACAGCTTCTTTTTCATTTCCTCTTCAGCTCCTTTCCGGCTTCTCTTTTCTCCCGGAACAGTACGTTCAGCACCACCGTGAACACCAGGCACTCCACCACGATGAAGATCGCCTGCGCGCTGGCATAGGAATATTTGTGGTTGGAGAACATTTCCACATACATGGACAGCGCCGGCAGGTCCATATTCGCGCGCTCCAGCAGGACCCAGGGCGTATCGAACAGCTTGAAGGAGCCGATCAGGGAGAAGGAAAGGCACACCTTCAGCATGGGCTTGATCATGGGGATCTGGATGCGGAAGGCCATCCTCGCGCCGGACGCCCCGTCCACCGCCGCCGCCTCGATCACATCTTCCGGAATAGATTTCAGCGCGCCGTACATCAGCAGCATATGGTAACCCACATACTGCCAGAGGCTCGGGATGAACGAGAACCATATTTTCGTATTCAAATTCCCTAAGAAACCGCCCTTCGGCACCTCCCAGCCCATCAAATCAAAAATCTGCGGCAGGAGACCTTTGTACAGGCGTCCCCACAGCAGGCTGACCACGATGGAGGAGATTACCACCGGCACAAAGAGCATGTTCCGGTACATGCTTTCGCCCTTCACCCCGTTTGCCAGCAGCAGCGCGATGAGCATGGAAAACGGCAGCTGGACAAAGATGGACAGGGCCGCATACAGCAGGGAATTTCCCACCGCGTTGGGGAAAGGATTCCGCCGCGCCGGGGTGAACATTTTAATGAAGTTTTCCAGCCCCACAAAATGCGATTTATCGCCCACCTTCGCCGGGATCTCGTTCAGCAGGCTGTACCACAGCGTTTTGAAGATCGGGATGATGACAATATAGGAAAAAAACAATACGGTCGGCAGGACGAAGACCGCAATGCTCCACTTATTCGACAGAACGCGTTTCATAAGCGGACCTCCCCTCGGCAAAAAAGATTGGAAAAAGGGGGACGGGATTGCCGTCCCCCCAGAGGAACTCTCAGCGGGAATTACTCGAAGATGCTCTCCATTTCATCGCACCATTCTTCGGGAGTGATCTTGCCGGCGAGCAGATCGTACACTGTGTCGCCGATCAGGCTGGCGTCATTGCCGCTCAGCGCGGTGTTGCCCCACAGCAGCAGGGAATCGCCCTCGGCAACCTGCGCGGCGATCTGGTTCATGACGGGGTTGCCGCACTCCACGGTGGTCTTCCAGGCGGGCAGGCCAGCGCCGCACGCGAAGCCGTTGTCAGACTGATGCTGAGCCAGGAACTGGCAGGCGATGAACGCTTCATCCGGATGCGCGGTGTAAGCGGCGATGCTGAAGCCTTCGGCGGGGCCGCCCATCCACTGGTTGTCATAGCCCTTGCCGACAGCGGGGAACTTCACAGCCTTGACCTTCTGCTGCATTTCAGCAGACAGGGAGCCGGAGAACCACTGGCCATGGACGTACATGGGGATCTGGCCGTTGAAGTACGGCACTTCGGATTCGTCGCGGGTGGTGGAGATGGCGTCGTCAGCGAAAGCGCCCAAGTCGATCAGGGTCTTGAAAGCGGTCATGCCGTCGATCCAGTCCTGGGTCTTGAAGGTGGCGCCTTCGGTCTTGTAGTAGCAGGCACGGCAGGCTTCATCGCCCACGAAACGCAGAGCGATCAGGTCGGTGTACATATTGGTGGGCCACTTGTCGCCGCCGCCCAGCGCCATGGGGGTCACGCCAGCGGCCTTGAAGGCCTTGACGGCATCCAGCAGTTCATCCCAGGTCTCGGGGATCTTGACGTTGTACTGGTCGAACAGCTCGGTGTTGCAGTACAGGCAGGAGCAGGCATTGGTGTAGGGCAGCTGGTACACTTTGCCGTCGAAGGTCATGTTCGCCAGCGCGCCGCCGATCAGCTGATCCTTGATTTCATCGGTCAGATAGGGGGTGATATCCAGGATATCGCCGGAGCTGACCAGGTTCCACAGCACGCCGCCGGCGTTCCAATAGAACACATCGGGCAGGCTGTCGGACAGCGCCAGTTCTTCACCGGCGTCTTTCCAGGCGTTCGCTTCATACCATTCAACTTCCAGCTTGATCTCCGGGTGAGCGGCTTCAAATTCTGCCAGGGTCTTCAGCATGGGGGCGCGGTTGGCTTCGGATTCGGCGGACCAGATGGAAGCCACTTTCAGGGTCACTACCTGGTCATCCGCCAGAGCGGCAGTCAGGCTCATCACCATGACGAGGGCCAGGAGCAGAGCGAGCATCTTCTTCATGATACAGTTCTCCTTTCAAATTGTATGATACGATCATACCGGTTCGCCCGGTTTCATGTATTATTATACACGCTTGCCCGACGCCGCACAAGCCGCTTACATTGCAAGATTTGCTATGGAACTGATTATACGTTGCTTTTTCGCCTTTCTTTCAATCGGCGGCACAAAAAAGGCAGCGGCGGGTTTTTGATATCCGCCGCGGCCTTTTTTGAACCGTTTGGTCAAATTTCTTCTACTTTTATCAGGTTTGTGTTGCCGGATTTGCCGTTGGGCAGGCCGCCGGTGATCACAATTTTATCTCCGGGCTGCAAATGCAGCTTTTCTTTTGCCATCTGTTTGGCCACGTAGAACAGCACGTCCGTGGATGTATAAGCCTCGAACATGGCGGGCACCACGCCCCAGGACAGGGCCAGCTTGCGCATGCTGATTTCGCTGGTGGTCAGGCCCAAAATGTCCACCGGGGGCCGGAAGCGGGAGATCATGCGGGCGGTGCCGCCGGTGAGGGTACACACCACGATGGCCTTGGCCCCGATGTCGATGGCCATGCCGCAGGTGGCGTGGGAAATGGCGTCCACGGCGGTGTGGGTAATGAATTCCGCGCCCCGGAAGCGTTCCGCGAAATTGATCTTGTTTTCGGTGGCTTCGGCGATCTTCGCCATGACGGCTACGGATTCCACAGGGTACTTGCCCGCGGCGGTCTCGCCGGACAGCATGATGGCGCTGGTGCCGTCGTACACGGCGTTTGCCACGTCGGAGATTTCGGCGCGGGTGGGCCGGGCGTTGTGGATCATGGATTCTAACATTTCGGTGGCGGTGATCACCCGCTTGCCGATCAGGCGGCACTTGTCGATCAGGTGCTTCTGCACGGCGGGCAGCTCTTCATAGGGGATTTCCACGCCCATATCGCCGCGCCCGATCATGATGCCCTCGCAGGCGGTGCAGATTTCCTCAATGTTGTCGATGCCGGGCTGGTTTTCGATCTTGGCGATCAGGCTGATCTGCTGGCCTCCGTTGGCATCGAGGAAAGAACGCACGTCCAGCAGGTCCTGCTTGCGAGATGCGAAGGAGCAGGCCACATAGTCCACCTGGTTTTCGATGCCGAAGAGGATGTCGGCCTTGTCCTGCTCGCTTAAGTACACCAGATTCAGCACCTTGCCGGGGAAGGACATGCTCTTGCGGTCGGACAGCTCGCCGCCGATGACCACCTGGCAGCGGATTTCCGGGCCGACGATCTCCTTCACGTCCATGGCCACCAGACCGTTGTTGATGAGCACTCGGTCGCCGGGGTTCAGGTCCTTGTTCAGGTCCGCGTAGTTGACGGAAACCTGGCGCTCGTCTCCTTCCACCGCGTCCACCCGCAGGGTGAAGTCCTGGCCGTCCTGGAGGGTCACCTTATGGTTCGCGAAGGTCTTGATGCGATACTCCGGGCCTTTGGTGTCCAGCATGATGGCCACCGGCAGGCCCAGCCTTTCCCGCACGGCCTTGATCTTGTTCATCTTCTCCCGGTGTTCCGGATGGGTGCCGTGGGAGAAGTTGATCCGGGCCACGTTCATGCCGGCCAGCATCATTTTTTCCAGGATTTCTTCATTCTCGCTGGCGGGGCCGATGGTGCAGATGATCTTGGTTTTACGCATGGTGATCTCTCCTTTTTTCTTGACGTACCGGGTGTTTATTGCATCATCTTTCAAAGCCGTTTTGTGTCAGAGTTGAGAGCGGAGAGTTGAGAGTTGAGATTTATATTGATTTCCGCTTTCGCTCTATGAATACTGAAAGGAACGTGCATGCAAAATAATATCTCAACTCTCAACTCCCAACTCTTTCATATCTCTACCTTACCGGAAAATCAAAACCCTCACTATAGGGTTCATTCCGAAGCCTGTAGTGCCACCATTCATGATCGAACCGCTTGAAGCCGTGCTTTTCCATGACGGTACAGAGCAGTTTTCGGTTTGCGGCCTGTTCCTCCGTCACGCCCTTGGCTCCGTGCCAGGCCAGCTTGCTGAAATAGTCAAATCCTGTGCCCATATCCAAGGGGTTCCCATCCATGTCGGTGATCGTCAAATCCACGGCGCTGCCCCGGCAATGGCTGGAATTGCGGGCGATATAGCCATCGTCCACCAGCCTGATCTTCTTTTTGTACTCGGGGTAGAATTCCGCCTGCATGCGCAGGTCTTTTTCGTCCTTGGCCCAGCGGACGAAGTGCCTGACGGCCCGCTGCGGGCGGTAGGCGTCGAAGATCATGAGCCGATAGCCCAGCTGTCGAAATTCATCCGCCGCTTCCTTTAATTGCTCCGCCGCCTCCACCGTCAGAATCGCGTAGGGCGCTTCGTACCCGTCGATCACGTCCCCCACGAAATTGTGGGTGCCCGCATAGCGGATATCCAAAATCACATCCTCGATCACTTCATGCACGTAGCAGAAGCCGTCAGGCAGTTCATGCGCCGGCGCATCCTCCGCCAAAGCGCGAAACGGCAGCAGCAGCGCCGCAAGCAGCAGGATTTTAACGCGCCTCGTCATAGGTAAACTTCACTTCCTGGGGATGGCCCCACAGATAGTAGGTGATATACAGGTCCCGCACGGAATGGGGCGTGCCCTCGGTGAGCAGCACCACCCACACGTCCTTTTCCTCCCCCGGCGGGATCACCGTTTCGGCGGTGTCGCCGTAAAACAGCACGTCGTTTTCGATGGGCGCAAGCTGCATTTCCACCATTTCGGCGGGCACCAGCCCGTTGTTTTTCAGCCGCAGGGTATAAATATAGTAGCTGTAGTTTTCCGCCGGACCCATTTCCGTTTTTTTCAGCACCGTGCCCAGCAGGCTTTGGCGGGAAACGGCGGCGCGCAGGGCGTCGTACTGGGGCGCGCGGTCCCGGGCGGGCAGGGTTTGCAGGGCCTTGCCCGTCACCTGCAAATTGGTGTGAAACAGCTCCCAACCCAGTACGCCGCCCACGGTCAGCACCAGCACCAGCAAAACAATGGCTGCGGTTCTCACAGGCTGTTCTGCGCCTCCATCTGCGTCAAAATACGGTCCATTTCCTGAATCATTTCGGAATCCTTCAGGCGGAACTTGAATTCCACCCGGCGGGAGGCGTCCATATCCACGGAACCGTCCGCCTTATAGATGGGATCGGAAAAACTGCGGCCCTTGGCGGTAAGCAGTTCCTGGAGTTGGCTCACTTGCTTGCTGGAAAGGGAAGAAAGCTGCAAACAGTATTCCGCCACGGACAGGGCGCGGTTCTGGGACAGGCGCAGGTTGCTCAAATAAGACCCCGCCGTATCAGTATGTCCCTCGATGATGATTTCACCCACGTAATCCACATATTCCGGCCGCATCAGCACGCCCAAATACACCGGTACGAACCGGGACAGCAATTCCTTGCCTTCTTCCCGAATGGTATCCCGGCTGGAATCGAAGAACACTTTGCCCTCCAGAATGATATCGCCGGTGGCGGCGTCCACCGACGCGCCGACGTTGGCGGCAGACAGCGCTTTGCTCAATTCCTGGATGATCTTGGAGCGCACGCCGATCATATCGTCGATTCTTCGCTGATAGGTGAGCATTTCCGCCTTCTGGGCTTCCAGTACGCTCTGCATGGCGGCCAGCTGCAATTGCAGCTTGGCCTGCTCTTCTTCCTGGGTTTTCAGGGCGTCCTGGGCGGCGTGCAGGTCGTTTTCCTGCTGATCCAGCTGAATCTGGATGGCGGCCAATTCCTCCTGCTTGCCCATCAAGGTCACGTTGGCGGCCTCCAATTCTTCCTCCCGCTGCACTAAGGTGATGGTGGCCCGGTCCAGCTCCGCCTGCTGTTCATTCAATTGCTGGGTTTTGATTTCCAGCATGCTGTAATACTGGTACACGCTGTACACCACCGCCAGCACGAACACCAGCAGCAGCGACGCCATCATATCCGAATAGGAGATCCAGTGGGCTCCGTTATCCCCGGACCGGGGGCCGCGGCCCTCTCTTCCTCGCCTGAACATCTTACGCGCCCTCCGCTGTGCGGTCCTTGCTTTCCAGGGCGGCGCTCACGTCCGTCATTGCCCGCTGGAGCCGGGAAAGGGCGGTTACGCAGCCCTCCGTTTCCTTTTGCAGCTTTGCGGCCTGGGCGGAGGGCCGCTGCTCCAAGGCGCGGATTTCTTCTAACTTCTCATTCAGCGCGCTCAGCATGCTGTGCATGTTTTCGTCGAACATGCCCAGGGCGCGGCTGAACCCGCCGGACAGATCCTCCACGAAGCCCGCGTAGGTTTCGGACAGGCGGCGGCTGCTTTCGTCCATTTTGGCCGTCATATCGCCGGTCACGGCCATGGCCCCGTCGGCCTGCTGCTGTACGGCGTTGAGTACCCGGCCGCTCCAGTCGGCGTAATCGCGCATGGAGGCCTTCAATTCCTGCTGGGAGGCTTTCAGGCTGTCCATGAACGCGGCGTTTTCCTCGGAAGCGGTGAGCATGCCGCTGAGTACCGAGGAACCGTGGTTCAAAAACTGGCTGCCGCTCTCCTGGGCCTGCTCCATGGTGTTGATATAGCTTTCAAACCGTTCCATCACCCGGCTGTTCACGTCCTGCAATTGGTTCATGCCGCTCAAAATCTGGTCGGCGGCGGCCATGGTGCGATCTAAGGATTCAAAGGACACGGTCTGGGCCTGGTTCACCTGGGAAAGGGTCTGGCCCAATTGAACGAACTGATTGCCGAGCATCCGGTGCATCTGATTGATAAATTGGTTGGCGATATTCGCCACCCCGTCGATTTGCGCCTGGGTCTGACCCATGATGAAGCTGTTCATGCTCTGGGTAACGGGATACAGGGATTTTTCCACGGAGGACACGATGCCCTCGCTGACCCGCGCCCCCATATCGGCGGACATGTGCCGAAGCAGCGCCGCCCGATCCTCGGACTGGATAATCATCTGCACGTTGTCCTCCAGGGGCTTTTGCATCACCAGATCGGCAAAGGCGTCAGTAAAATCGTCGATGGCGCTGGTGGCGCTGCCGTAGGCCATGCGGTTGAACATGTTGAAAAGCAGGGAGCAGGAAATACCCGCGATGGAGGTCATGAAAGCGAAGGTCATGCCCCCGATCATCTGGGGAATGCTGTCCATGGTCTTGGCCGCGTCGCTCATATCCAGGCCGCTTAAACCCCGCATCAGGCCGATGAAGGTGCCCAAAATACCCAAGCTGGTGAGCAGGCTGGGAATCACGTCCGCCAATTGGGCGTGGCCCACGGAATAGATCACCGATTCGTCGTTGATGTAGTCTTCCACGTTGCAGTTCAGGCCCCGGGCATCCAATTGCTCGGCGTTCACCAAAAAACGCCGCCAGGGTCCCTGAATCTCCCGGCCCAAAAAAAGTACGTCCTGCCACACGGGCCGCCCCTCCCCCGTGGCGGTTTCCAAAAGATGAATGCCGCGCCGCAGCCTGCGCGCCACCCGGCTGACGGGCAGCACGCACTTGAATATCCCGATCAGTGCCACCAGGGCGATGGCCAAATAAATGCAAAAATCCGTCAGGTTCGCCGTAATGCTTCCCAAAATGTCCGTCATAAGGGCTGCTCCTTTCCAAGGGTCCATGCATCTATTGTAATAGATTTTCTCCAAAATTGCAATGGAAACGTAACATTTAATATGTAAAAAGATGCTTCCCTTGCCAGAGGCCGCATTTTTGTGCTATCATAGGGGCCGGAGCCAAACGCTCCGAAAGGAAGGAAACTTATGGATCAGGACACCATCGCGGCGCTGGCCACGGCCCACGGCGAAGGGGGCATCGCCATCGTGCGCGTCAGCGGCCAGGACGCGGAAGCGCTGCTTTCCCGGCTGTTCGTGCCCGCACGGGCCTGGGAAAGCCACCGGATGTATTACGGTCATATCGTTGACGGGGGGGAACCCTTGGACGAATGCATGGCGGTTCTTTTCCGCGCCCCCCGCAGCTATACCCGGGAGGACGTGGCGGAAATCCATCTGCATGGCGGCTCCTGGGCGGCGCAAAGCGTGCTGAACGCCCTGTACCGCTTGGGCGCGCGTCCCGCCGGGCCGGGAGAATTTACCCGCCGGGCCTTTTTGAACGGGCGTGTGGATTTGAGCCGGGCAGAGGCCGTCATGGCCCTGATTTCCGCCGAAGGGGGCCGGGCGGCCCGGGCGGCCCTGCGGCAATTGGAGGGCGGCGTCAGCGGTTTTGTCCGCTCCGCTCAGGCGGATTTGATCGCCCTGCTGTCCGGCGCAGCGGCGGCCATTGATTATCCCGAGGAAATCACCTTAGAGGAAGCGGCCAGCGACTTGGAAGCGGGGGCGCGGAAACTGGCGGACAAGTTGGAAGCCGCCTGCGACGAGCGCGGCGCGCGCATTGCCGACCAGGGCCTGGAAGCGGTACTCTGCGGCAGGCCCAACGTGGGCAAGTCCTCCCTGCTCAATGCCCTTGCCCGGCAGGAGCGCGCCATCGTGACCGATATTCCCGGCACCACCCGGGATATCATTCGGGCCGACGTGATGTTAGACGGCCTGCGGGTACACTTTGCCGACACCGCGGGCCTGCGGGAGGGCGCGGACGCCATTGAACGCATCGGCGTGGATCGCGCCCGTCAGGCCATCGCCGGAGCGGACGTGGTGCTGGCCGTGTTCAACGCCTCCCTGCCCCTGGACGAGGAGGATAAGCAGCTCTTGGAAGATACAAAGGACGTGCCCCGCATCATCGTGCTGAACCAGTGCGACAAAGAAATGGTGCTGAACCCCGCCGACTTTGACGATCCCGTGGTGGTCTCCGCCCAAACGGGGGCGGGCCTGCGCGATCTGGAAAAGCGGGTGGCCGCCTTCGGCGCTGGCGCGGGCGAAAGTGCCCTGACCCAGCAGCGTCACATGCTTTTGGCTCGGGAAGCCGCTTCTTCCCTCCGCGCCGCCGCCGACGCCTGCGCCCGGGGCGAAGCCGTCGATCTCGCCGTCATCGACCTCCAGGACGCCCTGGCCGCCTTAGGCCGCATCACCGGCGAGCAGGTGGACGACAAAATGATCGACGAAATCTTTGAAAGGTTCTGCGTGGGGAAGTAGAGGAGAGAAGTAGGAAGTAGGAGGTAGGAAGTAGGAGGTAGAATAAAGTGCTCCCTTTGTCAAGGACAATTTTGATTTGGAAAGGGGAAGTACAGGACAAGAATGTGGTATACTCTCCCAGCTGGGACGGAGGATAGG
>CAJOJQ010000061.1 GCA_905234985.1 uncultured Christensenellaceae bacterium
GACAAGAACGAAGTGCTCAACGCCATGCAGGAGCAGGCGGGCATCAAGATCACCTGGGACACCTGGTCTGACAGCCTGGGCGAAGTGGTCGGCACCCGCATCAGCGGCAACGCCGCCAGCAAGAACCCCATCGACGCCTTCCAGGCCGTGGGCTTCAGCAACTTTGACCTGATGCGCTACGGCTCTGCGGGCACCTTCATTGACCTGACCCCCTACATCACCCCCGAAGTGATGCCCCACCTGGCCGCAATCCTGGAAGCCCATCCCGAAATCAAAGCCGCTATCACCATGAGCGACGGCAAGATCTACGGTCTTCCTGCCGGTGAGCAGATGGGTACCGCCGGTATTGGCCGTGAAAAGGACTACTCCATCTTCTCCGTGCCTCAGTTCGCCATGATCAACAAGGTGTGGCTGGACGAGCTGGGACTGGCCATGCCCACCTCCCTGGATGATCTGCACGACGTGCTGGTCGCCTTCAAAGAAAACGATATGTCCGCCAAGATCTACGGCAACGAAGCGGGTTCCACCATCCCCATGAGCACCGGTTTCGACGAGTGGTGCTGGGGCCAGAACGTGTTCTATGCCGGCTTCGGCTTCACCAACTGGCCCAATGACGTATGCATGGACCTGAATGTGAACAAGGACGGCGTGGTGAACTTCGTTTCCGACGATGACAACTATCGCGCTGCCGTGACCTACTTCCATGACTGGTATGCCGATGGCCTGATGGATCTGGAAATGTTCTCTCAGGACACCAACCAGCTGATCGCCAAGTGCACCGCCGGCCGCGTGGGCGTTGCCACCTGGTGGGAAATAAACGAAATCATGGGCCAGCACGCTGCTGACTATGTGTACCTGCCCATCCTGAACGGCCCCGACGGCACCAGCAACGTGACCCTGCGCACCGGCGGCGCCATCAATGCTGGTCAGCTGTCCATCACCGCCCAGTGCAAAGACCCCGCCAAGCTGCTTTCCTTCTATGATCTGTGGTACATCGGCGAAAACGTGATGCAGCTGCAGTATGGCCCCATCGGCGTGTTCTTCACCGAAAAGAATGAAAAAGGCCAGTGGCAGTCCATCACCGACGAAGAAGCCCGCGCCAAGTTCAACAAGTCCTCCGGCGAACTCAAGAGCCAGAGCGAAGTGGCCGGTCCGAAGCTGATTCTCTCCCAGTACTACAATGACGTGTGGGAAATGGAAGCCCGCGCTCAGGAACGTCTGGCGGATACCTATGACTACTGGTTCACCTTCGTGAAGGACTTCTCCTTCTATCCCCAGGACTGCGTGTTCACCGAAGCCGAACTGGATGACATCGACTTCTACCGCGCCGACTTCGAGAGCGCTGTCCGCGAACAGGAAGCTCTGTGGATCAAGAACGGCGGTCCCACCGATGCCGAATGGGAAGCCTACAAGGCTCAGCTGGAACGCTGCGGCATGAGCACCCTGCTGGACATCTACCAGACCGTGTACGACCGCTACGTGGCCGCGAAATAATCGCATATCCCTATCCCACCGGAGACCGGTTCGCCGGTCTCCGGTTTTCTAAAATATCATGCAGGAGGTTTATATGAGCAAGAATCCAACGCCCCTGGACAGGGTGAGAGAATATGAGCGGGAGCAGGCCATGAAGGTGTCCGCGGATGAACGCCCATTGTTTCACCTGACGCCGCTGGTCGGCTGGATGAACGACCCCAATGGGTTCTGCTGGTATAAGGGACAGTATCACCTGTTTTATCAGTATCATCCCTTCTCCCGGCAGTGGGGACCCATGCACTGGGGCCACGCTGTGAGCGAGGACCTGCTGCATTGGACGTATATGCCCTGCGCTTTGGCTCCGGATACCGCCGCGGACGCAGGCGGCTGCTTCTCCGGCAGCGCTGTGGAAATGCCGGACGGACGCTTGCTGCTGGCCTATACCGGCGTGCAGCCCGCGGGCACGTTCCGCCGGGAGACCCAGGCCCAGTGCGTGGCTGTGGGGGATGGCATTGACTTTGAAAAATCCCTGCTGAACCCCGTGGTGCGTCACGCCCACCTGCCGGAGGGCTACAGTGAATTCGACTTCCGTGATCCAAAAATCTGGCGGGAAGGCGACGTGTATCAAATGGCAGTCGCCAACCGGCACGAGGAAAAACAAGGCGCGATTCTGTTGATGGAAAGTCGGGATGGGTTGGATTGGCATTTTGTAGCCGAGCTGGATGCCAGCTGCAACGAATACGGACGCATGTGGGAATGCCCCGATTTCTTTCCGATCGACGGGAAACAGGCGCTTCTGGTCAGCCCCCAGGAAATGCACGCCCGGGAGGAATTCCACGCGGGCTATGGCACGGTGGCGATTCTGGGCCAATACGATAAGAAGGAGCACACCTTCACCCGGGAAAGCGTCCAGCCGGTAGATCACGGCCTGACCTTCTACGCATCCCAAACCACGCTGGCCCCCGATGGACGGCGCATCCTGATCGGCTGGATGGACAGCTGGGAAACCTGCAAGGAAGCGCCCCGCCGCCATCCCTGGTATGCCCAGATGAGCATGCCCCGGGAAGTGTTCATCGAGAACGGGCGGCTCTGCCAGCGCCCTGTACGGGAAATCGAAACCCTGTGGCAGGACGCCGTGCGCCATGATCATGTGACGCTTCAGGACGAAATCTCCCTGCCAGGCGTAAATGGGCGGCTGCTGGATCTGAACGTGACTCTCAATGCCCAAGGCAGCGCCTGCCGCAGGTTCACCCTGCTGGTTGCAAAGGATGCCAGCCATTATGTGCAGATTCGCTGCGACCTGGCCCGGGGTGAATTGGTGTTTGACCGCAGTCATGGCGGTTCCCACCGGGACATCGCACACACTCGCCATGTGAAAGCAGAGGAACGGGAAGGCAAACTGACTCTGCGGCTGCTGATGGATAAGGAAAGCATCGAGCTGTTCGTCAACGGCGGAGAGCGGGTGGTCACCTCCCTGATTCCCACTCCACTGGAAGCGGACGGCATCACCTTTGCCGCCGACGCTCCCATTGACCTGTCTGTAGAAGCGCATCATTTGAAATAATATCTGTCGGCGGAACGCTTCTGCGCACCGCCGTTTTTTATCAGGAGGAAATCATGAAAAAAAGTTTCTTGCTTTTCCTGCTTGCGCTCACTCTGCTCCTCCCCTCCGCGCTGGCGGAACCCGCTCCGTCGGATAACGCTCTGCTGTATCTTGCCTTTGACGAAGGTCAGGGCACTGTGGTTCAGGACGGAAGCGGAAACCTGACTGACGCGGATATCGAATATCAATACCTGACTCCCGCTTTCACCGTGCCCATGGAACCTCAATGGCGCAAAATCGGCGTGGCGGGCGGCTCTCTGCTGTTTGACGGCTGCTCCACCTGTATCTCCTACGCGCCCGAGGAAATCACCGTGTCCGGCAATGCCCTGACCATCAGCGTGTGGATTGCGCCCCGGGCGTTTGAATGGGATGATCCCAACGCCGCCGAGGAAGGCCGGGCACACCTGACCGCGCTTGTGGGCCAGTATTACAAGGAGGGCAGGCAGGGTTTTCTTCTGGGTTATCAGCGATTTGGCCGGCTATGCTTTGAAGTGGGCGTCGGCGACACCTGGTATACCCTGTGGGCTGACGACAAGCGTTTGACCCGCAACGCCTGGAACCATGTTGCGGCGGTATTCAACGGGGATGGGGGCCGGATGGCGCTGTATTTGAACGGCCATGAAGCTGCGTCTTTGGATATTCCCCAGGGGTCCGCCATCGCCCCCGCAGCCAATGATCGGCTGTACATCGGAAAAAACGCTTACGGCGAGCAGATCGGCGCGGGGTATTATCAGATGTTCGCCGGGTTGATGGATGAAATAAAGCTGTACGGCCTGGTTCTGTCCGACGCGGAAATCGCTGCACTGTCTGGGCAGGATATTCAGGAGATCCCCTATGCGGAAATCGGCCTGGAAAACATCCTGACCGAGGACATTTATAAAACCCAGTATCACGGCGGGCCTTACCAGCACTGGATGAACGAGCCCCACGCGCCGATTTACTACAACGGCATGTACCACCTGTTCTTCCAGAGCAATTCCATTGGCACCTATTGGCGGAATATCTGCTGGGGCCATTTGGTCAGTGAGGATACCGTGCATTGGCGGCAGATTCAGGATGCCATTGTGCCCACGGAAAACAGCGTCGTTCCCGACGGTGTATGGTCCGGCGGTGCGGCGATGGACAAAAACGGCGTGCCCATCCTGTTCTTTACCGCGGGCAACGACAGCTTCCGCAAGGACGGCCTGATCTCCAATCAGAATATCGGCGCGGCTTATCCCGCCGATCTCAGCGATCCGGAACTGACGGACTGGATCATCTATGATCAGCTGGCCATCGCCCAGCAGCCGGGGCAGGGAAGGCCCGGGGAATTCCGGGATTCCCACATCTGGAAAGAGGGCGATCAATGGTATATGCTAGTGTGTTCCGGCAGCAGCGAAACCACCGGCGGCAGCGCTTTGCTGTATGTGACCGACACCCTGGAAGTGATGCCCGACGGCAGCATTGATATGAACTGGCAGTACAAAGGCCCGATCTATGAAATGGAGAATCAGTCGGTGATCTATGGTACCAGCTGGGAACTGCCCATTCTGCTGCCGCTGACCAACGCGGCGGGAACCATCACCAAATACGCTTTCTTCATCTCTCCCGCTCCCGCCGGGATTGCCGACAACAAGGTGTATTATTTCCTTGGCATTTTTAACCGGGAGACGGGAAAATTCGTCCCGGACGAGGCCATGGGCGGTCTTCCCCGGATACTGGATTACGGCAGCAATGTGTTCACAGGCCCCAGCGTGCTGGCAGACCCCGTCACCGGGCGGATATGCATGTTCAGTATTATGCAGGATCAACGGAGCGGCCCTGAGGAAGGCGCCGCAGGCTGGGCGCACTGTGTCGGGCTAACCCGGAATATTTTCCTGAACGAAGACGGAACCGATGTGCTCATTGCGCCTGATCCCCGGGTGTATGACCTGCTGGGTGAGGAATTACTGTCCCTCAGCAACACGACGGTGGAAGAAGCAAACGCCGCTCTGGAAAACGTGAAGGGCGATTTGCTGTACATCAAGGCCTCGCTGGTTCCCCTGGACGATCAGAATTTCGGCCTCACCTGCAAATCGGAAGGAAGAAGAAATCAAACCACCTTTACCTATTACACCGCCAAAGAAACCATAGACGGCTACACCAGCAACCGGGGCAAAGCCGCGGCAGTATCCGTGGTGGAAGGCGCGCTGCCGCTGAAGGACGGGATGCTCACCATGGAAATCTTTATTGACCGATCCTTGGTGGAAGGCTTCTTTAACACCGATAAGGCCATCAGCATCCGCTCCTATGCTGACCCATCGGCCCAGGAAATCAAGTTTTTTGGGGATGGAGAGGTACAGGTGCTTGAACTTCAGGTCTTCACCGTATCATCCATCTATCAATAATTCCCTCATTTTTCTTTCGCTCATCTGAACAAAGGGATATCGGAAAGAATCAGATACAAAGATAACTTCGATACCATGTATAACCCCGCCAAAAACTTGGACGTGCAGATCAAATGGCAGCGGACGATCAATAAGTGCATGCCGTAATACGTCTATTCCTTCCTTTGGGGCAGAGCAGAGCGCTCTGCCTCATTTTATTATAGAATTGATAGCATGTCGCAAGACGTTTTATGAACCCTATAGAATCCATCCGTTCTTTTTATGCCTCTCCTCCCTTGCTATCTGTTTTTTGAATTGTTGTTTTTCTTGAGTAATCAAGGATTTCTCGACATCGCATAAACTATCTTCATAGAACTGTTTTTGAATCGGCATGCCTGTTTTCTCTTCGATTTCAAAACGCATGACGGTTTCCGCATCATGCCGAACCGCTAACCGCTCTTGTTCAAGCCTTTCAAGTTTATGTCCTTCGGGATTATTCAGCAAATTGGAGAAGGAACGCTTGCTCTTGGCAATCGTTTCATGGATGACAGCTTGTCGCTCATCTACATGTTGGATAGCAGCTTTAGCAGCAGCGATTTGCTTCTGGATTTCCTGCATCCCGGCATGATCGGTCTTGCCGCATTTCTGCATCACGGCCTTTTTCCTCTTTTGCAGCTTGGCGATTTCCGCTTTCTTTTCCTCCATCTGACTGGTCAGATCCCGGCGCTTTCGGATGCTCACCAAAGACAGGACATCCTTTTCTTTTTGCAGGCGGTTCAGGTCATTTTTATAGGTCTTGATCGCTTCACTCAGAGCAATGTACCGGTCATAGAGCGGTACCGCCTGATCCAGATACTTCTGGGCTTCGCTGCGGCGCTTGCCATTATACCGCAGGGCATAGAAGAAACCGATCATGTTGGCACGAATGGTTTCCAGCTTCCGGGCCAGGACGGTGACCGCATCCCTGGCCGATTCAGCCAGCTTCTTTACCAGCGCTTTCAGTTCTCGCAGCAGCTTGTTGTCTGCCCGGATTTGTCGGTTGATCTCGCACCGCTCCGATACGCCGCCTTTCTTCTCCACGATCCGGGCGGCGACGCATTCATGGATGGTGGGCTGCTCATCCTTTCCCTGATCGGCAAAGCTGCGGTGGTCGATCCGTTCGTCGTGACCTGACTGCTCCAGATGCCGATTAACGGTTTCTGCCCAGGCTTCCCGCCATTGGAGCAGCTGTTCTTCGCTGTTCCATTTGGCGGTGATGGGATTTTGCCTGCCGAACTTTGTGCTCTTGGGGTATTTGCTGGCCCGCTCATAGCCCTGGGTCTCGGCAGCGGAGGGCGTCATATAAACCTTCTTCTTGCCGACTTTGTAGGGATACTGCTTCTCCCAGCCTTCGTTTTTCGCCTCCTTGAACTCGGCTGCGGTAAAGCCTTTTTCCTTGCCATCCCGAACACACAGATATTCCTTCTCTGTCTTGTATTGCCAAGAACCGTCCTCGTTCAGCGGGCGAACCGTCGTAATGATATGCGCATGGGGATTGTGCCCGTCGGGATCGTGGATAGCTGCGTCCACGCACATGCCCTCCGCCACAAACTGTGTCTGGATGTAATCAGTCAGCAGGGCGATCCAGCCCTGCTTGTCCAGTTCAATGGGAAGGGCTACCACATGCTCCCGGCCCAGACGGTTATCCTTTTCCTTCTCTGCCGCTTCCACCGCGTTCCAAAGGGTTTCCCGATCCTGCCACGCGGCAGGTGCCATGGACGGAAGGAACACCTGCTCCCAGACCAGGCCGCCCTTTCGGGTATAGTCGTGCTGAATCCCGTCGTAGTCGTTATAAATGGCGGAACAGCTGATATAGGCGGATGCCGCGCAGGCGCTCCGGCCTTCACCCCGGGTGATCATCTTTACTTCGTTATGGTAAATTGCCACGGTATTCTCCGTTTCTCCTTTCCGGCCCGCAGGCCCATTTCTGTTTCTCTTTCGCAAAGAGAAATGGCATCCGCAGATGCCACATCCCTGCAAAGCTGCCGGTGGCAGGTTTGTCCTTGCAGTTGGCAGGCATGGGCACCATGCCGTTTCGCACGGACGGATCACATTTTTGTGATCCGTCCAGCGCCCCAACTGCACAGGCGATGCTCGTACTGCCCGCAGGCAGAACGACATTGCCTTAAAGGCGTCCGCAGACGCCGCAATCCCCCTTTCCGAGGGAAGCCCGAAGGGCTGACTAAGGCCGTTCAATGCTTGCATTGAATGGCCTGTACCCTCGGAAGCCGCTTTAGCGGGTTTCGAGGGCGTAGGCGGAAAGCGCACGGCCCGACCAACGGGAGGGTTACCACCGCCCGCTTCGCGGGTGGTGAGTAAGTGCGCCCTTCCGGGATGAAAAATGGGGGCACCCAGCTTTCGCCGGATACCCCCGCAATGCTTGTTTGTCAAAAGCCCCGTTATCCCCGGAGCCTGCGTTCCAGTTCTGTCTCCAGCTCCGTCAGCTCCATGGCTGCCGCTGCCGGAAACGCCTTCTCCAGGATCGCGCCTTCCTGAATCAGCCGCCGCGTCCGTGCCTTCCGTTCCTTCACACGGTCCCGGGCCTGGGCTTCCTCCAATCGGTGCCGGGCCTGTATCAATTCTTTCTCGTTATCGGGCATACATTCGTCTCCTTCCCTGATAGAAAATAGGCGGATACCGGATATTCCGCTGGTATCAATGCAGCGGGATTTGGTATCCGCCAGATAGATGGTCGTTTGGTTTGTGATAGCAAAAGCAGCCGGAAAAGATACCTTGGTGGCATCTGATCCGGCTGCTGGGATACCGCGTCACAGGCTGTCAATGAAGTCCATGGCGATGTCCAGACTCTCTTCGTCCAGCGTCCTGTCTTCAGCGGAGTCCGGCTGCGGGACCGGTGAATTCTGTACGGCCATCGAAGCAGCAGGAGACGGAAGCGTCATTCCTGCCTGCATCATCTGCATGGCGTTGGCAAAGCCCCGAGCCTCCGCCTGCCGGATTGCCTGTTCGATCCGCTCCTCAATCTGCTGCAAAAAGCGATCTTCCTTCTGTCGGGTTTCCAGATAAGGATCGTTTTCCAGCGCCAGCCGCCGGGCGCAAAAGAAATTGATCGCTTCTGTGATCAGGTCGCTGTAGGAAGGGTATTCCTTCTTATCCCGGTTTTTCAGCCAGGTCACCGCCTGATTTCCCTCCGGTGTTTCCGTGTTGATCCGAAGGGTCGTGGCAAAGATATTCTCCTTCTTTCTCACACGATCCCGCCTTCATTCTTCTTCAGCTTTGCTTCGGACAGGACTTCATAGCCCTTCGCTGTGGCGCAGATGTCCTCATTGATCGTCACCCGCTCTCGGTCATACTGGGCAAAGTTCTTGATCAGGCAGCCTCCGCCGCCCAGGACGTACAGCCGCATCATGGCGGGGTTATACTCATGCTCCCGCAGGCGGCGCATGATGCCCTCGGCGTATTCCATGGCTGCCGCCCGGATGGTGGTCAGGTATTCTTCGCCAATATCTGCTTCTTTTGTGCGCAGCACCTGTTCGATGATGGCGTCGTCCACCGTGACATGATGCCGCTGCATCAGCTTCTCCCGGATTGCCAGGGTACATTGATGGGTGCCGTACTTTTCCGTATAGCATTTGCTGGGCACGGGCTTGCCGTTGATGATGTACAGGCAACCTCCAATAACCTCCGATATTAGGTTGCGTCGGCCAATTTTCCGTGCGTAAGCGCGGCCAAGGTGCTCAAAGCGGCGAAAAGTTGAGA
>CAJOJQ010000062.1 GCA_905234985.1 uncultured Christensenellaceae bacterium
ATTCTCAACTTTTCGCCGCTTTGAGCACCTTGGCCGCGCTTACGCACGGAAAATTGGCCGACGCAACCTAATATCGGAGGTTATTGGAGGTTGCCTTAAAGTAATTCTGTACGGCGTTGTCTTCCTTGTTGGTGATCACCGCAAGGTCAAACAGGTTCACGCGGCCCACGGCGTCGAAATAGGCGCTTTCCTCCGGGTTTTCATAGCCGATCTGGACGCCCTTATCATACCGCTCCAAAATGGTTTCAAGGGGGATGGGCTTGCAGTAGTAGTAGTAAAAGCCCTGCAGCTTGGAGCAGCCGATTTCCTGCAAAAACCGCACCTGTTCTTCCGTTTCCACGCCTTCGCAGATCGTTTCCACGCCCAGGGCGACGGCCATCTTCATCAGCTCGGTCAGAATGATTTTGCCATCCTCACCTTCATGCAGCCGCTTCATGAAGCCCATATCGAATTTGATCAGATCGAAATGGATGCTTTGCAGCACGTCCAAAGAAGAATAACCGCTGCCGAAATCGTCCATCCACACCGGGAAGCCAAGCTGCTGGAACCGGGCCACCTGTTCCTTGATGAAATCGAAATCGCTGCCGATGATGCTCTCCGTGATTTCGATGGTGATCAGCTTGCGGCTGATCCCGGCGCCGTCCACCCGGCGGCGGATTTCCTCCACCATATCGCAGGCGTCGAAATCGGACCGGGACAGATTGAGGGAATGGGGCACCACGGAAAAACCGGCTTCCATCTGGCGGTTCATTTTTTCCAGCACCCGGTCCAGCACGTATAGATCCAGCCTGTAAATCAGCCGGGCGTTTTCCAGCACGGGAATAAAATCGGCGGGCGACAGCATGCCCTTTACGGGGTCGATCCAGCGGCACAGGGCTTCCTCGTCGCACACCCTGCCACTGACCGCCCGGATGATGGGCTGATAATAGACCTTGATCCACTGCTCCCGAAGCGCCTGATCCAGATGCCGCACGATGTAGCGCACAGTTTCCAGCTCGCTGAGCATATTTTTATCGAAGTAATAGAAGCCGGACACGAAAGCGCCCCGCTGCTGATCGCAGGCGTATTTCGCCCGGTCGCAGGCGATGCTGGGCTTGAGATCCTCCGTCCAATCCGCGTAAATGCCCACCCGGATGGGCAGGGTTTTTCCGCCGTTTATTCCCTGGCATTCCTGGAATACGGCCCGCAGGCCGTCCTCCAAGTGTTCTTCCTCGGCGATGGCGGCGAAATGATCCTCGCTCAGGCGACCGATGTGCTGTTCCCCGTAGCGGCGTCTCAAAACGTCCGCCGTGGCGCAGATCAGCCGGTCGCCCTCCTCAAAGCCGTACTGCCGGTTGTAATGCTTCATGCCGATCAGGTTGAAATACAGCAGGGAGGGCCGCTTTCCGTCCTCCGCAAGGCGGCGGCGCTCCGTTTCCGCCAGCTGGAAAAAGTGCCGCATGTTGGGCAGCCCCGTCAGCGCGTCCGTGTGTACGCGGCGGTTCAAATCCTCAATATCGCGCTTCAATTGATCCCGCATGCGCTGGAAGGCGTTGGTCAGTTCGCCGATCTCGTCCTGGGACTGGTAGTTCAGCTCCACGTCGTAATCCTCGGCGGCCAGCTTGCGGGCGGCGGCGGTAAGCCTTTTCAGGGGGCGGGTGATCACCCGCATGACGAACAGCAGCAGGATGGCGTAGAAGACCGTTACCAGCACCGTGATCGTCAGGATGATTTTCGCCATCTGCGTCCAGGAAAGGTTGATTTCTTCCACCGGCGCGGAAATCAGCAGCTTCATGCCTTTGGACAGGGTGAAGAAGGCCAGCTGCCTTTCCTCCCCGTTGGCGGTATAGCGGATCATTTCCGTGCCGCTGCTCTCCTGCTTCAAAAGCTCGCTGTCAATGGAAATGTCGGACTGCTCTAATTTGCTGCCGAACTCCGCCGCCGGATGGTACATCACCCTTCCGTCCGCGTCCAGCAGGCAGGCAAAGCCTGTTTCGTACACACGAATGGCGCTGACCTGGGCAATCAGCGTATCGCAGGAAATGTCCATGCCCAGCACGCCGATCATGGCCCCGGCCTTATAGATGGGCACCAGATAAGAATAAATCCACATTTCATTCAGGAAATGGGCGGTATACGGCCCCACCCAGGAGGGCCGCCCCCGCTGGATAGGCGTATAATACCAGGTGGTATGGGCTATGTCCTCCGGATCCAGCTGCCGCGCGTCCAGGGGTTCCTGCCGGTCAAAGCCCGTTTTGCCCACCCTGGAATAGAAAAAGCCGTGTTCTGTTTGGCTGATATCGGGACTGATGCAGTAGTAATAGGTGATGATGCCGTGGGTATGGCTGGCGATGGTGGCGAAAGCCGTTTGCAGCCTGCTGCAGTATCCGGCCAGATATTCGTCCAGCTGAATAATCTGGTCGTGGGTGCGCTCCGTCTGGCCGGCATACGCGCCCGCCGCGCCGCACTCCAATAAAACCACGCTGTCCAGGCTGTCGCTGGCGATATTGGCGGCCATTTCAACGGACTGTTCTATGCTGTTCAAATATTTTTCCAGGGACTTTTGGGTGTCCCGGCCGATCAGGTTCATGGTATTTACGGAATTCCGGTCGTTTTCCGCCTGAATCGCCGGATAACACGCCGCGAATACGGACAGGATGCTCGTAAGGATCGCGATCACAGTGATCGCCGCGATCTTCACCCTGATCGACTTCATGCTCATCTCCTCCGTTTAGGCGGTTTATTTTACAGAAAAATACCGGAAATTATTTTTCACCGATCCGTTCCAGGAAACGCGAAAGCCCTCCATCCGCTCGGACAGGACGTAATAACGCAGCCGGGAAAAGAGGGGAATCCACGCGGCGTCGTCCTGCACGATGATTTTTTCCAGCTCCCGGTATTCGGCGATGCGCGTTTCCGGATCCGAAAGGGTGCGCGCCTGGCGAACGCGGGCCATGATCTTTTCATTGGGGTAGCAAAGGCTGCGGAATTTGGCATTTTCCCGATCCCCGAAAAAGGTATAGATGAAATTGTCCGGGTCGTTGAAGTCCGCCGTCCACAAGGCGGTATAGCAGGTCAATAGCCCGCTTTTCCGCATGCGCATGAAGCTGGATTCGTCCATGACCTCGATTTTGGCCCGCACGCCGATCTTCTTCCACATGTCCACCGCCATTTCCATCAGGATCATTTCCCATTGGGTGGAGGAGGATTTCACGCTCACCTTCATATCAAAGCCGTCCCCGTACCCGGCTTCGGTCAGAAGCGCCCGGGCGGCGTCGGGATCGTAGGGAATTTCGGGCAGGTTCGGGTTATAGCCGTACAGCCCATGGGGAAAAATACCGTTTTCCAGCACGCCCCGCCCGCTGTACACCGCGTCCAGCAGCATGGTGCGGTTGAGGGCCAGTTGCAGCGCTTTGCGCACCTGCGCGTTATGCAGGGGCGCGATGGATTCATTGAGGGCGATATAGGTGATGCCGATGCGCTGAACCCCATGCACCCTTTCCTGATAAATGTCGCCGTGAATATAAAATTCCGCCGCGTTGCCCACTTCGTCTAAATCCAGAATATCCATTTCGCCATTCTCAAACATGGTGCGGATGTCCTCCGGCTCCGTCATGAAAAGCAGATTGACGCCCTCGCACCGGGGCGCGCCCGACCAGCAGTCGGGGTTGGCCCTGAACGTCATGCCCTTCCTGGATTCCCACTGCCACAGGATAAAGGGGCCGGTGCCTACGGTCCATTCCGGCTCCAGGCCGAAGCGATCCCCCGCCGCTAAAGTGGTTTCCTCGTCCAGGATGGACGCGCCGGGCATGGACAGGCAGGCTAAGAACGCTTCAAAGGGCTGCTTGAGGGTGATGGAAAAATCCAGGTCGCCCAGCAGCGCAAAGCCCGCCAGCCGGTCGGCTTTCCCCTTTTCCAGCTGCTCCGCGCCCTCGATGGGGTCGGCGATATCCCGGTTGCAGGAATCGGGATGGGTCAGAAGCCGGTGGAAGGTATACAGCACGTCGGACGCGGTTAGGGGGGAGCCGTTGCTGAATTTTATGTTTTCCCGCAGGTGGAAGGTATAAACGCATCCGTCCTCCGATACCTCCCAGGCCTTTGCCAGGGAGGGTACGATTTTCACGCCGCCGTCCCCGTCGTTTTCCATTTCCACCAGGCGGTCAAACACGTTGGTGGCCACGGTGTAATGGATGGAGGTACACTGAAAATCCACCGTGTCCGGCTCGTCCTCCACGGCGGAGATGAAGCGGGAAACGTCCGGCTCCTTGGCGGAGGCCTGCTCCGTTTCGATTTCCGGTTTCCGGGCGGAACACCCGGCAAGGGAGGCGCACAGCACCGCCAGCACAGCCGCCAGGCACAGGATTTTCCTGAGGCTTTCGCGCGTTTTCATGGCGTTCCCTCCCTTTCGTTTTTTCTTATGTCCCTTTTGGTTTAAATTCTTCCAATTCCATTATAACGGAAATACGGGGCTGGGGCAAGTGTTTTTTCTGTTCTTTCCTGTTTTTTCACAATACGGACAGAAAAAACACAATTTTGTTCATAAACTGCATAAGGCGGGCGCATTTGTCTTGCTGAACCGCCCCTGTTTCTGGTATAATTGGAAAGCGGCCCGCCCGTTCGGGCCGCTCCGAGCTTTCCGAAGGGAGACGCATGCTTTGAAGAAAAAAAACAGAATCACCACGTTTCAGGTGATTTCTTTCAGCTTTCTGTGTTTTATCCTGCTGGGCACGGGGCTTTTGATGCTGCCCTTTGCCAGCACAGGCCCGGGCAGCGCGGGCTTTGCGGACTGCTTTTTCACCGCCACCTCCGCCGTGTGCGTCACGGGCCTGGTGGTGCGCGATACCGCCACCTCCTGGACGCCCTTTGGGCAGGCGGTGATCCTGGTTTTGATCCAGATCGGGGGCCTCGGCGTGGTGACGGCGGCCGTGGCATTGGCCTTTATCTCCGGGAAAAAGATCGGCCTGATGCAGCGCAGCACCATGCAGGAAGCCATTGCCGCGCCCCAGGTGGGCGGCATCGTGCGGCTGACCCGGTTCATCGTGGTCGCCACGCTGCTGATGGAGCTGATCGGGGCGCTGCTGCTGCTGCCCTCTTTCTGGATCGCTTACGGCCTGCCCAAAGCCCTGTGGCTTTCTTTCTTCCATTCCATTTCCGCCTTCTGCAACGCGGGGTTTGATCTTATGGGTTTCCAGGGTCCTTTCTCCTCCATGACGGGCTTTGCCCAGCATCCCGGCGTCAACCCGGTTCTGATCCTGCTGATCACCGTGGGCGGCATCGGCTTCCTGGTGTGGAACGACGTGAAGGAGCATCGCTTCCATTTTAAGCAATACCGCCTGCAAAGCAAAATCGTTTTGATCACTTCGGCGGTGATGGTGCTGGTTCCTTTCCTTTGGTTCCTGGCCTTTGAAATGGGTCCTCTGTCTTTGGGCGAACGCCTGTGGCCCGCTCTCTTCCAGTCCGTCACCCTGCGCACGGCGGGCTTCAACACGGTGGATTTAGCTCAATTCAGCGGCGGCGGCCAGGCCGTCATGATTTTCTTCATGCTGGTGGGCGGCTCTCCCGGCTCCACGGCGGGCGGCATGAAAACCACCACCGTCGCCGTGCTGCTTTTGACGGCCCGGGCCGTTTTCAAGCGGCGGAATCATGTGGAATGTATGGGCCGCCGCATCGGGGACGAGGCGGTGCGTCAGGCCGTGGCGATCATCGTGATGTATTTTTCCCTGTTCTTTCTTTCGGGGGTGGTCATCAGCCGCATTGAAAACCTGCCGCTGCTCACCTGCCTGTTTGAAACCGCCTCCGCCATCGGTACCGTGGGCGTTACCTTGGGAATCACGCCGGGGCTGGGCCTCGTTTCCCGGGGCATCCTGGTGGTGCTTATGTTCTTAGGCCGCGTGGGGGGCCTGACCCTGATTTACGCGGCGCAGCCCACCCGCCTTGGCGACCAGAGTACCCTGCCCCTTGAAAAAATCACGGTAGGCTAATATACAGAAAAGGAGAAAAACGATATGAAATCAGTGCTTTTGATCGGCTTGGGCCGCTTCGGGCGGAACATGGCGCAGAAATTGAGCGAGCTGCATTATGAAGTGATGGCGGTGGACAAGGAAGAAAACCTGGTGAACGACGTGCTGCCCATCGTCACCGACGCGCAGATCGGCGACGCCACCAACGAAGCGTTTCTGGAAACCTTAGGGGTGGACAATTTCGATCTTTGCTTCGTCACCATCGGCGCGGATTTTCAAAGCTCCCTGGTGGCCACGGCGCTGCTGAAGGATTTGGGAGCCAAGCGGGTGGTGGCCCGGGCCTCCAGCGAGATCCACAAAAAATTTCTTCTCCGCAACGGCGCGGACGACGTGTTCTACCCCGCCAAGCAGGTGGCGGACTGGGCCGTGATCCGCTACGCCGTGGATCACGTGCTGGACTACGTGACCCTGGACAGCGAATACGCCATTTACGACGTGGCCGTGCCGGAGGAATGGAACGGCAAAACCGTGGGTTCCCTGGATATCCGCAAAAAGTACGGCCTGAACGTGCTGGCGGTGCGGGGCGGCGGCGCGACCAACGCGGCCATCACCAGCGAAACCGTGCTGCTCTCCACCCAGACCGTTCTGGTGCTGGGGCATTGGAAAGACGTGCAAAAGTGCTTTAGGATTTGATTTTTATTGGATCAGCGCCACCGCCACGTCGTTCACGTTGGTCCCCGTGGGGCCGGTGACGATGAGGCCGCCGGTTTTTTGCAGAGCGTGGTAAGCGTCGTTTTCCTGCAATACTCTGTCGATGGAAACGCCTTGGGCCGAAAGCTCGCCGCGGGTGTCGCCGTCGGCATAGCCCCCCGCCGCGTCGGTGGGGCCGTCGGTGCCGTCGCTGCCCACGGAGAACACGGCGGCGTTTTGCATGCCGCTGACGCCGGTTGCGGCGGAAAGCGCCAATTCCTGATTGCGCCCGCCGAGGCCGTGTCCCGTGAGCCTCACCACCGTTTCGCCCCCGGCGATAAAGGCCAGGGCTTTGCCGTCTTTTTCGTGGGTTTTCAGAATGGAGGCCAAAAAGCCGCCCGCTTCCCTGGCCTGACAGCAAAGCCGGTCGGTGAGCAGAATGGGGGTATACCCTAAGCGCTCGCAGGTCTTTGCGGCGGCGGCACACAGCTCCCGCACGCTGCCGGTGATCTGGGTGTGTACGTTGTGCAGTTCCTTGGGTGTTTCTTTATCAAGGAGCGCCCGGGCCTCCGGGGACATGCGAAGCCCATATTTCTCCGCCACGCGCTTGGCGTCCTCCGCCGTAGATGAATCGGGGCAGGCGGGGCCGGAGGCGATCATATCCAGCGGGTCGCCCACAATATCGGATAAAATCACCGCTTCCACCCGGGCGGGGGCGCAAAGCTGGGCGAACCGCCCGCCCTTGACCTGGCTCAGGCGCTTTCGTATGGTGTTGATTTCCACGATATCCGCCCCGCAGGCCAGCAATTGGCCGGTAATATCCCGCAATTCCTCTAGGGAAACCAGGGGCTTTTCAAACAGGGCGCTGCCGCCGCCGGAGAGCAGGAACAGCAGGGTATCTTGATCGGAGAGGCCCGTCACCAAATCCAGCGCGGCCTGGGTGCCCCGGAAGGAATTTTCATCCGGCACGGGATGGCCCGCCTCAAAGCAGGCACAGTTTTCAATATCTCCCATGACGTGGCCGTACTTGGTGACGACCACGCCTTTTTCAATGCGTCCGCCCAAACAGTCCGAAGCGGCCTTCGCCATGCGCCAGGCGGCTTTTCCGGCGGCGACAAGCAGCACCCGGCCCGGAAATACCAGCCCCCTTAGGGCGCGGCGCACAGCGGCGTCGGGCTGCACGGCGGCGATGGCTTCCCGCACGATCTGATTCGCGTGTTCTCTCAAAACAGTGTTCATTTTCCGCCCTGTCCTTCCGTCAGTAACCAATCAAAATACCCAGGCCGATCAACAGCAGCACGGAAAGGAGATTCAGCAGGAACAGGGGCACGCTCTTTTTGACCCAGGTGAAATAGTCCACCTCGATCATGGAAAGGGAAATGAGCAGCACCGGCGAGGTGGGAAACAGCACGTTGGTGTATCCGTCCGCGAAGGTGTACAAAAGCACCATCATGGATTTGCTGAGTCCCACGTTCACCACGGAAAGCAGCCCCATCACCAGAATGGCCTTGGCCGTGGAGGAGGAAATGAAGAATTCCAGCGCCAGCACAATGAGATAAATGATCAGGGCGATCATGAAGGGGCTGTGCCCCTGGGCCAGCACGTTGATCTGATGCAAGACGGTGGGCAGGATGGCACCCCGGTCGAGAATATACTTGACGGAAGCCGCCATGGCGATAAACACGAGGGTGGGCAGCACGCTGACCACGCCCCCCAGGAAACTTTTGAGTACGGTCCGCATGTCCCCCGCCGCCGCGCGGCCCGCAATCAAGCCGCCGATCAGGAAATAAACGATCAGCAGCACCACGGTATAGCCTCGCACCGCCTCCACCAGGGAGGAAACGACGATCAGCGCCAGCGCGGCCAGCAAAAAAAACATGGCAACCTCCAATAACCTCCGATATTAGGTTGCGTCGGCCAATTTTCCGTGCGTAAGCGCGGCCAAGGTGCTCAAAGCGGCGAAAAGTTGAGAATAT
>CAJOJQ010000063.1 GCA_905234985.1 uncultured Christensenellaceae bacterium
CCGTCCACCTCACACTCAATGGACACCTTCGCATCGTCAATCAGCGGCGCGCCATTCTCGCCCATGGTCCAGGCGAAGGCTTCAGACTTGTCCGTCTTGCTCCCGCTGATCGTGCCCATGCGATCCGCCGCCTTCAGCCAGGAGGCATCCACCACGTTGACGGACAGCTTTTTGTTTTCCCGGATGCCCTGATTGATGTAGTGCGCCTGCACCAGGGAGACCATCAGGTGACTGTGGGCCATGATGCCCGCGTGCGCCACCAGCGTCCAGGTGGGCTTGCCGTCGACCATCGCGCCCACCACGATCAGAGGAGAAGGATACAGGGCCAGCGTTGCACCAATGTTCTTTTTCATATTACTTCATCTCCTTTTCCCAGAAGCGAATTACATTCAATTCCAAACTGTCAGCAATGTGCTCAAGCTCTGCGGTTTCATCGGCATTCAGGCTGATGCCTGCAGCCTTGGCGGCATCCTCCACATGGCTGACCTTTGTCACGCCGATGATCGGCAGCGTACCCTTGGCAATGGCCCAGGCTACCGGGATCTGTGCAATGGCAACATGATACTTGTCCGCCAGCTTCTGCATGGCGGCATTCAGGATTTCCAGCTTGTCCAGCAGAGGGTTGTAGGTAGCCGCTCTGTCAGAGCCTTCCGGCATGGGATGCTGCGTATCGTACTTCCCGGACAGCGCGCCCTGCTCCAGCACCATGTAGGAGAAGAACACGATATCGTTCTCCCGGCAGTACCTGAGAATGCCGGAATCCTCAGAGGAACGGTTGATCAGGCTGTAGTGGTTCTGCACAGCGGCAAGCCTGAGTCCATGCGCCTTCAGGATCGCATCCGCCTGTTTGATCTCCGCCAGGTTGTGGTTGGAAACGCCGATCATCGGGGCATCCGATCTGCCTTCAAAGTACTTTGCGACCTCCTCCGTCCAGTGGGGAGCGCCCCAGACGTTGTGGATCCAGTAGATGTCAAAGCGATCCAGCTCCATTAGCTTCAGTTGCATTTCAATCATGTCCGCCATGGCGGTAGGCTTGCCGTTGGCGCACTGTGGTGTGAACTTGTCGGACACCAGATAGCTCTCCCGGGGCAGGCCCTTCAGGAATCCAGCCAGCACCTTTTCAGAGGTGCCCATGCCGTAGGCATAGGCGGTATCCCACAGATTCAGGCCGTGAGCCATGCCCGCGTCGAAGATCGGGCGGAGTGTATCCGCCGTCAGATTGTCGCCGAAGGTGCCGTCGTTGCCCCAGGCCCACGCACCCAGCGCGATTTTGGGTAAAGTGTTCATGATGATCTTCCTCCTTCAGATTTTCTGATTGCCTGTAGACCAGACATGTTTTTCCTTTGCGTTCGCCGGCTTGTTCTGGGCCATGACACCCGCCAGCGGGTGCGGCACGTAGGGCGCTTCCAGGTACGCGATCTCATCCACCGTCAGCTCCAGATCCGTCGCCTTGGCCGCGCCCTCCACGTGGTGGAACTTCGTCGCGCCGACCACAGGAGCTGCAACCTTTGTCAGCAGCCAGGCCAGAGAGATCTCCGTCATAGTCACACCGCGTTTTTCAGCTAATTCCGCTACCCGGTCGATGATAACATCGTCCTGCTGGGCGGTGGCGTCGTACTTGAATTTGGCGTAGGCGTCCTTTTCCAGCCGCTCAGAGGTTTCGCCAGGCTTGCGGGACAGTCTTCCTGCCGCCAGGGCACTGTAGGGCGTCAGGGCGATGCCTTCCTCCTGACAGTAGGGCACCATTTCCCTCTCCTCCTCCCGGAAGATCAGGTTGTAATGTCCCTGCACGGAGAGGAATTTCGCCCAGCCCTCCCGCTCGGCGATGGCGTTAGCCTTGGCCAGCTGCCAGGCAAAGCAGTTGGAGATGCCGATATACCGCGCCTTGCCGGCCCGCACCACCCGGTTCAGGCCGTCCATGATTTCTTCAATGGGCGTCTGCCAGTCCCACATATGGTAGATGTACAGATCCACATGATCCACGCCGAGGTTCTGCAGGCTTTTGTTGATCATGCGCTCGATATGCTGCTGCCCTGTGATGCCGCTTTCGATCTCCTCCTGCGTTCGGGGCAAGAACTTGGTGGCTACCACCACCTCGTCCCGCTTCGCGAAATCCCGCAGAGCGCGGCCTACATACTGCTCGCTGGTGCCGCTCTGGTAGGCGATCGCTGTGTCGTAGAAGTTGATGCCCATTTCCAGCCCGTGCCGGATGATCTCCCGAGAGTGCTCCTCGTCCAGCGTCCAGGCATGCTGCCCCTGGCCGGCGTCGCCAAAACCCATGCAGCCCATGCAGATGCGGGAAACGGTCAGGTCGGATTTACCCAGCTTGGTGTACTTCATGATGTCAGTTCTCCTTTCCGTTAAGCAGCTTTTTCAGACACTTGTAAGTCAGATCATAAGCCGACTGATACACATAAGGGATCTTCTGCTTCTCTGTTACGCTGGTATAGGGATAGATGCCATAAATAAAGGGAAAGAAAGCGTACAGGAATTGCTGTCTAGCGTCCTCGTCCATCTCAGGCACATACTTTTCCACCATGCGGCTCACGGCATTTAGGGAAGCTCCATAGGTCACCTTGAACTCCGCTAACCGCTCCGGACGGGAATTGGCCTCCATGTCGTATAGATTCATGGACAGCAGGCGAAGCAACCGCGGACGATCTGTAAGCGTATGGGCAATGGTCTGAGACAGCTCGTCACGCGTCATGGCGGACTGGTCAGCCATCACCGCGTCCATGGCCTCCACCCACAGCTCATACTCCTTCTGCAGCAGCGCCAGGAAGATCTCTTCCTTCGTCTCAAAGTAGTTGTAGATCGAGGTACGCGTAAAGCTGGTGGCCGCACCGATCTCCTTGATCGTGATCTCCCTGAAACTCATGGTCTCATTCAGCTCCGCACAGGCAGCAATGATCTCTTCTTTGCGGGCTGCCGCGAGCTCCGGTGAACCTCTGGACATGGAACGCACCTCCTGAAAGTTAAACTGACACCGTGTCACAATCGGAATTATATCATAACGTTGACACGGTGTCAATATAGTATGTTTCAAATTTTCCTCATAGGTCATAGCCGTTCCGGAAAATAAACAGTACAGAAATAAGAACCAGTCAAAATAGTGATTGAATCAACCGATTGACATTGGTTATCTACCGCCTGAAAGGCGGCAGTCCGAAAACAGTTCACAGCAAACAAAGGTGGCAGTCGTTAGCAGAATCGTTAGCTGGAGCAGAAGCCCAGCCAGTCATTAAAGAAGAAAGATGCCGGGAAGTGCTTATTTCAAGCCACTTTCCGGCATCTGTAATCATATGCTCGGTCTGATTGATCTACCGCTTAGATGGAAGAATGTCGGATAATACCATTACGGCAGTTTGTTTGGGCTCTCACGCAGCTGGATAATGAGGCTGTAATTGGTACGTAAGAACTCGATCTTTCCAAATCAGAAAAATCCGTCATCTTCTCCTATACCACTATCTCTGAATGGATCAAAAGGATCTTCTGAGCCAGAGTCGCTTACGCTGTGGAAGGTACTTCCTGCAATAATATTTGGTGTGCTGTATCCCGTAAGCTCACCTGATGCGCTCAAACCACAGAAAGCACAACTTCCATGAAGATAATAAGGCGTGGAGATTGCCCTGAGACAAGAAATGCGTTTGAACCTGTTTTCAGCAGGAAATATCCTTCACTTCACGGCGCAGACCATCATACTCTGCAAAACCGTAACTTTGGTTCAGGTCGGGATAGATTTGGAAGCGCTCGTCGGAGTGCAGTACCAAAGACAGATTCATTTGGCCTTTATGGGCTCCGGAAACCTGAAGATCACTCCGGATGGTTGTCTCGCCGGGACGGAACATGTTATCGGGAGCCTTGACACGGATATATCCGTCATAGAAGGTTTCTCCATCCTCACTGTAATGATCGTAACGGGTTTCAAAAAAACCATCTTCCGTTGGTTGGTTCACAACAGCACCCGTTTTCCCATGAATGGTGAGAGGATACTGCGTGGCATCAGCGATCAATGCAGCGGAAAGCGGCGCGGCATAGGGTATGTCCTTTCCATCCGGGGTATTCCGGACCGGCACCGCTTCGGACGGCTGCATATCCAACAGGCGGCACACGCGCAGTCTGCACTGAACGTTTCCCTCACAAAGCCGGGTACGCTCGTTCCACAGCGCTTTGGTACTGTCCGGATGCCAGCTCATAGGCGAATAATAGACCCACCGATCCTCCGGGTCGCTGAGATTCACGCCCTGATAGGCGCGGCCTTCCTTCAGGGAACGCTCCACATCAATGAGCGCGGGGCCAATATTACCGGAGCGATGGGAGCGTACGCCTGCGATGGAATACTGATACAGCATGTTCAGATACTTACCCCGGGTGGGCAGGTCGCCTGTCAGCGGCACCACACCCAGAATACCCATATCGGTCTTCGGAGAGAAGCGAGGGGACATACAAATGGCATATTGCTCACTGGGCGACAGAATCGCTGTCTCTTCATAACCCAGTGTGTCAGTCAGGCAGAATACATCTTCACTGTCCAGCATTTGCAGGCAGCTTTCGCTGATGCTTTTGCCTCCGCCGGCCAGCGTAATGCCGCGCCCGCCCCGCACAAACTGTTTCACTTCGCCGCCGCGCTGGACATTTTTCAGGCAACAGCCGGGATGATCGGGATCAGGAAGATAGCTATGCACCGTGCTGACGACGACTGCATCCTCAATCCTGTATTCATTTTCGCCGCGCACCAGTTTGCCCAGGAAGTTGAAAGCACTGCCCGCTGTGAGAGACGAAAAGCAGATATGCTCGTTATCCGGGGCGATGATGGGCTCTGACCAGCGCATGAATATGCCGGGAATTTTGCTGATTTCTTCCGGAAAAACCACATTGATTAGCCTGCTGCTCTCGCATTGATCAAGATTGGGGCTGCACTCCAGCACATAATCCCCCAGGAGCACACGTTTGTTGTCCGCGTAGCACATCCAGCGGATGCCGTTTGCGCCGGGCTTCTGAGGGATTTCTCCGCTGAACACCTCACAGATATCCGTTCCGTCATCGTTGACCGTAAATACCCGATACCAGTCTTTGGCCTTCTCCGGTTCCCGTACCGCAACCAATACCCTTCCGGAATATGTATAGGTTCCGATTACGTCCGACCCAAGGCCTTCCGGCAGCGGAACGCTGAAAACTTCGATCCTGCCAAATTCCGTGTTATTAATGAACATGAACTGGTCCTCCTAAAAAATTAATTGATGCTACAGTGCATTTCCGTTTGTACGAATGATATCCCGATAAACCCACGCAGATTCCTTGACGGTTCGTTTTTGCGTCAGATAGTCCACATATACCAGACCAAAGTGCATGTCATATCCGCTGCACCATTCGAAGTTATCCAGGATCGACCAATACTGATAGCCCAGTACAGGGATTCCCTCGTCCGTCGCTTTTTTCAGGCTCCGAAGATAGCGCCGGAGAAAGTCCATTCGCTGAGGATCATGCACCTTTCCGTCCTCCATCACGAAGTCTGTGTTGGCCATGCCGTTTTCCGTTACCAGAATCGGAAGGCCATAGCGTTCATAGTGGAAGCGCGTGGCCCAGTACATGACCTCCGGCGTGATAGGCCAGGAAAAAGCCGTCCTCGGCATACCGGGGTAAACGGAGCTGTTTCTTCCGAAAGCTTCGCTATAATTCCGGGACTGGTACACATTGAAGCCGTAGAAGTCCAGCTTCTGGCAGATTTCCTTGAGATCACCCTCGCTGATGAAGTTCTTCAGCCCATCCGGCAGCCGGCCGAGTACGATCGGATCCATCCACCAACAGGCGCCTTCGGCGTCCGTCATGACGGCAAATGTTGACTCATAGGCCGAACGGATATCCTCCTCTTTATCAGTATTTGGCGTGTACACCGGGCCGGTGGGGGCCATGCCGATCATGGGCGGTGTTTTTGCACGCTCCCGGATAATTCTGACTGCTTTGCCATGGGCAAGCATGACATGTCGCGTCAACGCGGCGATCATGGCAGGATCCTTCGTTTTATGAAACGGCGCCATCTGGCCATTGATATAGCCACGGCCGATGAACATCTGCATCTCGTTGAAGGTGATCCACCATTTGACCTGATCGGACAGTGCGTCCACCATGATCTGTACAAATTCAGTGAACCAGTCCACGATCTGCCCGTTTTCCCATCCGCCAGCCTCATGGGCCCAAAGCGGCAAATCCCAGTGATAAAGCGTCACGATCGGCTCAATCCCCGCTTCCCGCAGAGCCTCAACAAGCTGCCGATAGAATGCGATGCCAGCAGCGTTGATTTTCCCCGGCTTCGGGACCACACGCGGCCAACTAATGGAAAAACGGTAGGAATTGAGCCCTATCTCGCGCATCAGCGCCACATCCTCCCGCCAGCGGTGATAGTGGTCGCAGGCAATATGCGGCGTTTCCCCGTGGGCGATATGATCACCAAGCACGGAAGGATCGTCCCAAATGCTGGGGCTGCGCCCATCGTCCAAATAAGCGCCTTCCACTTGCGCCGCCGCGCTGGCAGCGCCCCACAGAAAATTCTCATGAAATCCCATGTTCTCAATCCTTCTCTTGCAGTTTGACGCAGGAGCCTTCCGTAATCCCGTTTTCATTGAAGGCATCCACGCGGACATAATAGTTCCGACCCTCGATCAGCGCACCAACGCGGGTCTCTCCTGAGCCAAAGACCATATAGCTGTGATAGAGCTTCTCCGGGCTGCTGCCGAAGAGAATGCTATAGCCCAAGGTGTTTTCCTGCGGGGCGATGCGGACCAGCATGTCAAGACCGCTGACGCGCTCGGCTGTAAAGGTGGGAACAGCAGGTTTTTCTCCTCTACCCAGACCGAACACGCGCAGACCGGAGACGCAGGGATTCTGCTCATAGGGCACCGCCATATTGCTCAGGCGCAGATACCGGACGGCAAAACCCTCCCCGCAGAGGATCAGATCGTGGCTCAGGTCGGTGGTCGCTTCGGACTTGTCCTCGATCACGAACCAGTTTTCACCGTCCAGGGAACCCTCCAGCTTCCACTGGGTGACATAGTCCTTTTCCTCAATATACCGCGCCTGGGAGCCGGGTCGGATCTCGCCGGGGCAGGGAATGTCAAGCTTGTCGTCGGCAAAATTGATCTGCACGGCATGAACGTCAAACACCTTGCCCAGATCCACGCACAGCCACTCATCCCGACTGTTGGAGGCCGCACGCCACCAGGTCTGCACGTTTTCTTCCGTGGCCTTGTCCGCCTCGTGACCGGGCAAATCAGAGGAAGCGCAGGCGGCCTTGCCGACGCTCAGCAGCATCCAGGCAGGATCACGCCAGGGATCACCTTCCATGGCCATGGGCCAATCGCCATAACGCTGGTTGCAGAACAACTCGCCGTCCGCGTCAAAGCCTGCGGGCCAGATGCCTACATCGTGGTTCATGCTGATGCGCATGGTTGCCGTATGCCACCAGCTTCCCATCGCGTCTCGCATGGTGCTGCCATGCCCCGCGCCGGGCAGGAAGCCGCCGGGCTTGTAGGAATAGGGGTTGTTTTCTCCCAGCGTAAACGGTCCCAGCGGGCTGTCGCTGATATAGACACCGTCGGAATAGGTATTGTACTGGGTGCCGGGAGTGGCGTATTGCAGATAGTATTTCCCGTTATGCTTGTCCATCCACGCCCCTTCGATATAGGGCCTTCTGGAGAACATGCCCCGGATGAGCGGTTTGAGATGTTCCGGCACCTGATCCTCCGGGATGCCCTGCCTCTTGTGGGATTTCGGCTTCGGAGGCGGGCAGCTGGCTGTTATCCGCTCCCACGCGCTCATAGCCGATTTCAAAGGGATGACCTTCCACCAACACGCGCTTCTCACCGATCGGATGCATGGTTTGGGGATCAAGCTCCACGCCCCAGATGGGCGTGATGTTGGAGCAGCCCCAGTAGAAATACACCCGCCCGTCGTCGTCGATGAACAGGTTGGGATCCCAGAAGGGAAAGCTGCCTTCGATCTTCTCATACGGTCCGTTCAGAATATCCTTCGTGCGGTACCGGTCGCAGTTCTCCTCCCGACGGGAGGCGCAGAAATACACCCAATCGCCCATGACCCGCACATCGGGGGCGTAGTCGTACAAGGGAAGTTCCCTGGGCAGTCTGTGGTTTTCCCAATGCGTCAGATCGTCCGACACCCACACGCCCAACGTCATGGAGGCAAAGATGTAATACCGGCCATGAAAACAGATCATGGAAGGGTCGGCGGCTTCCCGGCAGATCTGCATCTGTCCGTGCAGCCGGGGATCCATATTGAACTGATAGCGGTAATTGATATTGACAGGATTACAGAGATATTTCATAGCTGTATTCACCTGCTTTCACTTGATGTTTTCCGCCATCCGGCAGAATGATCTCAGCGGGAACGGGAACGTCGATCTCAAAGTGAAGCCTGTCATTCGTATAGCGCCATCCGCTGCGGATCTCGCCCACCGGAGACAGC
The DNA here is from genome assembly GCA_905234985.1 of uncultured Christensenellaceae bacterium. Taxonomy (GTDB): domain Bacteria; phylum Bacillota; class Clostridia; order Christensenellales; family Aristaeellaceae; genus RUG563. The sequence continues at coordinate 8,479 of CAJOJQ010000063.1, forward strand.
CATTTTGCTTCAGCGTGGCCCAGGGAGGGATGCGGATAAGGATGGATGGTCAGCCTGCCCGCGTCCAGTTGAATGCCGCACACGCCGCCCATCAGCCAGCCGCAGATCGCGCCATAGGAATAATGGTTCAGGGAGGCATGCACCGTGCCGTCAGGGCGCACACCGTCCCAGTTTTCCCAGATGGTGGTCGCGCCGTGCTTCACCTCATACAGCCAGCCGGGGCATTCCTCCTGCAGCAGCAGCCTGTAGGCGGTATCCACATGCCCGTTTTCAGCCAGTACCCGGCACAAATCAGGGGTGGACAGGAAGCCTGTGTTCAGATGATACCCGTTTTTGATGACCAGCTCATTCAGCGCGTCCGCAGCCCGCCGGTTTTCCTCACCGTTCAGCAGGCCAAAGGCAATGGGCCGCACATATTCGCATTGACGGTCAGAGGTAATCTTTCCCTCGTCTGTACAGGTGAAACGGTAGGCCTTTTTCGCGTTGTCCGCGATTTGAGCGTAACGCGCGGCGTCCTCCGGTCTGCCCAGAATCTTCGCAATCCGCGCCAGCAGCGAGGCGGAACGATAATAGTAGGCGGTGGCCACTTCCGGCGCGCCCTCCATGGCGTTCTTCCGCATGACGAGCATATTGTCCACATCCGGCTCGCACCATTCGCCAAAGTGGAAGCCCTGGTCCGCCAGGTATTCCTTCCAGGGATTGGCTTCGTTCTGCGGCCGGGTCTGTTTTGCCCGGTTTTCGCAGAAGGAAAGCCATTTCCGCATCATGTCATAGTTTTCTTCCAGAATGGTCGGATCCCCATAGGCCTGATACAGCGCCCAGGGCACCAGGATACAGGCGTCGCCCCAGCCCGCAGAACCCTGAAGCATCATGGAGATCTGATTGCGGCTGTCGTTCACCGGGGCAATGTTCTGCACCAGCCCGTTTTCCTCCTGAGCCAGGCGGCATTCTCCCAGCCATTTGCGCAGCACAGGAGAACAGTCCATGAGGTAAACGGCGGTGGGAGCGAAAATGCCCGCGTCACCCGTCCAGCCCGCGCGCTCTCTGGTCGGGCAGTCGGTGGGCACATCGCAGAAATTGGAGCGCATGCTCCACAGGCTGTTTTGAAACAGGCGGTTTACATCGTCATTGCCGCAGGAGAAAAAGCCTGTCTGAGGCATCCGGGAATACACGGCAACGGCTGTAAACTCCGCGTCGGACAGGTCGGCGTCTGTTTCCACTTTGGCATAGCGGAAGCCGAATATCGTGAAGCTGGGCTTATATTCGTTCAGACCATCCTTGCAGATATAGGTGATCATTTGCGGGATGCCGTCCTTGTTGCGCTCTCCGGGATCATAGTTTTTCTGGGTAAAGTTGCCGTTCTCGTCCAGGGTTTCCCCGTGCCACAGGGTGATTTTCTGCCCGGATTCGGCAGTCACGCGCAGCGCCGTATAGCCCGCCAGGTTCTGCCCGAAGTCGATCACTGTTTCCCCGTTGGGAGTCCGGATGATTTTGCCGGGAAAGCGCTCCTGCTCCAGGATGGGTACGCTTTCCGTGGGAGCGAGATTGGCAAATCCATCGTCCCGCACGGTAACGGCATGCCAATCGCTGATGTTTTCCATTCTGGCATCATAGGTTTCGCCAAGCTCCAGGTCGTTTTCCCGGATGGGGCCGGATTGACTGGCTTCCCAGGTTTCATCGCTGCAGAGCACAGGTGTGCCGTTCATCTCAAGCTGGCAGAGCAGGGCAAGATCACTGCCATAATAGTTGTGCAGCCCATCCACGCCCACGTTGCCCCGGTACCAGCCATCGCCGAGAATGACGAGCAGCTCATTTTCGCCGGCTTTCAGCAAATCGCTTACGTCATAGCACTGCACTGTCAGCCGCTTGCGGTAATCGCCGGTGCCGGGAGCCAGCACAAAATCATCCACCCGCTTTCCGTTCAGGAAGGCGGCGTACAGGCCATGGCAGGTGATATACAGACAAGCGCGGCCCATTTCCTGAACAGAAAAGGATTTGCGCAGGTAGGACGCCGGCTGCCGGGCTTCGGCGTCATGGGGCAGCTCCGGGTCGATCCATTTGGCCTGCCAGACGGGCAGGGCAGCGTTCCTGATCATCATGTCAATACCTCTCTTTCAGCCATTTTGCGCTGAGCTCCAGGCTTTTGACGGGATTCTTGTCGATCCAGTTTTTATGGCTTTCCAGCACAATGGCTTCCACACCGTTTTCCTCGGCAAGCACGCGCAGACCGTCCAGATCCATATTGCCTGTGCCCAATTCGACGCTGTCCTGCTTGAGAATGGGCGTCATGGAAGGGCCTTTTTGCCTGCAGCCCCGGTCGGTGATATGCCACAGTTTCATGCGGCTTCCCAGACGGCGCATCCAATCCATGGCATCCGCGCCACCATCGGTAAACCAATAACTGTCAAACTCAAAGCCGACCAGAGCCGGGTCGGTTTCGGAAAGGAGAAGATCATATGCGCGCTGACCGGGCTTTACCTGCAAAAGCTCCACATTGTGATTGTGGTACAGCAGCGAAAGACCCAACTTTTTCAGCGCTTCGCCGGCCTTGTTGAGCCGGGCTGCCAGCTCCCGCACCGCCTTTTCATCGCCGTAATCAAACCGGTACATCCCTGTAATCACCAGCTTGTCCGTGCCAAGCTCCCGGGCTTCAGATGCCACGGCCTCAGCTTCCCTTTCCAGGCTACCCAGGTCGGTGTGCAGGCTGATGACGGACAATTCCTCTTCCCGCATGAGCTTTTTCCAATCCAGATTTCCGCCCTTGCCGGTGGGCATCCCCGCGGCCCGGGTCATGAGCCGCACCATCATGGAGGAAGGATGGATCATGAAGCGATTGAGTTCAAGGCCGTCGTAACCGGCGGCCTTGATGCGTTGCAAGGTGCTGCGGGCAGCGGCTTCGTTTCCCGTCACCGTGCCAAGCATGATTTGCTGTACTGCTGTTCTCATTTTTTGATCCCCTGCAAAATACGGTTCAGCTGTTTGATGCTCTGCTCATCCGCGCCGCTCTGCTTCAGCAGGCTCATCATGGTCATACGGGCCATCATGCGCTGCAGCGCGGGATTGTCCTTCACCGCGTCAGCCACGTCACCGCGCTCAGACGCACCCTTGGCCATCATCTGATTGATGACCTCACCCGCCTGGGGATGGGCTCGAAGCTCACCCAGCGTGTCCTTGATGGAGAAACAGGTGGGGTCAATATCGTCCGCGTCAAACCAGTTGGTGACGGAAGCGGCAGCCTTGTTGAAAATATAGCTTTCATCCGGCTCGGAGACCCGGCGGACGCACATGCTGTCGTGAGCGTCGCCCGCGAAGGCTTCGATCAAATGCTCGCCCATCAGCGGGATGCGGAAGCGGAACACGGTGTGCCCGTCCTGCTCGCCCACAAACGCGCCGTCCACATACAGCTTCACATGCGGCTGATTGGAATACACCTTGATTTCGGTCTCGTCCTCGCAGCGGTTCACATAACGCTTGCCGCACAGGTGCACGAAGGGCTCTTTTTTGTTCCAGGCAGCCTTATAGAGATAGAAGGCATCCTTGCGCAGCATGCGGTCGAAGGTGACCAGGCCCTTCTGGTTTTCGCCGTGCTTGCCGCCTTCGTCGCGCCCGTCGGCGGCGAAGTCGAACAGGTTCCACACATGGGTAGCCCAGAGATAGGGCCGCGCCTCGATCATGCGCAGCATGTGCTCATGGTAGAGCGCCTGGTATTCCTCGGTGTAATCCCCTTTTTCGGGATGAGAGGAATGGAAGGCAGGATTGGCGTCGGCCCCGTACTCCGAAAAGCCGATCACGCGGTTGGGGTACTTTTCGTGGTACTCGTCAAAGAATTCGTCCGTCTGCTCCAGCTCACCCAGATACCAGCCAAAGTACAGGTTGTAGCTGTTGATGTCGGGAATCTCCAGGATGGGGCTGTCGATCTCCAGCATGAACACGTCAGCCATGGTGGTCAGGCGCGTTTTGTCCATCCGGTGGCAAAGGTCGTTCAGCAGCCGATGGTTTTCCAACAGGTCATCATTGACGGCGCTGGCGGCGGTGATTTCGTTGCTCAGGCCCCACACGGCGATGCAGGGGTGGTTGTAGCACTGGGTGATCAGCTCCCGCATCTGGCTGAGGGTATTTTCACGTCCGTTTGTCATGTGCATGGTGATATAGGGGATTTCCGCCCACACCACGATGCCGTTCTCATCGCACAGATCATAGAATTCCTGGGCGTGCTGGTAGTGGGCCAGGCGCAGGGTGTTGGCCCCGATTTCCCGGATGATGGCCATATCAGCAGCATGATCTTCTTTCGCCAAAGCGTTGCCTTTTCCCTTCAAATCCTGATGACGGCTGACGCCCCGGAGAGGATAGCTGCGGCCATTGAGGAAGAAACCCTTTTCCGGGTCGCACTTGAATTCCCGGCAGCCGAAACGGGCAGAGATTTCGTCACTGCTGTCCAGCTTCGCCGTTGCGGTGTACAGATAGGGATCGTCCACACCGTCCCACAGATGGACGTTTTCGATCACAAACTCTGCCTGGGCGTGGCCGTTTTCGGAGGGAACGGTTTTGCTTTCGCTGTTCACGGTCATGGTGACTGCTGCCGCGTTCTGCCAGGTTTCCACGGTCACGGTGGCGCTGCGCTTTTCCAAATCCACAATGGGCGTCACCTTGATGCCGGGCGTGCCGTCCCGGAGCAATTCAAAGTGTTCCTTGGGAACGGCGATCAGCTTCACTTCCCGGTACAGACCGCCGTAGAAGGTGAAGTCCGCTTTTTGCGGATAGACCCGGTCGCTGTCCTCGTTGCTGACGGAGATTTCCAGCGTATTGCTTTCCCGCAGCTTCCCGGTCAGTTCCACCCGGAAGGCAGAGTATCCGCCCTCATGATGGCAGAGCTTTTCCCCATTCAGGAACACCTCGCAGGTGTGGGCAGCTCCGTTCAGCTCCAGGAATACCGCGTCTCCGGCGGCTTCCTCCGCGGACACCTCCCGCGCGTACCAGCAGGTGCCGCGGTAATAATCATTGCCGCCGTCCTGGCCGTCCATGGCGTTCCAGGTATGGGGCAGCGAAACCGCTTCCCGGGCGGCGTCCCGGCTTTTGCCGAAACGCCAGCCCTCGTTTAAAACAGTTGTCTTACGCATGAATATCCTCTTCGCTTTCTACGGCTTCTTCTACCAGCGTCGCTTCATCAGGCTTAGCCGCGCCCAGAGCCGCTTTCTTTTCAGCAATGCGCTTCTGAACGTTGACCATTTCGTTCTTGTCCAGCTTGCAGAAGCGCATGGCGATCAGCGTGCAGATCCAGCCGATAATAGCAAGGCCGAAGCGCAGGAACAGAGTCATCCAGAACACGCTTGCGGTATCCGGATCGCCGGGCTGAGGCATGGTGGCGGTATAACCGATCCAGGCGACGCACATGGTGGCGATGGCCGCGGAGAAGGAGGATACGATCTTGTCGATCAGCGAGTAAGCGCCGCTGACCACGGCGGGGATATACTTGCCGCTGCGGTCCAGTTCATAGTCGATGGTATCCGCCATGAAGGCCGTGCCGCCGGTGGTGACGCACATGGAGAAGCCGTTGGTCACGAAGGTGAGCAGCACATATACGATCATGGTCACACCCATGTGGGAGATGGTCTGGGTTCCCACGGTGTTGCGTGTGATGATAAAGAACGCGATCATGGCAAGGTTGGCGAGGATGCAGTTACGGGTCCAGGTGACGATGGTTTCCTTGCTGCCATGCTTGCCGGCGTAGCGCGCGCCGAAGATGGCGAAGAGTATGGAGGGAAGCATGCCAATCATGCTGAGCGTGGTCGCAAGACCCATATCGCCGATCAGGATGCCGTTCAGCATGGTGCTCACGATGGAGGCGGACATGGCCTGCTGGGCAATCTTGTCCGAGGCAGCGGAAACGATGTAGCACTGCAGAGGCTTGTTATGCCTGAGTACATCCAGCATATCCTTCCACTTCAGCCGCTCATGCACTTTGTTGGTGCCCTTGAAGTTCTCAGGCTTATCGTATTCGGATACGCCGATGCAGGCCAGCACCACACCCACAAAGGAAATGGTCACACACATCCAGGTCGTTACGTTCAGGAATTCCTGGTTGAAGCTGCCACCCATGGCCGGCATCAGCTTGGTGTATACGATGATATTCAACGCCATGGGAACGATGTAATTCAGCGCCGTGTTCCACACGCCTACCGTGGGCCGCTGCTTGGGATCGTTCGTGATCAGGGGGCCAATGGTTTGGGAAGTCATGTTGACAATGGTATAACCAATAACGTAAATCATGTAGAACAGCAGGAATACCACCACGCCATGGCCCTTGCTGGAGAAGAAGTTGAACATGCACAGCAGGCCGATGGTCTGGATCGCCCAGCCCAGCAGCATGAGGGGACGGATCTTGCCCCAGCGGGTGTTGACCCGGTCGTACAGGAAGGCCAGCAGCGGGTCGGTGATTGCGTCAAAGATTCGGGTAAATGTGAGCAGACCGCCCACCACCATGGTGGCGATGCCGTAGCCGATGGAGGCGGAATAGCTGGCAAGGCCGATCAGGAAATAGACCGCCATGCCATTCAGGGCATTGCAGGCCACCAGGATGATCTGCCACAGCTTCGCTTTGCGGTACTGGACTTCACTGGCCTGAGCAGGGATGGTGTTTGCGTTTGTCATGTCACTCGCTTCCTTTCATGTCGTTGAGCCAATTGCGGAAAAGGCTTCCCGCACTTTCTGGTATCATTGTACAGAAAAAAAGACAAGCCTGTAAAGTCAATAAATCCAAATGAATGTCAAAAATTCAGGTTGTTTTGCGGAAAACGGATTGTTTCTTTCAACTGCTTGTTTTATAATAGGGAAAGAAACCGATTTGGAGCTGATGATGATGAACGCACAGATCACACAAGCCGAGCAGAATCTATATTTGCTCAGGTCGCTGCTCCCCGAAGGGGAAAGCTTTCACATTTGGGGGTACAGCAGTGAAGGGCGGCTGATCGGCTGCTCCTGCCAGGGCATGATCCGGGAAACGCTGCATCACGCCTTTCAGGCGCTTGGCGCTTATGACAAGATGCTGGCGTACGCAGCGGAAGGTGACAACGCGGCGCCGCGCATCCTGGGTTCATCTATTGGCCTTCAATGGGCGATCACACTGGAAACGGAGCGAAAAAATAACCTGGTATTTGTCTTGGGGCCGGTATTGAATACCCCGATCAGCGAGAAAAGCATCCGATCCGCGCTGATGGACAGCTATCATGCTGCGAATGATACGGGTTGGATCGATCCGCTGTGCGCTGTGATCCCCGCCCTGCCGGTCATGTCCTACGCGGTTTTTGGGCGGTATGTGATGCTGGTGCATAATGTTCTGACGGGGGATCAGCTTGGGATTGAAGCCCTGAATCCGGGTACAAAAAGTCCGGAAAATGAACAAACCTATGAAGTCAGTCAGCGCAACCGTATCGACGTATATCAGTCTGAGCAGGGGCTGCTGGATGTGGTCAGACGGGGAGAAATCAATTACTACCACGTTTTGAACCACAGCAGCAGTCTGAGTCCCGGCGTGCCGGTGCATGGCCGCGA
>CAJOJQ010000064.1 GCA_905234985.1 uncultured Christensenellaceae bacterium
TAAGCGGGCCCAGGTGATCTGCGACGAGCTGAAAAAAGAATCCGTCCGGCAGAAGGTGCTGATCGAAAGCTGGGAAGTGAAGGAAGGCAACTTCATCCGACCCGAGGACGCGGCGGCGGCGGAAGCGCCTTTTGAACCCTTTGACGCCCGCACCATGCACTGGTACGGCCCGGATAAGCATTATTGGTTCCGCACCCAAATCACGGTGCCTGAATCCTTTGACGGAAAACCCCTGTGGCTCAACGTGCGCACCCAAATCGAGGAATGGGACGACGCGAAAAATCCCCAGTTCCTTCTGTTCGTGGATGAGGACGTGGCCCAGGGCGTCGACATGAACCACCGGGACGTGCTGATCGCGGAGCGCGCCCAGGCGGGCCGGAAGTATTGGCTGAACCTGCAAAGCTACACCGGCACCCTCCACAGCGAATTCCGCCTGCTGGTGGAAATGCGGGAAATCGACCCCGAGATCGAAGGCCTGTACTGGGATATCCAGGTGCCGCTGCAAGCCTTTTCCCGTATGGCGGAGGAAAGCCAGAGCCGCCTGGATTTGACACGGGTCATCAACGATACCGTGAACCTGCTGGACCTGCGCCATCCCTATTCCGAAGCATACTTCGCCAGCATCCGGGAGGCCAGGGCGTACATTCAAAAGCACCTGTACGAAGAATTGGGCGGCCATGACGACGTGATCGCTACCTGCATCGGCCACACCCATATCGACGTGGCCTGGTGGTGGACGGTGGCCCAGACCCGGGAAAAGGTGTGCCGCTCCTTTGCCACGGTGCTGAAGCTCATGGACGAGTACCCCGATTACCGCTTCATGTCCAGCCAGCCGCAATTATATGCCTTCCTGAAAGAACGCCACCCTGAGCTTTTCGCCCAGATCAAGCGGCAGGTGCAGGCCGGGCGCTGGGAGCCGGAGGGCGGCATGTGGGTGGAAGCCGATACCAACCTGACCAGCGGCGAAAGCCTGATTCGCCAGTTCCTCCACGGAAAACGGTTTTTCAAAGAAGAATTTGGCGTTGACAATAAAATTTTGTGGCTGCCCGACGTGTTCGGCTATTCCGGCGCGCTGCCCCAGATCATGAAAATCTGCGGCATCGAGTACCAGTTCAACAAAATGCCCTACGACACCTTCCTGTGGCGGGGCATCGACGGAACGGAAATCCTGTCCCACCTGATCACCACCTTAGGCGTGGGCCAGCCCGCCAGCAATTTCTTTACCACCTACAACGGCATGCTGCATCCCGACGCCATCATGGGCGGCTGGGAACGCTACCAGCAGAAGGACATCAACAACGATATTCTGATTTCTTACGGCTACGGCGACGGCGGCGGCGGCCCCACCCGCGAAATGCTGGAAACCTCCCGGCGCATGGAAAAAGGCGTGACGGGCATTCCCAAGGTGCGTCAGGCCTTCGCCCGCACGTTCTTCGACGAGTTGCGTGAGCGCGTGAAGGATAACAAGCGCCTGCCCACCTGGGAAGGGGAGTTGTACTTCGAGTACCACCGAGGCACCCTCACCTCCATCGGCCAGAACAAGCGGGGCAACCGCAAGGCGGAAATCGCCCTCATGGATCTGGAGACCATCGCCGCCCTGACCAAGGATTTGAAGGCGTATCCCGCCGAAGCACTGGACAGCCTTTGGAAAACCGTCCTCATCAACCAGTTCCACGATATCCTGCCCGGCTCCTCCATCCGGGAGGTGTACGAGGTCTGCAAGTTAGAATACGCCCAGGTGCAATCTGAAATCGCCAAGCTGGAAAAGGAACGCCTTGCCCTGCTGGCCCCCGCCTCCGAAAACGTGACCGTGGTAAACACCAAGGGCTTCTCCGCCGACGAAATCGTGAACCTTGGCGCGGTGGACGCGGCTTCCCTGGTGGACGGGGAAGGCCGGGTGTGGCCCGTGCAGCAGACGGAAGACGGCGCGGTGGCCTATCTGGAAAGCCTGCCCGCCAAGGGGTATAAAACCTACGCAGTTTCCCAGGAACCCGCCGAGGAAACCAATCCCTTTGCGATTCGGGAGAACGGCATTGAAACGCCCTTCTATTCTGTGGATTTTGACCGCCAGGGCATGATCGTCCGGCTTTACGACAAGGAAGAGGATCGGGACGCTCTGGTGCCCGGACAGCGCGGCAACCTCATGCGCATGTACGAGGACAAGCCCATTTACTTTGACGATTGGGACGTCGACATCTATTATTCCGAAAAGGGCTGGGACGCGGATGACGTGCGCCGCATGGAATGGGTGGAAAAAGGCCCCGTCCGCGCCACCCTCCTGACCGAACGGGAAATCAGCGGGTGCAGCATCAAGCAGCACATTCATTTCTACGCCGACACCCGCCGCATCGACTTTGAAACCGTGCTGGACTGGCACGTACACCAGCACATCCTGAAAGTCTACTTCCCCACCGCCGTGCATGCCGACGAAGCTACCTTCGACATCCAGTTCGGCAACGTGAAGCGCAAAATTCACACCAACACCAGCTGGGATTGGGCGCGCTTTGAAAGCTGCGGCCAGAAATGGGCGGATATTTCCGAGGGCCATTACGGCGTGAGCCTGCTGAACGACTGCAAATACGGCCATTCGGCCAAGGATGGCGTGCTGTGCCTGACCTTGGTCAAGAGCGGCATCGAACCCAATCCGGAATGCGACCAGGGCGAACACCGCTTCACCTATTCCCTCTACCCCCACGCCGGGGATTGGCGCTGCGGCACCATCCCGGAGGCGTATTGCCTGAACCAGCCCGCCCATGCCCTGCGCGGCGGTCAGGCGGGAGCCTGCTTCTCCCTGGCCGATACCGCCGACCAAAACGTGATGCTGGAAACCATCAAGCGCGCCGAGGACGGCGACGGCTGGATCGCCCGCGTCTACGAAACCGACAACGCCCGCACCAAGTCCGCCCTTTACTGGAACCGCCCCGTGGCCTCTGTGGAGGAATGCAACGGCTTGGAGGAAAAACAGGCGGATGTTTCCTTCAACGCCTTTGACAATGGCGGCGTTGAAATCCCCTTCGTCATCAAGCCCTACCAAATCAAATCCTTCCGCATCCGGGAGAAATGATATGAACGAATCGTCTTTACAGGAACTGTTAAATGGCGGCAAACGCCCCATCCTGGTGGAGTTTGACCCGCCCCGGCAGACCGCACCCACGGCTTTTCTGCCGGGAGCCAGGGAACTGGTGGAGGCGGGGGCGGATGTGATCACCATCGCGGACTGTCCGGTGGGCCGGGCAAACATCGACGCGTGTATGCTGGCCGCGAAAATGAAGCGGGAATACGGCATCCAGACGCTGCCCCACATGGCGTGCCGGGACCGGAACCTGAACGCCATCAAGGCGCTGCTGCTGGGCTTGGACATGGAGGACATTCGCGGCGTGCTGCTGGTGACGGGCGACCCCGTGGCCCAGGAGGATCGGGAAAACACCCGGGGTGTGTTCCAGTTCAATTCCCGTACCCTTGCCCGCACCCTGCGGGATTTGACGGCGGCGGGAGCGCTGCCGCCCTTCTTCCTGTGCGGCGGGCTGAACATCAACGCCCGGAATTTTGAGGCGGAGCTTGCCCGCGCCAAACAGAAGGAGGAAAGCGGGATCAGCGCCTTCCTCACCCAGCCCATTTCCAGCCGTCAGGCCAAAGAAAACATAAAAAAAGCCCGGGACGCGCTGCACGGGGCTATCTTAGGCGGTTTGTTTCCCATCGTCAGCCACAAAAACGCTCTGTTTCTCCAGCAGAAAGTGAACGGCATGCGCATCGACGATGAAATCGTGCATGCTTACGAAGGGCTGGACCGAACGGAGGGCGAAGCCCTGGCCCGCGCCCTGTGCCGGGAAACGGCCAGGGACATCGCGCCTTTTGTGGATGGCTACTACATCATGACGCCGTTTCAAAGGGTGGAGCTGGTGAAAAACGTGATCCGGGACATAAAATGAAAGGGGTTAAATCTATGAAGTTGTCTGTTCTCGCCGTCGCCCTGGCCGACCGTTCCCTGCCCGAGGCGCTGAAATTCCTGAAAGACCGGGGCGTGCAGTGCGTGGAGATCGGCTGCGGCGGCTATCCCGGCAAGGCCCATTGCGACCCTGAAATTTTGCTGCACGACGGCAAAAAGCTCCAGGAATTCAAGGACGCTTTCGCCCGTGCCGATCTGCCCATCGGGGCCCTGTCAGCCCACGGCAACGCCGTGCACCCGGACAAGGATATCGCCAAAAAGTTCCACGATGATTTCGTGAACTGCGTGCTGCTGGCCGAAAAATTGGGCGTGGACCGGGTGGTCACCTTCTCCGGCTGTCCCGGCGGCAGCCCCGCCGACCGGCAGCCCAACTGGGTCACCTGCGCCTGGCCCCCGGAATATCAGGATATTCTGAAATACCAGTGGGAAGACGTGCTGATCCCTTATTGGGAAAAGACCGCCGCTTTCGCCCGCGACCACGGCATCAACAAGATCGCCTTTGAAATGCATCCCGGCTTCTGCGTGTACAATCCCGAAACCATGCTGAAGATCCGCGCCGCTGTGGGCGATACCCTGGGCGCGAACCTGGACCCCAGCCATTTGTTCTGGCAGGGCATCGATCCCGTCCGCGCCATCCGGGAATTGGGCAGCGCCGTGTATTACTTCCACGCCAAGGACACCGCTCTGGACGCTTACAACATCGCCATGAACGGCGTGCTGGACGGCAAGCACTTCTCCGATGTGAAGCACCGCGCCTGGGTGTTCCGCACCGTGGGCTACGGCCACGACTTGAAAACCTGGAAGGACATCATCAGCGCCCTGCGCATCGTGGGCTACGACGGCCCCGTGTCCATCGAGCATGAGGACGGCCTCATGAGCGGGGAAGAGGGTTTGTCGAAGGCCATCCGCTTCATGCAGGAAGTGATGATGTTCGAGGATCCCGGCGAAATGTACTGGGCATAATTTTTGGAACCGGCTGGTTCCGCGCTGCGCGGCTGAGCCGCGCAGTTTTTCTTTTATCCGCGCGAACCTTACCGCCTGCTTTGGGCGAACGCTGCCGCCGCCAGCGCTTCACAGGACAGCAGGGCGGCGACGCGGTATTGTCCGCAGGCTTTGATGGAGCCGGGCAGGCCCTCCGCGCATGCCTCCTGCGCCGCTTTCAGGTCATTTCCGCTGACAAATGTAAGAATGACCAGGGCGCAGGTGATGGGGATCAACGCGAAAAAGGCGATTCTCAGGAACCGCTTTTTTCCGGGCGAGAGCTGCCGATCCGGTTTCCGAAAGAAGACGGTCCAGGCCGTTGCCGCCAGGCTCACGATCAGAACGGTCATGAACTGGCAGGAATAAAACCCCGCGATGCTTCCTTCGTACCACTGGGAATAGGAGAGGCTCTCGTGCAGCATGTCCCGATAGGAATACCAGAGCGCGCCGAAGCTGAGAAGCGACAGGAGGGTGAAAAGGATGGCCAGAACCAGCGCCGCCGTTTTGATTCGTTTCTGCTTCTTATTCATGGGCTTCCTCTCTTTCCGGCTCCGGCAGGATGATTTCGGCAAAGCACCGGTTCATCGCGCCCCAATCAGGATTCCTGTCCTCCGGCAGCTTGGCGCAAAGGCTTTTCTGCCGTTCCAGCTCTTCCCGAATGAAATCACGCACCTCCGGGATGTGGGGATTGCGCTCGCCCTCGGTGGTGGTTTTCTTGCGCTCCAGCAGCACGTCGATGGCGGATCGCAGCTCGTCCGGCATGTCCGTTTTCAGCAATTCGCTGAACAGCACGGGCGGGATCTGGTGGGCCTGCTCGATATAGATGGCCGCCAGCAGGGGCCGCAGGGCGTAAAAGTATTTTTTGTAGCGCACCGTGTCCTCCGTCAAATACTTCGCCCAGGTGGACATGGCCGTGCCGTAGTAATGCCCCACGGCGTGCTTTTCAGAAAAATACGCCCGGCTGCACGCTATTACCTTCCGCCATTCCGGCGTGGTGCGGTACACGATGGGAGAGGCGTCCCACTCAAAGACCGTAGGATTCCCGTTGGCAATCTGCCGCATGGTTTTTTGCAGATCCCAGCCGTTGATATCCAGCACCTCGTCCAGCTTCCATTCGATCACGTCCCGAGGCGGATTGATGCGCAGATAATCCGCCATGGGCCGCACATACACAAAACGCACGTCATAGTCGCTGTCCGGGGAGGCAAAGCCCCAGGCGCGGCTGCCGGATTCCGCGGCGTGCAGGATATTCACGCCTTTTTCCCGTTCGATTTTTTCCAGTTCCCTTTGAATCGTTTCCCGTATTTCCATCAGGCTTCCTCCTCCAGCGCCCGGCGGTTCACAGATTCCACGAACGCGCCTACCTTTGCCATATCCGGCTCGTCCGGCAGGGTGGTGACCTTCGCCGCTTCCTGAACGCGCCGCTCATAGAAATCCAGCACCTCATAAAATTCCTTTGACAGCGTGCCGTCCGGCTCCATGAATCCGCCGTTCCGTATTTTCATCAGCAGGGGCAGGTTTTCCTGCCGACAGATGATGATTTCCTGCTTTTCCAGGATATCCAGCACCGTCATCATCAGGCGGATCAAATGCATGGCGTGCTTGTTCAGATGGTTGTCGTCCTTTTTATGGTTCCGCTTGCCGATCCTGTCATAGTCCCGCACCACGTTGCGCAGGGTTTCCAGCACGCTGTTGTAGTCCCGCAGGGGCAGATGCCGGTAATCCGCGTCCACGAAGATTTCCGTTTCCATGCCTTCCGTCACGGCCTGGTCGATGAAAAGCCGGATGCTGCCCTGCCCCACCCGGGCGTTCCGGCGGTTGAAATCGTCCATGGCGTTCTGGACGGACTGGAGAATGTGCTTTTCCCTGTCCGTCTGGGGCAGAGCATCCCGGGCGATGGCGTTCTGCAAACGGCGCAGCTGGGCGCTGGCATAGCCGCCGAAGGATTTGATGGCCCGCTTGGAGAGGAAAAGCCGCTGATTTGAAAGCAGCTCTTCCCCCAAGGGCGAAATGATCAGATACTTTTCCCGGGGCAGGCCCAGTATTTCGCAGCTGTTGGGATTGCATTCCAGCAAAAGCCGCACCAGCTTGTTAAAGCCGTAAATCACCGTGTCCGTGCCGCCGTCCACATACTGCTCAAACTCCGTCAGGCCCAGCAGATCGGAAGGAAGCTGGAGCGCAACGCCCCGGAAATCCACGTCGCTTCCTTCCCTGTTGGTGCCGTAGCCGTAGCTGCCGGACAGGCCCAGCAGCATGATCCGCTTTCCGAAACGTTGGTTTTCCCGCAGAAAATCATAGGCTTCCGTTTGCAGGAGAGCATAAAAGTCGTTTGTTTCCATTTAAAACAGCTCCTTTCCGCATCCGGCGCTTTCTCAGGATCAGCTATCTTTTTTCTCCCGGGAATCTTCCGCCAGATACTCCGGCGGAACTTCTTTCGTCAGCCACACGCCGTTTTCAGAAATCCAGAACTTGAAACCGGCATCGTACATCCGGCCGGATTGGACGGTAAAAACCACCGGCTTCCCATGCCTGCTTCCCACCTGAATGGCCGTTGAAATGTCTTTTGACATATGGACGTACAGACGGGACTGCGGCACAAGGCCCTGTTCCCGAATGGACGGGGCGGATTTTTCGCCCGTCCCATGGTAAAGGATTTCAGGCGGCTTTTCTTCTTTCAGCTCCACATCCACCGCAATGGAATGGCCCTGATTGGCGCGGATCTTTGTGTGGTCTTCATTGAAGGAATACCGTTGCTTGTTGTTGGTGCGGACGATTTCTTCCAGGATCTCCCTGTTGAAACCCGGCCTGGTTTTTTGAACGCCCGCGATCAGTTCTTCCACATCCGCCCAGCCGTGTTCATCCAGCGCAATGCCGATGGTTTCCGGCTTATGCCGGAGGATCAGGGAGATGAATTTTCCGGTGCTTACAAGGTCTATCATACTTCTATCCTTTCCCGCTTCTTTTGCGATTTTCAGGAAGCGTTTTCTGTGCTGTCATATACTGTTCCGCGGTACCGGAACAGTTCGACGAATATTGGCGTACGTCTGGTTTATTTGATATCATCCAGCGCGTCGGCCATGGCGTTTTCTCTGGACGCCTGCGGCGCAAAAGCCATGCTCCGCATAGCCGATGTGCCTCGGGTGAGCGATGCAAACACGGATGCGGACCCAACCTTTGACGCTGTAAACATTCTTGACATCTTGCGGTCAATGCCGAGATCATCGCTCGTCTTTTCCACGTCGATATTTGCGCCGATAAAGGAGAATACCCATGAATACTTCTCCCGCTGCTCCTTGATCATCTTTTGCACCGTGTTCCAGCGATACTCTTTGCTTGCGTTCTCATAACCGTCGGTAATAATGGTTACAGAGACAAGGCCCGGCCGCTCTTCCTCCGGCATGGCCGCCAGTTTCTGGCCTACGCTGACCAGCGTTCGGCCGATGGCGTCCAGCATGGCCGTCATTCCTCTGGGAACATACTCCTTCTCTGTGATGTCCGGCACAGAATTTATATCCGCCCGATCATGCAGAAGAATATACCGGTCGTCAAACAGCACGGTAGTGACGTTCGCCTTGAGCGCCGGGTTCTCCTGCCCGAGCTTTTTCTGCTCGTTCAGCAGGGAATTATAGCCGCCGATGGTGTCCTTTGCAAGCGGACCCATTGAGCCGCTCATGTCGAGAATAAAAACCAGTTCAGTAAGATTGTTATTCATTGTTTTCCGTCCTTTCTCTTACGTCTTTCACGATTTCCATGAATGCCTTCACCCGCTTGGGATCGACGGGCGCTTCCGTAACTCCGTTTTCCTTGAACCAGCTGCCCACAATCGCGCCATCCGCAATGGCCAGCTGCGCCCCGCATGTATTATACGTCATACCCGCGCCGACGAAAAGTGGGAAATCGCCCAGCGCTTCCCGGAACTGCCGGATTTTCTCAACCCCCGTATCAATTCCAGTTCCGGCGCCGGTAACGACGACGCCGTTGCAGCGCGCTTTTCCAATGCGCAGGTCTTCTTCTACGCTGCGCCCGGAACGTACCGGCTGATACTTGAAGCGCACGCCGCCGAGCAGAAAAAGGGGATACTGCGTCCGAAGCTCGGCAAGCCGCTCTGCATAGTCACCGTCACAGGTTTTA
>CAJOJQ010000065.1 GCA_905234985.1 uncultured Christensenellaceae bacterium
TTCGCTGTCATTTTTGCTCCGAATGGCTCAAGTATTCGTTAGCAAAACTGGCTCAAATATTCATTGGCACGTGGCTCAAATATTCGTTGACATTCACATCTTCGCCGTAGGTTAGGGAGCGGGATGGCATACGCTCCATGGCGCTGACCGGGCGCTCCATGACCCATCAGCCAATAAAAAAGGCGCTGCTGCATTTTTGCGGCAGCGCCTTTTTGCGCGGTCAAGCAGTTGCTTCGCCGTCAATCGGTTTCTTCGCTGAAATCCGTGTCCATGGTGACTTGAAGCGTATAATCCGGGTACAGCTTCTGCACGCATTCGCATACTTCCCGGTAGACCAGTTTGCGGTCCTTGGCGTCGAAGCTCACCACGAAATCGAACCGGAGGGTCTTTTCCGCCTGATCCAGATAGAAGCCGTGGGTTTGAAGCACATCCGGGTTTTCCGCCGCAATCTGGGCCACCTTTTCCCGGGCGGCGGCCGCTACCGGGTCTTTGGTGTTATAGGAATACACGCCCACGGCTGTGAGGAGTACATGATGCTTTTCTAAAACAGTCACTGTGACTTTTCGCAGGAGCTTGTCCAATTCGTCCGCAGACAGGGTATCCGGCACTTCGATATGTACGGAGCCGTTGTAGGCGTCCGGGCCGTAATTGTGCAGCTCCAGGTCATACGCGCCGCTGATTTCCGGGAAGCTGTTGATGGTGGCCTTGATGTCCCTGGCGAGCTGGGCGTCGGCCCGTTCGCCGAGGATTTTGGAAAGGGTTTCGGCCAGCATCCCGACGCCGGACTTGATGATCACCGCGGCGATCACCGCGCCCAGCCAGGCTTCCAGGGAAATATGGAAAATAAGATAGATTCCGGCTGCCAAAAGCGTGGACGCGGAAATGATGGAATCCAAAGTCGCATCTTCGCCGGAATTGATAAGCGAATCGGAATTGACTTTTTCCCCGACGCGCTTGACATACCGGCCCAGGAAGATTTTTACCAGAACCGCAACGGCCACGATGATGAGCGAAAGGGCAGAGTAGTCCGGCGCTTCGGGCGTGATGATCTTTTTTATGGATTCCACGAACGCGGTGATGCCCGCATACAGCACCAGGATCGAAATGATCATGGCGCTCAGGTACTCGATCCTGCCGTAGCCGAAGGGATGCTTTTTATCCGGTTCTTTTCCGGCCAGCTTCGTGCCCACGATGGTGATGACGGAGCTGGCGGCGTCCGACAGGTTGTTGACGGCGTCCATCACGATGGCGATGGAATGGGCCGTCAGCCCCACGAACGCTTTGAAGCCCGCTAAAAACACGTTGGCCAGAATGCCGATGATGCTTGTGCGGACGATGATTCCGCCCCGGTCTGTCCGTTCCTTCAACATTTCACTTCTCCAGTTCGACCGCCACCGCGTTCCGGACTTCCGCCATATCCACGGTAGGCTCAAACCGCGCCACGACCTTTCCCTCGCGATTGACCAGGAACTTGGTGAAATTCCACTTGATATAAGCCTTGTCGCCGAACTGCTTGTTATTCATATCGGTGAAGGTTTTCAGCGCGGCGTTTTTCAGCCCTTTGCCGAAACCGGTGAAGGGCTTTTCGGCGGCTAAATAAGCAAACAGCGGGTCGGCGTTCTCGCCGTTCACGTCGATCTTGGCAAACTGGGGGAAATCCGTGCCGAATTTCAGGGTGCAGAACTGATGAATTTCCTCCTCGGAGCCGGGGGCCTGATTGGCGAACTGGTTGCAGGGGAAATCCAGGATCTCCAGGCCCTGATCCTTCATTTCCTTGTACATGGCTTCCAGGGGTTCATAGTGGGGCGTGAAGCCGCAGCCCGTGGCGGTGTTGACGATGAGCAGCACCTTGCCGGCGTATTCGTTCAAAGAGACCTGATTGCCTTTCCGATCCTTCACGGTGAAATCATAAACGGTAGACATTTTGTTTTTCCTCCTTCAAATTTCTCTTTCTTCCATGTGTTTCAGCGCTTTGTAGGTCAGCTTGTACAGGGCGGCAAATTCTTCCGCGCTTAGCCCCATGCATTCGGCGATGGCCGGGGGAATGGAAACGGCGCTCGCTTTCAGCTGTCGGCCCTTTTCCGTCAGGGTCAGGGTCAAGAGCCGCTCGTCCTCCGCCGCCCGCTGCCGGGTGAGGTATCCGGCCTGATCCAGCCTTTTCAGCACGGGGGTCAGGGTGCCGTAATCCAAATGGGTACAGGCGGCCAGTTCTCGGGATGAAACGGTTTCCTTTTCCCACAGCACCAGCATCACGATGTATTGGGTATAGGTGAGGTTCAGTTCCTTCAGGTGCGGCCCGTATTGGCGCACCAGCTCCTTGGAGCAGGCGTAAAGCGGGAAGCATACCTGATTTTGCAGCTTCAGGGCGTCATAATTGCCCTTTTCTTCAGTCAAATCCGTTTCCACCTCCCAATTTGATTTTGCGCTATTTGATTGCGCACAATTATTATAAACAAAAAAACAGTTCCTGTCAAGGGGGCAAAAGAATATTTTTTTGTTTTAAGGATCGTTAAAGGTTCATGTGAATAATGGAAACCGTCAAGAAGAATTGAAAGAGAGCTTCTTGCACCGGAAACATTTTGATTGAAAGGGGAACGTGACCCATGGGAAAAATGCTTTTTATGCTTTTGCTGTGCCTTGCCCTGACAGCCTCCGCCTTTGCGGAAACGGCGGTGTATACCGCTGATCAGGACGACCAAAGCGCCGTGGACGTATCCGGCACGGAACAGGTGACGCTGTCCGGCGTGACGGTGCTCAAAACGGGCGGCAACGCCTCCAGCGCCGACGCGGCCAGCTTTCGGGGCGTCAATTCCGCCGTCCGCGTGTATGACAGCGCCGTGCTGACCCTTTCCGATTCCGTGATCCAGGCCACCGCCCAGAACGCCACCGGTGTGTTCGCCTACGATCACGGCACGATCTACATTTCGGACTGCGAAGTAAACGTCACAGGCGGCGGCGCGGGCGGCGTGCAGGTGGCGGGGGGCGGCACGCTGACCGGCAGCAATCTGACTGTGCAGAGTGCCAGCAAGGCCGCCATCCGTTCCGACCGGGGCGGCGGCACGATGATCCTGGACGGCGGAACCTACACCTCCACCGGCAAAAACGGCTGTCCCGCCATTTACAGCACGGCGGATATTACGGTGAAGAACGCAAATTGCGTTTCCGAACAGTCCCGCGCCGTGATCATCGAAGGAAAGAACACCGTCACCCTGGAAAACGTTACGCTTGAGGGCAACGACCAATCCACCAAGGAAGGCAGCGTCCGTGCCAACGTGCTTCTGTACCAGAGCGCTTCCGGCGACGCAAGCGTGGGCACCAGCGTGTTCACCATGACCGGCGGGGAAATGGCCTGCCATAGCGGGGCCATGTTTTACTGCACCAATACGGACAGCGTGATCAACCTGAAAAACGCCGCGCTGAACCTGTCGGCGGACGGCTCCCTGCTGATCGTTTCCGCCGGGCGCTGGGGCAAGGAGGGCCGCAACGGGGGCGACTGCGTGCTGAACGCGGAGAACCAAGTTCTTGAAGGAACCGTCACCGTGGACAGTATATCGTCCCTGGCCCTTAACCTGACCGATTCGTCCTTTGCAGGCGCTGTCAGCGCGGATGGTCAGGTCAGCGTGACGCTGACCGACGGCAGCACCTGGACACTGACGGGGGACAGCTTCATCACCGCCTTTGAGGGCGACCTCGCCAGCGTGACCGCCAACGGCTATCACCTGTATATCAACGGCGAAGCGGTTTTGTAATGGGCCTCGTTCCCAAAACAAAGAAAGGGAGGAATGAACATGAAAAAGCTGTTATCTCTGATCCTATCGGCTGTGCTGACGCTCGCGCTGGTTCCCTTCGCGGCTTATGCCCAGTCCGATTTGAATTTGAACGCACAAAACGGAAGATTGCTCATCAGCGAAGCGGGCACCTACACCCTGACGGGCTCCATGCGCGGCACCGTATGGGTCGATCCCGGCAAGGGCGATGTGACGCTGATCCTGGACAACATTACCATTGACGGCGGAGAAAGCGCGGGCATCGCGGCGGTGAGCGGCGATTCCCTCACCGTCATTCTGGCAAACGGCACCGTCAACAGCGTGCGGGACGGCGGCAGCGACGCCGCCTACGACGCGGCTATCTTCTGCGCCGTACCCACCCGATTTGAGGGGGATAGCCGTCTGGACGTGACGGGCAATAACAAGTTTGGTATCCGGGGACTGGACGCCGATCTGACCTTTGCCAGCGGCTCCTATTATATCCAGGGCGCGGAGGGCAGCGTGGGAACCACCGGACAGCTTTCCGTGCTGAGCGCCACCGTGATGGATTTGAACAGCAATCAAATGCTGGCCGCGACCCAGCAGATGGTGGTGCAGACCGGCAACAGCGGCAAGCTGAACCTGCGGGTGGAGCCGGATAAGGGCAGTTCCATGATAGAACAGTATGCCAACGGCACCGCCGTGACCGTATTGGAGAATCAGGGAACATGGAGTCAGGTGGAAGTGAACGGCAAAACGGGCTATATGATGAATGAATACTTGGCCCCGGTTCAAGGACAAACCGTGGAATCCGTTTCCGCCGCGCAGTCAGCGGGTATGGACAGGCCGCAAATGCCCTCCGGGATGAACGTGCAGCCGCAGAATCAAATGCCTTCCGGTATGAACGGACAGCCGCGGAACGGCATGGACGGCAATCTGCCCGGCGGCACGGCGCTGACGTCCACCGCGGACAACCCCGGCGGGATCGTCACCGGCACGGCGGAAAACAGCGCCGCCAGCCTGGAAGCGGATCTGGAAAACGCGGAATACATCACCGTTTCCGATGAAAACAGCCAGGTGAAGATCAGCGACAGCGGCACCTATGTGGTCACGGGTTCTTCCAGCAATGGCAATATCACCGTGAAAAAGGGAACCACCGGCGTGGTGCTGGTGCTGGAGGATTTGGATCTGACCAGCACCACCGGCGCGACAGTGGCCGTCAACAAGGAAGCCCAGGTAAAGATCATCATTTCCGGAAACGTCACCCTGACGGACGCGGAAAACCCCGACGATGAAAATTCCGCCGACGCGGCGGTGGTCGACGCATTTGACGGCGCGGCTATGAAATTCAAGGCCAATTCCCAGGTGTACATCACCGGCGACGGTGTGCTGACCATCAACGGCAGCGCCAAGAACGGCATCAAGACCGGCGATGATTCCAGCCTCATCTTCGACGGGGGCGTGACCGTCAACATCACCGCCGCCAACGACGGCATCAACGGCAATTACGACGTAACGCTGCTGAACGGCAATTTCACCATTGCCGCCGGGGACGACGCTATTCACGCCGACCACATCCTGACCGTGGGCAGCCAGGACGGCACCGGCCCCACCATCCGAGTGACCGGCAGCAACGAGGGCTTGGAGGGCACCGTGGTCAACGTGTTCGGCGGGGATATTACGATTCACTCCACGGACGACGCCATCAACGCCGCCAACGGCGACGGGCTGTACGAAGGCGTGCTGGACTATTCCTTCAACATGACCGACGGCCGCGTGACGATCAACAGCCAGGCCGACGGCATCGACTCCAACGGCAACGTGAACCTCATGGGCGGATATGCTTCTATTGCCAGCGCCTCCATGGGCGGCGAAGCGGGCATCGACTATGATGGCCAGTTGTACATCGCCGACGGCTTCCAGCTGCACAATCAAAGCGGCGTAGCCGGGCCGGACGGCATGCCCGGTGATATGAACGGCGGCATGAACGGACAGATGGGCGGCCCCATGAACGGGAACGAACCCTTCGGCGGGCAAAACGCTTTCGGCCCCGGCCAGAACGGCCAGCAGCCGCCCCAGACGCCTCAAATGAATCAATAACGCCCAAATATAAAGGGGCTGCCCGCGGGTTTTCATCCCCGAAGCAGCCCCCATGCGCCGTATGTCAATAGAGCAGGTATTCACATTCCAGCCGCCCGTTATACAGGCGGCGTTTTTGATTTGCGCGTTTGCCGAAGCAGCGTTCAAAGCCGGTGTGGGCGGTGATCACGCCCATGCGGCAATCCGGGTGGCGGTCATATAGGGAACGGATATCCCGGTACAGCTTTTCGCATTGCTTCCGGTCGGAAAGCCGCTCACCGTAGGGGGGATTGAGCAGGAACAGGGGAGCGGGGCCGTCCGGCGTTACCTCCCGCAAATCCTTTTGGGTCACGGTGATCCTGCCGCTCAAGCCCGCCTGCTTGATGTGCCGCTTGCACAGCTCCAGGGCCTGTGGGTCGATATCGCTGCCACAGATGGAACCGATCAGGCTGGGGTCGAAGCGGTTTTCAGCATCCTGCCGCAGCAGCTCCATTTCTTTTTTGGGGAACAGGGGCCAGCTTTCGCAGGCGAAGGAGCGGGTCAGCCCCGGGGCGCGATGGGAACGGAGATACGCCGCCTCGATGAGCAGGGTGCCCGTACCGCAGCAGGGGTCGTAGAAGGGCATATCCGGCTTCCAGGGGGCCATCATCACCAGGGCGGCGGCCAGGGTTTCCCGCAGGGGCGCTTCCCCGTTCCAGGTACGGTAGCCCCGCTTGTTCAGGGCTGCGCCGCTGGTGTCCAGGGTCAGGCGGGCCACATCCCCGTGAATGGAAACGTCAATGGCAAATTCAGGCCCCGTTTCCTCGAACCACTGGGTCTTATAGTGGCGTTTCAGCCGCTCCACAATGGCCTTTTTGGTGATAGCCTGGCAGTCCCGCACGCTCATGAGTTGGCTGCGGGCGCATTTGCCGCTGACGGGAAAGCGGGCGTTTTTGGGCAGATAATCCTCCCAGGGCAGGAACAGCACCAATTGAAATAAATCCTCAAAGGACAACGCCTTGCCCTCGCCCACGATCAAAAGCACCCGGTCCGCCGTGCGCAGCCACAGATTGGCGCTGAACGCCTGGGCGGGGGTGGCGGAAAAACGCGCCCCGCCCGTTTCGCCTTTAGCTTCCAGGCCCAACCGATTCAGTTCCTTTTTTGCCAGCCCTTCCAGGCCGAAGGCGGCGGTGGCGACAAATTCCATATACAGCACCTCTGCATATATTGAAGATGATTTCAAGGACGCTTTAAATCAGGTAGGAAGTAGGAGGTAGGAGGTAGGAGGTAGGAAGTTTTATATAGTCTACAAAACGAACCCGGCACCATGATTGAGTTTTTGTAAACACAAAATAAACCTCCTACCTCCTACTTCCTACCTCCTACCTTAATGACTTAAAGTGCCCTTAAAAGTCGATAACCTCATCTCGCGCCATTACAGTAGGCATCCCATTTCCAATCGTATCTCGTGCTTTTCCACGTCCTGATTGGAATATTCGCAGGCGTTGAAGCCCATCAGGGACAG
Source organism: uncultured Christensenellaceae bacterium (assembly GCA_905234985.1). GTDB lineage: Bacteria > Bacillota > Clostridia > Christensenellales > Aristaeellaceae > RUG563. The sequence continues at coordinate 7,330 of CAJOJQ010000065.1, forward strand.
CCCCTGATTCAGGTAAAAGCCGATGGCCCCGGTGTTGCAGCTTTGGGTTTCCAGGATCAGGGCGCGGCGGTGCTGGGCGCGGGCGATTTCCCGGGCGCGGGTCATGAGCAGGGAACCGTAGCCCCGGCGGCGGTAGCCCTCCTGCACGCACAGATTGGTGATGCGCAGGCGGTTATTCCAGTTTTCCGGGGTCACCTCCAAAATGGCGCGCATGTCCTTGCCGTCGCACAGGGCATAGGCGTGGGGATCGTCCCAGTGGGGGGCGAAAAGATGATCCACAAATTCCTTGTGCATCGGCGCGCAGGGCGTGCGCACGAATTCCAGGGCGAACACGTTCTCCGTGCAGCGCATTCTCAAATCATAATAGCCCTTGCTCTCGTAGGAAAAAACCACCTCATAGCCTTCAAACCGTTCCCGGGACAGTTCGCTGATGTGCATGTTAATCCCCATGCCGGTGCGGCACCGGCACAAATAGGAATGAAAACGGAAGCCGCAGAATTTTCCGTTTACATATGGTACAATGTGCTTAAGAGA
>CAJOJQ010000066.1 GCA_905234985.1 uncultured Christensenellaceae bacterium
ATTCTCAACTTTTCGCCGCTTTGAGCACCTTGGCCGCGCTTACGCACGGAAAATTGGCCGACGCAACCTAATATCGGAGGTTATTGGAGGTTGCCTTATTGCATTTCAGCTTTATTTCCTTATCCCCAACTGGCTCAATATTATCAACTTGTACGATGGAAAGCCCTTTCCCTTGTTCATTCAACCACTCATGATATTTTTCTGCGCTCTGTGCTGCTATCCTAATAAATTCCTTGCTCATCATACAGTTTCCCCCAATAACCAAACTCAAATATCATTACTCTCATTTTAATTTTATCACCATTACTGGCAATTTGCAATAATATCCAAAACACAAAAGAGTTTTCCCATAATTGCATTTCCTATTTACCTTCTTCTTTATTTTGTTGCAATCCAAATTGTTTTGCACTATAATTGAGACAGGAGGTATTCAAAATGTCAACGATTAGCATTCCATTAAGCGATAACGATAAGCTGGATTTAGACACACTGTACGCGAAGCTGGATGAAGCTGAAAAAGAGCGAAACGAAAGGCATATGCTGGATGGACCGTCCGTCATGGCGGAATTGTTATTGTAAGTGCTTTCTGGTGTTACCAGCCATTCACTATATTTAGGAGGAAATCACTATGCCAAAAATCACCTTCATGGGCGCTGGCTCCACGGTGTTCGCCAAGAATGTGCTGGGCGACAGCATGTGTACCCCGGCGCTGGAAAACAGCGTGATCGCCCTGTACGACATCGACCCCAAACGCTTAGAAGAATCCCGCCTGATGCTGTCCGCCATCAACAGCAATTTGGGGAACAAGGCGAAAATTGAAACCTACTCCGGGGTGGAAAACCGCAAGGCCGCCCTGCGGGGGGCCAATTATGTGGTGAACGCCATTCAGGTGGGCCTGTACGAACCCTGCACCGTGACCGACTTTGAAATCCCCAAGAAATACGGCCTGCGCCAGACCATCGGCGACACCCTGGGCATCGGCGGCATCTTCCGCGCCCTGCGCACCATTCCGGTGATGTTCGATTTCGCCCGGGATATGGAGGAAGTGTGCCCCAACGCCTGGTTCCTCAACTACACCAACCCCATGGCCATGCTCTCCGGCGCCATGCAGCGCTATACCAACGTCAAAACCGTGGGCCTGTGCCACAGCGTCCAGGTCTGCGCCCCCACCCTGATGAAGCACGCGGGCATGGAATACGACGACACCGTGCAGTACAAAATCGCCGGGATCAACCATCAGGCCTGGCTGCTGGAAATCAGCAAAAACGGCGAAGATTTGTACCCCGAAATCAAGCGCCGCTGCGCTCAGATCACCGAAAAGCATGGGGACATGGTGCGCCTGGAAATCATGAAGCGCTTCGGCTATTACGTCACCGAATCCAGCGAACACACCGCCGAATACATGCCCTATTTCATCAAGGACAAGTATCCGGAGCTGATCGACCGCTTCAACATCCCTCTGGACGAATACCCCCGCCGCTGCGTGAACCAGATCGCCGGATGGGAAAAGCAGCGGGACGAACTGACCCGCGACCCCCACCTGACCCACACCCGCAGCACCGAATACGCCAGCTACATCATGGAAGCCATGGAAACCAACAAGCCCTTCAAGTTCGGCGGCAACGTGCTGAACACCGGTCTCATCACCAACCTGCCCCCCGCCGCCTGCGTGGAAGTGGCCTGCATCGCCGACGCCAGCGGCGTTACCCCCACCTATGTGGGCGACCTGCCCGAGGTCTGCGCCGCCATGAACCGCACCAACATCAACGTGCAGCTGCTCACCATCCAGGCCGCCGTGACCCTGAAAAAGGATTATATCTATCAGGCCGCCATGATGGATCCCCACTGCCAGAGCGAGCTGTCCATCGACGACATCGTGGCCATGTGCGACGACCTCATCGAAGCCCATAAGGGCTGGCTGCCGGAGTACCATTGATTCGGAGTACAGAGAACAGAGTTCAGCGTTCAGATGATATCGTCAAAGCATGCCGATCTTTCGTAAATCGGCTATATAAATCTGAACTCTGTACTCTGAACTCTCGAAATAAAACAGGAGCCTTGCATCTGCAAAGCTCCCTTTTTGATGCCGGCGGTGGGACTTGAACCCACACGAGTGATTAGCTCAACGGATTTTGAGTCCGTCACGTCTGCCATTCCATCACACCGGCACGCGGCTTTCCAACCTGGTTCACATTATACCCGAAAGACCCCCGGCTGTCAAGCGGTATTTCAGCGCACAACGGGGTTTACGCATGAATTGCAAATTGGGATTTGACGGGGAGACGTTGGGGGCGCTCCGCCCCCAGTTCCGCAGGCTCAAAAGTCGCAACTCCCCTTCATGGGGAGATTGCAGGCTTTTCGCCTGATCTCACCGCCGATGAGATTCCCGCCACAGGCGGTCATCGGCGGTTCGTCCCCCGACCAGGGAGATGATCTCCCTGGACCCTCACTTGGCGAAGCAGCTTGTAAAGATATATCGAACAAGCGCCGCCTGCGGCGCTGGGGTTTACGAAACTTTGATGGCTTCTGGCCCAAGAAAGGCCGGGAAAATCCCAGGGAAAAAGCTCGCTTTTTCCTCGGGATTATTCCCTGGCTTTCCCCGGATGCTTCGCATCCGGGTTGGCCGCCAAAGGCGGTCGGGCCAGAAGCAAAAGGCCGTTAAGTTGGACAGTCCTTCCAAGCAGCAGCGGGTGCTTGCCTTCTTTCCGCGTCAGGTGATATCCGCAGGAGAGGGTCCAGGGGAATCATTCCCCTGGTGGGGTGCGGGGCAAAGCCCCGCCGGGTTCCTCCCCTTACAAATCCCAATTTCTCTTTCATGTGTGAGCCGTGCAGCCGCACAATTCTTCCATCGCATGGAAGGAACCTCGCGTTTTCCGTCGAATAACTGAACGATCATCGAAGGAAGAAGGCTTGCTTCACCATGGAACAGCTTAGGGTTGGGGTCATCGGCTGCGGACTGATTTCGGGCGTGCATATCCACGCCTTAGAGGCAGCGGATCACGCGGTGCTGGCCGCCGTTTGCGATATTGATCGGAAGAAAATGGAAAAGGCCGCCGCGGAACACGGCGTAAAGGGTTATCTGGACTATCACGAGCTGATTGCCCGGCCGGATATCGACGCGGTGCATATCTGCGTGCCCCATTATCTCCACGCCCCCATCAGCATCGCCGCTCTGCGGGCGGGCAAGCACGTGCTGTGCGAAAAGCCCATGGGCACCTCCCTGCGGGAGGCCCAGGCCATGGCGCAGGCCGCCAAGGACAGCGGCAAAACCCTCAGCGTGTGCTTTCAGAACCGCTACAACGGCGCGACCCGGCGGATGAAGGAAATCATCGACGGCGGTGAAATGGGCAAAGTGATCGGCGGCAGCGCTTTCGTGTGCTGGGATCGGGGCGGCGCGTATTACGCCGACAGCCCCTGGCGCGGCAAGTGGGCCACGGAGGGCGGCTCGGTACTCATCAATCAGGCCATTCATACCCTGGATCTGATGAAATGGCTGTCCGGCGGGTTCGAGCTGAAATCCGCCACCATGACCGCCAAGCGCCTGGCGCAGGCAATCGAAACCGAGGACACCTGCGATATGCTGCTGGAAAACGAATCTGGGGCGCGTTTTCTGTTCTATTGCAGCAACTGCGCGGCGGACAACATGCCCGTGCAGCTGCATTTGCTTCTGGAAAAGGGCCAGCTGCACATGACCGGCGAACAGCTCACCGTCTTAGGGCCGACCGGCGCGGCTTTTGAGGATTTTGCCACCGACACCAAGATCGGCAAAAACTATTGGGGCAACAGCCACATCCATCTGATCGCCGATTTTTATGACCGGCTGGTTCGGGGCGAAGCTCCCTTCATCCTGCCGGAGGACGGCATGGAAACCACGCGGCTCATGGAAGAAGCCTACCTTTCCGCGTCAACCATACGCCGACGGCCGGAATAAAAAGTATTTCTGGGGGAAACCGCTCTTTGGATGCCAAAGAATCGTTTTTCCCCCAGACCGCCTTCCAAGAAAGCCATAAAAACGCTACTCTCACGACAGATAATTGCATAAACAAGTACCACAGTGTAATTCCGGCAAATTCTTTCCGCCCCTGCTTGCAAGGCAGGGGTTTTCATGTTATTATGATGAAGGGAATTTTTGCCCTGAAATGAGGAACTTTGTCTATGTTCATTGCCGATGGTTGGAAGGATTTTGAGGTGCTGGACACCGGCGGTGGGGAAAAGCTGGAACGGTGGGGGGACATCCTGCTGGCCAGGCCCGACCCCCAGGTGATCTGGCCCCGAGAAAACGAGGCGCTGTGGCTGAAAGCCCAGGCGCGCTATACTCGCAGCGACCGGGGCGGCGGCGCGTGGGAATTTCGGGAAAGGCTGCCGGAAAAGTGGGTGATTGCCTACAAGGGCCTGAAATTCTATGTGCGGCCCACCGGCTTTAAGCACACGGGCCTGTTTCCCGAGCAGGCCGCCAACTGGGACGCCATGGCGGCGCTGCTGAAAAATCGGCCCGGAGCGCGAGTGCTGAACCTGTTCGCCTACACCGGCGGGGCCACCTTAGCCTGCGCCGCCGCCGGGGCCCATGTGACCCACGTGGACGCCGCCAAGGGCATGGTGCAGTGGGCCAAGGAAAACCGGGAGCTGTCGGGCCTCAACGAAACCAGCTTCCGCTTCATCGTGGAAGACGCGCTGGCCTTCGTGCGGCGGGAAATTCGCCGGGGCAGCCGGTACGACGGCATCCTGATGGACCCGCCCAGCTATGGCCGGGGCCCCTCCGGGGAAGTGTGGAAGCTGGAAAACGAGCTGTACGGCCTGGTGTCCACCTGCGCGGAAGCGCTGAGCGACCATCCCCTGTTCTTCTTCATCAACAGCTACACCACCGGCTTCCAGCCCGCGGTGCTTGAAAATATCCTGCGCAAAACCGTCGTCCTGCAGTACGGCGGCGTCATTGATTCCCAGGAGCTGTGCCTCCCCGTCCGCTCCGGCGGCGTGCTGCCCTGCGGGGCCACGGGACGGTGGTACGGGGCGTAGGGGCGGATATCATCCGCCCGAAAAAAACGATTATAAACAGTTACGAGATCGGGCGGATGATATCCGCCCCTACATTAACGGAGGTTCGCCCATGGATAAGCCCACCATTTTATTCGAGGACAATCACCTGATCGTGGCCGTGAAGCCCCAGAACCTGCTCACCCAGGGGGACGATACCGGGGACGAAAACCTGCTGGATCAGATCAAGGAATATGTGAAGGAAACTTACAATAAGCCCGGCGAAGCCTACATCGGCCTGGTACACCGCATGGACCGGCCCGTGGGAGGCCTGCTGGTTTTCGCACGCACCAGCAAAGCGGCGGCCCGGCTGTCCGAGCAGGTGAAGGGCCATGAGCTGAACCGGCAGTATGTGGCCGTGGTGGAGGGCGAAACGCCGGATCACTTCACCTATGTGGATTATTTGGCCAAGGACGCGGAAAAGAACATGGTGACGGTGCTGCCTCCCTACCTAAAATTGCAGGGCAAGGAAGCCATTCTGCACGGGCGCACCATCGCCCGGCGGGACGGTCTTTCCCTGGTCGCCATTCAGCTGGAAACGGGCCGTGCCCACCAGATCCGGGTACAGATGCAGCACGCGGGCTTCCCCCTGTGGGGGGATCACCGCTACGGCAGCGGCAAAAAGGGCCAGCAAATCGCTCTGTGGGGCATGCGCCTGTCCTTCTCCCATCCCATTTCCAAGGAACAAATGCTCTTCATCGCCCCCACGCCGGAGGAAAAGCCCTGGCTGTTCTTTGAAAGGGAACTCAAGGGACTGGAAACCATTTGGCCCCAGATCAAGCCCGTGATGGTGCGGGAATGACGCTTTGTTTGGAAGCATGGTTGAACCACGACAAAAAAGGAGGGATTTCCCAATGAAAAAACTGCTCGCTTTGCTGCTTGCTCTGCTGCTCGCTCTGCCGTCCGGTTTCGCGCTGGCGGAAGAAACGCCCGAGGACAATGAGGATGATTCCGGCTTTTGGGGCAATATCGGCTCTCAGCTGAATGATTTATGGGATTCGGCCCAGGAACAGGCCGAGAGCGCCGCCCAGGTCATCTCCGAAAGAGCCACGGAAATCGCCGCGCAGGTTCCAGGCGCCCTTCAGGAACTGTCCGAAAAAGCTCAGGAGGCTTGGGAAACCGGAAAAGAGAGCGTTTCCGGCCTGATTGACCTGGCCGAGGCAGTGGCCCCCGGAATCTGGGAAAACATCAAGGACACCGCCGCCGAGGGCGCGGACGCCGTATCCCAGTATGTGCGGGAACAGCTGCAGAATCTGCTGACCTGGATCAATGGAGATGAAAACGACAGCAACGATCAGTCGCAGATCATCCCCCGCACCCTGTACTTTGGCGTTTTCTATTTCGGCATGCCCCTCAGCGAAGCCAAGCTGCTGGGCATGGGTCCCCTCCTGGGCAACCCCGTGGTGGATGAAGCGAACGGCGTTCAATACTGGTCTGTTCGTTTCGGCGGGTCCTGGGACACGGCCATGCTCCTGTTCAGCGGTTTGGACAAAAACGCTCCCCTGTCTGAAATCATCTATACGGTGCTGGACGGCAACGGCGCGGTAAAGGTAACGGAGGACACCGTAGGCAGCGAAGAAACGATCAACGCGGTCTACGACAGCATTTCGTCCTGGTTCTCCGGCGAACAGGAAATCAGCCTGGGCGACAATCTGCTGCTGCCCATTTATTCCGGCGCCGTGCCCGCGGGCAGCGCCGTTTCCCGCGTTCGGATGTTCCTTTTCGCGGACGGCAAGGGCTACAACGCGGCCACCCATTTTGTGCTGACCGGCGAAAACGGATCCGTGAACATGGTGCAGTACCAGTATGTGGACGCCGCGAAGCTGGAAGCCCTGCTGGCGGAATAAACGGAAATAAGCCGCAGGATGAACGAAGGGCCTTCGGGCCCTTCGCTTTGTAGAGGAAGGGAGAGAGGCCCCGTGATCAGCGCCCGGAAACGGCTGTTTCCTCTGCTTCTTGCCCTGCTCCTGCTGTTTCCCGCCTGTCCCGGCGGGGCGGAAGAAGCGCAGCCCGTGTACTTCTTTGGCAACTTTGCTTTCGGCATGCCCCTGGAGGCCGTGCGGGCCATGGACAAAAGCGGCGCGGCGCTGACGGAAACGGACGCGGAGCGGAACGTTCAGCGCGTGACCTTGCTCAGCGATCATTTCGCCGTGACCCTGTGGTTCGAGGGCCTTACCGACGGCGCAACCCTGGCGGAAATGGATTTTGCCTTCTTCATGGCTCCCGATTCCGTCTTCCGGCGGGATAACGCGCTGGAAATCCAAACCTCAAAGCGAACCGTAAACACCGTATACGCCTATGTGGAAAGCCTTTGCAAAAAAGTCTTCGGCAAAGGCGAAAACGCGCCGGACGGCGCGCTGCCCTTCTCCACGCTGCTCTTTCCCGATGATCAAAACGCTTCTTTCACCCGCCTGCGGGTGTATACCCTGCCGGACGCGGGAAAAACGGACGTGATCGTACACATGATCGTGACCGGCGAATACAGCGTCAATTACGCCATCTGCCGCCAGGCGGAATAAGAACGGAGGATAAAAGAATGAAGAAAATCTGTGCCATCCTGCTCGTATGCTGTCTGCTTCTTTCGGCTATGCCTGTCATGGGCGAAGAATCTTCTGCGGATTCCTTTCTTTTTAGAGGCGTCATTTCCTTTGGCATGACGCTGGACGAGGTGAAAGAAAAGGCGGAAGGATTGTTTTCATCTCCGGCCGTGACCGGTACTGAAAACAATTGGCGTCATCTTTCTTTCCAAGCGTCATTGCCCTTCTTTACGACTTTTCTTTTCAGCAGCACGGAAGATACAGCCGGATTGGCCGCAATCATTTGCGCGATCGACATGGTTGAGCATGCCCCCGACAATGATTCCTCTGTTTCCCAGGAAAACTATGACCAGGTGGAAGCGGTACTCACGGAGAAGTATGGAAAACCTGAAAGCGCGTCAGAATTGCTTTCGGTTTATATAAATGAAAGTTACCAAAGTGAAAGCGAACCGAGGGAAGTGGCTCTGGCAAACATCCTGCGCCGCGTTCTTCCTCAGGATGACGGCGCAGTTTTGATCGAGCATTTCCTGTGGGAGGAAGTATCAATGAACATCACGCTGAATTACGTGGCGTATACCTATTTGGATCAAGCGGCGTATAACGACTATTTGTGTCAAAAGACAAAGGATGAACTTCACGACTACTTAACGGAAATACTGTGAGGATGACGCATTTATGAGCAATCCTGTCACCTTTGAGTTGCTGCATACCTGCAAGCAGTCCGGCGCGCGTTTGGGCGTGCTGCACACCCCCCACGGCGATATCCCCACCCCCATTTATATGCCCGTAGGCACCCAGGCCACGGTGAAGGCCATGACGCCCCGGGAAATGGAAGAGATCAACGCCAAAATCATCCTGTCCAACACCTACCACCTGCACCTGCGCCCCGGGGAGGACATCGTGCGGGAGGCGGGGGGCCTGCACCAGTTCATGGACTGGCATCACCCCATCCTGACGGACAGCGGCGGATTTCAGGTGTTTTCCCTGTCGGAGCTGCGCAAGATCACAGAAGAAGGCGCGGCCTTCCGCAGCCATTTGGACGGCAGCAAGCAGTTCATCAGCCCGGAAATTTCCATGGACATTCAGCAGGCCTTAGGCGCGGACATCGCCATGGCCTTCGACGTATGCTCCGCCTACCCCTGCGACCGCAAGACCGCCGAGGAAGCCATGCACCGCACCCACCGCTGGGCCGCCCGCTGCAAAAAGCACCATACCCGGTCCGATCAGGCGCTGTTCGGCATCGTGCAGGGCGCGTTCTTTGAGGACCTGCGTATCGAATCGGCCAAGACGTTGGCGGATATGGATTTCCCCGGCTACGGCATCGGGGGCCTGAGCGTCGGCGAACCCAAGCCCATCATGTACGACATGCTGGAAAAGATCGAACCCCACCTGCCCAAAAACAAGCCCCGGTACTTGATGGGCGTGGGCACGCCGGACTGCTTCTTAGAGGGCGTGCTTCGGGGCGTGGATATGTTCGACTGCGTGCTGGCCACCCGCATCGCCCGGAACGGCACCTGCTTTACCCGGAACGGGCGGCTGGTGGTGCGCAACGCCGCCTACGCCCGGGACTTCACCCCCATCGAGGAGGGCTGCGACTGCTACGCCTGCCAGCACTTCACCCGGGCCTATGTGCGCCACCTGCTGAAAGCGGAGGAAATCACCGGCGGACGGCTCACCTCCATCCATAACCTGCGCTTCCTGATCCGCATGATGGAAGAAATCCGGCAGGCCATTTTGGAAGACCGCTTCCTGGATTACCGGAAGGGATTTTACGAAAGATACGACCTGACGCGGAACTTTTGAAGGAAAAGGTAGGAGGTAGGAAGTAGGAGGTAGGAGGTTTATTATCCAAATAAACCGTTTCTGTAGCTTTGTGCCTCCAATGAAAAAAACCTGTGGAAACTTCTTCAGTGAAGCCCACAGGTTTTTTCATTGTTCAGTCATGATACACAGCAGGTTTAAATCAGGGTAACTGTTCAGTCGAGCATGGTTTATCCATAATATTTGGATATAAGACCGTAGGGGCGGATAATATCCGCCCGCCCTTGCCAGATATCACGAACGCCGGAAAAATCAACAAACGCATCATGCTACGCGAGGCGGGCGGATATCCGCCCCCACATCCGAAAACCGCACAAATCGGAAAAAACCGGCACGATTGAACAGATACAAATCAGGAAAGAAAGCAGGAGGCAGGATATTCTTTACACTTTCTGTAAACTGTACCCCATAGGATGGACACACACTTTGGTAAGGCAGACCTACACGTCCCCGTTCAGTGGACAGCCAGCAAAAGGCACGTCCCCAAACAAT
>CAJOJQ010000067.1 GCA_905234985.1 uncultured Christensenellaceae bacterium
GGCTTAGCTGCTTCCTGCCCATTCTGTCGTCTTACGGACGGCTTGTTTCCTGTGCCTTCTTCTGGGGTGGGTCGTGTCCTGTTTGTTTCAAACTTTGTTCCTCCTTCAATTGCTGAACGATTTGTAAATGCTGGATTTCCTTGGATTTAGCACTACGGTCAGTCGGCTTATTGTTGAAGTTTTCAGAAGGGGTCTTTATCACCATTTGCCCTTGGGCCGGTTTTCAGCGTAGGCCGGGCCGGAAGGCCCCGGAAAAAAAGCAGGTTTCCCCCAGAAAACTTCGTTCCTTACTTCACCACCACGCGGCAGTAGTTCTTCTTGCCCTTGCGGAGCAGGATGCCGTCGGTAGGGATCATGTCGGGGGTAATGACCATGTCCACGTCGGTGACCTTGCTGTCGTTGATGGCGACGGCGTTCTGCTGCACCTGTTTGCGGGCGTCGCCCTTGGAGGTACACAGGCCGCAGAGGTTCAGGAGGGTGGTGAGGCGGTTATCCTCGGCCATCTGTGCCTGGGTCCACTCGTAGGTGGGTACGTCGGCAGCCGCGCCGCCGCCGAACAGGGAAGCGGCGGCAAGCTGGGCCTTCTGGGCTTCTTCTTCGCCGTGAACCAGCTTGGTGCATTCAAAGGCCAGCACTTTCTTGGCTTCGTTGATGGCGCTGCCTTCCAGGGCGGAAAGGCGCTTCACCTCGTCCATGGGCAGGAAGGTGAGCAGGCTCAGGCACTTTTCCACGTCGGCGTCGGCGATGTTGCGCCAGTACTGGTAGAAGTCGTAGGGAGAGCAGAGGTTGGCGTCCAGCCAGAGGGCGCCCTTTTCAGTCTTGCCCATCTTCTTGCCTTCGTGGTTCATGAGCAGCTTAAAGGTGCAGGCGAAGGCGGCTTCCCGTTCCTTGCGGCGGATCAGGTCGGCCCCGGCCAGCATGTTGCTCCACTGGTCGTCGCCGCCCATCTGCAAGCGGCAATTGTATTTTTTGAACAATTGCAGGAAATCGTAGCTCTGCATGAGCATGTAGTTGAATTCCAGGAAGGTGAGGCCCCGCTCCAGGCGCTGCTTGTAGCATTCGGCGGTGAGCATGCGGTTGACGGAGAACAGCGCGCCAACGTCCCGCAGGAAATCCATGTAGCCCAAGGTGCGGATCCAGTCGGCGTTGTTGACGATCATGGCCTTGCCCGTGCCGAACTCGATGAAGCGCTCCATCTGCTTCTTGATGCAGGCCACGTTCTGGTCGATGGTTTCCACGGTCATCATTTTGCGCATGTCGGTTTTGCCGCTGGGGTCGCCGATCATGGCGGTGCCGCCGCCGACCAAGGCGATGGGCACGTGCCCCGCCCGCTGCATGTGGGCCATGGCGATGATGGGGATGAAGTGCCCGAAGTGCAGGGAAGTGGCGGTGGGGTCAAAGCCCACGTAAAACACGGTGGGTTCTTTTTCGAGCTGCTTGTAGAGTTCATCCTCAAAGGTAATCTGGGCTAAAAATCCGCGTTCGCGGAGCGTATCAAGAACGTTCTGCATGATGGTATTCCTCCAATTATTGATTCGATGTAAACACTTCGTTCATCAGACCCATGCCCTTTTCGATCTGCTCCACGGTACACATGGAGAAGTTGAGCCGGAAGGTGTTTTCATGGCCGCCGTTGGGGTAAAAGTGGGTGCCGGGCACGTAAGCCACGCCCTTGTCCACGCACTTCATGAGCAGGTTCAGGGCGTTCATGCCCTCGTTCAGCTCCGCGAAGATGAACAGGCCCCCTTCGGGCTTGGTATATCGGGCCACTCCCCCGCACTTGGCGAGCAGGCCGAGCATGGTGTTCATCTGCTGGGCGTAGCTCTTGCAGATTTCCTCCACGTGGGGCATGAGCAGGCCCCGGCGCAGATATGCGTCCACGATGGCCTGATTGAGGTTCGCCGTGTGCACGTCGCTGCTCTGCTTGCCGATGACGCACTTGCGAAGCAGGGCCGGGTTGGCGGCTAAGAAGCCCACGCGCAGGCCGGGGGAAATGACCTTGGAGAAGCTGCCCATGAAGGCCACCCAGTCCTCGGTATCGAAGGACTTGATGGAGGGCAATTCCTGGCCGGTATAGCGCAGGTCGCGGTAGGGGTCGTCCTCCGCCACCACCACGCCGTACTGGGACGCCAGTTCGGCGATTTTCTTCCGCCGTTCCAGGGAGAGGGTGCGGCCCGTGGGGTTCTGGAAGGTGGGGATGATGTAAAGCATCTTGGGATGCTCTTTTTTGAATACTTCCTCCAGCTCGTCCACTTTGATGCCGTCGTCGTCGCTGTCCACGGGCACCAGCTGCGCCTGATACAGCCGGATGGCCTGCATGTTGCCAAGGAAGGTGGGGTTTTCAACGACTACTTTATCGCCGGGGTCGATCAGGGCCTTGCAGAGCAGATCCATGGCCTGGGTGGAACCGGTGACGGGCAGAATTTCGTCCGCCTTGCAGGTAAAAGAGAACCGGTCCTTCAAATAGGGCACCAGACTTTCACGCAGGGGCGCGTAGCCCTCTGTGGCCCCGTATTGCAGCAGAACCTTGCCCTTGTCCAGCAGCAGTTCTTTCGCCAGCTCGGCGCACTGTCCGTCCGGCAGGGCGCTTAAGGAGGGATTGCCCCCGGCGAAGGAAATCATGCCCGGCACGGCCAGCAGCTTGAAAATCTCCCGGATGGCGCTGCCGGAAATGCCGTCGAAACGGCGCGCGAATTTCATGGATTCGATATTCATATGCTCCCTCCTGATCCTGAACGATTCAAAAGTGAAAAGTGGAAAGTGAAAAGTGAAGATATATTTTGTCTGCGCTTTTGCGCGGCATTCTTATTTTCACTTTTCACTTTTCAATTTCCACTTTTTCCTGTGAAAAACCGCCTCCACCCTGCTTAGGGGGAAGGCGGATGATCGCTGTACCACTTCCGTTCGGCAGGCGAAAAGCCTGCCCTCGCTTGCGCTGTAACCGGCGCGCCGGCGGCCCCTACGCGGAAAAATCTTTCAGGGTCGAGGCTCGGGGAGGTAATTCGCCGCGACCCGCGCTGCTTCCTTGCACCGACCGGAAGCTCTCTGAAAACGCACCTGGATCGGGTTACTGAATCCCGTCATCACCATGCAGGCATTATATAGGAAAAGACCGGGGAATGTCAAGACATAATTTCATTATTGTCCCGTGCGTCCCAGGGAGGCGACCGCGCCCAGCAGGGGCACGATCAGGCCCTGAGCGCCCTTGGGCAGGCCGGTGGTGATCAGCTTGGTCAGTTTGGGCACGGCCACCGTGCGCAGCTCGGCGTACAGGGCTTTCATGGCTTCCGTATCGCCATTGGGAATCACGGTCAGGCCGGACACGTCCGGGAGGGCGGCGGGTTCTTCCGAATAGGCATATTCCGCGTGGATGCTGCCCAGCTCCTTGCCCAGCATGGACAAGATCATGTCCATCCGGGTCACGTCGTTGTCCAGGGACAGGATCAGGCGAAGCGGTTCCGCGTCCGCCGTCATTTGCACGGGAGCGGTCACCGTCCATTGCTGGCCCTCGTCGGTGCGGGTCAGGCGAAGTTCCACGGGGATCACCTCATCCTCCACGCCGGAATTATGGTAGATGGTGACGGCGGTGAAGGTGATTTCGTTTTCCGCGCCGGTATCCAGGCGGAAGGTTTCTTCCATATAATCGGTGGGCGCGCGGTGATATTCATACGCGGTGGGGGTGTGCCGCGAAACGAAACCGCTTGTGCTTTCATAGTCGGTAAAAGAAAGGTCGTAACGTTCCTTTAGCTTTTCCAGTACTCCCGTTTCGTCGATGAGGGGTTCGTAATGGGTGGAAACAGTGACGGTGGTTTCATTGGTGATTTCGCCGTTTTCCAGCGTGACGCGCCGGGTTTGGGTGGTGGTCTGGGTGCGGTTTCTGAACATCAGGCGCATGTACTCGCTGTAGGCGTTCATGTATTCTTCATACGTCGCGTCCTCCCCGAGTACCGGCAGGGTGTCGGACGCCCCTCCTTCTTCCTGGAAATCGAAAGACAAAGACGATGAAGCGGAGGTTTGCAGCGGCGCGATCAGGTCGTACAGCCTGTACACCCGCTCGTCCACGTCCATGGCGCGGCGCTGGTACAGGGCGTTTTCCGTTTCATCCGGGATGGAATCATACGCGCCGGGCAGGGAAACGGTGTGTTCGTACACCAGGGCGTCCCCCTCCCGGTGGGCCAGCCCTTCCGCCTCCAGCAGAGCCAGGGCTTGCACGTCCGCTTCATACATTTGGCCCAGCAAATCGAAGCCTTCGTATTCGGCCAGGGTAGGCAGCAGCTCCTGCCAGAGCGCCAGCAGCTTCTGAACCGATTCACCGGAAGCATCGGAGGACGCGATGCGCAGGGGGATGCTCAGGGCGCAGGAAGGGAACAAATCGCTGGTCAGCAGCGCGTCCCCTTCCTCGGGCCGGGAAATCAGGTTCACGGTGAACCAGGATGTGCCGTCCACCCGGTATTCCCAGGCGGAAAGGTTTTCTCCTGTATGAACCAGAATTTCCGAAGCGTCCGCCAGGGCGGTCGCGCCGGGAATGTAGGCTTTGACCGTGGCCCGGGCAGTGTTCAGGTTTTTCTTCGCGTTCTGTATGTAGGTATCATAAAAGGAATCAAATTCATTTGTTTCATCAGGCGCTTCCTCTTGTTCCTTGTATTGTTCCTCATAGTACGCGGCCCAGGACTTCGCCAATTCCTCATAGGATTGCAGTTGCTTGTCGTAATACCAGTCCATGACGGCGTTCACCGCTTCCGGGTCAATGTGAGCGGTCATGACGGCCTCCGCCGATTGCACGGAATCTCCCCGCTTGGTCAGGGGCAGCAGCCAGGATTGGGGTTCCGCCAAGGCGGAAAGGGGCGCTGCCAATGCCAGCACCAGGCACAGCAAAAGACATAAAACCTTTTTCATTTGCGGTTTCCTCCTTCTTGACGCTTCTGTAAGCTATGGAAATCCATTTCCATTATACCTGGGGCACAGAGGCGGGACAAGAGGACGGGGAACATTTTACAAGCTGACACAGTGTTCGATAATTTTCAGCAGCCGCCCCGCATCTGCCTGGCTACTTCCTCCCTAATGTGCTGGGACAGCATGGACAAAAACTCCGCGTTGGTGGGCTTGCCCCGCTCCGCGTCCACGGACAGGCCGAAGAGGGCCTGGATGCCCTCTAAGCTGCCCTGGAGCCAGGCGCTTTCCACGGCGGTGCGGATGGCCCGTTCCACCGCCTGGGGCGTGGTGCCGCATTGCCCTGCCACATAGGGATACAGCCTTTCCCGGTAGGAGGCCCCCAAGGCGGGGGAACAGGCCAGGGCCGCGGCGGCGACGGCCATATAGCGCCGCCCTTTCAGGCGCGGGGGCACGGAAAGCCTTTCCAACAGCGTTTCGGCGATGGCAAGCCGCTGCGTCTCCCAAGGTTGGGCCAGGGCGGGCAGGGGCCTTTCCGCCGCTTTTACGATGCTTTCCATCAATATTTCATCTTCACAGGGATAAGGGCACGCTTCGTCCGGCAGGGGTTCGGCTGGGGCAAAGGCGGTGCGGGCCAGATAGACTACACGGGGCGGCGTGGACAGGGGGGCCAGCAGGGAAAGGGCCTCTCCGCCGTCCATGCCGGAAAGCACGGAATCCAGGATCAGCAGATCGGGGCACAGGCGCAGCGTCTCCCCCACGGCCTGCTTTCCCTGCCCGCTGCCCGCGACCAAAAACCGGCTCTCATAGGATAATACCCTTTCCAGCCGGGCCGCGTCGGGGGAGGCGATATACAGCCGCCATGGGGTCAGCATGATTTTTCCTTCTTTCGGGGATGAAAAGCGCCCACCAGCACCGAGGACATGGTGATGGCCAGGGCGATGCCGCAAAGGGCCAGCACCGTGGCCGCGCCGGTCTGCACGGCCTTGCCGTAATTCCCTTCCACCATATACAGCATGGTGTTGTACAGCCCGATGCCGGGCACCAGGGGAATGATGGCGGCGGTGACGAACAGGGTGGCGGTGCGCTTCATGACACGGGCGCAGATTTCGCAGCAGATGCCAATCGCCAGGGTGGCCCCAAAGTAAGCCAGGGTGGTTTTGCCCATCAGCAGAAAGAGGGCGTATCCCGCCGTGGCGATCAGGGTGCTGACCGGAATGGTGCGCCAGGGCTGATGCAGCAGCACGGAAAAGCTGGCCGCGGCCACGGCGCAGGCAAGCAATTGCAAAGGCCAGCTCATGCCCTGATCCCTCCCCACATGCTCAGCATCAGGCCGATGCCCGCCGCTAACATCATCACCGATAAAAGGGCCTCCACCACCCGCGCCCCGCCGGACACTAAATCGCCCCGAATGGTGTCCCGCATGGCGTTGGTGACGGCCAGGCCGGGCAGCAGGGGCATGATGGCCCCGCTGATCACCGGTTCGATGACCACGCCGGGAAAAAACAGGGTACTCACCAGGGCCAGCAGGGTGGTCAGCGCCCCGGCGATCATGCTGGAAATCAGCACGGGCACCCGCATCTTTGCCAGCGGGGGAAACACGAGCTGCACCAGCCCTCCGCAGAAAAAGGACACGCCAAAATCCACCCAGCTGCCGCCGAGCATCACCGTAAAGCTGGCGGCGGACAGGGCGCTGGCGCCCACCAGCAGCCACCGGCGCTGGGGCGAAGCATGCTTGATTTCCCGGAGCGCGCGCAGGGCTTCCTCCGCGCTCATGTGGCCGGAAGCCACTTTTCGGGAAATATCGTTGCATTGATCCATGCGTCCTAAATCGGTGCTGCGGTTATGCACCCGCACGATGCGGCTGAAAGTGCTGTCGTCCTCCAAGGTCAGGGTGAGCATCAGGCCCGTGGGCAGGGCCAGCACGTCCACCTTGGGAATGCCAAGGCCCTGGCACATGCGCTCCACCGTTTCTTCCGCGCGGTAGGTCTCTCCCCCGCTTTCCAATATCATTTGGGACGCTAAGCATACGGCGTCCAGGGTCGTGGATAAGGTATCCATCCAGGGGGCCTCCATTGTTTTTCTGATGGAAATTGTATTGCTTTGGCAAAGCAGGAAGTAGGAAGTAGGAGGTAGGAGGTAGAAGGTAGGAGGTAGAAGGTAGGAGGTAGGAAGTAGGAGGTTATATACTGAACCATTTGTAAAGTGCTCCCTTTGTCAAGGACAATTTTGATTTGGAAAGGGGAAGTACAGGACAAGAATGTGGTATACTCTCCCAGCTGGGACGGAGGATAGG
>CAJOJQ010000068.1 GCA_905234985.1 uncultured Christensenellaceae bacterium
CGCCTGACCGTGCAGTGCTACGATGTGACCGAGCTGCTGAAAGCGGGCGAAAACGAACTGACCGTTATTCTGGGCGACGGCTGGTATCGTGGCGGCGTGGGCGTGGACGGGCTGCGTAACTATTGCGGCTCCGACATCGCTTTGCTCTGCCAGCTGGAAATGAACGGGCAGCCTGTTCTTTTTAGCGATGAGCATTGGGAAGCCTCCCAGCAGGGGCCGATCCGGGAAAACGACCTGGAAATCGGGGAGAATTATGACGCGCGGCTGGAAGCGATTCCCGGTTGGCACGGTGTGACTGTGCGGGACTTCGGCTTTGCCCATCTGGCACCCACCGAAAGCGTGCCCATCCTGGAGCAGGAGCGCTTCCCCGGCAAGCTCATCAAAACGCCCAGCGGCGAAACCGTGATCGACTTTGGGCAGAACCTGGCGGGCTATACCGAACTGCGTCTGACCGCGAAAGCGGGCCAGAAAATCACCCTCTGGCACGGGGAAACACTGGATGAAAACGGCAATTTCACCCAGGCAAATTATGCCGCGGACTTCCGTGATCAGCGTCCCGGTGTTCCGCAGAAAATCGAATATATCTGCAAGGACGGCCTGAACGAATACAAGCCCAGCTTCACCATCATGGGTTTCCGCTATGCCAGGGTGGAAACGGAGATTGATCTGTCAGACGCGCAGTTCACCGCCATCGCCGTGTATTCCTATATGCCCCAGGCGGGCTTCTTTGAATGCGGCAGCGCCGACGTGAACCAGCTGTTCCACAACAGCCTGTGGAGCATGAAGTCCAATTTCTGCGATATTCCCACCGATTGTCCCACCCGGGAGCGGGCGGGCTGGACGGGCGATGCCGGGCTGTTCGCCCCCACCGCCGTATATCTGGCGGACTGTTATCCCATCCTGCGCAAGTGGCTGGGCGAATGCCGCCTGGCCCAGGAGGAAAACGGCCTGGTGGCCAACATCGCCCCCATCAACGATAAGCGCGACCAGATCGCCCTGATGCTCCAGGGCAGCGCGGGCTGGGGCGATGCCTGCATTCTGGTGCCCTGGGCGCTGTATCAGGCCTATGGGGACAAAACGATTCTAAAAGAAAACTATGGGATGATGACCGGCTGGCTGTCCTTCTGCGAAAACCGCGCGAAGGAGACCCGGCCCCGGAACGAAGCGAACCCCTGGAAAGAATTCCTGATCGACACGGGCTTCCATTGGGGAGAATGGCTGGAGCCGGGCCATGTGATGCCGGAGGAAATGCGGAAAAACATGATGGAGGGCGTGCCGGACGTGGCGACGGCCTATTACTTCCGTTCCGCTTCCCTGCTGTCCCGGATCGCTGAAATCCTGGGAAAGCCCAAGGACGCCGCGCGCTTTGCGCACATCGCCGAAAACGCGAAGAAAGCCTTCCGTTTTACCTGCACGAACGGCGGTAAAATCACCTCTGACCGCCAATGCCAGTATGTGCGGCCCATTGCCTTTGGATTGCTGAATGGAGAAGAAAACCAACAGGCGGCGGACGCGCTGAACGAGCTGGTGATCAAAAACGGGTATCACCTGAACACCGGCTTCCTGTCCACGCCGGATCTGTGCCGGGTGCTGGCTGATTACGGGCACGTCGATACCGCCTATCGTCTGCTGCTCCAGGAGAGCTGCCCCGGCTGGCTTTACGCTGTCAAAAAAGGCGCTACCACCATCTGGGAAACCTGGGACGGCGTGCGGCCCGACGGCACGGTGCACCAATCCCTCAACCATTATGCCTATGGGGCCATCTGCGGCTGGCTGATGGGCGGCGTGTGCGGCATCCAATTGGAGGCGGGCAAGCTGACCATCCGGCCCTGTCCGCATCCTTCCTTGGGCTGGGCGAAGGCAAAGTGGCTGTCTCCCGTGGGCGAGATCCGCAGCGGATGGCGCTATGCCGATCATCGGCTCCATTTTGAATTCACCGTCCCTGTTCCCGCTGAAATCATCCTGCCGGGCGGTGAAACGCATCAGGTAAAAGCAGGCGCGTACAGCTATGAAATTTTTCAATAACAGCACAAACCGACAAAGCGAAAACAAAACAACATGGTTTGAGGAGGAATCAACATGGCCAAGACGATCTATGACCCCAAACAGGACGCCCGCTTCCAGCATCCGGTGATCGACCAGGATGAATGGCGGGAGCGGCATCTGCCGGGCGGCGAAACCATTCCCTTCCGTTATCTGCATGGGTATTTTGAGGGAACGGACGTAAAGTTCTCCTTCTGCTTCCCGCCTGCCGACCGGTATGAAGGCCGGTTCCAGCAGTATCTGTCTCCCTTCCCCGGGCCGGATGAGGAAGTGGCTTCCCTGGGCCACACCGGCACGGAAGACCGCATCGGCTTCGCGCTCAAATGCGGCGCTTACTATGTGGAAACAAACATGGGCTCCCATTCCCAGTTCGGCGGAAAACGGGACGATAAGCTGACCTGGCAGTCCTCCGCGGCGGCGGCGGAATTCTCCCGGATGAAGGCCATGGAAATCTATGGCACGGATCAGCGGCCCTACGGCTATGTATATGGCGGTAGCGGCGGCGGCTATAAATCGATGGCCTGCATCGAAAACACTTCCGCCTGGGACGGGGCCGCGCCTTTCGTGATCGGTTCTCCTGTCAGCCTGCCCAACACCATCACCATGCACGTGCAGGGCCAGCGAGTACTGCGCAACGCTTTTTCCAAAATCCTGGACGCTCTGGATGCGGGCGGCAGCGGCGATCCCTACAAGGAACTGAGCAAGGACGAAGCGGATATGCTGCGAGAGCTGACGAGGATGGGCTTCCCGCCCCTGGCCTGGTACATGGAAGCCAAGGGTGTCATTGATCCCGGTGCGCTGCCGGTGCTGCTGCCTGCCATGAGAGGCCTTGACCCCACCTATTTCACTGATTTTTGGACCAAGCCGGGCTATGCCGGGGCCGATCCCCAAAGCAGCGCTTCCAAGGATCGCATCTATTTCCGTACCAAAGTAAAGTCCGTGCACCTGACTGAGAAAACGGAGAAACGGGATGCCGAGGACGGCCAGAACGGCGTGGACGATTCCTATAAAAAGCAGGCGGTCAAGGGCGACGGGGCTTATCTGGAATTGGAAACGCTGCCGCTGGGGGACAACCTGTATCTGGAAGGCCTTTCGATGATCTTCCAAACCGGGGACGCCCAGGGAGCCGCCCTGCTCATGGACAAGATGATGCGCTTTAACGACAGCGAAGGCGGCATCGTGACCATCGGCGAATGCTATGGCATGAGCGACCTGGATGAAACCCTGCGGAAAGTGAAGCCCGGTGATGAGATCCTGCTTGACAATTCCGATTATATTGCCGCCCAGAGCTATTATCGCCATCAGGTGCCGGCGGACCTGTCCTTCCATGCCTGGGATCAGTTCCGCAATCCGGACGGCACGCCCAAAACGCCCCAGCGTGCCCCCTTCCCGGTGCCGTTTACAGGCGTCGGACTGCCGCAGGACGGCGACATTCAGGGCAAGGTGATCAATATTCAGGCTCTGATGGATGAAAGCACCTGCCCCTGGTGCGCCGATTGGTGGCGGAACAAGATCATCGAGACCAAGGGCACCGACGAAAACCATCGCACCTATTTCATGGAACGCTGCATGCACGGCGATATCAACGCCATTGGCAATTACATGGTGGTCAATTATGTGGGCGCGCTGCGTCAGGCGCTGATCGACCTCTCTGCCTGGGTGGAAAAGGGAATCGCGCCGCTGAACCGCACCACATATACCCTGGGTGAAGACGGACAGATCCACACGGAGCCGGATGTGAGCAAGCGCTACGGCATCCAGTGCATCCCGACCTTGAAGGCCAACGGAGAAAAATGCGCCCATGTGAAGGTGGGCCAGTGCGTGCGCTTTACCGTGGACGTGGAAGTGCCGGAGGACGCGGGCGTCGTGACGGAAATCCTCTTCGCCCAGAAGGAAAAAGAATTGACCGCCAAGGATACGGAAAGCAACGGCGTGGCCCGGCTGATGCTGGGCGACGACATGTGGGACGGAAAGCTGGCTTTTAAAAAAGGCACAAAGGGCGCTGTTCACACCGCTCACGCGGAAACCATCGGCTGCTATGACAGACCCGGCGCCTACTTTGCCACCGTCCGCGTCGCCACCAACCGCAAAGGCGAAAGCGATCCCTTCACCCAGGTGCTGAACCTGGACCGGGCCAGGATCATCGTGGAATCGTAACATGTCGGATTTGCGGTATTATTTGTCGGATTTCACAAAGAAAAATTTCGCAGTTTTCTGTAGGATATAGACAGTAGGGCTTTGATCGAAAAAGCCATTCGATCCAGAAAGGAGACGGAAACGAAGATGTCCATTCGAGCAAAATGGATCGCGCTGATGGTGGCCGTGGTGCTGATGCTGGTCGGCATGCAGGTGTACTACGGCAATATCGGCGGCACCGGCGGCCAAAGCGCGTCCCCGGAAACCACCTTCACGTGGTGGATCTATTCCGGCACATCCTCTGAGTACTATGGCAATTACGCCGAAAATCCGGCGATTCAGTATACCCTGCGGAAGGGCTGGGGCCCCGAAGAAAAGGGCATCGCCCTGAACTTCCTCCAGCCGCCGCCCGGCTCCGAGGCCGATAACTACGCTACCATGATCGCTTCCGGCGATCTGCCGGACGTCATCGACGCGGTCATCTGTGACGCGCCAAGGGTCATGGTGGAAAAGGGTTACGCCATCGAGCTGACCGACTATGTGGAACAGTACATGCCCAACTATAAGGCGCTGGTGCATTCCAACAATGAAATCTACATCAATACCGTAACCGTGGATGATGAAGGCAAGGAGCACTATTACAATCTGGCCACGGTAAACGAGGGCTATACCACCGTCTTCCAGGGCTTCATGTACCGGCGTGACTGGATCGTGAAATACGGCGCCAACCCCGTGACCGGCGAACCCTTCACCGGCGGCTACACTGACCCCAACGACGTCGACAGCTGGGTGGACGACGTGGTGTTCCCTTCCGGCGAAAAGGATCCCAAGTATATTTCCGACTGGGAATGGATGTTTGAAATCTTTACCCGCGCGCAGGCGGACCTGGGCATCACCGGCAAATACTGCATGAGCCTGTATTATCCGGGCTTTACCTGGAGCGGCGGCTTGCTTTCCTGCTTCGGCGGCGGCGTAAACGTGTGGTATCAGGACGCCGGGGGCAAGGTGCATTTCGGCGGTTATGAGGAGCCCTTCAAAACTTACCTGCAGTGCATGCACGCCTGGTACGAAAAGGGCTGGCTGGATCATGACTTCAACCAGCGCACCTCCGACGCCTTCTACCAGATCGACTCCACCTCCGTGCGCCAGGGCATGATCGGCCTGTGGAACGGCCAGCAGAGCGAACTGGGCGGCCGCCTGGATATGCACGACGGCGGCTACACGGAAGGCATCTTCGTAGCCGGCACACCCTATCCTATCAACGATGTGTACGGCCCGGACAGCTGCAAGTTTGTGGAACCCAACTGCCTGATGGGCAGCGGCCTGACCGGCGGCGGCATCCTGGTGACGCCCAAGGCGAAGGATAAGGACCTGGCGGCCTTCTGCAGCTACATCGACTACTTCTACACCACGGAAGGAGCTCTGATCAAGACCCTGGGCCTCAGCAAAGAACAGGTGGCGGATTTCAGCGAAAACACCTTCTATGCGGATCATGGCCTCATCGACGGCGCGTATTCCATCGGCGCAGACGGACGGTATGTCAAGAGCGACGTGCTGGTGCACGACAGCGGCCAATTGAACACCGCCGTGGGCTTTAACAAATGCTGCGGAATCACCCTGGTGGACAGCGTCGATTTGGGCTATGCCGACAGCTACCAGGCTTCCCTGGACACCTGGATGAAGTATCCCAACACCGGCTTCTTCTGGGGCAGCCGTACGACCGAGGCGTTCACCCAGGAGGATACCAAGACCATTACGGATATCCAGTCCAAGGCGCTGGAATACATGACCAAGAACTGCGCCAACTTCATCACCGGCAAATCCAGCTTCGACAAGGATTGGGACAAGTGGTGCACGGTGCTGAAAAAGTACAGGGTGGACAGTATTTCCGATCTGCTGCAGACCTACGTGGATAAGTATCCCTTCCGATAAGCGACAGGAGGTGTGAGAAATGGCAAAGAAACAATCGTATGATCTGGCCGCTTCCTCCCGCAGAAGCTGGAAGACGGAACTGAGGCGCGACTGGGTGGTTTACCTGCTGTTCCTTCCCATCATCATTTATGAAGTGGTGCTGCACTACCTTCCCATGTTCGGCATTGTGATGGCCTTTGAAGACTATAACGTGGTGGACGGATACTTCCATAGCCCATGGGTAGGTTTTAAGCACTTTGTCGATCTATTCTCCGGCGAGGATTTCCTGCAGGCCATCCGCAACACGGTGGTCATCGGTGTGCTGCGGGCTACCATCGGTTTCGTGGCCCCCATCATTTTCGCTTTGATGCTGAGCCTGATCAACTCCAAGAAGTTTAAGCGCACGGCCCAGACCATGAGCTATATGCCCAACTTCGTGGCCGCAGTTATCGTCTGCTCCCTGTTCACCCAGTTTCTGGCCAAGGACGGCCCCCTGACACTCTTCCTCACCAACGTTTTCGGCGCGGAAAACCAGAACTGGTTCGC
>CAJOJQ010000069.1 GCA_905234985.1 uncultured Christensenellaceae bacterium
TCGAATATCCCCGCTTGCTCCATCTTTCATCACCCTTTGGTATTATACCATTTCTCGACTTGATCTGCTGTTCTTTCTTAGTTTTTGGAGGTTCTCAATTATAAAAACGGCGTGCCCTTCCGCCGCCAGGGACCCATCATCCGCCCCGTGATGGAAAACACCCACAACAAGCTGGTGAAGGATATTCACGAGGCGCTGGTGAAGTGCAAGGCCCACAGCGGCATGACCGTTTCCTTCCACCATCATTTCCGCGAGGGCGATTTGATCGTGAACATGGTGATGGAAGAAATTCATAAAATGGGCCTGAAAAACATCACCCTGGCCGCCACCTCCCTGGGCAAGGCCCACGATCCCCTGGTGCCCATGATCGAGGACGGCACCATCACCCGCATCGAAGCCTCCGGCGTGCGCGGCAAGATCGGCCAGGCCATTTCCGACGGCAAGCTCAAGGGCCTGGCGATCATGCGTTCCCACGGCGGCCGCGTGCGCTCCCTGGTGACGGGCGAAACCAAGGTGGATATCGCCTTCATCGGCGCGCCCACCTCCGACGATTACGGCAACCTGCGCGGCATCGGCGGCAAAACCAACTGCGGCGTGCTGAGCTATTCCCACGTGGACGGCGACTGCGCCGAGTACGTGGTAGCCATTACGGACTGCCTGGTGCCCTTCCCCAACTTCCCCGCCCACATTTCCATGACCAAAGTGGACTATGTGTGCGTGGTGGACGCCATCGGTATTCCCGAAAAGATCGCCACCGGCGCGGCCAAGCCCACCACCGACCAGCGCAAGCTGATGATGGCGGAATACTGCACCCAGGTGGTGGTGAACACCCCCTACTTCAAGGATGGCTTCTCTTACCAGACGGGCGTTGGCGGCGCGTCCATCGCGTCCACCATTTCGCTCACCAAGATCATGGAGGAGCGGGGCATCAAGATGGGCTTCGGCGTGGGCGGCTTAACCAAGCCCATGTGCGATTTGCTGGACCGCGGCATGGTGCGCGTGCTGATGGACACCCAGGCCTTCGACCTGGACGCCGTTTCCAACGTGATCAATCCGGCCCACCACCGCATCACCGCCGGGGCGTATGCCAACCCCTTCAACAAGGGCGCTTTCGTGAACAAGCTGGACTACGTGATTTTGGCCTCCCTGGAGGTGGACGTACACTTCAACTGC
Source organism: uncultured Christensenellaceae bacterium (assembly GCA_905234985.1). Taxonomy (GTDB): domain Bacteria; phylum Bacillota; class Clostridia; order Christensenellales; family Aristaeellaceae; genus RUG563. Next base: position 1,174 of record CAJOJQ010000069.1, read on the forward strand.
AACGTGGTGGTAGGTTCCGACGGCGTGATCACCGGCGCGCAGGGCGGCCATCCCGACACGGCTCAGGGCGCCAAATGTACCATCGTGATCTGCCCGCTGCTCCAGGGCCGCATTCCGGCCATCTGCACGGACGTGACCACCGTGACCACGCCCGGCGAATCCGTGGACATCGTGGTGACGGACTACGGCGTGGCAGTGAACCCCAACCGACACGACCTGCTGGAATGCCTGCAAAAAGCGGACTGCGTGCCCCTCAAGACCATCGAGGAGTTGCGGGACATCGCATACGCCATCGTGGGCGAGCCGGAACCCGTTCAGTTTGAGGACCGCATCGTGGGCATCATCGAAGCCCGCGACGGCACCATCATGGACGTGGTGCGCCAGGTGAAGCACTACTGATACTATATATCTCCGCGAACAGAAAACAGCAAAAGGCGCTTTTCAGCGCCTTGCTGTTTTTTAGAAAGAGGCATTGCATGGACGTGACCGTACAGGATATGATGGAGGCGCGGGAAAGGCGCTTCCTGCGGCAGCAGGCGCTGCTTAAGGAATACCGGCAGACGCTTTTGTGCTTTACCATGAACATTCCCGGTCCGGAAAAGGACAATCCCCTCATCCGCGCCGGGATGAAGTTAGGGCAAAGGCTGATCAGGCAGGGCTTTCTGCGCTTGAATATCGAGCCTGCCCACGCGGAATATGAGGAAGCGTTTACGGGCTGCGCGGCGTACTATGTGCTGCCCCTCTCCCCCATGGACGTAAAGCGCATGACGACGGACGTCGAGGAAACCTCTCCCCTGGGCAGGCTGCTGGATTTGGACGTGCTGCGGCCAAACGGCGAAAAGGTGGAACGGCAGGAATTGGGCATGCCCGGGCGAAAATGCCTGCTCTGCGGGCAGGACGCGCGGGTCTGCGCCCGTTCCCGGACCCATACGGTGGAGCAGCTTCGGCAGGAAACGAACCACATTCTGCGGGAGGCTCTGCTGCTGGACCAAAGCGAAACTGTGGCCCGGCTGGCCTGCCAGGCTCTGCTGTATGAAGTACTGGTCACGCCCAAGCCCGGCCTGGTGGACAGGAACCACAATGGCAGCCACCGGGACATGGACGTGTTCACCTTTTCCGCCAGCGCCGCCGCCCTGTACCCCTATTTCCTGCAATGCGCGAAAACGGGAGCGGAAACGGCGGATCAAAGCCTGGCGGAGGTCTTTTCCTTGCTTCGGATGCATGGCCGCGTGGCGGAGGGCGTGATGCTCAAAGCCACGGCGGGGGTGAACACCCATCGGGGCGCCATCTTTTCCCTGGGTCTGCTCTGCGCCGCGGCGGGCAGGCTGGGCCTGGAAAAATGGGTACAGCCGGACGTCCTGCTTTCCCTCTGCGGAGAAATGACCCGGGACCTCACGGCGGAGGATTTTTCCGGCCTGACCCAGGAAACCGCCCGCAGCAACGGGCAAAAACTGTATCTGCAATACGGCGTGACGGGCGTTCGCGGCGAGGCGGAGCAGGGCTTCCCGCTGGTTCGGGACGTGGGCCTGCCCAAGCTGGAAGCGGGGCTGCGGGAAGGCCTGTCCCTCAATGACGCGGGCTGCGCGGCGCTGCTGACCATCATGTCGCGGAATATGGATACCAACGTACTCCACCGGGGTGGCATGGAGATGCTGGAGGGGATGCAGGCCATGGCCGCCGGTATGCTCTGGCAATCGCCTTTCCCCTCCAAGGAGGCGATAACGTCCTTTGACGCGTACCTGGTGCGCCGCAACCTGTCCCCCGGCGGCAGCGCGGATATGCTTGCCATGTGCTATCTGCTTCACTTTTTGCGGGAGGAAGCCCCATGAGCTATTTAATTTCCCCCATCGACCCCGGAGACCGGCGCGCCCTGGATCAGGTGGACCGACTGCTGGAACAGGAAGGCATTCAGCGGGACAAAAACCTGGATTACATCTGCGGCATGTATGACGACGACTATCAAATCGTCGCCACGGGCAGCTGCTTTGGCAGCACCCTGCGCTGCTTTGCGGTGGATCACGGGCACCAGGGCGAAGGCCTGCTGAACGAGATCATCACCCACCTGATGGCCGTGCAGGCCGACCGGGGCAACGTGCGCCTGTTTTTGTACACCAAGCCGGACGCCGCCAAATTCTTCGGCGATTTGGGCTTTTATGAAATCGCTCGGGTGCCGGACAGTCTTGTCTTCATGGAAAACCGGAAGGACGGCTTTCAAGGCTACCTTTCCTCCCTGGCCAAAACCGCCCGGCCCGACGGCGTTTCCGCCGCAGTGGTCATGAACGCGAACCCCTTCACCTTGGGCCACCAATATTTGGCGGAAACCGCCGCCGCGGCCTGCGACACCCTGCATCTCTTCGTGGTCAGCGAGGATTTGAGCCTTGTGCCCGCTTCCGTGCGGAAAATGCTGGTGCAAAAAGGCGTGGCCCACCTGCCCAACGTGGCGCTTCACGACTGCGGGCCGTACATGATTTCCAGCGCCACCTTCCCCAGCTACTTTCTGAAAGATCAGAAAACGGTGGTGGAAGCCCAGGCCCGGCTGGATCTGGCCATTTTTCTCCGCATCGCTTCCGCCCTCCATATTACCGCCCGCTTCGTGGGGGAGGAGCCGTTCAGCGAGGCGACCGGGATCTATAACCAGGTGATGGAAACCACCCTGCCCGCCTCCGGCGTGGCCTGCCGGGTGATCCCCCGAAAGACGGTCGACGGCCAGACGCCGATCAGCGCCTCCGCGGCAAGGCTGGCGCTCAAGCAGAACGATCTGAACGCCTTCCGCCGCATGGTGCCGCCCTCTACCTTCGCGTGGTTTTCCAGCCCGGAGGCCCTGCCCGTTCTGCGGCGCATCCAGCAGGCGGAAAACGTGTGGCATCACTGACGCGCCGTATGATATGCACAAAATGGGAATCGCCGGTCAATTGCCATCCCTTCAGCGCCATGCTATAATCAGCATGGCGTTTATTGATTTTTTCAGCCGCCGCCCCGCGGTTGGATGAAAGGAACTGCAATGATCAATCCGAAATACCTGCCGGCCATCCTGACCATCGTCCAGGAAGGGTCCATCACGGCGGCCAGCAAGAAGCTGTATATTTCCCAGCCCGCCCTGAGCCAGATCATCAAGCACGCGGAGGAGGAGCTGGGCGCCCAGATTTTCAACCGGAAAGCGCGCCAGATCGAATTGACCTACGCCGGGAAGCTGTTTATCGAATCCATTCAAAAAATCCAGCAAATCGACCATAACCTGCACGCCCAGATTGCCGATATCAAGGACGAGGCAATGGGGCATCTGCGCCTGGGTATTTCGGCGGAGCGGGAGCAGCAGCTGCTGCCCCTGGTGATTCCCGAATTTATCAGAAAATACCCTTATGTACACGTGAGCCTGAAGGAAGGAAGCAGCGCGGTACTGGAACGCATGGTGCTGGAATGCGAATGCGATATCGCCCTGGTCACCACGGCCCAGAAGCGGAGCAGCCTGGATTATACCCTCATTGAGGACGATAAGCTGGTGCTGATTGCCGCAAAATCCACCGAGCTTGCCCATCGCTACCCGGATGGCGCAGCGCTGGATATTCAGGAGGCGGCAAACGAAAGTTTTATCTGCATGAACAAGGGCCACGCCGTGCGCCTGATCCAGGATCAATTGTTTGAACAGTACGCCCTGTCCCCGCGCATCCTGCTGGAAACGCACAACATGGAAGCCGCCAAGGGAATCGCCGCCCGCACCGGCTCGGTGCTGCTGATGCCCCGTTCCTTTGTGTCCGACGCTTCGCCAGACAGGGCGCGCATCCATATTTATCCCCTCCGTCATTCGGAATTCAATTACAAATTCTTCATCTGCTGTCGGAAAGGCACGCATCTCACCCGCTATGAACAGGATCTGATCGCCATTGTCCGCCGCAAAATACAATCCGTTTACGTAAGTGATGAATCCACTTTGGGGAGGAAAGCATGAGCGAATTTGAATCATACGACGTCGCTGTTCAAGCGATCAAAACGGCTATTTTACAGAGTCAGTATGATGCTGCTAAGTCTGTGAACGAAAAACAGCTCATGCTTTATTATGGAATCGGAAAATATCTTTCTCTCAATTCGCGGAAAAGATTTTGGGGAAAAGGCGCCATCGACGCCATCAGTGAACGGTTGGAAAAGGAGCTTCCGGGACTAAGAGGTTTTTCCGCGAGAAATCTGCGCAATATGCGTTCGTTTTATGAAGAATGGACGTATCTTGACGCAGGCTTTCAAGCTGAAAGCAAAGCAGACCTCGGCCAGCTCCATTTGGCAGAGGATTCTGCCATAATCGACGCGGGAACGCTTCAGCAAATTTGGCAGACGCGTCTGCCAGATTTCCGTGACTTCCCATTAGACGACTTTCTTCACATCGGTTTCTCACATCATACGCTTATCCTCTCAAAAGTGAAAGCGCCTGGCGAGCGATTGTTTTATATCCGGCGGGCGAAAAGCTCTGCTATGGCGGCTTAAAGCAGAGCATAGCCGCCGACGACTATCATCATCAGGGGAATCTTCCGAACAATTTCATTCGGACGCTTCCGGCGGCAGATCAGGCGTTTCGGGCAATCAGCGTCTTCAAAGATGAATACCTGCTGGATTTCATTAACGTGGAAGAGCTTGGCATCCGTGACAGACAAGATTTGGATGAAAGGGTTGTCGAAAATGCAATCATCCACAATGTGAAGAACTTTATCCTCACATTTGGCAAAAACTTCACTTTTATCCGGAACCAGTATCATCTTGACGCGTTCGGCGAAGACCAGTACATTGACCTGTTGTTTTTCAATCGCGCGCTGAACTGTCTTGTGGCTGTTGAACTGAAAACGGGGAAATTCAAAACAGAGAACCTCCAAAAACTAAGAAAGAACAGCAGATCAAGTCGAGAAATGGTATAATACCAAAGGGTGATGAAAGATGGAGCAAGCGGGGATATTCGAT
>CAJOJQ010000070.1 GCA_905234985.1 uncultured Christensenellaceae bacterium
AAAGCAAGCGGGACTGTTTCGGGCAGCCCTCTATTGTCGTTTGTCCAAAGACGATGATTTGCAGGGCGAAAGCGCCAGCATCAGCAATCAGCGTGAACTACTCACCTCCGTCTGCAAGGCCAATGGCTGGGATATTGTTGAGGTATATCAGGATGATGGATATACGGGCCTCAACATGGAGCGTCCCGGCCTTCAAAGCCTGCTGGCCGACGCGAAGCAGGGAAAAATCAATCTGGTCATTACCAAAGATTTGAGCCGCCTGGGGCGCAACTATCTGGAAACCGGGCGGCTGATCGAGGACTTCTTTCCCCGGAACGGCATTCGGTATATCGCGCTGAATGATAATATCGACACCATGATGGACAATAATGAAATTGCCCCCTTCAAAAATATACTCAACGAACTTTACAGCCGTGACATATCGAAGAAGGTGCATTCGTCCTATCTGGTGTCGGCAAGAAAGGGAATGTTCACCGGCACAGTCGCGCCTTTCGGCTACCGGAAAGACCCTGACCAGCACGGGCATCTGCTGATCGACGAAGAAACCGCGCCGATTGTCCGATACATCTTTCAGTTAGCGGCAGAGGGACACGGCCCGAATTTCATCCGCCGCAGGCTGGAAGACGCGAAGGTTCCGACGCCCGCCTGGTGGGGACGAAAGCGGGGATTGCGGAATCTTCCCCTCACCCGCTGGGAAAAGATCGACCCGGAAAACGGGAAATACATGTGGGATTTCAGCGTCATCAAAGACTTGCTGATCAATCCGGTTTACACCGGAGCGGTATCCAGCCAGAAAAGGAATTACCGTTTCAAGATCGGCACGATCAACGATAAGAAGCCGGAAGACTGGATTGTGGTGGAGAATTGCCACGACCCGATCATCGACAAGGCGACCTTTGAGATCGTTCAGGAGAAGCTGAAAAGCCGCCAGCGCCCGCGTGATAACGGAGAGTTCAGCTTATTCGCCGGGCTCATCAAGTGCGGCGAATGCGGCAAAGCGCTGACACACCGGTTAGCATATGCGCATGAACCGCTTCCCGTGTACTGCTGCAAAACCTACAACGCTTTCGGCAAAGGCCACTGCACCCAGCACCGCGTGACGGAACCGATGCTGAAAGAAATCGTGCTGAACAAGATCAGGGAGTGCGCACGAGCCGCGCAGGTGGATGACGACGACGTGGCCAAGCGCCTCCAAGAAACATGCGAAACGGAGCAGCGCCAGCGGCAGGAAGTTCTGGCCCATGCCATCGCCAAGGACGAAGAACGGCTGGACGCCCTGGGCAAGATGGTGATGCAGCTGTACGAAGACCGGATGCTGAAACATATCACCAAAGAAAACTTCTCGATGCTCATGGCAAAGACCCAGCAGGAACAGGCGGAGGTTCAGGCCCGCATCGACGCCGCGAAGAAAAGCCTGACCGACGAAGCTCAAATCGCCTACGACGCCCAGCAATGGAAGGAAGCCATCTCCCAATACGCCGACATTCAGGAACTGGACGCCGCCACGCTGAACCGGCTGGTGAAGGCAATCATCGTCCATGAAAAGATCGACGATGACGGCGAACGGCATATCACCATCGAGATTCATTTCAACTTGCAGCCTATGCCCGAAGTGCAGTACTTGGATAAAGAAGCATAAACATATTGTAAAGGTATATGCGCAGAGTAAAGGCAGGCGGCGCAGAACCGCCTGCCTTTGAAGAAAAAAGCTCATTTTAATTCACCGATATTCAGAGCGGGATTTTTCTGATATAATGATGAGGTAATCAGCCACAGATCGTTTTTCGTCCATCTGAGCCGCGTATGCGGGCACAGCGGGCATCATTCATATGCGGACGGCAGGAAAGGGGGCCGGGCTTTGTGACCAAAGAAAGAAAAAACACCCTATGGTTCATCGGTTTCCTGCTGCTGGGCGGCCTTTTGCATTTCAGCGAACGCAACGATCATCCCTTCCTGCCGGATACCTTGGTCTATTGCGCCGTGTTCGCTCTATATACCGGGCTGCTCCTGTTCTGGATGCAGTCCGTGCGTGACCGGCTGATCCGTTCCCGGTCCCGCACCTATACCATGGCGGCGGGTGGTTTTATGCTGCTGTATCTTTTGATCCGCACGCTGAAATACCGCATCGTGGGCATCCCGGCGCTTTCACGGGCTTTCTGGTACATCTATTACGCGCCGCTGATTATGATCCCCACCCTGTTTCTGATGACCTGCTTTCGATTTTACAGCGGCAAGGAAAGCCCGCCCAGGGAAAGGGTGCTGCTGATTCCCGCCGTGACGCTGACGGTGGGTGTGCTTACAAACGATCTGCACCGCCTTGCTTTCCGCCCCAGGGTCGACATGTCCCTGTTGATTGGGGACACGGGAACCTATGCCTACGGCGGACTGTATTACGCGGTATACGCCTGGATCGGCTTCACCATCGCCCTGGGAGTATTCTTCCTGCTTTGGAAAGCCCATAGCCTGCGCGAATGGGAAAAAGGTCTTTCGCCGCTGCTGTTCTTAGGCGCGATCCCCGTGCTGGCGGCGGCCAACGACGCCTTGTGGGCCAACGGGTTCCACAGGGTTTATCAAACGGCGGAAATCCATGTTTTCTGTATGCTGGGCGTGTTTGAAATGTGCATCCGCAATCGGCTCATGCCCCGGAATGAAAACTATCCGGGCTTTTTTGCCGGCATGGACAGCCCCGCCATGGTGACGAACGCTGATCTGACGCCGGTTTACCGCACTGCCGCGCCCCTGAACGCCCTCCCGGATCAGCTTCGCGCTTCCCTGAAAGGGCCCCTGGCGCTGGACGAGGACACCCTGCTGTTCGGCAGGGCGCTCAGCGCCGGGTGCGCGTTCTGGATCGTGGATGAAAGCAAGATTCACCGGCTCAACGAGCGCCTGGAGGACGCCAATGAAACCATCGGCCTGGAAAACCGGCTGATCCAGTACGAAAACGAACAGCGGGAGGAAAAGGCGCGGCTGGACGCCCGCAACGCAGTATACGCCAAAGCCGCCGCCGACCTGTACCCCACGCAGAAAAAAATCGCCGCGCTGCTGAAAAAGATGCAGCCCGGCGCGCCGGAATACTATCCGCTCATGGCCCGGGTGTGTATGCTGAACGCCTATGTGAAGCGGAAAACCAATTTCATTCTCACCTACGCGGAGAGCGATCCCATTGACGGGGAAGAACTGTATCAGGCGATCCGGGAAATCACGGTCTTTCTGAATTTCTGCGGCGTTTTTTCGTCGGTGGACCGTCAGAACCCCGGCGCGTTCTTGTTCCATACCGCCCTTTCCCTGCTGGACACCTTTCAGACCCTCATCGAAACGATGCTGCCGCGCATGACGAAAATGATGGCGTTCCTCCGGGCGGACAGCCTGCTCATGACGGTAAACTGTCCGCCTCCCGATGCCCTGCCGGAAACGCCCCTGCCCGTGACAGCCGAACCCGCCGACGGCCTGCTGTTTTTGACCGTAATCGTCCCGAAGGGAGGCGCGGCGGCATGAGCTATCTGAACATGATGTATTCCTTCCTCGGCGCGGTCATGCGGGTGATGTCAGCGCTGCTGTTCCTGGGGCAGCTGTATGTGTGCCAGCAGGTGATCCACCAGCGCCGGAAGGCCGGAACAGTTTTGCTTGCGGCGCTGAACGCGCTGGCGGGGTCGTTGCTGTTCGGCGTCCTCAGCGGGGACAGGGATCGGGTCGTGGCCGGCGCGTCCCTGCGCTATCAGCAATTCGCCCTGCGGGCGTATACGCTGCCCTGGCTCGTGTTCCTGGGGCTGGAAGCGGTTTTCGCGTTGCTGCTTTTCCTTTTTGTTCGGAATATCATCCGCTTTTCCCACCGCAATGTCACCCCGGACACCATCAAGGAAGCCGTGGATCTGCTGCCCGTGGGCATCTGTTTCGGCAACGGGAAGGGGGAAGCGCTGCTTGCCAATATCCGCATGACCAATCTCTGCTTTGCCCTCACCGGCCTGCCCATGAATAACGCCGCGGCGCTGTGGGAAGCGGTCAGACAAAAGGGGGAAAACCAGGACGGCCATTATCTGGTGCGCATGGCGGACGGCACGGCCCATCTGTTTTCCCGGGCCCAGATCACCATGAACGGCAAGCCCTATATCCAGTTCACCGCCGTGGATGTGACGGAGCAGGCCCGGGTCACCGCCGATCTGCTGGCGCGGAACGCCAAGCTGTGGGAGGTGCAGTACCGCATGAAAGCCTACCACGCCCAGGCCATGGAAATGTTCATGGATGAGGAGCTATTATCCGCCCGCACAGAGGTGCATGACGGCTGGGGCCATCTGCTGCTGATGGGCCGGGCTTACCTGGAGCATCCCGAAAAGACTGATGAAGAGAAGCTGCTGCAAATGATGGAGCAGTATAACCGCAGTATGCTGGCCGACGCCGAGGCCCCGTCCCCGCCCGCCGATTCCTGGGCCGAGGCCCTGCGCCGGGCGGACCGGCTGGGCGTGCGGATAAAAATCACGGGGGATGTGCCCGAAAAGGGCCGTGTCCGCTCGCTGCTGGGCCATGCCCTCAGCGAATGCACCGCCAATACGGTAAAGCACGCCGGGGGCGATCAGGTGTCCATGACCATGGAGAGGAACCACGGCTTCCTGACCGCGGTTTTCTCCAACAATGGCCAGCCGCCCGAGGAGCCGGTTCAGGAATTGGGCGGGCTTTTGTCCCTGCGCCGCATGACGGAAAAGCTGGGCGGCGTGATGGAAATCCGTTCAAGCCCTGATTTCCGCCTCGCCCTGACGGTGCCCTTTGACGAATAATATTGCTCACGCCCCGGCGTCACTGCCGCGTCGGGGCGTATTTTTTTTGCCTAACTCCCCAAAAAATAGTCCTTACGGGCTATATACAGGCAAGGGCGAAGCTGGTAAAATGAAATAGATATAGAAGATTTGGAAAAAAACAGCCCAAAAGGATGTGGTGAGCTTGGCCGAACCGTGCGTCCGCGTGCTGGTGGTGGACGATCACCCCATCACGCGCAGTTATTTTGAATCGGAGATAGCGGTGGCGAAAGGGTATACGCTGGCCGGGTCGCTGGCGCTGGCGGAGGAAGCGGTGGCCTGGTGCCGGACGCATCCGGTGGATCTCATCATCCTGGACGTGCTGATGAAAGCCGGCGTGGACGGGCTGACGGCGGCGGCCGTCATCAAGCGGGAGCGCCCCCAAATCAAAATCATCCTCACCACCTCCACCGCCGAGGCAAATTGGCTGAAGCAGGCGGAGGACATTGGCGTGGAGGGCTTCTGGTATAAAAACTACGGGGAACTGACCCTGCCGGAAACCATGGACCGGGTGATGGCCGGGGATCGGCTCCTGCGGGACGAAACCGCCTGCCTCACCCTGGGCAAAGCAAAAAAGTCCGATCTGACGGAACGGGAATTGGAGGTGCTGCGCCACGTGGTCGCCTGCGCCACCAACGACCAGATCGCCCAGGCCATGGCTATATCGCCCAACACGGTGAAAATACACGTTCACAACCTGCTGGAGAAAACCGGATTTACCGACCGGCTGGAGCTGGCCGTGCACGCCTCCAAGACCGCCTTCGTGGTCAGCGAGAAGGAAAGAATACCGGATAAAAAATGAGCGGGCGTTTCTGTTCAGCCGCTTTGATTTTTAGGAAGCTTTCAGTGAGTGTGCAGAGTGCAGAGTGCAGAGTTCAGATTTATATAGTGGATCAAAAAAGCGCGAGTATATTTGTCAGCTATCCAATCTGAACTCTCCGCTCTCAACTCCCAACTCTAAACTCTCATCTCCGTCCATCCCATCCCCAACAAAAAGGAGCTTCCTGTATAATTCAAGAAGCCTGAGGTAAAGGCGGGATTGAAACAGAAAGTACCCCACAGTAGAATAGAAACGCTGTCTTCTTGACAGGGG
>CAJOJQ010000071.1 GCA_905234985.1 uncultured Christensenellaceae bacterium
AGCGACGCAGACGATGATCAGAAACGCCTGGAACGCCAGGGCAAACAGGGAGCGGAGATAATTCTGCCCCATGGAACCCCATTCGCGGTTGGCCATGGTCGCCAGCGGGATCGGCCCCAGGGAAGCCACCAGATACACTTCGATCATCCTGCCATACACGATGATGAAGATGCACACGGACAGAATCCAGGAGATCATGCCCACCAGCAGCGTCTGGAACCACAGCCCGAACAGCGGGCCGATGTCCATAGCCTGCAAGCTGGCCTCCATATTGGTCGCCACGCTGGATATATCCAGGCTGGCTTCCGACACGATCACGCCCGCCGCCTGATTCACTACATGCTGGGCCACATCGAACACGCCCATGATGATATTCCAGGTGTTTGTCACGATCAGCACAGCGCAGAAGGTTTTGAACACCCACTTGAAAAAGTTGAAGGTTTCAAAATCGTGAAAGCTGTTTTTGTCGATCACCATCTGGATCAGCTCATAGGTCATGACAAAGGTGAGGATGATCCCGGCAATGGGCACCACCACGTTTTCGGACAGGTTTTTCACCATATTAAATACGCTGCCGTTCCACGCCTGGGGCGTCGCGCCGACCGTCCCCGCCACTTCATTGACTTTTTCGTTCACGCCGTTGAAAAGGCCGTTCAGATTGGACATGATGCCGCTGACCAGCAGGCCCTTCAACCACTCTGTAACCTTTGACCAGAGAAAATTCAATCAGGAAATCCCTCCTTTCCTTCGGCACAAGCGCCGGCAGCCAGGAAGCCGCCCGCACGGGGCGGCCCCCTGCAAAAATTCGTACAACCGCAATCTCTGCGATCAGACCGTGAACAGACTGCTCAGCAGCGGAACCAGCACGGTGCCCACCACGGCAACACCAGCTCCGGCCATCAGTTGTATCATGGCGAATTAGTTGTCAAGTGTTTTCTAAAAAAGTGGGACTTGAGAAAAGAAAAAAAGACAGAAAGCGGGCGGCACTTTCTGTCTTTATATTTGTTATGGATTCAGGACGGGCAATGCCGCAGATGATGGGGCGGCGGCATTGCCCGGGTGAACGTTGGGATGGATCGGTCAGCGGGGCGTCCATTAGGTCATATTGCCCGTTGACCTGTGGTTATTGGGCGGGTTCAGGGTCGGGGAGGAGGCCCTCGGTGAGGTAGGAAACGCAGACCAGGGAAAGGGTTTCGCCGCCCGCGGCGAGGGTGAGGCGAAGGAGACTGTCGGTCTGCATGGCCAATTGGAGGGAGAAGGTCTCGTCCGCGAAGGACAGCGCGCCGTTTTCAAAGGTGAAATCCAGGGCACTATCCGCGAAGGGGCCGCCGATGATGGCGGCGCGGGCGGCGGGCTGGCCGGCGGGGGCGGCTTCATCCGGGGCGGCGATTTCCACGTAGAGGCGCACGTCCTGATCCACCAGGCCGGCGGGCAGGGCCGCGCCGTTTGCCAGGGCGTAGGCGCTGCGCCAGGCCCCGGCGAAGGCTGTCAGGGAGGCGGAGGGGTCGGGGTCGGCGGGGGCATAGACCTGGGGCGATTCGCGGTAGAAGAACACCCGGGCAGCGCCCCAAATGAGCTTATCGCCGGTAAAGTTCAGGGGTTCTTCCTCATCGCCGTCCAGATACACGTAGCCGTCCCGCAATTCCCAGGTTCCCTCCCTTGCGGCGTCAGGCAGGGCGGGGTAGGAGAGGGCATATTGGCCGTTTTCGTTCAGGGTCAGGGTCAGGGCGATATTCTGCATTTCGGCGTACCAATCGCCCAGCAGGGCGGGGTCGGTTTCCGGGGCGGTTTCTTCCGCCGGGGCGGGGGCCAGCGACAGGGCCAGCAGCAAGGCCATCAACAGGGCCATCCATTTTTTCATCGTTTTCCCTCTTTTCTGTCCTTCTTGAAATCTTCTGAAAAATCAGGAGAAATACTGCGGATTAATCATTAATAATATTCCGTAGCATATCCATCCATCCTTACAGAATCTGTGTCTTTTTCTCCAAATATGTCCGTAACAGTGAAATTGTAATACCAGTACCGATAATTGTATTTGAGATCATCCCACTCTCTTGCATGTTTCGATACGTTCGTCACACGATATTCGGCCCATCTCAACCCTCCGTCAACGTAATTCAGATGTCCATTGAGATTAAAGTCCTCATATACATGACCTTGACCTTTAAAACCTATTCTGTCGCGGCTGCATGTAATTGTATATGGCCCATTACCGCCTTCAATTTTCAGAATGATGGTGGTGCTATTCTTTCCGTCTTGACGTGCTTCTACTTTCAATTCAGGCAAGATAACCGACGCTTCCTTGCTGACAACCTCCTTTCCTGTCTGCAAATCCTTTACCCGGCAGCGGAAAGTGCCGCTCTTGATGTAATAATGGACCGTTTCGGTCACCCGCTCCTGCAAGGTCAGGGTGGGGCCATAAGCGTAAACCTGCCAGCCGTTATCGCCCTTTCTCTCCCAGGTGTATTTGAGGGCATGGCCCTGATTGGTATGGACTTTGAACGTCATGGACGCGGAGTACAGTTCCTCGCTTAGATTCAGTCGCACATCCTGCGGCTGCTGGATAATGACGAGTTCATCCCCGGCGTATTCCACCGTCATGGGATAGGCCACCACAGTATCGCCGTTGGCGTCTTTCACGACGCATTTCCAGGTGGTGAATGGTTCTCTCACGTATAGTTTATTGTCTTCGCTGTTCTTCAATTCTTTGGTTATGAAGGAGTCGTTTTTTTGATACGCTTCATAATCAGGATCGCAGCTGATCTTGTACCAGGAATAGGTATACGGCGTTCTTCCGCCCACGGCCTCCACCTTCAAAATACCTGCCTCGTTCCCCAAATCATAGATGACCGCGCTGCGGGTATAGTCCTTGATGCGCAGTTCGTTGTATATCACGTCCACATACTGGCTGGTGGCTTTGCGGCCTTCGCTGTCCACAACGCGGATGGCGTACACGCCCGGTTCGCTGACGGTGAAGGAGCCAATGGGACTGTAGGATTCGGCGCTGTCCTTCCGTTCCCCTTCCCGCAGGAGGGTGTAGGTATAGGGCGCGGTACCGTCGCCGATTTCAACCACTACTTGATAGATGTCTGTTTTGCGCTTCAGTTCCGCACCCTCCGGCTGCTTCACGATGGTCAGGGGTTCCATCCATTCGCTCACCGTCACGGTTTTTCCGGCGGTGGCGCCCATGGCGTCGGTGACGATCAGGGAATACTTGCCCAGCTTCTGGCCGGACACGGTGAGGGTGGGTTCCGCCGCCCCCTCCACCACGTACCGGGCGGAGAAGATGGAGGCGTTTACGTTGGCCGTGTAATACCATTCATAGGCGTAGGGCGGCGTGCCGCCGGAAACCTGGGCGGTCAGGTCGGCCGTCTCCTCGGGCTTCAAATCCAGGTCTTTCAGGCCGGACACGGCAAGGGGCTCCGCGCTGTACACGGTCACCGTATCGGAAGGAACCATACCCTGGGCGTCCCAGACGTCGCAGTAATAACGTCCCTCTTTGCTGACGGTGAATTTGCTGCCTTCGCCGATGATGCTGGAGACGCCGAATTCATACCAGTAGTAATCATAGGGCGCGCCGCCCTCCTTGGGCGTGCCGTCCGCCGCCACGCAGTACAGGGTCACGCTGTCCTTGCCGCTGATGTTGGCGTTGTCCGGCTGGGAGGCGATGCGCAGACCCCAGTCGATCTTCGCGCTGTCGCTGTAAACGGCGTTCCCCGCCGCGTCCGTCACCTTGCAGAAATAGCTGACGCCGCCCAGGACGGGGGTATAGGAAGCGCCGGTGGCTCCGTTCAGGGCCATGGCGTTATCGGTTACGGAGAAAGCCTGCTGTTTCCCGCCGTCAGCCTGATAGCCGCCCATGGAGGAGGCAATGGTCACGCTGGAGGTGGTGCATTGATTCACGACGGTGGCCACCGCGCTGCCGAAGATGGAGCCCAGACTTGCGGACGGGCGAACATTCCCGATAATGGCCGCGTTTCCGCCGGAGGGCTTGCTTTCCGCTTTCCCTTCCCGATACCACTGATAGGAATAGGGTTCAACGCCGCCCTCGGCTTCCACGAACAGGGCGGGGGCGTCGTCCCCGTACCGGGTCATGGCGCCGTCCTGGGGCTGGGCGACGATGCGCAGGGGATCGATGTGTTCCGGTATATCGGCCGTTTGGGCCGCATCGGCCGCCGCGTCGCTTCCAATGTTCCGCAGCAGGTCAAACGCGCTGCGGGTGCCGTCGATGACGGGGATTTCCTCGGTTTTCGTGTCCCCGCAGCGGAGGCAGGTATAGATGATTTCGCCGGGGAGCAGCAGGCCCGCTTCCCGGGTCACGGCGCCCTCGTCCCAATCATGGCCCAGGGGAGGAATTTCCTGGGGCATGTCCAGCATGGCTCCGCAGATGGAACAGCTGATGCCTAAGGTGCTGCCCGGTTCCGTGCAGGTGGCGTCCACGGCGGGAATGTACTGGTAAGCGTGATCCGTGGCGGGAAGTGCTTCTTCCCGCGTGGCCCCGCAGCGGGAGCAGGTGAAGGTTTTTATACCCTCGGCGGTGCAGGTGGGTTCCTGCGTCACCCTGCCGGTATCCCACAAATGGCCCCCCAGGGCGGGGATGGTTTCATCATAGGTGGCCCCGCAGCGGGAGCAGGTATACAGCCGCATTCCCTCCGTCTCACAGCCGGGGCCTTCCACTTCCTTGCCGCCGTCCCAGTCATGGCCCAGGGCGGGGATGCTGTCGGGGTTGGTGAGCTTTTCGCCGCAGACCGCGCACTTGGTGACAGATTCGCCCGGTTCCGTACAGGTGGGCATTTTTTCCGTCACCTTGGTGGGCTGGTGGCTGGTCTTTTCAATGGCTTCCCTCCGGGCGGCCCCGCAGCGGGAACAGGTGAAGGTGCGCACGCCCTCCGCCTTGCAGGTGGGCTCCTGCGTCACGGCGCCGTTGTCCCATTGGTGGCCCAGGGGGTCGATCATGTCCTCCTGGGGCTGGCCGCAGCGGGCGCAGTACCGGGTTTTCATGCCGGGGTTTTCGCAGTCCGCCTCCATATAGGTGCTCCATTCGCCCCAAACGTGGCCCGCCGGGGGAAGGGTTTCGCTTTCCCGGGCCTGGCAGGCCTGGCACTGGCGCTCCCTCGACCCCTCAAATTCGCATTCGGGGTATTCTACCCACGCGCCCCATTGGTGGCCTGTGGCGGGGATGCCGCGGGTTTCGGAAATGCCGCACCGGGAACAATGGCGGATTTCCATGCCATCCTTTTCGCAGGTGGCGTATTGCTCCCGCAGCACTTCCCAGGCGCTCCAATCGTGGCCCAGGGCGGGAACAAAGTCCCGGTTTTCCAGGGTGCCGGGCATGAGGAAATTCTCATACACGGTGTACCCCTGTTCAGTACAGGTGGGCTCTACCGTGTACATGGGCGACCAGCTTTCCGTGATGGAAGCCTGGCCCAGCAGCGGCACGCACAGCAGCAGCGCCAGCAGCAGACAGAGAAGCAGACCTTTCTTCATGGGGATTCCTCCCCATAATGTCAAGTAAAAAGTTCGATAGAATCGAGGTTTTCAGCCTCGTTATTCAGGTTCAGATGAGTCATAAGCCATGGATTCCCATGTATCGA
>CAJOJQ010000072.1 GCA_905234985.1 uncultured Christensenellaceae bacterium
CAGCGTTGCCCTATCCTCCGTCCCAGCTGGGAGAGTATACCACATTCTTGTCCTGTACTTCCCCTTTCCAAATCAAAATTGTCCTTGACAAAGGGAGCATTTACTTATGAAGCTTGCACCTTCTTCACCTCCGCTCCCAGCGCCGCCAGCTTGTCTTCCAGCCCTTCGTAACCCCGCATCAAATGCCCGCCGGGGTCGGACAGGATGGTGCGGCCCTGGGCGATGAGTCCGGCCAGCATCAGAGCGGCGGCGGCCCGCAGGTCGGTGGCGGTCACGTGCGCGCCATTCAGGGCGCGACCGCCTTGGATCAGCGCCAATTGACCCTCCACGCGGATCTGCGCGCCCAAGCGTTTGAGTTCTACCACGTGCATGTACCGGTTTTCAAAAATGGTTTCCAGGAATACGGAAAGGCCGTGGGTCTGGGTGGCTACCACCATCAGCGGGGCCTGCATGTCGGTGGGAAAACCGGGATAGGATAAGGTGCGGGCTTCCATGGGATGCCGGGCCTTGCCTCGCAGGCGCAGGCCCCGGGCGTCCTCCTGGCAAATCATGCCGGATTCGGTCAGCTTGAACAGCAGCGCCCGCATGTGATCCGTCCGCGCGCCCTCCAGCAGCACGCTGCCCTCCGTCAGCGCGGCGGCGCAGGCCAGGGTGCCCGCCTCGATCCGGTCGGGGATGGGCGTGTATTCCGCGCCGTGCAGGCATTCCACGCCCTCGATCATGATGTTGGCCGTGCCCGCCCCGGCGATGCGCGCCCCCATGCAGGTGAGGAAGTGGCATAGATCGGTGATTTCCGGCTCCTTGGCCGCGTTTTCGATGCGGGTGACGCCCCGGGTGAGGGCTGCCGCCATGATCAAGTTTTCCGTGGCGCCCACGCTGGGGAAATCCAGGTAAATATTGCCGCCCCGCAGGCAGCCGCTCACCTGCACCGTGCCGCCCTCCTGCTCCACCCGCGCGCCTAACTTTTGCAGGCCCTTCAAATGCAGGTCGATGGGCCTTTGGCCTATGGCGCAGCCGCCGGGCATGGACAAAATGCATTCCCCGCACCGGGCCAGCAGCGGCCCCAAAATCAGCACCGAGGCACGCATGGTGCGCAGCAGCGCGTTTTCATGGGGACTCGTTACGCTTACGGCGCGAACCCGCACGGAATCTTCTTCTTGCGATACCTCCGCGCCGCACGCGCGCAGGATATCCAGCATGTGCTTAACGTCCGTCAGGTCCGGCGTCTGATGAATGATGATTTCCTCCTGGGTCAGCAGCGTCGCCGCCAAAATGGGCAGCACTGCGTTTTTCGCCGTACTCACATGAACCTCCCCGGACAGCCGGGGTGAAAAATCAATCTGATACTGGGGCATGGGTCACACCTCCGCAAAACCTTTGTTTCGCGGTCATTGTGCCCGGCGGCGGTCAATCATTTTCTGCTGGAAAGCGGGCGCAAAACGGTTTCCAGCAAGTTTTTTTCAGCATAGCGGGGCGGAAATCCGGCGATTTGGCGCATTTCCAAGGCAGATTTTTGCGGATGGAAATGGATGCCTTTTTTCAATGCTTTACATCATAAATATTTTATGATATAATTTTATCATAAAATTGATATGAAGGAGGAATCATCATGATGATTCGGCCCTCCGCCGCGTTGCGGAACGATTACGCAAGCATTTCCGAACTGGCGAAAAGCACTAACGAACCTATTTTTATCACCAAAAATGGGGAAGGCGATTTGGTACTCATGAGCATTGAGGCGTATGAACGGCGGGAACAGATGCTGGCGCTGCGGGATTCGATATTAAAAGCAGAAGAAGAAAGGTTAGCCGGAACTCCGACGATCAATCTTGAGGACGCTTGGGAACAGTTGAGGAGACGTGCCGATGAAATGCAAGATTGAATTGACAAACGCCGCATGGGAAGACCTGAAAAGTATTCAAGAATGGTATGTTCTGAACTTCGGCAAAGAAACAGCGCTAAAAGTGACACTGAAAATAAAAAACGCGCTGAATCGCTTAGAGGATTTCCCAGATTCAGGTTCTCGTGTGCCGGATGAATGGCTCGATAGACAGGGTTACAGAATGGTCATTACTGGTCGCCACGCGGCAGTGTATAAACACGTTGGAAATATCGTATTTGTTTACCGTATCGTTGATACGCGCCGACAGTATACACTGCTGTTTTATGAGTGATTCGGAGGAATCTATGGGTCAATTTGTATTGAAAGCCCCCTACACCGCCCGGGGAGATCAGCCCCAGGCTATCGAAGCGCTGGCGAGAGGGGTGAAGGAGGGCATGCCCGCCCAGGTGCTGCTGGGGGTGACGGGTTCGGGCAAAACCTTCACCATGGCGTCGGTCATCGAAAAAGTGCAGCGGCCCACCCTGGTGATCGCCCACAACAAGACCCTGGCGGCCCAGCTGTGCAGCGAGTTCAAGGCGTTCTTCCCGGACAGCGCGGTGGAATATTTCGTTTCCTATTACGATTATTACCAGCCGGAAGCCTATATTCCGTCCTCCGATACCTACATTGAAAAGGACGCCTCCGTCAACCTGGAAATCGACCGTCTGCGCCACAGCGCCACCGCCGCCCTGAAGGAGCGGAACGACGTGATTATTGTCGCCTCTGTTTCCTGCATTTATTCCATGGGCGACCCCAGCGAGTACGAAGGGCAAATGATTTCCCTGCGCCCGGGCATGCAAATGAGCCAAAGCGACCTGCTGCGCCGTCTGGTGGATATTCAGTATGAACGCAACGATGTGGCGTTTGAGCGCGGAAATTTCCGCGTTCGGGGGGACACAGTGGAGATCATTCCTAAAGGACAGCTGGAAAACGGCGTCCGAGTGGAGTTTTTCGGCGACGAGATCGACCGGATCAGCGAGTTCTCCGTGGTGGACGGCCATGTGCTGCACACTGTCCAGCACGTTCCCATTTTCCCCGCCACCCACTACGCCACCAACCAGGAAAACCGGGAGGAAAACATTGCCCGCATCCAGCGCGATATGGAGAAGCGCGTGGCGGAATTTGAAAAGGAGGGCAAGCTGCTGGAGGCCCAGCGCATCGCCCAGCGCACTAAATACGATATTGAAATGCTGCGGGAGATCGGCTTCTGCACCGGCATCGAGAATTACAGCCGGTATTTTGACGGGCGCAAGGAAGGCGATCCGCCCTTCTGTCTGCTGGATTATTTTCCCAAGGGCTTTCTGGTGATGATCGACGAAAGCCACGTGACCGTGCCCCAGATCCGCGCCATGTACGCCGGGGACCGTGCCCGGAAAAACATGCTGGTGAATTACGGCTTCCGCCTGCCCTCCGCCTTTGACAACCGGCCCCTGACCTATGAGGAATTTGACGCGCGAGTAAAGCAGGTGATTTACGTGTCCGCCACCCCCGCGCCCTACGAGCGGGAGCGGGCCAGCCAGATCGTGGAGCAGATCATCCGGCCCACGGGCCTCTTGGACCCCAAAATCATCGTGCGGCCCGCCACCGGCCAGGTGGACGACCTGGTGGGGGAAATCCACAAGGTCATCGAAAAAAAAGAAAGGGTGCTGGTGACCACCCTGACCAAGAAAATGGCGGAACGCCTGACGGACTATTTGGACGAATTGGGCATCCGCGTGCGCTACCTCCATTCCGATATCCAGACCCTGGAGCGTACCAAGTTGATCAGGGAATTGCGTATGGGCGAATACGACGTGCTGGTGGGCATCAACCTGCTGCGCGAAGGCTTAGACCTGCCCGAAGTGGCCCTGGTCGCCATTTTAGACGCGGACAAAGAGGGCTTCCTTCGCTCTGAAACCTCCCTGATCCAGACCATTGGCCGCGCCGCCCGCAATGTGGAGGGCCGCGTGATCATGTACGCCGACAGCCCCACCGATTCCATGATGGCGGCCATCGGGGAAACCAACCGCCGCCGGGCCATTCAGGAAGCCTACAACGAAGCGAACGGCATCACCCCCGAATCGGTGAAAACCGCCGTGCGCGCCCTGCTGGAGATCACCGACCAGACCAGCGAGGAGATCACCGGCGGCATGGAGGAGGACGAAAAGGCCGAATGGATCAAGCAGCTGGAGGATCAGATGCTCACCGCCGCCTCCGCCCTGGACTTCGAGAAAGCCGCCAAGCTGCGCGACCAGCTCTTCGCCATTCGCGGAGACGCCCCCGTGGACAAGCATCAGCCCTCCCGGCGGCGCAGGGAAAAGATGCGCAAGACGGAACGGGGATAAGCTGAAAAAGTGGAAATTTGATCAGTTTCCGTGTATCTGTCGTCGATCTAAAGGACACTTTAATCAGGTAGGAGGTGGGAAGTAGGAGGTAGGAGGTTTATTCTGTGAATACAAAGACCCAATAAATGGTGCTTGGTTCATTTTGTGGACTATATAAAACTTCCTACCTCCTACCTCCTACTTCCTACCTTGACTTAAAGTGTCCAATTCTGACCACGACTGAACAATTACTTTCCACTTTTCGCTTTTTATCATCAGGCCCAACGTTTTTCCACGGGTTTGAAAACCATGGGATACACCCCAAACATTACGAACCCGATGACGGCGTACCGCGCGCACCGCACCAGCAGCGCGGCCTGGCTGCTGCCTGCCAGGAATTCACTGGAGAAGGGAAGCTTCAGCAGCGTGTTCAGCACGAAATAGCTGAGCAGTCCGCCCGCCAGCCGCAGGATCATCCACAGGGGCTTGGCCGTGTTTTCAAAGCGGACGCGCTTTTCTTCCAGCAGCGTGCCCCCCATAAAGCCGATCATCAGGCCCAGAATGGAGAAATAGTCCGCGCTTTTGCAGAAGAAAACGCCCGGCAGGGACGCCGCCAGCAGGATGCCGTAAAACACCGCCGTGCTTTTGATCTTTCTTTGTAAAATGGGGATCAGCAGCGCGGCGGCTGTGCCAAATGCCCAGCCCGCCAGCACGTCCGTGGGATAATGGGCGCCCACGACCACCCGGGAAAAGCCGACCAGAACCGGCAGAACGAAGGCCAGGACCGTAAGCCATTTCTTTTTTCCGTTTACAGCCAGGGAACCATAGATGCTGGCGGCGTTGGAGGAATGAATGCTGGGGAAAGAATACCCCTGGGCGGCGATATCGTAAAGATCGGCTTCGGGCTCCGGCGCCCGCAGGATTTTGACGTTTTCATGATCGAAGTAGGGACGGCGGCGCAGGACAATATTCTTGACCATGCTGCAGCAGGCGCAGGCGAACAGCGCGCCGATGCCCACCGTTTTTCCCAGGCGCTTGTTATAGCTCCAATACAGGAAACCAAGGAGCAGGATCAGCACCGTTTCCTCGCCGAACATAGAAAGCTGGCTCAGAACGTTCAGAAAGGGTTCGCTCAAATTGGCCTGGAGCCACTCCATCAGGCTCACTTCCCAGGGAAAGAAAAACGTGTTGCCTTGCAGATTCATGAGAATCCTCCTTCGTGCGCATGATTCGGTTTCCGGACTATTTTATCAGCAATCAACCTTTCTGTACAGGCAACCTCCAATAACCTCCGATATTAGGTTGCGTCGGCCAATTTTCCGTGCGTAAGCGCGGCCAAGGTGCTCAAAGCGGCGAAAAGTTGAGA
>CAJOJQ010000073.1 GCA_905234985.1 uncultured Christensenellaceae bacterium
TCCCCATAGCTCCTCTTGCTATGGTTTATTATTCGACATCACTGCTCAGTTTACCTTTTGGAATTTTATGTTAATTTTTGGGTGGACTGGACAGTTACCTTTCCTCTAGAACTCTGCTGAAAGCAACCACAAGACCTTGTATTACCTGTTTTTAAATCAGCAGCACGCACATCTTTTTCATTTCCACATTCACATTTACAATGCCACATTCGTTTATGCTGGCCTGATGGCTGTATATAGTCAGGAGCCCTATATAACACTGTAAGTTTGCCGAACTGAATACCCGTCAAGTCTTCAAAACTTCCCTGACTCACAACGTCCCCTCCTTTTTAGACAGTTTTATATCGACCATAACACCCCACACAAAGACAGCGCAAATCTTCTTTATGAAAGAACGCAATGAAATAAAGTATTGAAATATTGGGCTGCTGAAGAAACAGCAGTCCACAATTCTCTATGAGTTATTTTCGTTAGGTAGAAAAAGCAAGTTGGTAGATAAGACTATCTTATGGGCATTCGTTTCAGTGTTGATTTCGTTTCAGGGTCAACTTCATTTTAGAATATCGTTGGAATTGTCAGCGGGTCTTGACGCCCAAATCGTACAGGGTATCGATGCTTTCCTTCGCCAGCTCCATGGGATCGCGGCCATACCAGTCGTCCTGCTCCACGATCAGCCATTCCGCGCCCGCGTCGAGGGCGGCTTCGGTCACGGCCCGCATATCCTGGCAGCCGTGGCCCAGGGGGCGGTATTCAAAGGCCACGCCTTCGTCCGCCTTTGCGGTCTGGCCGATGAGGGCGTAGGGGGTGCCGTCGCCCTTCTTACCCACGAAATCCTTCATATGCACCAGGGGCGCCCGGCCCGCGTACGCACGCACATAATCCGCCGGGTCGACCCCCGCGTACTTTACCCAGCACACGTCAATTTCCGTCTGCAAAAGCTCCGGTTCCGTCGCCGCGAACAGGAAATCCAGCCCGTACATGCCGGAAACGTCCACGAACTCAAAATCGTGGTTGTGGTACAGCAATTGAATGCCCGCTTCCTTGCACAGGCGGCCCCAGCGGTTCATTTTCCGCAGGGTCTCGGCAAAGCGCGGCCCGCCGGGGCGCTGCTCCCGATCCAGAGAGGGAATGGCGATATATTTGCACCCGATGGCCTGATGGAAGGAGAGCAGGCCGAACACGTCCCGCTCAAATTCGCTGGCGGGCGCGTGGTTGGACACGGCCCGCAAGCCCGTTTCCGTCAAAATGGCTTTGATTTCCTCCGCGCTGTGGCCGTAAAAGCCCGCGAACTCCACCCCGTCGTAGCCCATGGCTTTCAGCGCCCGGCAAACCCCTTTCAAATCCTTTTGCGCCTTTTCCCGGGCCGAATACATTTGATAACCCACCGGCATCTGCTTCATCGAACGATCCTCCGTTTTTTCGCGGCCTGACCGCGTTTTCTTAGACAACAGTATACACCTTCTTTTTCCGTTTGTCATGGGGTAATTTTGCTGTTGCGGCGGCGAAAACGGGGTGCTATAATGAAACGCAGAAAACAAAGGAGGCGATGGCCCATGGCGTTACTGGAGCTGACGGCCCATTCCCAAACGCTGGAGAGAGAAGTGGATTTCCTGGTGATCCTGCCCGAAAGCACCGCCGGGCTGATCGGCATGGAAAGCAAGGAAAGCGCCTGCTGCAAAACCCTGTATCTGCTGCACGGCATGAGCGACGATCACACCATTTGGCTTCGGCGCACCAGCATCGAGCGCTACGCCAGCGCCAAAGGGCTTGCGGTGGTGATGCCCGCCGCCGATTTGAGCTTTTACACCAACATGGCCTACGGCGAGCGGTACTGGGATTTTATTTCCAGTGAGCTGCCCGCCCTGTGCCGTTCCCTGTTCCCCCAGATGAGTCCCCGGCGGGAGGATACCTTCGTGGCCGGGCTGTCCATGGGCGGCTACGGCGCGCTGAAATGCGGCCTGCGGGCGGCGGACACCTTCTCCTATGCCGCCGGGCTTTCCTCCTGCGCCGATATGGCGGCGCTGATCCGGCGCGGCGATTTGGCCGCCAAAGCCTTCTGGCGGGATATTTTCGGCGACCTCAAGAAGCTCCCCGGCTCCTTCGACGATCTTTTCGCCGCCGCCAGGGATTTGGCTCAGGCGGGCAAGCCGGAGGTAAAATTTTATATGTGGTGCGGCATGGAGGACAGCCTGTATCCCGACAACGTGAAATTCAAGGATCACATGCTTTCTTTAGGCCTGCCGCTCACCTGGGAGGAATCCCCCGGCGTCCACGCCTGGCAGTACTGGGACGAAAAGATTCAGACCGTCCTCAACTGGCTGCCCCTGGGAAAGGAGGAGGAATGACATGTCCGCCTTAACGAAAATGCGTATGTTTTCCCCCGCCTTAGGCATGTGCGTCACGCTGGATATCGTGCTGCCCGTGCGCAAGGATCACGCGCCGGGGCATAAGCTGCCGGTGCTGTGGCTGCTCCACGGGGCCTACGGCTGCCATTCGGACTGGCTGCGCCTCACCTCCGTGGCGCGCTACGCCGGGCCCTACGGTTTGGCGATCGTGATGCCCTCCGCCCACAATTCCGGCTATACCGACATGGCCCACGGCCAGAAATTCTATACCTACATCAGCAAGGAGCTGCCGGAGGCCCTGCCCAAAATGCTGAACCTGTCCACCCGCCGGGAGGACAATTTCATCGCCGGATTATCCATGGGCGGCGCGGGCAGCCTGATGATCGGCCTGAGCCATCCGGAAAAATATGCCGCCATCGGGTGCCTGAGCGCCGGCGCGGTAAACGCGGAAGGCAACCTGCACAACGGCCCCCGCTTCGCCCTCACCTTCGGCGACGGCCCCGCGAAAGGCACCTATAAGGATCCCCTGGGCTGCGCGCAAAGCATCCTCGACAAGGGCCTGCCATGCCCCCGCGTTTACCACGCCTGCGGGGATGCGGACTTCCTGCTGCCCAGCGCCCACCGCACCCGGGATTTTTTCCTGGCCCTGCCCGGCAATCCCTTTGATTATACCTATCACGAAGACCCCGGCGCCCATACCTGGGAATTCTGGAACGCGCACATCAAAGAATTCATCGAATTCCTGAACCTGCCCAAGCCGGAAGGCGAATACATTTGATTTTTTCTGGCCCGCCGCATTTGGCGGGCATTTTGTCCCCCTAAAGCGAAATTTTTTGTGTTTTGCCGGAAACTGTCGGCAGGAAAGTGATTGTATTCGGCGGCGTTTTATGGTATGCTATACGGGTGGAGGAATGAAGAATGGACGTCAGATTATTGGAGACGGACGTGATCGTGTTCGACGTGGGCAACGTGCTGCTCTCCTTCGAGCCGGAAAAGGTGGCGTCCCTGCTTCCAAAGGAGCATCGGGAGGCCCTGTTCCGCTCTACCTTCGGCCCTGATCTGCGCTGGGCCGCCTTTGACTTGGGCGTGGAAAGCAACGAGGCCATCGCCCAAAACATCGCCGACAGGGCGGGGGTGCCGGAGGGCAGGGACATGGTGCTGTACGCCTTTTATGAGTTTTACCGGACCATGCGGCCTTTGCCCCTGTATCACTTGATTCCCGCCCTCAAAAGCATGGGCAAGCGGCTGTACGCCCTGACCAACTACGGGGAACCGGCCTTTTCTTCCACCTGCGGCGCTTTCCCCCATTTGGGCCTGCTGGACGGCGCGGTGGTTTCCTCCCGGGAAAAGGTGTGCAAGCCCGACCCCGCCATTTTCACCCTGCTGACGGAGCGGTACTGCATCAGCCCCAGGGACGCCCTGTTCATCGACGATTCACTGGCCAATATCCAAAGCGCCGCCGCCGTGGGCTTCAAAACGTGGCATTACGCCGGGGAAAACGTGCTGCCAGCCTCGGAATAAAAAATTTCGGCACTTTTTTCCAAAATAAAGGAACAAACGCAATCCCTTATCCGTCTATCATAGATGAAAAGACTTTCGGTTCAGCATCAATCTTTGGAAGGAAGGATCAACCATGAAATCTGCCAAGGCCGCGTCGTTCGTCGCTCTGCTGATCGTGCTGTCCCTGCTGCTGGGCGGCTGCTATGTGGAGCCCAATAATATCGCCACGGGGAATCAAAACGGCGACAATCTGAATTTCCCCGTGTATCAGCCGGACACGCCCAAGCCCACCACAGCGCCCATCCAGGCCACCGATCTGCCCACCGACACCCCGGTGCAGACCTATCCCGGCAATAATCAGGGCACGGTGGCGAGCATGCCCACGATTGCCCCGAACAATAATAATTGGATGACGGTGGCGCCCATGGTGACGGCAAATCCTTCGGCCAAAGCCCTGGTAACGCCCGCGCCCACCGCCAAGCCCACCGCCACCCCCGCCGGATCGCTGAAATTAGGCTCCCAGGGGCAGGACGTGCGCAACGTGCAGCAGAAGCTGAAGGCCCTGGGCTTCTATAAGGGCAACGTGGACGGCGATTTCGGCGAAGCCACCGAAAAGGCCGTGAAGGCGTTCCAGAAGCAGTACGGCCTGACCGTGGACGGCAAGGTGGGCAGCGCCACCATGGCCAAGCTCGCCTCCGCCAAGGCCACCCAGAAGCCCACCGCTTCCCCCACGCCCAGGGCCACCGCCACCCCCTCCTATTCCACCAACACCTACCTGCGCAACGGCAACAGCGGCAAGCAGGTGAAGCAGATGCAGGAGCGGCTGATTTCCTTAGGCTATTTAGCGGGCAAGGCCACCTCCCGTTTCGATAACGCCACCGAAGCGGGCGTGATCGCTTTCCAGCGCCGTAATACCAGCTACGCCGACGGCGTGGCAGGCCCCGAAACCCTGAAAGCCCTGTATTCCTCTTCCGCGAAGAAGGCTTCCTCCGTCTCCGGCATCATCGGCATTTCCCTGAAGGAAGGCAGCTCGGAGAAGGCCGCCGTAAGGCTTTTGCAGCAAAAGCTGAAAACCCTTGGCTACTATAAGGGCAATGTGGACGGTTCCTTCGGCGCCGCCACTTCGGACGCCGTAAAGGCTTTCCAGCGCGTCAACGGCCTGACGGCGGACGGCGTGGCGGGCGGCGGCACCCTGAACAAGCTGTTCTCCTCCGACGCCAAATCCGCCAGGGCCACCGCGAACCAGCCGATGCTTCTCAGCCAGAAGTTCGCCGCTGCTATTAATGAAGTTCAAGGTATTTCTGCTTTTACGGCCTTCATCAACCGGAAGCCTGAGAAGAGGGAGAAGAATATTAATTTTGTTGTCTCTTGCTATGGACTTTACACGCCCGATAAAGTTTTCGGCTGAAGGTTCAAAGCACGCAAAGGCATCTTCAGGGAAAACCAGCAAAGTTGATTCATTAAGCACGGCCAGTTTTGCACGTTCAGTGATTATGTCAACGTTTGCCTGAAACATTTTCTCCTCATCAGTGCCAGCATACCTGGCGAGAATAGATTTGTCCTCAAGCAGAAGGTTGAAGTTCTCGACACCCGCAGCTACTCTCACCGTCTGCTCGGCCTTCTCGACATTAAACATTCCTATGCTGGTAATTATCACTACGACAATTCCATATCCGATAACGTTTATCACTGTTTCTTTGCGCAGTCCTTCTTCCCAGATGTAATTGATTATCGAAGCGAACAACGTAACTATGAACGAAACACCTACTACGCCCGTAACGCTTGCAACCTGCATGATGTCTAAATTCCAGAACTGCGAGACTGACAGCGAAGTCATAACAGAGATGAACGGATTATCGATGACCACTTTGTGCGGTTGTTGATGAATCTGATGAGCGGTACAGCAAATATCCACGCGCATATGAATGTTATTCCAGACCGTTGAA
>CAJOJQ010000074.1 GCA_905234985.1 uncultured Christensenellaceae bacterium
CTGGAAAAGGAACTGGGCGCGTTTGAAATCACCGCCATGCAGCGGGAACTGGCAAAGACCAACGAAGCGGGCTATTCCGTGCTGGACGCGGGGCGGGGCAATCCCAACTGGATCAACACCCAAACGCGCTACGCCTTCACCCGGTTCATGAATTTCGCTATCGGCGAATGTGAGCTGGATATGAGCCAGGGCAGCATGGCGGGGCACGGGAAACTGGAAGGCGTGGGCGAACGCTTTGACGCGGCCATGAACCCGGAGAATCCTACCGACGCTTTCCTGATTGCCGCCGTGGATTACTGCGTGAACACCCTGGGCCTGGATAAGGACATCCTGCTCAAGGAGCTTGGAGACGCCGTCATTGGCGACTACTATCCTTCCCCCAGCCGGTGCCTGCCCTGCACGGAAGCCATTCAGAACGCTTATCTGCAATCCACGCTGTACGGCGGCAAGGACCTTTCGGCGGAAACGCAGATTTTTCCCACGGAAGGCGGCAGCGCGGCCATGGTGTACATCTTCGAGGCGCTCAGTCATAATAAGCTGCTGAAAGCCGGAGATCAGATTGCCATCGGCACGCCCATCTTCACCCCCTATATGCAGATCCCGTCCGTGAAGGATTACGGCCTGGTGTCTATCGACGTGAGCAGCACGGAGGAAGATGGATGGGATATCCCCGAAGCCGAATTGGTCAAGCTGGAAGACCCCGCCGTGAAAGCCTTTTTCCTGGTGAACCCCTCCAATCCCGCCTCCCATGCCCTGTCGGAAAACACGCTGAAAAGGCTGGAACTTGTGGTGGAAAAGAATCCCAACCTCATCATCCTCACCGACGACGTGTACGGCACTTTCGCCCAGGATTTTAAGACGGTGTACGCCGTGCTGCCGTACAATACCATCCTGGTTTATTCTTACTCCAAGCTGTATGGCGCGACGGGCTGGCGCGTGGGCATGATCGCCATGAACAAAGACAACGTATGCGACCGCCTGCTGCGGGAACTGCCCGAGGAGGACAAAGCGTTCCTGCGGAGCGAATACGCTATCGTGACCTCCGAGCCGGATGAAATGCCCTTCCTGGACCGCGTGGTGGCGGACAGCCGTTCCATCGGCCTGTACCACACCAGCGGCCTGAGCACCCCGAGCCAGGTGTTCATGGACATGCTTGCGCTGAGCCATTTGATTTACGAAGCGGAAGACCCCTATATCAAGCTGGCAAACGATACGGTGCGCGCCCGGTATACGGCGCTGATGAACGCCCTGGGCCTGCCCGCTGACGACAGCGCGCAGAACGCCCGGTATTACACGCTGGTGGACGTGCTGGCCATCGCTTCTGCCCGGTACGGCGAAGATTTTGCCGATTGGCTGAAAGACAGCCGAACTGAAATCGACTTCCTGAACGACCTGGCCGGGAAGAAAGGCGTGGTGCTGATGTACGGCCCCGGCTTCAACGCTTCCGAAGGAACCGTGCGCATCTCCCTGGCAAACCTGTACACCGAGGACTATGTGGAAATCGCGTCCCGGCTGTTTGAGCTGCTGGACGAATACTATACTGAATACGAAACTGAAGCCGTCCCAGACGCGGCTTAAAGCGATCAACATACAAAAGGAGGCAATCACAATGAAAAAAATCCTCGCGCTGCTGCTGACCCTGATCTTCCTGACTGCCGCGGCCTCTTCCTGCTTTGCGGAAGCGTCCAATCGGAAAAAGATCGTGGTCCTGGCCACGGGCGGAACCATCGCCGGCGTCGGCGAAGCGGGAAAAACCGCCGGCTATAAGCCGGGAACCCTGACAGCGGAACAATTATTGTACGCTGTTCCTGAATTGGAGCAGGTGGCGGACATCGAAGCGATCCAGGTCTGCAACGTCAATTCCGACGATATTACGGCGGAAATCTGGCTGACGCTGGCGAACACCATCAACGAAATGGCAAAAGCCCCCGACGTAGCGGGCTTCGTCATCACCCATGGAACGGACACCATGGAAGAGACTGCCTATTTCCTGAACCTGACAGTCAAGACGGATAAGCCTGTGGTGCTGACGGGCTCCATGCGCCCCGCCACATCCATTTCGGCAGACGGGCCCATGAACCTGTATGAGGCCGTCTGCGTCGCCGCGTCCGATGAAGCGGTCGGTCATGGTGTCCTGATTGTTTTTTCCGACAGGATTTACGCGGCCAGGACGATGACCAAGACCAGTACCTACAGCGTTATGGCGATTTCAGCGGGTGAAATGGGGGCCATCGGCGTTGTACGCGACGGAACGGTTTTTCTGTACGAAACCCCGTCAAAGAGGCATACAGCTGAAGCCGAGTTTGACGTAACGGATTTATCGACCCTTCCCAAAGTTTCGATTCTTTATTTCTCCGTAGACGCAGACCCGGAGCTTCTGCGTTTTGCCGCTGAACACGCAGACGGCCTGGTGATTGCCGGCGCCGGCGCGGGAGAATTCAGCGAAAAATGGATCGAGATTATTCGGGAGCTTTCCATTCCGGTGGTGATCTCCTCCCGCATTGACGACGGCGTGATCACCAAAGACAATCTGCTTTGCGACAATACCGTGGCGGCAAACAACCTGTCTCCTCAAAAAGCAGCCATCCTGCTGCGATTGGCGCTGACCGGGGACACAAGCCAGGAACATCTGGAGAATCTGTTCCTGCAATACTGACGAGGCTTATAACGATCACGAAACCGTTTGATTGACAGCTTCCAGTTGATCATCCCGTTGCTTGTCAGGAAAAGCTGGCACTGCGAATAACAATTGATCAGGTGATTACAATGAAAAAATCGAATCCATCAGCGCGATCATCGGACAGCTCATGGCGGTCATCGTTCTTGCTTTGTCGGCTGTATCCCTGTTTCTGCCAGCAGCCGCACTGTGGGTGCAGACAGCCTGGATCAACCCGCTGCTGATGGCGGTCATGTTCGGCATGGGATTGACGCTGAAAACGGAGGACTTCCGTTACGTGTTCCGTCATCCCCGGAACATTCTGATCGGGTGCGTCAGCCAGTTTACCATTATGCCGCTGCTGGCTTTCGCGCTGGGGAAAGCCTTTCAGTTGGATACCGCGCTGCTTGCGGGGGTGATCCTGGTAGGAACCTGTCCCGGCGGCACCGCCAGCAACGTGATCACCTATCTGGCTGGCGGCGATGTGCCGCTCTCTGTGGGCATGACCAGCGTGAATACGCTGCTGGCCCCCATC
Source organism: uncultured Christensenellaceae bacterium (assembly GCA_905234985.1). Taxonomy (GTDB): domain Bacteria; phylum Bacillota; class Clostridia; order Christensenellales; family Aristaeellaceae; genus RUG563. Next base: position 3,192 of record CAJOJQ010000074.1, read on the forward strand.
CTGACGCCGGCCATCACCTATATCCTCCTTCACGCCAGCGTGGCGGTGGACGTGTGGAGTATGTTCCTGTCCATTGTGCAGGTGGTGATCGCGCCGATCGCACTGGGGCTGCTGCTCAATCACTTTTTTGGCAAATACACCCGTTTTTCCTGCTAAAGAAACAAACTTGGAGAAGAGGAGCCTTGAACATGAAAAAGAGAGTCGTTTCCCTGCTACTGGCGGCAATGCTGCTCTGTTCCCTGGCTTGCTGCGCGTGGGCGGATGAAAAGGACGTGTACCGGGCGTTCGCGGATGCCTATGGACCGGATTATGAGGCGCCCGATTGGGAAAAGTTCCTCACGGATGTAGGCGGCGCCGAAAATATAGACTGGGATAAACTGGTCACAGCCATCGGATACGAAGATGCAGATAAGCTTGATGTATATCCCTTGGTCAGGTTAGTCAACAATGCGGGCGGCGACGGCTGGGCTTTATATGACAAATTTTCTGACGCGGTGGCGCGCTTGTTCCGTGAATACTGGAAACAGCGGGGGGCGTCGGAGCTCGTTCTGACATACTGCAACAAGCAGATCATGGACACCTATCCGCTCAATGTCATGGAAGAATTTCTGGATCTTTTCATCAATCGCCTGGAGCCCCAGGCGGTGAACCTGATCCGGAACCGGGTCCCCGCTTTCCGTGACGCGCCGGAGCAGGCGTTCAGCGATTCGACCGGTCTGGAGTTGCGTGTGGGAGCACATTACCCCATGAGCTCAATTATGACCAACAGTATGGAAAGCAATCTGGAGGTGGTGCCATCGTACTTCTTTGCCCGGAACGAAGAAGGCGAGTACGGGTTCGCGTCACAGAGGAAGTATATCGAAATGAGCAGCGGCATCATTCATGAGATGGTGCACATGTTTATGTTCGATTACAACCGGAATGGGGAAACATCGATTGGGTGCCCTAATGAAGACTGGAGTTACAGCGTTCCGGGATATGGCGTGATCGATTCCGGTACACATTGGAATATATATCATTACTACAGATATCCTGAATGGTTCATAGAAGGAACAGCGTGCCTGGCTGCCGGGCGGTTTGCCGTGGAAGAAAAATACTACAGAGATTACGGGCTGTTGACCGAAGATATTATTTCTTCTCACATCACCCCAGAAGCTCTGGCAGAGGTTTTCAGCAAAGAAGCGGGCAGGCTGAATAATTACGGCTTGATGGGGGAAAATGCCAAGTACAGTTTCGCATCCATTGCAATAGCCTGGCTCAGCGACGCGCAGCGTCAGGCAGACGGCCATGGCCCGGCGATTGTCCGCGGCACAGACGGAGAAATCGTCTCGGTGGATGAAGCGGCGCTGATGGATGGCTTTTCGCGTATTCTGGAGCGGATGCACCTGGGCGAACCGCTTGACGACGTGATCCGCCGCGTTTCCCATGCCAAATACCTGGATACGGAGGATTTCGCCAGCCACTTTATCTGTGGCGATGAAAACGGAACGGACTGGGAGACCGCCTCTTTCTCCGCGGCCTGGCTGAACTATCTGGTCCGTCTGTCCAAGGAAAAAGGATACATCGTTTCCGGATCGCTGATCTGCGGCCTGGCCTCAAACGATTTGGAGAACCTGGACTGGAACAGAAGGGAACCTGCTGCATTCTATCAGATTATCGAAAACGGTTATGTGCCCAGCTCCGTCCCGGTGGAAATCTATCATCCTACCGCCGGGACCTCCGCATACAATATCTTTACGAACCTTGAATTTGCGTCGTACTATTGCTCCCAGGGGGCGGACGGCGTATATGTAAAGGGTTCCGGCACGCCGCTGTCCTTCATGTTCGAACGCACGGAGAACGACGAAAAAGCCTTCTCCTGCTTTACCGCGCTGGAGGTGAACGGCAGCATCCTGACCCCCGGCCGCCAATATAACGCCGTCTCCGGCAGCGTGAAGGCGGAGCTGCTCCCCGCTTATCTGGACACTCTGGCTGCGGGCACTTACAAGCTCACGGCGGTGTTTGACGATGAAAAGGCCGTGACAGTGAACTTTACCGTGCAGGCGCAGCCCGGCAGCTTTGAGGCGGTGGCCGTGCCCAGCGATACGTTCACCTTCAAGAAGGTCTGGCAGGGAGACAGCGAAAAGAGCATC
>CAJOJQ010000075.1 GCA_905234985.1 uncultured Christensenellaceae bacterium
GTTTTCCCACCCCACACATACGTCGACGTTTTCCGGCGCCGTCACCGTCACGGGATAACCGGCGACCGCTGTGACGCTCACCAAGGGGAAGTCGGCGGGCATCGTGAAGCTCCACACGCCGTTGGCGTAGCTGATCGCGACGTCGTTCGAGGTCACATTCGTCACGGAAACGCCGGGCTGCTGGAAGCGCAGGGCGACCGTGTCGCCCGCGTGGGCAAACGCCCAGCTCTCTCCGTTGTACGAGCTGATCCAGGTAATAGCCCCGTTGACCGTTATCGACGCGCCGAGGCTCTCAAAGCCGTTCTCAAAGTCGGTGACGAAATTGACCTGATAGGTCGGCGCGCCCAGCGTCACATGGACGCTCACCGCCGCCGCGGGCATATCGAAGCCGTCGTACCAGCCGTGGTAGTCGTCGTCGTCGTAGGGGAAAAGCATGTATTCCTCATCGCTGCCCGCTATGGAATAAGTGACCACAGGTTCATAGCCTTCCGGCACGCCGCTGATGAGGATCGGGACATATTGGCCCGCAGAGAACGCGGCTTCGTTTTCCCACCCCACACATACGTCGACGTTTTCCGGCGCCGTCACCGTTACGGGATAAAGTACGGAACCACCCGGATTGGACGCCAGCGCCGCGGCACCCATGCAGTTCATCATCATGAGCAGCACCAGCAGCGCCAGGAGCCGTTTCCAACCTCTGCCGTTTGTCATTTTCGCAGCCTCCTTGTTTTCCCCCGCTTCTGCGGGGTCGCATTGCGTTTCCTGTCGCCTTTTGACGATGTTAATATGGAAGATATAGGGTTTTTATCAGTATACCACACGCCGGGAGCATCTGCAATCATTTGCTGACCCGAATTTCACGACGGGGTTATCCTTGAGTTACCATTCAGCTATCGCTGAATGGAAGCAACATTCTGTTGCTCCTCGGCGACGTACACGCCGCCGCCTGCGGATTACAGTCGGGGGAGTGCCCCCGCCCCCCCTCTGCTGATTCGCTGCTTGAATTTTTTCAAGATACGTGAATGGTTACATCCTTGATGTTTTGCGGAATGTTTTTCTTTTTGTCCGGCCTTGCGTACAGGCAAAATTTTCGGTATAATATTTCCTGGAAATTACATGGAATCCGAAAGTGCCCCGCAAGAGAAAAGAGGTACTCAGCCGTGAACTCGATACGAACGAAAATCATTCTGCTGACGCTGTGCGCGATCGTCGTCACCATGACCATCGCCACGCTTTTGGGCGTGCTGGCGGTGAAGAACACGGGCAGCAGCAGTTCGGAAGATTTATTGCAGTTGCTTTGCGAAACCGGTGAAAAGAACCTGGACGCCTATTTTGAGAGCGTGGAAAAGGAAGTGCGAATCGTTTCCGGCTTTGTGGAAAACGATCTGAACGGCCTAAAGGAGGAAGCCCAGCTGAAAGACCACTTAGAGCGCATCCGGACCGTTTTTGAGCGCACCGTTTTCAGCACGGAGGGCGTGCTGACGTATTATTACCGCATTGATCCCGCCGTTTCCGATACGCTGAAGGGCTTCTGGTACATATACACCCCGGAAACGGGCTTTCAGGAGCATGAAGTAACGGATATTTCATCTTATGACCTGACGGATACCTCGGCGCTGGTGTGGTTCACGGTGCCCCGGGCCACGGGCAGTTCCGTATGGCTGCCGCCCTATCTCACGGAAACCTTAGGCGCGCGGGTGATTTCCTATAACGTGCCGGTGTACTGGAAGGATCGGTTCATCGGCGTGATCGGCATCGAAATCGACTTTTCCGTCCTGACAGAGCAGGTGGATCACATTCGGCTCTACGGCCACGGCTACGCTTTTATCAACGACGCCAGCGGAAAGCTGATTTACCATCCCCAGATGGACGAAACGGCGAATCTCCCGATACCCGGCGGCCTGCTCAGCGATGACACGCTGATCCGCTATCAGTATGAGGGCGTGGAAAAGCTGGCGGTATGGATGCCGCTGCACAACGGCATGCGCCTGAACGTGACGGCGCCCGTTTCCGAGATCAACGGAAACTGGCAGCAGCTGATCCGCTCCATGATCGCCGTATCCGTGATCGTGCTGGCGGTGTTCATCCTGCTCACTTATCACCTGACCGGGAAAATCACCAAGCCGCTGCAAAAGCTCACCGAAGCGGCGCGGAAGCTGGACGAGGGCAGCTACGATTTTGAGCTGCACGACGACGGGAACGACGAGGTGGGCGTGCTGACGCGCACGGTGAGCCATTTGGTGGATCACTTAAAGAATTATATCAGCGGCCTGAACGATTTGGCGTATGCCGACGCCCTGACCTCCGTGCGCAACCGGGGCGCGTTCGATATTTACGTGCGGAACATGGAAGCGGAGCTGGCCGAGGCGAAAGGGCAGAAGAAATTCGCCATCTGCATGATCGACTGCAACGACTTAAAGGTCATCAACGATCAGTCGGGGCACGAAAAGGGCGATCTGTACCTGAAAGCGACCTGTTCCCTGGTCTGTCACATTTTTGCTCACAGCCCCGTATTCCGCATCGGCGGGGACGAATTTGCCGTGATCCTGCAAAAATCCGATTATGAGCATCGGGACGAGCTGCTGACGCGCTTTGACGAAGCCTGCGCGGAAAGCCGGGCCAGGGAAGCGGAGGTATGGAATCAGGTGAACGTGGCCCGCGGCGTGGCGGTCTACAATATGAAGACGGACGACACGGTGAACGACGTGGTGCGCCGCGCCGATAAGCTGATGTACGATAATAAATGGGAGATAAAGCACGGCGGCCCGAAAAACGGCTGACCCATCCATTGTATGCGAAACGGGGCTGTCTCACGTAAGGCAGCCCCGTTTTTTGTTCAATTCAAACCATTACCTGTCGGCGGGACCCATCACGATGGCGGTGCGGGCGGGCAGGTACAGGCTCAGGCGGCTGACCCCATCCTCCCCCTTCCAGGCGCTGATGGGTTCGCGGTTCACCCGGCCATAGCCGTTATATTCGTAATCGTCGCTGGAGAACAGCACCCGATACGCCGTATTTTGGCTGACGGGAATGGCGTAATCGGTGTAGCTGCGGTCCGGGGAGAAGTTGAACGCGAACAGCAGGCCGCCCCGCTCGAAGGCGATCACGTGATCGTCCTCATGCACCCAGCGGAGTTCAGGGTATGCCTGATCGAAAATGCGGTAATCCCGGGCCACGTGGATCATATCCCGGTCGAAAGCGTACAGATCCTTGTATTTCAGGTCGGGATTTTTCAGCAGGCTCCACTGGCGGCGGCAATAATGGAAGCTGTTGCCGTTGCCGGGGCGGGGGAAGTCGATCCATTCCGGATGGCCGAACTCATTGCCCATGAAAGCCAAATACCCGGTGCCGCCCGCCGCCAGAGTGATCAGGCGGATCATCTTATGCAGGGCCACGGCCCGGTCGATCACCAGGGTGTGGCAGTTCTCGTTCATGGAATCGTACATGGCGGCGTCCGCCAAACGGAAAATGATGGTCTTGTCCCCCACCAGGGCCTGGTCGTGGCTTTCCACATAGGCCACCGTAGGCGCGTTGCGGAAGGTGAGCTCCCGCCAGATGTAGCCTAAGTTCCAATCCTCGTCCTTGGCGTTTTTGATCAGCTTGATCCACATATCGGGCAGGCCCATGCCCAGGCGGAAATCAAAGCCGATGCCGCCCTCCGGCACGGGTTCGCACATGCCGGGCATGCCGCTCATATCCTCGGCCACAGTGAGGGCGGAGGGGTTCAGCTGGTGAATCAGCTCGTTAGCCAGCATGAGATACACCACGGCCTGCAAATCAGTGTTCATGGTGAAGTACATGTCCAGGCTGTTGAAATTGGTGCCCAGGGCGTGATCGTGGTACAGCATGGAGGTGACGCCGTCGAAGCGGAAGCCGTCGAAATGGTATTCCTCCATCCAGAATTTGAGGTTGCTCAGCAGGAAATGCAGCACCTCGGGCTTATCGTAATTGAAGCATTTGGTGCCCCAGGCGGGATGGTCGCCCTCCGCGCCGTCGTGGAAGAACTGCCAGGAGGTGCCGTCGAACAGGTTGATGCCCTCCAGCGTGTTGCCCACCGCGTGGGAATGCACCACGTCCAGCAGCACCCGGATGCCCATTTCGTGGGCCTTGTTCACCAGGTATTTCAGGTCGTCCGGCGTGCCGAAGCGGCTGGAGGCGGCGAAGAAGTTGCTCACCTGATAGCCGAAGGAGCCGTAGAAGGGATGCTCCATGATCGCCATCAATTGGATGGTGTTGTAGCCCGTGGCCTGCATGTGGGGCAGGATATTGTCGGCGAACTCCCGGTAGGTGGCGATGCGATAATCCTCGCTGGCCATGCCGATGTGGGCTTCGTAGATCAGCGCCGGTTCCCGGCTGGCAAAGCCCTCGTCGGTCCAGGGGTAGGGTTCTAAATCGTCCCACACCTCGCAGCACCAGCTGCCGTTTTGCCAGTCCTGAATGGCGCGTTTGGTGTACAGGGGCAAATGCTGGCTCAGGTTATTGCCGTTCCGCACGATGGTGATCACCTTGCTGCCCTTTTTCAGCGTATCGCCAGGAAGAAACAACTCCCAATTGCCGTTGTCGAGGCGCTTCATGGGCGTGTCCGTCCAGTGCCAGTTGTTAAAGTCCCCCGCTAAATACAATTGATCCGCCGCCGGCGCCCATTCCCGGTACACCCAGCCGTCGGGCTGGCAATGGAAGCCGTAATACCGGTGGGCGTTGGCAAAGTCCGTCAGTTTTCCTTCCTCGCCCACCAATTGGCGGCGCTTGCCCTGGTACCAGTCCATGCGCAGGTTGATGTCCCCCTCAAAGGGCTTCAACTCCGGATGCTTTTCCAAAATGCGGTACATGATCCTTTCCCCTTTCTATCGCTTCCTTTTGAATTACTCCCTAAACTGTACCCCATAGGATGGACACACACTTTGGTAAGGCAGACCTACACGTCCCCGTTCAGTGGACAGCCAGCAAAAGGCACGTCCCCAAACAATG
>CAJOJQ010000076.1 GCA_905234985.1 uncultured Christensenellaceae bacterium
CAAAATGCAGATCGGAGGCCAAAGAATAGCTTCTGTATTGCCCGTTGAGGGGCTGGATATAAAAATCATAGGCAGGCACATAGCTGGATTTGTACAGCAACGCTTCGGACAGGATGGCCGTACACAGCAGCGTCAGCGCTACCATCACCGCCCCACCCGCCTGGCGCAAGGGATGCAGCCGGGTTTGGCGGCTGGCGATGAGCCGGGGAGCCCGGAACTGTGTTTTGCTCTTGAATTTCTTGGCCTTGCGCAGCATGCCCGTATCCCGAAGCACGCCCATGGGCGTTTGGCTGGCAGCCCGGCGCAATGGCAGCCGGGAGGAAAGGAACACGCACAGGGCGGACAGCGCCGCCACGGGCACCAGAAGCCAGCCGTTCAGAGAAAACACGATTTCTCCTTCCGCAAAGCGGGAAATGATGAATACCGTCACAATACCAAGCAGAATGCCCAGAGGCAGCGAGACCAGGCACAGCAGCCACGCGTCCCGCCCGAATAAGCGGCGAATCTGCCGCCGAGTGGCCCCCACTGCCCGCAGCATGCCGATTTCCTCCGTTTTCTGGGCCAGCATGCTTTCCATGGCGTTGGAGATGGCCACCCCGCAGCTGAGCAGCAGCGCGATGCCCAGCAGGATCCAGATTTCGGCCTGGGCGGCGTAGGCGTTCAGGTCCCCCGCCGTGGGGTCCAGCCACGTGGCCTGGCCCGTGGCGCGGCTGATGGCGATGAAGGTATGGCCCCAATCGTCGAAAACCGTGGAATGGGCAAACCGGGCGTAGGTAACCAGCGGCGCGTAGGTAATCACCCGATGAACGGCGGGGTCGCCCGCCTGAAAAGGCGTGTCCCCCGCGTACACCAGAGCGTTGGGCCATTCCGGCGTGCCGTGGCTGGAATACATGGTACCGTAGCTTTCCATATAGGTGGATTGATCGGCCAGCACGCCCACCAGGGTATAGGTTCTTTCCTCCGGCAGGCCCGCTAAGGGCCGCATGGTCCAGGTGACGGTATCGCCCACCTGGAGCTCCTGCCGAAGCTGGGACAGGGCGCTTTCCTCCAGGGCGATTTCGCCGGGGTTCTCCGGCATGCGTCCTTCCCGCACCGTCCTGGGCAGCAGGGCCAGGGCTTCTTCATCGTAATAGCCCACATACTGGCCCGTTTTGTCGATCTGGGCGGTAACGAACACCTTGCCGACGCGGGAGAAAAAGCCGCTGTTTTTCACCGTTTCATCCGATACGCTGGCACAGTTCAAAATCAGGCCGTCAGCATAGCCCACCCGCTCGATGATTTTCTGCTCGTTGGCCTTGATGGAGCCATAGGCCCCCAGCACCGAGGCGGAGCACAGATACACCGCCAGAAAAATGCCGATAGCCAGGCTGAAATAGGCCTTTTTGTTGGCTTTCAGGCTGGCCGCGGCCGTTTCATGGGATCACCACCTCACCGCTATCATCAGCAACAGTACCATCCTCCAAGCGGATTATGCGCTCAGCCTGCTCTGCTACGCCTAAATCATGGGTCACCAGAATCATGGTGATGCCCATTTCCTGACTGACAGTGCGCAGGAGGGTCAGCACCTCCCGCCCTGTCTTTCCGTCCAGGTTGCCGGTTGGCTCGTCTGCAAAGAGGATGGCGGGCTTATTCGCCAGGGCCCGGGCAATGCACACCCTTTGCTGCTGGCCTCCGCTCATAGCCCCCGGCAGATGAGAAAGACGATCACCGATACCCAGAATTTCGATCAGGCGTGTCAAGTGTTTTTCGTCGGGCTTGCGGCTGTCCAGCATCACCGGCAACAGGATATTTTCCTGGGCCGTCAGCTCCCGCACCAGGTTATAGCTTTGGAATACGAACCCAAACCGCCGGCGGCGCAGCACGGACAATTGATTGTCGTTATACTTGGCAAGGTCGTTATCCTGATAGATGATTTTACCGGAGGTTGGCCGGTCCAGACCGGACAGCATATGCAGCAGGGTGGATTTGCCGCTGCCGCTTTTGCCCGTAATGGCGGTAAAGGATCCTTGGGCAAAGGCCAGCGTCACGTTTTGCAATGCGCGCACCGGCGCACCGCCGCTTTGGTAGGTTTTCGTCAGGCTTTCACAGCGTAAAATTTCCATGGTTCATTCCTCCTTCTGACTGTATCCTACCAAACCAACCTTACTTTCAGGTGACTTTTACCTTACGATTTCGTAAGGTTGGGGAATGGGACGAAAGATTTGCGGGGGAACCGCTTTTGAGTCAAAAGCGGTTCCCCCGCGCCCCTTCCGAAAACCATCTTTACGATTTCGTCAGGTTCAGTATAGGAATCGAAATGCTGAATTTCAATCCCGCTTTGCTATTCTCCGCCGTGATATGCCCGTGATGGCGGTAAATGATCTCCTTCACGATAGCCAGGCCCAAGCCCGCGCCGTTCTGTTTTTGTCCTTCTGCACGATAAAAGCGATCGAATAAATGGGGTAAATCCTTTTCAGGCACTCCGCCGCCGTTGTCCTCTACCGTGCAGAAAAATACTCGGTCTGTCTGCTCCAGAATAATGGTGATGGTTCCATTCGCTGCGGTGTGTTCACAGGCGTTCTTCAGTAGGTTCTGAAATGCTTCAGAAAGCCACTTCTCATCACAGCGGAGGGTCGCATCCCCAGTGATCGTGATCTCTTTGTTCGGCCATAGAGGACAAAGCTGGCTCCAAGCCCGCTCGATCACAGGCCGGACGTCATGCTCCGAAAAAGTAAATTCATACCCGTCCGCACACAGTTTTTCCAGGCGAAGAAGGCTGCCGATCAGCGTTTCCATCCGCTCGATCTGGCTGATCTCCTGCTCCATGTGAGGGCTTTCGTCCATTTCCACGAACAGCCGCAGGGACGCCAGCGGCGTTTTCAGCTGATGGGAAATATCAGCAGTCAGATCACTGGTGCGGCATACCGTTCCTTTTCCACCTCAATGCGGTTTTCCATTTCGGCGACGGCGTTTTCCAGCGGGGCCACCGCATCCTCCTTCAAGGAATAGGAAAGCGGCTTCCCGCAGCCCGTCAGGTAATCTTCCATCTGCTCCGCCAACATTGCTATCCGCTTTTTCTGCATCAGCAGCCGAACTGCCAGCACAGCGGCGATGATCGCCAGCACACCGCCGATTACATATCCGACCATTGGTATCCCACTCCCCGCACAGTGCGGATATGATCCGCGCCTACCTTTTCCCGAAGCCTGCTCATGTGAACGGACAGGGTGTTGTCGTCAATGAATTTTCCGCCGTCGTCCCACAGCACCCCAAGCAGCCGGTCCCTGGGCACCACGGCTTTGCTTTCCAGCAGCATCGTGAGGATTTTATACTCTGTCAAGGTCAGCGGCAGTGCCTCTCCGTCTTTCTGTACCTGCATCCTTTCTTCGTCCACGGCAAACCCGCCGCGGGAAATCGCCGCTTTCTGCGGCTGGCTGCCGCGCAGCAGCACCCGCACGCGGCTCAATAGTTCCTGCATCCGGAAAGGTTTGGTGACGTAATCGTTGCCGCCGGAATCCAGACCTCGCACCACGTCAAATTCTTCATCCTTGGCGGTCAGGAATAGTATGGGCCGGGTTTCTCCCTGCGCCCGCCATTCGCGGCACAGACTCACCCCGTCGCCGTCCGGCAATCCCACGTCCATGACGATTCCCTGTACGGAACCATCCAGTTTCGTCCGTGCTTCCCGTAATGATCCTGCTTCGATCACGCGGTATCCCTCTCTGGAAAATAATTCAACCAATCCGCCCCGCAGGACTGGATCATCTTCAATTAACAGCAGAACAGGATTCATACGCGCCTCCTATCGAATCTGGCCCAATATATTAGGGTCCTGAATGCGGTCATCTTCCGCAAGGAACAGTACCTTGGTCAGTATTGCGGCGGTCTGCGGGTCGCTGTCCAAGAAGGGCAGGAAAAGCCTGCCACGATGCTGGGAATGAACCGCCACGATTTGCAGCATGGCCCCGCCCTGCTGATGGATCACGCCGCTGCCTAAGTGTACCGTATAATTGGTTCGTTTGCCCTGAATGACGGCGTGATTCTTTTCGATTGGAAACGCTAAACAGCGGCAGCGTAAATTCCAGCAGCGCCCGGCGCATTTCGACGGTGGAATGGCTGGCTTCCGGGTCCACGCCGCCCACATAGGCCACGCTGACGGCCAAATCCACGTCCCGCATGACTTCGGAAAAGAGCACGTCGGGCAGGCCGTCGATTTTCAGGGGCTTGCCCGTCAGCCGGTCCAGAAAGCCCACGCCCTCGATAGCCGGGGCTTCGATGTCAGCCGGTGTAAACCAATCCGCCTGGGCGTATAGTACGGCCACGATGTTTTCCTGATAGAAGACCTTTTGCAGCCCTGCTTCCATATCGGCCACCCAGCGCCGGGTTTTCAGGGCGGCAGCGGCTTTCTTAGGTTGAATCTGATGGCCCGCGTACCGCGGGGAATCGGTGCGGCCCAGTTCGTCCGCCGTCTTTACGTACAGCTCCCGGAATGCCTGCTTGAAGGGCTGGCGGATTTTTTGATCGAACAGCAGACCCTGCCAAACATGCCATCCCCCCGCCTTGAACAGGTGGAAGGGGTGGGCAATCTGGACGGATACGCAGGCCCCCCAGGGCAGCGTATTGCCCTCCGCGTCCTTCAAACCTTCCTCACAGGGCAGGCCGAAACGTTCGCCTGATTTGAAGATCAGGCTGTCAACCAGCGTGCGGGCGACGGGATTCTTCCGAAGGGCTTGAAGCTCCGTTCCCGTCAGGAAGATTTCTTCCGTCATGGCGTCCTCCAGGAACGCCCGGGTGCGGCGGTATTGCTCGGTCAATTCCTTTTTGGCTTCCGTCAGGCGCAGGACGGTTTCGTTCTTTTTCACCCTGGTGGGGATGGATTTCAGCCTCTTTCCGTCCTTTTCGCATACCACGGCCACGCCCCCGTCCGGGTCGATCTCCAGGCGCACAGCGACGTCCTCCGCCTGCTGATTTTCAAACAGCGGCAGGCTGTTTTCCATGAGCCTGCCTTCCATGCGCAGGGTCAGGCGGGTCACGTCCCGGTCGCCGGAATTGGCGGCTAAGTTTTTCAGCGCCATTTCTCCGGCTTTCTTTTCGCTGACGCTGCGCTGCGCCCCGAACTGCTTGCTTTCCTTGATGAACTGCTGAATGAACAGGAAGCGGCGCAAGGCGTCCTCCTCCCCGGCAAGGGGAATGAGGGGATAGGCCATGAGCAGGTCCTTGTTCCGCTTTTCCCTGATCTGGTTTTCCGTTTCTTCCACGGTCAGCCGCCCTAATGCCGCGTCGGCATACTTCCGGGCGCGGGTGTGCCGGACGCCGTCGGTGATGTACTTGGCCGCGCCGTAAAGCTGATCGAAGACCGCTTCGCCTACCGTTTCCCAGGCGGAACGGAACCAGGCCACGTCAAAAGCGCCGGCGTTCAGTTCCCCGGCGGTCAGGGGCGTGAAGCGGGCGATCACCGCCTTGCGGGCGTCGTCAAAGGTTTCGTTCATGTGGGCGATGAAGTAATAGACGGCGGAAACAAAGCCGGGAACGCGCAGATATTCCCCGATCAGCTCCACCCAGGCGGGGTTATACATGGCCAGCTCAAACAGCCGCTTTTCGGGGATTTTGTATTCCTCCACGATTCTTTTGAGGGTAGATACGCCGTCCTCCGGGGCGGGGACGCACACGCTCAGAAGATGGCACAGGCTGTCCTTCCGGCTGACTTGCATCGTGTAAGGGAGCAGGCTGCTCCGGGCCAGATTCTCCTTTCCCAGCGCGGCCAGGATACGGCCCAGCCATGTACTTCCCCGAACGTACAGAATGCCGAAAACGCAGGCGGAATAAAGCCCCTCGTTTTCCCCGCGGGTCAGCTCGCTGTTCAGGATGATGGGCAGAACCTTTTCATATACGCTGTCGGCGTACCTGAGCAGCGCCCGATCCGCTTCCGCAAAATCGGCCTGCTTTTTTCCTGCCAGCGCTTCCGCCATTTTCCGCACGTCGCCGCTGCGGTAGCGGGCGTACCAGCCCCGGCCCACCATGCCGCGCACTTCGCCCGATTGCGTGCGGAAGAACAAAGAAGCCTGGGAAAGAGCCGAGAGAGATGAACGCAAAGCATCCGGCTGGAAAAAACCGTGGAGCATGGCCCGTTCGGTCATGACGCCGCCGTAAGCCGCCCGTAGCGCGTCCGCCGCGCCGGGCTCGATCCTGCCCTCTCTCCTTCCGTACCGATAGGGCTGCACCACGGCGTAACTGATCAGGTTGTCATTGCGCCATGACGGATACCAAGGGGGCCTGTTCTGCTCCTGGACGCGGACAAGGGGCAGATACTCCCGTTCAAACCGCCGCATGAGGGCCGTCCGCACGTGAAAGCAGCGGGCCCACGCCGCGTCCGGCGCGTCTATGAGGAAGGAAAGGAGCCAGCCCAGCTGCTGGCGGTAGGTGACGCACCAGGACGTTTTCATCCCGGTTTTTACCGCGAACCGCCCTTCCGGCACTTCACGGATCACCCACCGCGCCGCCCGCATGGCGGCGGAAAAGAATGATTCGGAATCAGCGTGGCGCTCGAAAAGATAGGCGCAGATCATGTTCATCTGTTCCCGGTATCGGGGGTTTTCCGGCTTGGAAAAGCCTTCGCCGAAGAGCCGATCCATCAAATCGCTGTCGGGCGACGATTCGGCGTACAAAAGCAGGATCACCCGGGCGAGCCGCTCCGGGCTGCCCAGGGAAGCATACCATTCCTCCCACACCGCCGCGCCGGGAAAGACCTGATAAAACCAGAACGCCCGCAAGTGGCCGTAGCCCAGGAGCTGATCTTTTTCAATCCTGAAGGGGTCTTCCCCCAGGGGGTCTTCCTTGTGGGCTTCGATCAGCGCGTCCAAATCCTGGAAATCCGCCCGGGCCTGAACGCGGGAGGGGCAGTTCTGCTTCCCGGCCAGCAGGCCCTTGAGCCTGTCCCCAATGCCTGTTTTGCTTTTGCTGATTTGGGAATCGGGAAACAGCTTCATGAAAGCGTCCTGATACGTTTCATCCGTATCAAAGAAGGAAAGGTCAGGCTCAAAAACGTCGGCCTCCGAGAACAGCGCGTCTGGGGAGAATTGCGGTTTTTCTTCCGGGGCAAGGGCCTGCACGGCGCTGTTCCACAGGATTTTTTCCCTGGTATCGTCCGGCTCCCGGTTTTGAAGCAATTCCGCGCAGGCGGGCTTCAGCCGCTTTCGGGCTTCGTCCCCGGCGATGAGCAGCGCCAAATCATAAGCGGCGGCGCGTTTCTGCTCCTGGGGATCGGAAAGCAGGCGGCGCACTGTATTCAGTAATCTTTCGTCCTCCTGGCGCATGAGCAGCTTTTCGCAGTTCACCCGCGCGTCCGCCGCTTTCAGGCGCAGGTGGTTTTCAATGACTGAAAAATCCAAATCAGCGGGCGATGCTTTATCCGCAATATCAAAGGCTTTCTTTCGCGTGTCGGGGCTTTTGTCGGCCAGGGCTTCCAGGAGGGCCGTCCGCTGGGCCGGGCGCTTCAGCGGGGTCAGCAGATTTTCCAGCATGCCGTTCCGGAAATGGGATTCCACCTGGGGCAGCACGGTCAGGGCGTCGTCCATCAAATCAGGCTCGCCGGTCATCACCGCCAGTTCGCACAGCATGGAGGCCAGATCGCTTTTGCGAAGGGCCGCGCCCCACCAGGGGAAAACGCAGGGCGAGAAGGTTTTCTCCTTGCCCTTGAGCGCTGTGTACTGGGTTTTCAAAATATCATAAAACCGCCGGGCTTCCGCCGCGTCGGCAAAGTGGGGCGAAAGGCTCCGTTCCCTGCCTTGAAGGTTGGCGTCGATAAACGGCTGCCTTGTTACATTGGAAAGAAAACCGGGCAGATAAACCGCCAGGATTTCCTGATCCTCCGGCCATTTTTCCAGCGCCGCCTTAGCCAGCAGGTGAGAAGTGAAGCTGTTTTGCAATGCCCTGCCGAAAAAGCCGCACACCAGCGCCTGATGGCGGCTGCCGCACTGCACGAGCCGGACGGCCCGCTGAACGGCGCCGGGCATATCAGCCACCGCTTCCGACCACAGGCCCATATGGATTTCCATGCTGTCCTCCGATTGCAGCATGGTTTCCCGGCTCTCGGGGTTCTCCAGCCCGTTCAGCAGCAGGGAAAGGGTTTTCCCCGATATGCGCTCCAAATCATTGGTTTCCTCCGCCAGCAGTCCCGTCCACACGCCAACCGCCCGTTTCACGGAAGAATAACGCAGCAGCTGATTGTCCGCGATCACCCGCAGGATGCGCAGGAAGCCCGGCAGCGTGCCTTCATCGGCACATTCGCAGATGGATTGGCGCAGGCCCTCCTGCAGCCGCGCCGCCAGCAGCAGCCGGCCCAAATGCTCCTGCAGTTCCTCATCCTGACTGAGCAGGATGCCATGAAACATTTCCCGGCTCACCTTCGGCGCGCCTTCGTCCCCATTCAGGGCGGCGGCCAGCAGCTTTTTAAGGCGTTCATTGCCCCGGTTCAGCTCATAGGCAATGATCTCCGCACAGTAGCCGTGCTGGCACTCCCGCACATAGGCAAGCGCGTCCGCGGGAAGATTGCCGGACAAAACATCGCACACATCTGCGTCCACCACAGCCCGGACATAGAACTGCCGCGCAATCATGCACAGCATCGCGTCATAGGACTGATAAGAAGGGGAGCGCAGCGGACGGCGGAACCAGCCCATGGTATAGGGCCGATCCAGGCAATGATCCGCCGCCCAGAGAAAGGCCTCCCGGTGCCGTTCCGGAATACAGGGGCCGAACATCCATTTCATTTCTTTTTGAAAGAATTCGGAAGGCTTGCGGCCTGCTTTCAGCGCGGCGGTCAGGCTTTCATAATCCTTGCTTTCGCTGTATCGG
>CAJOJQ010000077.1 GCA_905234985.1 uncultured Christensenellaceae bacterium
ACTGCAAAATGTACGATCAGGAGCTGATGGACAGCTTGCTGAGCGTATTGGAATCCCCATGATCCGCATTAACCGTTCTTTAACAAAACCCTGACAAAACATAAACAAACCTCCGTTATGATAAGCCCGTCAGTTGGAAAGCTGACGGACGAAGAAAGAAAATCATGACGGAGGTTTTTGATATGAAAAACAATGTGAAGTATCTGGTCACCGGCGCGGCGGGATTCCTGGGCGGCACCATCTGCCGTCAGCTGATCGAGCGGGGCGAAAATGTGCGGGCCTTCGTGCTGCCGGGCGATCCGGCCATGAAATATGTGCCCCAGGAAGCGGAGATCGTGGAGGGTGATCTGACCGACATGGCTTCCCTGGAAAAGCTGTTTGCTGTGGAGGAAGGCACAGCGACCATCGTGCTGCACATCGCCAGCATCGTCACCGTGAACCCGGATTACTCCTCCAAGGTGATGGAGGTCAACGTGGACGGAACGAAAAACATCATCCGCTTGTGCCTCTCCCATCCTGAATGCAAAAAGCTGGTCTACTGCTCCTCCACCGGGGCCATCCCGGAAGCGGCCATGGGAAAGGCCATCAAGGAAGTGCGCCGCTTTGACCCGGACGAGGTGGTGGGCTGCTACAGCCGCAGCAAGGCCATGGCCAGCCAGGCAGTGCTGGACGCGGTGCATGAGCAGGGGCTCAACGCCTGCATCGTCCATCCCAGCGGCATCATGGGCCCGGAGGACTACGCCATTGGTGAAACAACCGGCACGCTGATCAAGATCATCAAGGGCCAAATGCCCGCGGGCATTGACGGTTCCTTTAATCTCTGCGACGTGCGGGATCTGGCGGCGGGCACCATTGCGGCGGCAGACAAGGGTAAGGCCGGGGAATGCTATATCCTGGCCAACGATCCGGTATCCTTCCGGGATTTCTCCCGCATGGTCAGCGACGAGGCGGGCTGCAAAAAAGTGGGCATGTTCCTGCCCATCTGGGCGGCCAATATGATGGGCGGCATGATGGAAAAGCAGGCAAAGAAGAAGGGCACCAAGCCCATGATGACCCGCTTCTCGGTCTATAACCTGGCCCGCAACAATAAGTTCGATTCCACCAAGGCCATCCAGGAGCTGGGCTATTCCACGCGCTCCTATCGGGATACCATTCATGATGAGATCCAGTGGCTCAAGGAAACGGGCAAGATCGCCTGATCGGGAGGAAAAAACGATGTTGGAATATATGCTGTTCTTTGAAATCGCCGCCCTGGTGACGGCGGGATTCTTCGGATACTTGCGTTTCCTTCGGAAAAAGAACGTGAAGCAGGAGGGGTAAAGCGCTATGAATAAAACAGTGTGCGTCATCACCGGCGGCGGCAGCGGCATGGGCCTGGCTGCGGCCAAGGAAATGCCCAAGGATAAGATCATCGTGCTGACCGGGCGGACGGTGAAAAAGCTGGAAAACGCCGTGAACGAATTAACGGCTCTGGGGTATGAAGCCCACGCCTTCGCCTGCGATGTCTCCCGGCGGGAGGATGTGCGGGCCTTGGCGGAATACGCCGCCTCTCTGGGAGAGATCAAGAATGTGATCCACGCCGCCGGGCTGTCCCCAGCCATGGCGAAGCCGGAGCAGCTTCTACGGGTCAACGCCCTGGGCACTGTGCATGTCAATCAGGAATTCAGTCGCCTGATGGGTCCCGGCAGCGTGATGGTGGACGTCTCCTCCAACGCCGCCTATGTTCTGCCTGATTTTCTGGTCGGTAAGGAGCTGTGCCGTTTGGCGGAAAAGGATGAGGAAAAGTTTGTCCATCGGCTCCTGAAACTGTGCGGTCTGGTTCCGGGTGACTACCAGAAATCCGGCCTGGCTTACGCCCTGAGCAAAAAGTTTGTGATCCGCTATGCCCAGATGTGCGCCAGCGCTTACGGCGAAAAGGGCATCCGGGTGGTGTCCCTGAGTCCTGGGCTGATCGCCACGGACATGGGCATTTTAGAAGCCCAAGAGGGCGGCAAAATGCTGCAATTTGCCGCCGAAAAACGGATGGGCACGCCGGAGGAACTGGGCTATGCGCTGGCCTCCCTTGCCGATGAGCGCAACGGTTATCTGGCCGGGGTGGATGTACTGTGCGATGGCGGAGCCAGCTTTGGCAAGCTGTTTCGCAAAAAGGAAAAGGAGCAGAAAACGCGAAAAACAGCTGTATCGGCGGCTTGAGATTTGATTGGGCGGGAGGCGATTTTCCCGCCCTTTTGCGTTACGATTAACTGAACTTTAACAATAGGTATGCTATACTGGATGGGTAAACAGCAGGGAGGGACGTTTATGTTTAAAGTATTGGTGGTAGAGGACGACCGGGAGCTGAACAGCCAGGTATGCACCTATTTGAAGCAAAACGGCTATGAGGCCGTAGGCTGTCTGAATGCCAACGACGCCTTCAACACGCTATATAACGATCTCTTTGACCTGATCGTGTCCGACATCATGATGCCGGGGATGGATGGGTTCGAGTTTGCCAGGACGGTGCGGGAGAACAGCAAGGAATTGCCTATTTTGTTCATGACCGCCCGGGACGATTTCGCCGCCAAGCGGCAGGGCTTCCAGATTGGCGTGGACGATTACATGGTGAAGCCCATCGACCTGGAGGAACTGGTGTTGCGGGTGGGCGCGTTGCTGCGCCGGGCAAAGATCACTAACAGCCACCGGCTGGAGGTGGGCGACGTGCTGCTGGACGCTGACGAGCGCTCCTGTACGGTGAAGGGCGAGGAAGTCAATTTGACCACCCGGGAATTCAATATCTTATACAAACTGCTCAGCTATCCTAAAAAAACCTTTACCCGGGCCCAGCTCATGGACGAATTCTGGGACGCGGATTCCTCCTCCACTTTGCGTACGGTGGACGTGTACATGACGAAGCTCAGGGAGAAGTTTGCCGATACCGACGCATTTGAGATCCAGACCGTGCGCGGCCTGGGCTACAAGGCGGTGATCAAGGGATGAACAAGGAGCGAAAAGCCTTTCTGATCTGGCGGTACGTCACCTTTTTCCTGATGATCTCCTTTGTGGTCACCTGCTCCTTTTTGCTGTTCCTCAACTCCATGCAGATCGACTATGCCATGCTGCCCCGGAACGCCCTGTTTACCTTTGGCAACGTGGCATTTTTGAGCTTCTTCCTGCTGCTGTCCGACTGGCTGTTCCGCAAATGGACGATCGACAAGCCTTTAAAATTGATCCACGAAGCCACCAGGCGCATGACGGAGGGCGACCTGTCTGCCCGCATCGACACGAGCAAATTCACCGTGGCCGGGGAGGATTTTCAGCACATCGCGGAGGATTTCAACCTGATGGCGGAAGAACTTTCCAGCAACAGCGCTTTGCGGACGGATTTCGTTTCCAACGTGTCCCACGAACTGAAAACGCCCCTGGCCGTGATCCGCAATTACAGCAAGCTGCTGCAAAGCGATACGATCACGGATGAACAGCGCCTGGAATACGCCCAGGGCATCGACCGGGCCACCCAGCGCATGACGGCGCTCATCACCAACATCCTGAAAATGAACAAGCTGGAAAACCAGCAGATCAGCCCCAAGGTGCAGGAATACGATCTGACGGAGCAGGTGGCGGAATGCCTGCTTGCCTTTGACGACGCCCTGGAGCGGAAAAATATCGACCTGCAATGCGAAATGGACGACCGCATTTTAGTAACGGCCGATCCAGAACTGCTGACGCTGGTATGGAATAACCTCCTGTCCAACGCTGTCAAATTCACCCCGGAGGGCGGCAGCATCACGGTGACGGTGAAGCCGGAAAACGGAAATGCCGTGGTTTCCGTACAGGACACTGGCTGCGGCATCACCCCGGAAACGGCCAAGCATATCTTCGAAAAATTTTACCAGGGCGATACCTCCCACGCCACCGAGGGCAACGGCCTGGGCCTTGCGCTTGTCAAGCGGGTGATCGACCTGACCGGCGGCGAAATCAGTGTCAGCAGTACGCCTGGAGAAGGCAGCGCCTTCACGGTCAAGCTGAGAGCCTCGAAGAAAGATACGCATTAACACTTCTCTGACAAAACGTGAACAATTCTCAAACAAAGGAGTCGTACAATCAGCCTGTGATCTGAAAGAAAGGAAGTCGGC
>CAJOJQ010000078.1 GCA_905234985.1 uncultured Christensenellaceae bacterium
TTTACTGAATTTCCTTTCAGCTATTGCCTCATTTCACCGTGCTTCCCTCTCTCTTTGGTATTTGGGAACCCATGACTTGTATTTTGCGGAAACTCAAGAAATGATGGAACCGAGAGAAAAGACCTGTGGGAAAACGGGCTTTTTTCACCGCCTCCCGCGACACATATTGAAACAATTGCCCGATTTCAACCCGGTTTTTCGCGTTCCATGGGTCAGCCCCAAAAACACGATTCCCCCGTGCGGTTGTGGACTGCACAGGGGAATCGCTTTATCCGGCCCGACGGGGCGGAGGACGTTATTCACGGTTTACTTGGGTTCGTTCTGCTTCTCGATGGGGAACACGCCGTTATTGACAATGTAGCTCAGCTTGGTGCTGGGGAAGGTGGCGGTGAAGGTTTTGCCGTTGGACAGGGTGATTTCCAGCAGGCCCTTGCCGTCTTCGCCAACCGCCACTTCGGTTTCCACGCCGTCGGCGTTGGTCAGGATCAGTTTGCCGTCCTCAATGCGGAACCCGAAATATTCCTTATAGCCGTCCTTGATGACGACGCACTTGCGGGTGGAAACGAACTTGATTTCGCCCACGCCCACGCCGCCGGGGATGCTGATGTACCCATTGGCGGCTCCTGCGGAGGAGGAGCTGCTGCTGGAGGAGCTGCCGCTGTTGCCGGGGTTGCTGCCGCTGCCGGGGTTGCTGCCGCTGCCCTGGCTGTCTTGGGTCTGGGCCGGAGTGGCAAACGTACTATCACAATCCTCATTTCTGCAATACCACTCTTGTATAACGTTACTATATCCAATGTTTGTACTGCCGCAATAGGGGCAGCAGTTTTCTGCGTGCGCCGTGGAAACCATCCCCGGCAGCAGGCCGCAGGCCATCGTCAGCGCCAGCAGGACGCTGAGCAGGGTTTTCATCGTGTGTTTCATGTTCGTCTTCTCCTTTTTTGTTGAATTACGGCTGTTTGGGCTGCCGCCAGCCAGAATATATATGAAAAACCGCCGGGCCTGACAGGGGTTTTTGCCCCCGTCAAACCAGACGGTCATCCATCAAGAATGAAATATTCAGTTTTTGCGCACCCCAAAAAGGCGCGGTCAGCCTGTGCTGTGCTGTGAAGATCGTCAATCCCTTTCGTAAAAAGGCGCCCAAACGCGCCCCAGCTGAACACCGGGTTTTTCTGTATTAAATTTACCATAAATCTCCCAAAAAAGCAATCAAAAAAATTGGATTTTCAGGAAAAATGTCTTTCAATGCCGGTCGAAGAGCGGATATTGCTATTCTTTTTCCTTTCCCCGCTCCCGGATGCGGGTACACAGCACGGTCATATCGTCCGGGGGCAGGCCGTCCCGCTGCAAAAGCGCTTCCCGAAGCAGGGTATCGGCCAGGCGCTGGGGCGCGTATTCCCGGATGCGGCGCAGAACGTTAAGCAAGTCCTGTTCCTCCGGAAAAGCGTCGGTCACCCCGTCGCTCATGAGCATCAGCGTGTCTCCCTCCC
Source organism: uncultured Christensenellaceae bacterium (assembly GCA_905234985.1). GTDB lineage: Bacteria > Bacillota > Clostridia > Christensenellales > Aristaeellaceae > RUG563. The sequence continues at coordinate 1,488 of CAJOJQ010000078.1, forward strand.
CCATGGTGAACCGATGCTCCATGGGAACCACATGCTCGATGATGCCCAAGGGCAGGGCCGACCCCTCCACGGTGTGAATTTTCTGGCCCTGGATCACGTAGGAGGCGCAGGCTCCTAACTTATTCATGGCCGTTTCCCCCGTCCACAAATTGATCACGCATAGATCCACCGTGGCGAATTTTTCCCCGCCGGTGGCGCTGAGCATGGCCCCGTTCACGGCGGTCATGGCCTGGGAACGGGTATACCCCGCCTCTAAGCACAGGGAAAGCAGCTCCAGGGTCTTTTTGCTTTCCTCCTGGGCGTCCGTGCCGTGGCCCATGCCGTCGCTCAAGGTCAGCAATTGCCTGCCGCCGGGCAGCGGGCGGGTAAGTACCGCGTCGCCGTTATCCGGCCTGCGGCCCATGCGCCGTTTTTTCTCCGGCGACACGGCGCAGGCGGTGGCCATGCCCGTTTCCGCCTTGAGGGGCGGCATTTCCTCCAAAATGATCCTGTCCCCCTGCTGCTCGGTCACGGTCAGCGGCACGCCGAGCTGCAAGCCCACCCGGTTGGCAAGCGCGTTTCCGGCGTCCGGGGCGGGCCGCAGGGCCAGGGGATCATATTTCAGGCAAACCGTCATATGGCCGTCCACCTTTTTCACAAAGGCCGTCCGGCCCGGAAAGCGCGCGGCCTGCAGCGCTTCCTCGGTCTGATACGTCCACAGGGCTTCTTCGCCGTCGTTGCTCTGTCCCTCCAAGCTGATGCGCTGGGCGGCCTGGGAAAGGGCGGTCAAATGGGTTTGCAGCATATCCCGTTCATATTCGGCGCACAAGGCCCGCTGCATCCGCGTCTGCCGGTCCTTATCCAGCCGGGAAAGCAGTTCGGGAATGCGGCCGATGCGGGGACACTGGGGAAAATAGGCGTTGATGATCTGCAGGTATTCATCCGTATCGCCGCCCCGTTCCGAAAGCGCTTCCATGCCCTCCCGGGTCTTCTCCTCTGATTCGTGCCAACAGATGGGCAGCCGGTCGCAGTCCGCGCAGAGCGCGTCGGTGAGCGTTTCGCTTTCCTCCCGGGGGGTGAACGGCTGAATGCGGGGATGGGGCAGGGCGTCGGCCATACATTCGATGGCGCGCACCCAGCGCTGGGTTTTCAGCCGCGTATAGGCGTTTTCCTTCGGCTCATTCCATTTGAGACGGCGCATGAAGCGGCTGACCGCGCCCATCCGCTTGCCTGGCGTCAGGCAGAAAAGCAGCGCCGCCGTCCCCTCCGCCCCGAAGAAGGCGGGAATGAACCGATAAGCGATCAGATACGCCGCCGTCACCGAGGAAAGCAGGTAAACCCCGGCGGCCAGCGCCCGGTTTTTCCCCTGCATCATGCCCGCCAGCAGCGCGCCAAAGGCCAAATTCACCAGGGGCAGGGCGCTTTGCCCGCTGATGAGCAGCGCAAGCCCGCAAGCCAGCCCGAAGCACGCGCCCGCCGCGCTGCCGCCCACCCAGGCCATGGTGAGCGTCAGCCCCGCCGCGATGAAATATCCCATATTCACCTGGGCCAGGGACAGCCGCCCCGCCCCGGCCAAGAGCAGCAGCAGCGGCAGCAGCAGGCACAGAAGATCATCCTGGCTGAAGGAGCGCTGTTTCCCCAACCCTAACCTTGCCGCCCGCAGCAGGGCGGGCATCAGCGCCACGCCCAGCAGCACCCCCGCAAAAAGCAAAATCACCGTCTGGGCGTCCGACGCGCGAAACATATCCGGCAGGGCGCGGGCCAAAAGCAGCGTACCCGTCAGGCCCATCACCCAGCCCTGCTTCCATTCCCGTATCTGCCGCGCGCCTAAGCACAGGGCGCAGATCACGAACTGACCCGCGTCCCAATTAAGGCCCAGCAGCACGCGATAACCAAGCCCCGCGCCAAGGCCCAGCCACGCCCCCGCCGTGCTTTCCCCCGCGGCGGCCAGGGCGGTGAGGCAGCAGATGGAATAGGGGGCGGGCATGGAAAAGCATTGGGCCAGGCTTAACAGAAAAAACGCCCCCGCCATGGGCAGCCGTTTGACCAGCGCCCGGCCCAACTGCTCCATATCCCAAACGGGCAGGCCCTTCCCCCGTTCCCTTTTCTTCCTTTGCGCGCGGCCCTCGGTTTGCACCTGTTCCACATTTGTTCCTTCCTTCATGCTTGAATACATGCATCATAGCGGCAGGAACGTACACGCGCCGTCGAACCGGGGCGCGGGGAATGTCGAAGAAAATGAATTTTTCCTTTTCAAGCGTCCCGTTTCTGTGGTATACTGGAGAAAAGCTTCTGGGAGGAGCATAGTGTGAAAACAAAGTTAGTAGCCAATATTGGTCCACCAAACCCGAAGAAGGTAAGGCAAACAAGCCTCAAAGAGGCAGAAACAAGAAAGGAACTGC
>CAJOJQ010000079.1 GCA_905234985.1 uncultured Christensenellaceae bacterium
AATATCCCCGCTTGCTCCATCTTTCATCACCCTTTGGTATTATACCATTTCTCGACTTGATCTGCTGTTCTTTCTTAGTTTTTGGAGGTTCTCTATATTCAGAAAGGGAAGGCAGCGCCAAGTCCTTCCTGCCCCGCTTGCCGTCCTTATCGCACAGGCGCAGGGAACGCAGGGTTTCATAGGTGGAATTTTCCACCGTCAGGTCGTCCAGCGCCACGCGCTTGGTGGAATCGTCGTGAATGATGATGAACTGGCCGTCCGCCGTCACGTGTACGTCGGTTTCGATGCCGAAATGGCTTCGGTTGCCCGCGGCCACAAAGGCGGAGCAGGTGTTTTCCATTTCGATGCCGCTCAGGCCCCGGTGGGCGATCATGCGGGGCTTGGGCGCTTGCAGGCGAAGGGTATCCATCCATTTGCACCTCCCATAATCAAAGGCTTCCCCGTTCTTATCTTAACACGTTTACCGGCATACCGCAAGAGCGGAAAGAAAAACGGCAGAGCGACGTTCGATCAGCCCTGCCGGTTGAATAGAACAATGGAATTGTAAAGGATTTTGGGTCATTCGCCCGCCAGAAACGCTCGGGTTTCCTCCGCCGAATGAGCGCCCACGATCAGCACCGCCGTCAGATTCCTGGTTTCCACCTTGGTCTGGGTCTGCAGCTTATAGGCGTCGGGCAGATAATTGCGGGTTTCCTGCTTCCGCTGGGTCAGGTAATTGTTCAGCGCTTCCGTGATTTTTTTGAGGCTGGAGGCGTCCTTGGCGCGAACCGCGATGATCTCCCGTCCGGAAAGGCTGTCGCTGCCCATGAGGAACAGGGCTTCCGTATAATCTTCCGGCAAAATGCCCATGAGATCCGTCAAATCATCCGCCGTATAGGCCACCAGCCCGTCCTTATCTGTCAGGGCTTTTTCGACGGCTTCTCGCAGGGGCAGGGCGGTTTTTCCGGTATTTTCAGTTGTTTTTTCCTGCTGGCACCCGGAAAGCGTCAGCGCGAGCAGCACAAGGCCGATCAGCCAGAATACATGCTTGTTTTTCATACGTTATCCCTCCGGGGTCCACAGGCCCAGTTCATATTGCGCTTGCGCGTAATCCATCAGCGCGTCGATCCACAGCTTCAGGCCGTCGTCGTTCAAATGGTATTTCCCATCGTTGGAATAGTCCTTGTTCAAATATCCCTTTTCATCCTTGAGGCGGGTGGCGATATCAATATACCCCGCGCCCCGCCGCTGGCACATCTCTTGCAGGGCCTCGTTGTAGCGATCCCACATGGTGCGGTAATCCTTTTTCCGGCAGAAGGACGCCGTGACTGGGGTGAGGGACTGAAAAATGATCTCCGTATCCGGGCAGAATTCCGCGGCCAAATCGAGGATGCGTTCATCGTAGCCGATGCCCTTTTCGATTTCCTCCCCGATATAGTCGTTCACGCCCAAGAGGATCAGGGCCTTGGTGGGGTTCATTTGCTTCAAAACCGCGCACAGCGGCATTTCCTGGCCCCTGTATCGCAGATTCGCCTTGCCGGAAAGCAGATTCCTGCGGCTGGCGGTATAAAGTAAATAGCTTTGGGCGGTCAGGAATTTTACGCCTTCAAAAAAATGCGGGTCCTTCTCCTGCTTTTCACGCACGTAAACCAGCAGCCCGGCGGTGATGGAATCGCCAACGAACACCGCGTCCTTATAATAGGAAATCAGCTGCGCGTCGGTCAGCCTTTCCGTCCCGGCTTCAGCGCAGGCTGGAAATACGGAGCAGACCGCCAGCACCAGCAGCATAAGAATGACAGCCAGCTTTTTCATGGCAAAAAATCCTTTCCCGATCAGGAAAAATTACGCGATTATTGTACTATCCGCGTCTTTATTTGTCAAGGACAGCCCCATTTTTCAAAGAAACCCAAAAGGAAATATAATACGTTTTTAGCAACCCCCTTTTATCGCCTTTCTCGGAGGGGGCCTGGGGGAACCGCTCTTTGGGCAGCAAAGAGCGGTTCCCCCAGAAAAACTGCTTTAAAAGGTTTCCATGGAAATCAGCTCGTGGTCGGAATCGATCAGGCGGCCGGGCACGGGGGCGTCGTCCCATTCCGCTTCCCCGTCCTGGTTATCGTAGGGGTCATAGCGCAGATTGCGGAAGGGAATATAGAAATCGTGCTGATATTCCGCGTTGGCGGGCATGCGGTAGGGATCGAGATTGCCGAAATAGAAATTCCAGCGTTCCTCGCTGCCGTGGCGGTACGCGCTGCCGCCGAAGGAGGGGTCGGCGAACAGCCAGCCGAAGGGGGCCACGTAGAACTGCGCCCAATCGTGGGCGCCCACGTCTCCCGGCGCGGTGTAAATGCCGCTCTGCCACCGGGCAGGCACCCCCACGATGCGGCACAGGGTAATGAACAGCAGCGCCTGCACGCCGCAGTCTCCCTTCATGCTGGACGCGCCGTATTCCGGCACGTTGGGCATGGTCATGTAAGCACGCATGAAGGAATAGATCATTTTCGTGGTAATGAAATCGTAGATTTTCCGGGCTTTCAGGAGCGGATTGGTTTCATTGCCCACGATTTCGGCGCACAGCATGCGCAGGTAGGGCGTAAATACGATGTGGGGCGCGTATTCCTCCGTATAGAAGGTGGGCTGCTGATCCAGCACCTTGGCCGGGTCGGGATCGTTATAGGACATATGGGTTTCATAGGTATATTCCACAGAAAAGGGCTTGTCTGGCAGGCTGTGGAAGCACACCGTCCGATGGGGGAAATCAGGCGGGGCGACCACCGCGTCCGGGTGGCTCAGATGCAGGATTTGAAAATTCCGCACCTGGGCATATTCCATGGGAATGGGCAGATGCACCCAAACGGGCATGTTTTCCCTGCCCTCGGGCGCTTCCACGCGCAGTTCCGTGCGGATATGGAAGCGAGCGTTCATTTCGCCCCGCTTTTTCATTTCCGCCATGGTATCGTTCAGCAGCTTTTCCTTTTCCTTCGCCTGGTTTGCCTTTTCCGGGTCTTTCACTCGGGCGGCATACGCGGGGCGGGTCTTGATCAGATTGCCAAGGAAATTGTTTTTATACTTTACTTCGCCGTTGATGTAGGCCCATTCCACGGCGTCGTCGTCCCGCAGGGCGTCCAGCTCTTCCTTTGAAAAATCCCCCATGCATTCCCGCAGCATGGAAAGGGCCTTTTCCTCCGTGTGGGGATAGGCCAGAGGCCACAGGGCCATGATTTCCTTTTCCAGCCGAAGCCGCTCCTTGAGCGCCCAGGGGATATCCTTTTCCAATTTGCTGTCGATCACCCGGTTCAGCCGTTCAATATCGCCGTAATACTTGAGTTTCAGCACGTCCTCCGGCAGGGGAACGGCTAAGCATTTCAAATCGTACCGCATACTTGCTACGCCTCCTTTTCAGAAGGATTTCTGTCGGAAAGAAAAAAATCCTGCCAAGCGGGAAAATTTTGATGGGAGTGTTGACAAGCAAAGAAAAATTGGGTAAAATAAGAAACGATGCGGGTGTAGTTCAATGGCAGAACTTCAGCTTCCCAAGCTGACCACGTGGGTTCGATTCCCATCACCCGCTCCACTGCTATGCCTGATTTCCAAGGCATGGAGGAGACCCACCGGCTGGATATGCCGGCTTTCCCAGGTTCGCCCGGCTGTTAGCCCGGCATCACACTTTCTCATTCAGAAACGGAGGAGATTCCCATGGCAAAGGAAAAATTTGAGCGCAATAAGCCGCACGTAAACATCGGCACCATCGGCCACGTTGACCACGGCAAGACCACCCTGACCGCCGCCATCACCATGGTGCTGGCCGCCGGCGGCCATGCCCAGGCCATGAAGTACGACGAAATCGACAAGGCCCCCGAAGAAAAGGCCCGC
>CAJOJQ010000080.1 GCA_905234985.1 uncultured Christensenellaceae bacterium
AGGAGGCGAAGGCCATGTCGATCTACACGGGCGCGATCCTGCTGACGGAGCTATTGATGCTGGCGATGGGGTATCACGTGCTGTATTATCCCGGCTTTACGAAGGTAGAAAAACGGTGGTATCTGTTTACGTTCATTGCAATCTTTTTCTGCGCCGGGGCGGAATTCCTTTCCATTCATTTTGACGCGCGGGGCGCGGCGTTTTCGCTGCCGTTGACCATACTGACCGTGCTTCAGTTTTCGATTTCCCCGCTGCTACCCGCATTTTTTGCAGGCGCGCTGGGCATGTACCGGCAGGCCATCGCCGCTGGAACGGTCTTTTGCCTCCATGCCCTGGCGGAAATCGTTTCCGCGCCCTTTGGCTGGATATTTTATTACGACGCGGCGGGGAAGTACATTCGGGGTGAATACTATCTCATCTATGAAGGGTTCTACATCGTCAGCCTTTTGTTCCTGATCGTCTGCCTGGCCTTAGTCAGCAGGCGCTTCAAACGCCGCGATCTTTCCACCATCGTCATGGTGCTTTTCATCATGGCTTCGGCGCTTCTTCCCCTGATCGTGTTTAAGGTTTACACCGATTATCTGGGCATCGGCATGTGCGCGTCCCTCTGCTATATTTACTATAACGATCTCATACAGGAGGACATCCGGCAAAAGCTGATCGACCATCAGGAGAAGCTGTCCCGCATGCAGGAGCACACCATTTCCGGCATGGCAAACCTGATCGAAAGCAGGGACGTGGAATCGGGCGTCCATGTGGCGCGCACCAGTCAGTATGTGAAAATGCTGGCGGAATTCGCCCGGCAGGACGGGGTCTATGCGGACGCCCTAAACGACCGCTTCATCTCCGCGCTGTATTTAATGGCCCCTATGCATGATATTGGAAAAATCACCGTATCCGACAGCATCCTGAAAAAGCCGGGAAAGCTGACCCCGGAGGAATTTGAACAGGTCAAACACCACGCCGCCGAGGGCGGCAGGATTGTACGGGAGGTGCTCAGCGGGGTCACGGAGGAAGAGGACGTGGCCATGGCCTTCGATATCGCGTCTTATCATCATGAGCGCTGGGACGGCAATGGCTACCCCCAGGGGCTGGCCGGGGAGAACATTCCGCTTTCCGCGCGGATCATGGCCCTGGCCGACGTGTACGACGCCCTCATCTCTGAACGGTGCTATAAAAAGCCCGTATCCAAGGAAAATGCCTTTGAGATCATCCGGCAGGAGGCGGGCGCGCATTTTGACCCACGGCTTGCCCAGGTGTTTCTGAACCACAGGGAGGCGTTTTGACGATGACTTTCTATACAGGCGTCACGATGCTCACCGAGCTGTTCATGCTGGCCATGACGATTCATGTGATGCGGTATCATGGCATTTCACGGATGCAAAAGGTTTGGTTCATTTCCACCTTTTTCACCGTCATGCTCTGCGCCGCGGCGGAATACGCCGTGCATTGCGGCGTTTACCATCCCCGGTATGCCGTTGCTTTAACGGTGATCACCGTGCTGCAATTCTCCGCCGCGCCCCAGCTTGGCATCCTGTTTTCCGGCGCGCTGGGGCTGCCAAAGCAGCGAAGAATCACCGTGGCTTACTTCGCCCTGAACCTGATCGTGGAAGCCGCCGCCGCGCCCTTAGGCTGGATTTTTTACTTTAACGAGGCGGGCTATTTCCGGGGAAAGTATTTTTTCGTGTACGCGGCGTTCTATTTTTTCAGCCTGATCTATCTGCTTGTCAACATGGTAAAAGTCGGCAGACGTTTCCGGCACCGTGACCGGGGCACGATCTGCATGATCCTGGTGGTGCTGGTCGCGGGAATCATCCCCATGTCCCTATACAGAATCAACATCACCTATCTGGCCATCGCTATCGCCGCCAGCCTGAGCTACATTTATTATAATGATCTGGTGCAGCAGGACGTTCAGGCGGCACTTGTGGCCAACCAGAAAAAGCAGGCCGTGATGCAGGAGCATATCATTTCCGGGCTGGCCAGCCTGATTGAGAACCGGGATTTGGAAACGGGCGAGCATGTGGCGCGCACGAGCCGCTATGTGAAATTGCTCTCGGAATGCGCCAGGGCGGACGGCGTGTACGCGGACAAGATCGACGATCATTTTATTTCCCTCATGCGCCGGGTCGCGCCGCTGCATGATATTGGCAAAATCGTGGTGCCTGACCACATCCTCAAAAAGCCCAGCCGCCTGACGGATGAGGAATTTGCGCAAATGAAGCGCCACGCCTCCGAGGGCGGCAACGTGGTGTATGAGGTGCTGGGCGGCATCACGGATGAGGAATATCTGGCGTTTGCCGCGGACGTGGCCGCCAGCCACCACGAACGCTGGGATGGGCGCGGCTATCCCAAGGGGCTGTCCGGCGAGAATATCCCGCTTTCTGCAAGAATCATGGCCGTTGCGGACGTATTCGACGCCCTGGTTTCGGAGCGCTGCTATAAGAAAGCCATGCTCCCGGAGGAGGCGTTCGCAATCATCGTGAAGGACGCGGGCACGCACTTTGACCCCAATCTGGCCCATGTATTCCTGCGCCACAAAGAGCTGTTTGTGAAGGCCATGAACGCTCCTATTGATACTATTCCCTAATCAAAACCATACAAGATAGTGCTTGCTTTAGATCCTTCGACTCCGCTTCGCTCCGCTCAGGATGACATGCTTGGGGTTTACTTTCCTTGTCTCTTGAGTGTAATGCAGCAGAAAAGCCGACAAACAAAGGAAAAATCCATCTAACATGTCATCCTGAGCGAAGGATCTTTTGGTGACTATCTTTAATTACCCCGACAAATTTCTGTTTATGTATTCTTTTTATCAGGTTATCAGGGATCAGTATGATTAAAAATCGTACGATTTTCCATTGACAAATCGTACGATTCTGGTTATGATAAAAACAGAAGGGAGGGATCATCATGTCGATCACAGCGACGGAACTGAAAGAAAACCTGAGCAAGTATCTGCTGCTTTCCGCCACGGAGGACGTTTATATCACGAAAAACGGCAAAGTGATCAGTAAGCTGTGCAATCCCTTCCGGGATCGGGTGGAGATCGCCAAATCGCTGTTTGGCAGTGTGCCCGCCACCATGACCCTGGAGGAAGCGAAAGAGGAGCGGCTTGGCAAGATATGAGGGTATTGATTGATACCTGCGTGATCATGGACGCTGTGCAAAACAGGGAACCTTTTGCACAGGATGCCCAATCGATCCTTCTTGCGGCTGCGAATCAGCAGATCATGGGCTATGTCACCGCCAAGGAAATGACGGATATTTACTATCTCGCTCATCGCTGCACCCACGATCAGGGGGCTGCCAGGACGATCATGGGCAGGCTTTGTACGCTGCTGGACATTCTGGACACCACGGACGGCGATATTCGCCGGGCGCTGGCGTCCGCCTTGTCCGATTATGAGGATGCGGTCATGGCGGAAACAGCCCTCGGATTGTATCGTCACCCGGAATCTGTCCGATTACGGCGCTTTCCCCGTGCCCGTTTATTCTCCTCATGATTTTTTGATGAAGCTGGAACGGGAATGGTCGCAAAGCGACGAAAATTGAAGCCACGCTGGCCCGCACGGGTCAGCTTTTTTAATTGCGGCGGCTCTTCCCTCTCCCTCACTCCCCATTTTCTCATTCTACATTCTATATTCCACTTAATAGGTAGAAAAAAATCGAGACTTACAATTTTGTAAGTCTCGCGGTTTTGCCTGTTTTTTATGCTATATTGTTTTCTGGAAATGCGCGGAAAAAACGCCGCTTTATACCTTCCCGGCCCGGGATATAGGGCAAGGAGGATGGAAAAATGAAGAAGCTGTTTATTGCCCTGGCGCTGGTGGCGCTGGTGATGGTGTTGACGCCCATGCAGGGGGCGAAGGCGTCGGATAATTATCGTCAATGTCCCAATTGCAGCGCGTATGAATTAGAAAGCAGCTGGTATGATAATAACCAGCATCATGTTTATTGCTGGAGTTGTTGTTATGACACGTATGAGGATCATTTTGGCGGCACGGCCCTCTGCTACGATGAAGCGATTTGCGAGGGCTGCAATAGTAGATACGGCGAATGGGCCCCCCACAACTGGGCTACTACCATGTCCCATGATGAAACCTACGATTATTTCGCCTGTACCAACGAAGGCTGTACTTGGAGAAATGAAATACGTTTGCATGATTGGGGAAATTGGACGAAGGTAGACGATCAAAACCACAAGCGCACCTGCAGGCGCAGCGGCTGCGGCGCGGAGACCACAGTGGAGCACGTCTGGAACGGCAGTCATTGGTGCGGCTATCCCCGCAAGTGCAAGGACTGCGGAGAGTATTACGGCGAAGTCTTAGATCATGAATATTGGTATGAGTATAAAACTGACGAACAGCACAAGATAAATTGCTATCACTGCGATGGGCTCTTCGGCAGGGAGGACCACTCCGGTGGTACAGCCACCTGCATCGCCAAAGCCGTCTGTGAAAAGTGCAAGGCGGAATACGGCGAATACGCCGCGCACAAGGGTGGCACCGCCACCTGCACAGAAAAGGCGGTTTGCGAGATCTGCGGCCAGGAATACGGAGACCCCCTGGATCACGACTGGGCCACCGCCTGGACCCAGGGCGATACCACCCATTACTACGCCTGCTCCCGCTGCACCGAGCGGAAAGACGAGGCACCCCACAGCTACAGCTGGACCTATGTGGACGACAATACCTGCAAGGGCGAATGCACTTGCGGCGCGACCACCATGGAAGCGCATTACGACCGGTGGGCGTCCACCTGCGGGCGTCAGCCCCATTGCGAAAAGTGCGACCATGATTACGGCAGCATCCCCGAGCATGAGATGTGGTATGAGGATCGCGGCGAAAACGGGCATAGGCCGTACTGCTACCATTGCGACACCTATTTCTTCCTGGAGCCGCACAGCGGCGGCACGGCTACCTGCACCGCGCTGGCCAAGTGCGACAAGTGCGGAGCGGAGTATGGCGGTTACGGTGAGCATACCGGCGGCAAAGCCACCTGCACGGAAAAGGCGAAATGTACGGTGTGCGGTCAGCCCTATGGGGATGTTGACCCGAACAATCACGACCTGATCAATCATGAGGCGAAAGCCCCCACCTGCACAGAAATCGGCTGGGAAGCCTACGAGGACTGCTCTCGTTGCGACTATACCACCTACAAGGAAATCCCCGCCCTGGGCCACGACTTGACCCAGTACGCAGCCCAAGCCGCCACTTGCACGGACATCGGCTGGGAAGCCTACGAGGATTGCTCCCGCTGCGATTATACCACCTACAAGGAAATCCCCGCCCTGGGCCACGACTTGACCCAGCACGCAGCCCAAGCCGC
>CAJOJQ010000081.1 GCA_905234985.1 uncultured Christensenellaceae bacterium
TCTCAACTTTTCGCCGCTTTGAGCACCTTGGCCGCGCTTACGCACGGAAAATTGGCCGACGCAACCTAATATCGGAGGTTATTGGAGGTTGCCTTATGTTTTCACAGCGGACTGCATTAAAAATTTGCAAAGTGATTCATCAAAATCATTGACGGTAGCAGAAACAAAATGATAAAATATCCTTGCGAATTGTGAAGCATAATTCTTTTCAATATGAAAGTTTGGTGATCAATATGACAGGCAACGGCGGCGCGGCGAAAAAAAGCGAATCGTTTTTCCTGAATGAGCGCTTCATGGCAGTAAACTGTATCTTTGTCCTTGTCACAAGTCTCGTTTCCCTGTATTTCTGTGTCAGGGAAGGGGAAACCTTTGAGCTATTTGAATTGCTGACGAAACTCGCGACGGCGGCCGCCATGTACCTGGCGTTCAGGTTTTTCAAATGGGATGTGGTAAAGGGCCTCATGGGCGGGGTGCTGTTCTGCCTGATGTACCAGGAGGCTTACCTGGTTCTTGCCAAGCTTTGGGGAGAACAGGACTTTGACGCCTATCTCGTGGCTGGCGTGCAGGGAAGCCTATATTTAGCCGCCGCCGGTATGGCTTTCCTCATGACCGTCATCATCACCGTCAATCACTTTTTTATCAATTATTCGTCCCACGGCAATCCAAAGAATGTGATTCTCAACCGCATGGCGATCATCGTGAAATTCGCCGTGTATCTCCTTCTCTTTGCCGCCAACAGTCAGCTTGGGTTTCCCGCCGCCGTGTTGTGGAAAAACGCTTTGCAATACCTGACGGACATCGCGCTTTTGCTGCTGCTGGTCAGCGTGGAATCCCAATTCGATTCGTTCAACGTGCTGCGTCAGGAGCTTTTGAAAGCCAAACGCGAAAGGAGGAAAGACAGATGAGCGTCAAGGAACGTCTCTCCGGAATCTGGCTCATGGCAACGACCCTTTTGGCCCTGTTTGCGTATACGATCTATTTTGTCGCCCAGATGTGGCTGAACATCCTGCACGCGGCGTTCCTGACCCTGGTGGTTCTGCAAATCGCGGCGCTGCTCCTTTACCTGTGGGGTCCTGAAAAGCTGAAATCCTGGCCCATGAAGCTCCTGTACCGCCTTTTGTACTTGTCCTCCCTTTTCGTGATCCCAGCTTTTGCTTTCATTTTCATGGGCCTGATTTCCCAATACCACGTCCAAATCCCGGACAGCATCCCCGCCGCGTCCATGCTGTCAGACCAGATTCTTCCGCAGGATCATACCGTGATTTACAGTACCGGCACGGTTTACGTTATTTTTCCGGAATATGACCAGGTTGGTCTTGTGTGCGAAAACCGTCCGTCCAAAGCTGACAGCGCCATTACCTGGTGCAGCGGAGCGGCCTTTCAGCACGACATCAGCTTAGGGTTTACCCATGAAAATATAGACGGCGACCACGCGGTATCCGGCACGTTCTATGAAAGCCCCTACAACAAGGACAGCTTCGCGGCGTTTACTTTCGCCGAGGGCCAATTTTCATTTGTATTTGACAATCCCTCCGAGGCCATCCGGGAAGCCGCAGACAAAGGCGGAAGCGGGTTCATGCAGTTCGGCCTGATCCGGGATGGGAAAATCGTGATGACCATCAACCGGCCCAGAGCCCGCTGCTACAGGACGCTGGCGGAACTGAACGGAAATCTGTGCATCATTGATTCCGTCAACATGCTGCATTTCGACGAATTTTTAGAGGAACTGCTTCGCCTTGGGGTCACCAACGCTCTGTATATGGACATGGGCGCGGGCTGGAACTATTCATGGTACAGGAGCGCGGCGGAAAAGGTCGTAACGCTCTTTGGCCTCCCGGTTCCCTGGTCCCATAACTGGATCGTATTTCAAAAATAGTCTGCGGGAAACATAAACCGCCGCCGCGTTTTCCTCACTGTGATATATAATTCACCCGGTTGGGATTGGCCCAACCGGGTGTTGTCAATCTTTACAGGTTATCCGCTATGGCTTTCAGCAGCGCGCCGGAGGGGTCGCAGCTATGCTCCCAGTACATGAGGCCAAGCAGGCCTTTTTCTTTGATGTAGGCGCACTTCTGCGCGATGGATTCCGCGTCGTCGTAGGTGATGAATGTGCTGCCGTCAAAGAGATAGGGCGCTTTGGCGGTGTCGTCCCAATACCGGACGAAGCCGTTTTTCCCGATGTAATCCTTTAACAGCTCGCCGTAGGAAGGGCCGTAGCCGCCCATGCTTTCCGCGTCCTGGAGCAGGCCGTGGTTTTCCGGTTTAACCCCCGTCCATTTCCGGGAATAGAAGGCCGCGCCTAACACGATCTTTTCCAAGGGCACCCCGGCGGCGTGGAAAAGGCGGGTACAGTAATCGGCGTTGCCCTGGGGATAGGAACCCGCCATGGCGTACAGACTGGTGTGGTGCCGGGTGGTGTGCGCGCCCCAGTTCAGGTCGTAGGTCATGAGCTGCACATAATCGCAGATTTGGGCCACCTTGTCCATTTCCGTATCGCGCACGAAGTAATCGCCGCCCCCCGCCGCGATGGAAACGATGCGCTCCGGCCCGGCGGCTTCCCGCATGCTTTCCATCAAATAGGTGAAGTTTTGTTTATCGGAGGGGTCGCAGTCGATGCCCGCCTCGTCGCTGCACGGATATTCCCAGTCGATATCCACGCCGTCCAGGGCGTAATCGTCCAGCACATTTTTCACGGATTGAGCAAAAGCGGCGCGTCCCTCCGCGGTGCGACTCATGAGGGAAAAGCCGCCCGCCGTCCAGCCGCCGATGGACAGGACGATTTTGAGTTTCGGGTTCATGGCCCGCACCCGGACAAGCTGTTCCACTAAATTGGGCAGATTTTTCATGGTCAGCAAACCGTCCTGGATCAAACCGAAAGCCAAGTTGATATGGGTCAGCCGCAGGGCGTCTTCTTTGGTCATCTGATCCAGGCCTTTGCTGCCGGAATAGCCTAATATGATGGGTTTCATAATAGAATCCCTCCCGTCTGCCTTTTTGCTGTTCCTATTGTACAATGGGGATTCAGGCCTTGTCAATCACCGTAAAAACAAAGGGCCTGATTTTTGCCATAATTTCATCGTTTTTTTCGCTCCCTTTTCCGGCGTTTCGCGGTATAATGATTAGGAAAACCGTAACTATTCAGTCCAGCCCGAATAATACTCCAACAGCACCACCCCGGAAGGCAGCAACAATGGCATCAAAAGAAGAGACGCCATGAAGAGCCGCCGA
>CAJOJQ010000082.1 GCA_905234985.1 uncultured Christensenellaceae bacterium
GCGGGCCTTTTCTTCGGGGGCCTTGTCGATTTCGTCGTACTTCATGGCCTGGGCATGGCCGCCGGCGGCCAGCACCATGGTGATGGCGGCGGTCAGGGTCGTCTTGCCGTGGTCAACGTGGCCGATGGTGCCGATGTTTACGTGCGGCTTATTGCGCTCAAATTTTTCCTTTGCCATGGGAATTTTCCCTCCAATTCAGTTCAGTGATTGTGAAACAGGAAACCCTGTTTAACGCTTGCCTACGACCTTTTCCGCCACGCTCTTGGGCACTTCCTCGTAGTGGTCGAACTGCATGGTGTACATGCCGCGGCCCTGGGTACGGGAACGCAGGTCGGTGGCATAGCCGAACATTTCACTCAGGGGAACGAAGCAGTGTACGCTCTGTTCACCCAAACGGGATTCGATGTTGTCGATGCGTCCGCGGCGGGAGTTGATATCGCCCACCACGTCGCCCAAATATTGATCGGGCACGATGGCTTCTACCTTCATCATGGGTTCCAGCAGACGTTCATCCGCCTTCGCCAGCGCTTCCTTGAAGGCCATGGAACCGGCGATCTTGAAGGCCATTTCGGAGGAGTCCACCTCGTGGTAACTGCCGTCGATGACAGCCGCCTTGAAATCGACCACCTCGAAGCCGCCTAACAGGCCGGAGCCTGCCGCTTCCCGGATGCCCGCGTCGATGGGCGCGATGAATTCCTTGGGGATCACGCCGCCCACGATCCTGTTTTCAAAGGCGTATCCGGCGCCGGGTTCCTGGGGCGTCAGCTCGATCACGCAGTGGCCGTACTGACCGTGGCCGCCCGTCTGACGGACGAACCGGCCCTCGGCCGTGACCGGCTTGGTGATGGTTTCCCTGTAAGCCACCTGGGGCTTGCCTACGACGGCTTCCACCTTGAATTCGCGGAGCATGCGGTCCACGATGATTTCCAGGTGCAGTTCGCCCATACCGGCGATGATGGTCTGGCCCGTTTCCTGATCGGTGTAGGTTTTGAAGGTGGGATCTTCTTCCGCCAAGCGCTGCAGCGCCAGCGCCATCTTGTCCTGACCGGCTTTGGTCTTGGGTTCGATGGCCACCTGAATGACGGGATCGGGGAATTCCATGGATTCCAGCACGATGGGCCGGCCTTCCGTACACAGGGTATCGCCTGTGGTGGTGTCCTTCAGGCCCACGGCGGCGGCGATTTCGCCGGAATACACCGTTTCCACGTCCTCGCGGTGGTTGGCGTGCATCATCACGATGCGGCTGAAGCGTTCCCGCTTCTTTTTGGTAGAATTATATACGTAGCTGCCGCTGCTGATGGTGCCGGAGTACACGCGGAAGAAGGCCAGCTTGCCCACAAAGGGGTCGGCGGCGATCTTGAAGGCCAGAGCGGAGAAGGGTTCTTCGTCGCTCGCGTGACGAATTTCTTCCTTTTCGCCGTCCTTGGTCACGCCGTGTACGGGGGGCACGTCCAGGGGGGAGGGCAGATACGCCAGTACGGCGTCCAGCAGGGGCTGCACGCCCTTGTTGCGGTAAGAAGTGCCGCACAGAACAGGGGTGAGGGCGCAGGACAGGGTGCCGATGCGCAGGGCGGACATGATCTCTTCCTCGGTCAGCTCTTCGCCCACCAAGAATTTTTCCATCAGTTCGTCGTTCTGCTCGGCAGCCGCTTCCACCATTTCTTCCCGCAGGGCTTTGGCTTCCTCCAGGAGATCGGCGGGAATCTCTTCCTCGCGGATGTCCTTGCCTTCATCGTCGTAATAGACTTCGGCCTTCATGCGAACCAGATCAATGATGCCCTTGAAGGATGCTTCCTTGCCGATGGGCAGCTGGATCGGTACGGCCTTGGCGCCGAGCCGGGTGCGCATCATATCCACCACACGGTGGAAATCCGCGCCGGTAATGTCCATTTTGTTGATGTAGGCGATGCGGGGCACGTGGTACTTGCTGGCCTGACGCCATACGGTTTCGCTCTGGGGTTCTACGCCGCCTTTGGCGCAGAAGACGGCCACAGCGCCGTCCAATACGCGAAGGGAACGCTCCACTTCTACCGTGAAGTCCACGTGGCCGGGCGTATCAATCAGATTGATGCGGTAGCCCTTCCATTGACAGGTGGTAGCGGCGGAGGTAATGGTGATCCCGCGCTCCTGCTCCTCTTCCATCCAGTCCATGGTTGCCGCGCCTTCGTGCACCTCGCCCAAGCGGTGGGTCCTGCCGGTATAGAACAGGATGCGTTCGCTTGTGGTGGTTTTACCGGCGTCAATGTGCGCCATGATGCCGATGTTGCGGACTTTATCCAAGGGGTGACTTCTGGGCATGTTTTCGCGTTCTCCTCTTTCTGATACGAGTGATTATCCGCCTGCCGTTTACGGGCGATGGCCCGGCGCGGCTTACCAGCGGTAATGGGCGAAGGCCTTGTTGGCTTCGGCCATACGGTGCATTTCTTCCTTGCGCTTGACAGCGTTGCCGCCGTTGTTGGCAGCTTCCATCAGCTCGTTGGCCAGGCGTTCGGCCATGGTCTTTTCGCCGCGCTTGCGGGAGAAATCAACGATCCAGCGCAGGGCCAGGGTCTGGCGGCGTTCGGGCCGGATTTCCACAGGCACCTGATAGGTGGCGCCGCCCACGCGGCGGGCCTTAACTTCCAGCTGAGGCATCACGTTGTTCAGCGCCTGCTGAAACACTTCGTTGGCCTCTTTGCCGGTCTTATCCTTGATCGTCTCGAAAGCCTGGTAGCAGACCTGCTGGGCCACGCCGCGCTTGCCGTCGAGCATGATCTGGTTGATGAGCTTGGTGACTACGACCGTCCCATACACGGGATCGGGGAGCACTTCGCGCTTGGGGATAAATCCACGACGGGGCATGTAGTTCCCTCCTCAAATTTTCACCGTTTCCCATCGGGCCGACCACAGCATGTCAGCATCATGCCGTTCCATTCGTCGGTGCGGGGCGCGCTCTGCGGACGGCCTGCGAATGGATGTTCCAGCCATTTCGCGGTTCCGTCCCTTAGATTGCGCCGGGGCAGCGGCCCACGGTCAGGGGAGCGGTTCTTACTTCTTGGGACGCTTAGCGCCGTAGAGCGAACGGCCCTGCATGCGCTTGGCAACGCCGGCCGTGTCCAGCGCGCCGCGAATGATGTGGTAACGGACGCCGGGCAGATCGCGCACACGGCCGCCGCGGATCAGCACGACGGAGTGCTCCTGCAGGTTATGACCGATTCCGGGAATGTAGCAGGTACCTGATTCTCGCGATCTTGCGCAGAGCCGAATTGGGCTTCTTGGGCGTGGTGGTTTTCACGCTCAGGCAGACGCCGCGCTTTTGCGGGCAACCCTGCAGGATGGGCGCGGTTGACTTGTTGACAACCTTTTCTCTTCCCTTGCGGATCAACTGATTGATCGTTGGCATGGAAGCACCTCCTGATAATTTATCGGAGCCGGTTC
>CAJOJQ010000083.1 GCA_905234985.1 uncultured Christensenellaceae bacterium
GCCCCGCCCCGCGTCCAGCACGGAATAGCCCGCTTCGTTGGTCTTTGCCAGTTCCCGCTGCATGGCGGTGATTTCAAACGCGCCCAGTTCCTTTTCCAGCTGCGCTTCCGCTTCCTGGTGCAAAGAGATCACATTCCCGCCCTCGGCCAAGGCGGCGGGGACTGCCATGCACAAAATCAGATAAATGATGACGGTGCGCAGAATTGTGTTTTTCATTTGAAACGCTTTCCTTTCACTTCGCTGTTTTCCTGGAATACGGTGCTGTTATTATTGCTGTGCAGCGTAATATACGATCCTGCCGCCAAGCTCGGAAAAGCTCTTGGCGAACGTGTCGTAATCAATGATGACCGTGGTGCCGGCGTTGGGGTCCCGGTAGGTGAGGGAGGCATCGTCATAGCCGCAGACCACCACGGCGTGCTCCCCGCCCGGCCAGTGAACCAATTCCCCATTTTCATCCAGCCAGGCCCAGCGGTACATGATGTCCCGCATGGGGGCGGATACATACCAGGCCAGCACCGGGTTGCCGGTGTCCAGAATGGCCTTGATGTCGTCCACGGTCGCGGCTTTTTCCGTTTTGACGCCAGGCATGAACTGTTCCGCTACTTTCGCGATGGGCTCGTTGAACACGCCGTAGGAATATTCGCTCCGGGGATCGCCCACGAACTCGCGCTCCGGATTGGCCCCGTGGCGCACGCCGTTTTCATCGTCGTAGGGCTGCGCGCCCATGGGCAGCAGATCGTAAATCTGATCCACCGTCACGTCCACGCCGTAGAAATTTAGCAGCATGTACAGGGATACGCTTTCGCAGCCGGTAGGATAATCGGGATACTGGCAGAACTCGATCACGTCCAGCATAACGCCGTTTTCGTCAGATTTTTCTTCCACCGAGCCGTCCGGCTTCACCTCTCCGGCGTTCCACTGCCCCAATCTGACCGAGGTCAGGACGCCGGTGAAATAGTACAGCTTCTGGCTGAATGCCTTGGCCGCTTTCTGGGTAAAGAGGGGATTGTAGTAATTCTCCTGCACGGCGATGACCATTTCGGGCGTGATGCCTTCCGCCGCCCACTGCTCGATGGTGTGGTCGTACATCCATTTTTCGCTGTAGCCCTTGTCCCCCATCACGATGGTGCCGGGGGACGCGAAATGCGCCATGGCCGCCGCCTGATCGTCACCCAGCAGCAGGTCGATTTCTTCATTCGTGAACGCCTTGCGGTGCACCATGAGGGAAGCGTCCGAAAGGATTTCGCGAAGCGTGTCCGCATCCAGGTCATGGGTGTGAATGAAGGAATAGATATTGGCGTAATCCATCAGGGTCAGCGCGTAGGCGGGCTTATCCGCCACGTATTCATATTCCCAGGAATAGCCGCCCTCCGCCAGCTTCATCAGCGCTTCCGGCAGGGAGGCCAGGCGCTCGTTGCAGGGCTTGGCGTAATACGGCGAATTGGCGCTGGCCGTGCCGAAGGGATCGGAAGGCATCACCGGATGCCGCGCCGCCCACGCAGCGCTGACGGGCTGCGCAATGCCGGCCAGGTCGGCCCGGGTCATGGCCGCGCCCGCATTCGGCTGATTGCCGATCACGTCTTCATGCAGCAGGCTTTCGGCCATGGTTTTAACTGTATCCCAGGTCAGGCTCGCGTTGGCCTGAAATTTTCCGTCCACGCCCGCATACACCCCCGTTTGCTTGGCCCACAGCGCGGCTTTTTCATGCTCCGAACCGGCGGCCACGTCCTCAAAGCCTTCCTGGGCCATATCCGCCTCCGGCTTTCCGGCGATCCGCCACAGCATCTGTACGGCTTCGGAAACGGTCGCCCCGCGCAGCGGGAGGAAATAGCCGGTGGGATAGGCGTCCATCAGGCCCTTTTCCAGGCAGTACGCCGTGGCTTCATGATACGCGGGCAAGGTTGACAGCACGGATTCTTCGCCTTCGTTCAGGTACAGCCAGGGCACGTAGACCTTATTGAGCGACTGCATCCAGGTTTTGCCGTTGGCCCGCTTGATATCCAGGGTGTTGATCTGTACGTCGCGGGTGCGCTGGCGCTTGCCGCTCCAGGGGCTCATCAGGCTGCTGACGGTGCTCACCACGTAATAGCTGCCCGCGTGCTTGCCCAGATACATCATCTGATGGCCCGGGAAATTCAGCAGCGCGCCCATGGGCAGCGCGTCCAGCAGCGCTTCCTTTTCCTCCAAGGTGTAATACGCGATCTCCGCCTTGGGGAAATCGAGCAGCCACTGCCAGGTGCCGTTGCGCGGCAGGTCCAGGCCGAAGCAGCAGAAGATGGAATGGTTCAGGCTGGTGCAATCCTCGTTGTTCAGCCCCGCGCCCCAGCCGTAAGCGTCCCCCAGGGAGGTCAGCGCCACCATGGCCAGATTCCGGGCGGTGAGGGGCAGATAATCCTCGCTCACCCGTTCCCGGGCGTTGATGAGGGCGGGGGTTTTGCCGTAGCTGCCGTCCTCGTTCCGCACGGGCAGGTACACGGCGTAGTTGTGCAGGGACAGGCGGTTGATGACCAGCGCGTCGGGGTCCATTTCGTCCATCCGCTCCAGCACGGTACCCATGGTGATCAGGCGGCAAGCGGTCTCCGCGGCGGTTTTGGAGTAATCGGTATACATTTTGTCGCCCCAGAGCACCAGCCGCTTTTCCGCTGGGATATCCCAGGCGGAGAGCCATTCTTCCTTGTCCTTGCAGATGGCGATATCCTCCGCCCGCACCCAGCCCGTGCAGCAGGAGGTGGATACCTGGAAGTATTTCCCGTCCGCGGAGGTGGAATAGATCGCCACCGGCTCGTTCACCCGGATGCCCACCAGGGGCTGATAGTCGAAATCATAGTCC
>CAJOJQ010000084.1 GCA_905234985.1 uncultured Christensenellaceae bacterium
GCAGGGTGAAGGCGAAGCGCTTTCTGCTCCGAAATTCCGCTTCGGTGATCAGGCCTAGGGCTTTGACCCGGTCAATCATCACCTGCGGATAGAAGAAGATGCCGCCGATGGGGCCGCGTCTGTGCACCAGCACCGCCATGTAGGCCGCGTAGCATACCCACAGGATCAGGATTTCCATGACAATGGTCCAGAACATGTCTGTATCTCACTTTCTGCAGCAAAAGCAGCCGATCCCCTCGACCGCTGTTACCTCAGCATTTTCGTACATTTGGGACAGCCTCTCCCGCAGGCTACTTTGCGTTTCATAAGGCGCGGTGAAAAAACCTTTCGGCTGATAGAGATGCCGGATGAACCAGTCTGTTCTTCTGCACTCGTCCCGGATGTAGAAGCATCCGCAGAAGGTACCGCCCTTTTTCAGCACCCGGAAGGTCTCCCTGTACGCCGCCTCCTTGTCCGGGAAGGCGTGAAAGCCGTTCAGGGACAGGACGATGTCAAAGGATTCGTCCGCAAAGGGGAGCGCCCCCACGTCGCCCTGGGTGAAAGTCACGTTGGCAATGCCAAGCCGCTTTGCTTTCTCCTGCGCTGCGGCCATCATGTCCGGGGAATAATCCAGGCAGGTGATAGCCGCCCTGGACAGCGTCTGATAGACCGGCATGGTCAACACGCCTGTGCCTACCGGCACCTCCAGCAGCTTGCCTGAAAAGTCCTCCGGAATGCCGGAGAGTGCCTTCTCCAGGTAGGCTGCGTTCTTTTCTCCGTCCATGTTCCATACTATACGGCAGATGGCCTTCCCCAGCCATGTGGAATAGGTCATCATGCCGTCATAAAAGCTGGCCTGTCCGCCGGTGCCTGATCTGATCTTTTCTGGACATGATGATCTTTACCCCTTTGCTTTTTCAAATTTGAAGCAGAAGTCCAGACCCGCGTAATTGTACCGTTTGACAGCCGTGAAGCCGCTCTTCAGGGCCTGCTGTTCAAACTCCTTCATCGTGAACAGCGGCTCCTCCGCGTGCTCCCAATGGAAGAGGGCGTCCGTCAGATGGACCCCTTTCCGCGTCAGGTCGTTGATGTACATCTCGCCGCCGGGTCTGAGAACACGGAAGGCTTCATCCAGGAATCGCCTCCAGCCCTCCACGTGGTGGAGGATCATAAAGTCTACGATCATGTCGAAGCTCCCGTCCGCAAACCGACTCAGATCGGCCGCGTCCCCCTGGACAAACCTTGCGTCCGGCAGCCCAAGCGCTTCCGCCTTTTCCAGCTGTTCCGGCATGATATCCATGCCGGTATAGCTTTTCGGATGGTCTTTGACGATCAGGGACGCGGAATAGCCGGACCCGCAGCCGACCTCCAGGATATCCTTCCCGGCGAAATCCATACCCCAGGCCTTAAAGCCGCTGATTTCCATGTGCTCGTTGATCCATTTGCGCCAGCCGTATTCCTTGAGACTCAGTTTCATATTCAGCGCCTCCTTATCTGAACAGCGTACAGATCCACGCCGCGAGGGCCGAAGCCGCCGGGAAAATGACCAGAAGCTTCAGCAGCTGGCTTTTCAGGTTGTACCCGTATTTCCGGCCATTGTATACGGGCGCCACCTCGGGATAATAATACTGGAAGAAATGGAAACGGCACAGCAGAAACCAATCAAAGAAGGTCATGTCGTAGGCTTTGTAGATCGTAAAGATCAAAGCATAGTGCAGGAAGAACTGTATAAAAGAAAAGCTTCTCCGAAAACCGTCCCAGATGGCAATCACACCCACGCCCAATATCATCAGGATACTGATGATCATCAGCGCCCATCCCATTGCCTTTGCGCCGCAGAATAATTCCTTATTACGGGGCTTCAGGAGCTCCAGGGCTTCCTTCGGGGCTGATGAGAAAAACCACTTGTTTGTGCCATCATATTGAACGAAAGCCACGGCAGATATCAGCAAGAGCGTGATTGCCGCGCAGAACACGATGGCCAAGAATACTGTCAACAGCATGCTGTCCCTCCAATTCTTATTTTTCCACGCTGACCAGCAGGCCGTTTTCCTTCTTCACCAGCCTGTACTCCTGGGCGATGGGATGACGGTCTCCCACGATGCAGTAATCGCAGCAGGGCGATTCGACGCACGTCCCTTCCCGGATCAGGCAGGCGTGGAGCTTCTGCATGGCCAGATGGTCGCAGTTGCACATGACGGGCAGTACGTCCTCCATGTGATGGCGTTTGGCGAATTCCGCGTTGGGACATTGGGTAAAGCTGTAGCGGATCACGCCGTTTTCCCTGTCATAGGAGCAGGAACCCATCCGGAAGGAGCCGGGGAAGCGCCTGATCTCCTTGACCCGGATGTCGTTGGCCTTCTGAAAGATCCGGCTGGCCAGGCGGTTGTCCAGCCTGCGGTTGAGGTTGAAGACTTTGCCCAATGCATCGAATGCTCCCATAAAGCAGTCAAAAATGTCCTGCTGCACTTCTTCCAGCTTTGGCTTGTCCGGAACGACTTTGTACCAGGCGAAGATCAGGACCGGGTCATAGATGCTGACCTTGATCTTTGCGCCGGCCATGGGCGGCTCGTCCCGGAGAAACTCGCAGTACTGCAGCTGGATCTTCTCCCAGAGCTCTTTGCAGGCCGGATCGTCATACCAGCGATGCAGGAGCCGCAGAACGCATTTCTTCGCCTTCCTTGTGTAGACCGCGTGCCGGGTGCGGTCGATGGGCAGGTCCTTTTCTTTCACTGTGCCACCTCTATTTCTTTTCCGGATCGAACCGCAGACGATAGTCGCAGCATTCCGCGCCCTCCGATACCGCCGTGGTGCGCTCGTAGCGAATGCGGTGAAAGCCCTGCATATAGGCTTTGTCCATACGGCAGATGCACAGCACGGCTTTCTCATTGCCCAATTTCCTGGCCAGCTCATGATACGGGCAGGAGAGAATATCCACCCCGAACATCTCAGGCGGTTCGGATACGATCCGGCGCTGATAGCCGAGGTTTTCTCCGCTCATGCGATCCATAATGCTGTCCACATGCCGCCAGATCAGCCCGGAAACGCCCGGAACGCTGGTGATGCAGTGTACAATCCCGGCAAAACGTCTGCCCATGGCGTCGCCGTAGGCATTGAGCAGATCCACCGCATCCGCCCCGGAGGCGGTCAACGCGCGGTACAGCGCGACTGCGGGCAGAACCATCGTGCCTTTGTGCTTTTTCAAGGCCGCGTTGCCTGACAGCATCGACTGATATTCCTTACCTGCGTCATCCCAGATGGTATTTGCCTGCGCTCTTCCAAGTGCCATGACAAGGCGCCTGCGAAACCCCCGGTAGAACCATTGCCTGTTTAATGGATTCATGACATCCGTCCTTTCCTGAGCAGCTGGATCCATTTCCGTTGCCTGTGGGCGCAGAACGCCTTTGCCCACAGCCAGACGAACACTATCATTTCATGCTTCCCCTGGCGTACTGTTTCCGGATCGCGTCCCAGCCCGGCATCTGTGCTTTTAGCTCCCGCCAGTTTGGCATGGGGAATTCCGGCCTGCGGGCAAGTACCTTCTCGAACTCCTCATCCAGCATCTCCATCTCCTCAAAGGCGTTCCGGCAATGCTCACAGGCGATGAGATCCCCTGCGGTTTTCCACTTGGCCATGCCAAAGTAGAGAAACTGCATGACTGTGCCTTTGATTCCGGGGGCGTAGTATTGATCGTCGCCCTCCGGCAGAATTGGGATGCCCTGCGCCTTCAGCATCGTGTACGCCTCCCGGGAGGCCATGCGCATGAGCCTTCGCTGTTTCCCAGTGGAGCCTGTCAGATCCCCGTTGCAGGCATAGGCCAGATAGCAGATGGGAAGCACCGCCGCCAGATGGCAGATGAGATAGGCTTCCATATCCGGCTGCCAGTTGAGCCTGTAGCCGCTGCCGTTGAACATTGTTTCCAGCTTCGCCTTTGTACCGCTGCCCGGCAGGCTGTGCAGCCCGCCGATATCCATGGCGCCGACGCCGGCCCGTTCGCAGATCAGCATACCTTTTTCATGATCCCGTTTGCCCGCAGTGGCCTGAAAGCCGAACAGCACCTGCTTTTCGCACACCGAATGATCCAGAATTGCCTGCTGCATATCGGCG
>CAJOJQ010000085.1 GCA_905234985.1 uncultured Christensenellaceae bacterium
CCTATCCTCCGTCCCAGCTGGGAGAGTATACCACATTCTTGTCCTGTACTTCCCCTTTCCAAATCAAAATTGTCCTTGACAAAGGGAGCACTTTACTTCTCTCACTTATTTCCCGTCCCCGCCAGCCTGTCCAGCCACTGTCCGCACCCTTCCACAATATCATCGCAGGCGGTGTCGAAGTCCCCGGTATACCAGGGGTCGGCAATGTCCCGGGGTCGGGGGCTATGCTCCAGCAGCAGGTGAATCTTGCCTTTGGGGTCGCCGCCGCAGATGCGGCGCATGCTGGCTAAATTGCGGCTTTCCATACCCAGCAGCAAATCATATTGGTCATAATCCGCTTTCGTCATTTGCCGGGCGTACTTGCCCCGGCAGTCGATGCCCAAGGCGCGGAGCTTCCGCCCAGCGGGCGGATAAACGGGGTTGCCGTATTCCTCATCGCTGGTGCCCGCCGAGGCGACAAAGAATTCCTTTCCCAAGCCCCGCTTTTCCGCCATATCCCGGAAAATGAATTCCGCCATGGGGCTGCGGCAGATATTGCCAAGGCAAACCATAAGGACTCGAATCATTCCATTGATCTCCCTTCGAGCAGAGTTGAGAGATAAGAGTTGAGAGTTGAGATCATAGATAGTCTTTCCACCAGGCTCCTAAACATATCCGCTATATAAATCTCAACTCTCCGCTCTCAACTCTTCACTCTGCATCGGTCGGCTGTATCAGCCTCACCCCGCGCTTCGCCACATACTCCATGGGCAGCCAGTATTCCAGGCCGCCGTATTCGTCGGTTTCAAAATACCAGCGCGCGCCGGGCAGGTCGTCCGGGGACAGGGCGGCCCGGTAGGCCCCGCTTCGGGTCTGATAGGAAGGCGCGGCGCCGTTGATGCGTTCAAAAGTGGCGCTGGGGGCGGAATCCACCACCCGGATCATGGCGCCGTCCTCGTTCCTGCCGCACGCCAGGGCGATGTGGCCCCGGGCGATGGAAAAGCTGAAATAGGACCCTTCATCCAGCAATTGCAGGATCTGGGCTTTATCGTCATACAGCTTGCCCCTGGTCTTAAAGCCAAAATCCCTGGCGGCGGTGTTGATGAGCAATTCGTTGCTGGTGCCCTCCTCGGGGATCAGGCAATAGGCGTACTTGACCGCCAAATTTTCCGGCAGGGCCGCGTCCTCCGTGTGCCCCATGCGCTGCAGGGCGTGGGACAGGGTGAAAATGGCGCAGCCAGACTTGCCCAAATTGCTGTGGCGGTATTTCTTATCCTTCCACCAGCCGTCCTTCTGGCTGTAAATATCGGCAAGCCCGGCCTGCGTCGGCAGGCTTCCGTCCACGGTAAAGCCGGCTTCCTGCGTGCGGGTCAGGCCGTTTTTGTCGGTCACGGTGACGGTCAACACGTATTCCCCCGCCTCCCGGGGCCGGTACGCGGCGGTGAAATGATCTCCCTTTTCGCTTTCAGCCAGCTTTTTCCCGTTGCCCGTCAGGGCGTACCGGGTCTGGCAGTTTTCCCAGGCGGTCACGGTGACGTCCAGCACCTCCCCCACCGCCAAGGTTTCGGCGCTGAGGGTCACGGTCATTTCGCCCTCGGGCAGAGCGGCGCAGGCCTTGGGCGGCACGGCGAAGCCGGTATAATCCCGCGTCAGCAGCACCTTGGCCCCTTCCGCGTCCACCAGCGCCCCGTAGGCGTACTGATCGTTCCCGGCAAAATAACCGAAGCGCCAGGCGTTTCCCTCCGCCTGCACGGCGCTGTACAGGTTCGTTTTCCCGAAAGCCTTGAACTGTTTTTTCAGGGCCTTTTCCGCCGCGGCGGCGGCTCCCGTGGGAATCACGGTCTCCCCGTCGGTGGGGCCGGTCAGGGCGATTTTGGATATGTCCGCCCAGCCGCAGCCTTCCTCCGCCAGCACTAAGCACCGGTCGTTTTCGATCATCGTCACGGTTACGGCGGTTCCGGCGGCCAGGACGGCGACGGTTTTCCCCTCCTTGCCGGGGGCGGTCGTCAGCTCGCAGGAGGCGACCGCCGTACCCGCTTCCTTCATCCAGTCCTGGGTGCCGACGGGTTCCTGGTACTGGAAGGTGAAGTGGCTTGTTTCCACCCAGCCCTCCCTGCCGTCCACCAGGGCCTTGGCCCAGTCCCCCTCCACGGAAAGCACTTCCACCGGGCTTGCGCAGGATATAGGCCCTAAGATGGCCGCGCCTTCCTCCGGTTCAGCGCGCAGCAGAGCCGAGCCGCCGTCTAAATACACCGTTTGTCCCGGCAGCTTAGAGGGCAGCTTCAAAAACTGGGTTTTCACATAGCCCGTCTTTTTCTTGTATACGATCCGGCTCCATACTTCCCCGACTTCCTCTACCTCCACCAGGGTCTTATTGGGTACGGATTCTAAGGGGGTGGATTTTTCGTCCGCCTTTTTCCGGATATTCAGCGCGCCGCCCGGCGTGATCACCCGGGCCGTTTCCCCCAGGGCCGCGCAGAGCGCGCAGAGCAGCAAAAGCATCACCGCTAAAAAAGTCAACCGCTTGCCGTGTTTCACGTTCATTCCCCTTACTTGCTTTGGTGTGACCGCACCTATCTTACCACAAGTCCGCTGAAATTTCCATCTTCAAAGATACTCAACTTTCCCATAACAAAACGCAGAAGAAAGCGAGGTAACACCTGAAACAATAACCTGAAAAAAGCACTGTTGACAGGGAAAAGGGCATCAAAC
>CAJOJQ010000086.1 GCA_905234985.1 uncultured Christensenellaceae bacterium
CTGGCCCAGCGGGCGGAACTGCTGGGGGCCATCCGTCTGCCGAACAACGCCTTCAAAGCCAACGCCGGTACGGAAGTCACCAGCGACATCATTTTCCTGCAAAAGCGGGATCGCCCCATCGACATCGAGCCGGATTGGGTCCACCTGGGCGAAACGGAGGATGGCGTACCTCTGAACAGCTATTTTGCGGAGCATCCTGAAATGGTGCTGGGGAAAATGGCCTGGGACGACAGTATGTACGGGTATCACGGCGAAACAGCCTGTGAACCCATCGAAGGGGCTGACCTTACCCAGCAGCTTGCCGAGGCCATCCGGCATATCGACGGCTCCTATCAGGAAGCGGAGCTATCCGAATTGGGCGAGGACGAGACGATCACCGAAAGCATCCCCGCTGACCCCAACGTAAAAAACTACACCTATACCGTGAAAGACGGGCAGGTGTATTTCCGGCAGAACTCCGTCATGGTGCGTCCCGATCTGAACGCTACCGCCCTGGAACGGGTGAAGGGCATGGTAGCCCTGCGGGATTGCGTCCATGACCTGATGGACGCCCAGCTGCACAATTACATGGACGCGGCAATCGCGGAAAAGCAGGCGGAATTGAACCGCCTGTATGACGGCTTCACGCAGAAATTCGGCCTCATCAATTCCCGCGGCAACGCCCTGGCCTTTTCGGCGGATTCTTCCTATTATCTGCTCTGTTCCCTGGAAGTGATCGACGAGGAGGGCAATTTTGAGCGCAAAGCGGATATGTTCTCCAAGCGCACCATCCGGCAGCAGAAGCAGGTGGATCATGTGGATACCGCCGTGGAAGCCCTGGCCGTTTCCATCGGAGAGCGGGCCCAGGTCGATCTGCCGTTCATGGCGCGGTTAAGCGGGAAAACGGAGGAGGAGATCGTAGAGGAATTGACCGGCGTGATCTTCCGGTTGCCGGAGCCTGCCGACGATCAGGGAAAGCCCCGGTATGTGACGGCGGACGAATACCTGTCCGGCAACGTGCGGCAGAAGCTCAGGGATGCCAGAGCTGCGGCGGAAATATCCCCGATCTTTGACGTCAACGTGCAGGCGCTGGAAAAAGCCCAGCCCCAGGATTTGGACGCTTCGGAAATCGACGTGCGCCTGGGCGCGACCTGGGTGGACAAGAAATACATCCAACAATTCATGTACGAAACCTTCAACACGCCGGTTCGGTATATATGGAGCGATTACCGATGGGCCAACAACAGAAGGGCCATCGCCGTGAACTTTTCCGCCTATACCTCCGAATGGAACGTCACCAACAAAAGCGCCATTTCCTCTATGGACGTGGCGGCCAATACCACCTTCGGCACGTCCCGGATCAACGCCTATGAAATCCTGGAAAATACCCTGAACCTGCGGGACGTGCGCATTTACGATACAGTCAAAGACCCGGACGGAAAGGAACGCCGCGTCTTCAATCCCAGGGAAACGACCCTGGCCCAGCAGAAGCAGCAGGCCATCAAAGACGCTTTCCGGGAATGGATATGGGAGGACCCGGAGCGCAGGAACGCGCTGGTGCAGACCTATAACGAGCGTTTCAACAGCACACGGCCCCGCGAGTTTGACGGATCGCACATCGTTTTCGCCGGGATGAACCCGGAAATCTCCCTGCGGGAGCATCAGCGGAACGCCATCGCGCACATCCTCTACGGCGGGAACACGCTGCTGGCCCATCAGGTCGGCGCGGGCAAGACCTTTGAAATGGCTGCCGCCGCTATGGAAAGCAAGCGCCTGGGCCTGTGCCAAAAGCCCATGTTCGTGGTGCCGAACCACCTGACGGAACAGTGGGCCAGCGAGTTCCTGCGTCTGTACCCCTCCGCCAATATCCTGGTCACGACCAAACGGGATTTTGAGCGCGCCAACCGCAAAAAATTCTGCGCCCGGATCGCCACCGGCGATTACGACGCCGTGATCATCGGCCACAGCCAGTTTGAGCGCATCCCCGTTTCCTTTGAACGGCAGAAGCGTCTGCTGGAGGATCAGATCGAGGAAATCACCCTGGGCATTGAGGAAATGGAGGCCAACAACGGCGAGCGTTTCAGCATCAAGCAGCTGGAACGCACAAAAAGACAGCTGGAAGCCCGCCTGGAGAAGTTGCAGGCCAACCATCGGAAAGACGACGTGGTGACCTTTGAACAGCTGGGCGTGGATCGGCTGTATGTGGATGAGGCACATTCGTTCAAAAACCTTTTTCTTTATATGTGAAGCAGCACTTTATCTCGCAAGACCAATACCGGCAGGAGATCAAACGATTGGATTACGAAATCGAGACAGCGGAACAAAAGCTTCAAGCTGCCGATGCCGAAGTGAGACATCAATATGAAAGATATGTCATGGGAGAAGGAAGCGCCGATGAAATCAAAGCAGCACGGCCAGCCAAAGAAGAAGCAATGGCCGAACTGGATGTAGCGACAGAAAACAAGAAGTGCTTTGAGGGGCATTATCATGTGTTTTGCTCTCTTCTAAAAGCGAGTACAAAAGAAACACCGCTATGTGATATTGTGGACTGTATTAAGCAAATCACTGTGGGTTATAAAAGAAAAATCGAGATAAAGTGGATGATGCGTAAATTCCCAGAGTAACGTCCACAGTGGGAAAAGCCGTGGACGTTAGTGTGAGAATAATGGATGTTACTATGAGAAACGAGTAAACAACAGGGTTA
>CAJOJQ010000087.1 GCA_905234985.1 uncultured Christensenellaceae bacterium
CAAGACGGACAAGTCTGAAGCCTTCGCCTGGACCATGGGCGAGAATGGCGCGCCGCTGATTGACGATGCGAAGGTGTCCATTGAGTGTGAGGTGGACGGCAACTACGAGCTGGAGCATTTTGACCACTTCGTCTGCAGGATCCTGGCGACCTATGCGGAGGAAACGGTGCTCAACGACAAGGGCAAGATCGATTATCACGTATTCAAGCCCGTATTGTTCGAGTTCCCAACCTATGAGTATTTTGTGACGGGCGAAAAGATTGGCGACTGCGCGAAAATGGATCCGTGAGGAGGATGTCCATGAAAAGACTGTTAGCTGTTGCATTGCTCCTTTGCATGCTTTGCAGTACTGCCTTTGCGGACACATTGGTCACCAACGGCGGTGTCGCCCTGAACACCGGCGATCTGCCTTACTGCACGGCAGATGAATCCGCGCCTGCAGTATATTTCATCAGCGACATTTCCCCGGAGAGTCTCGTCGCGGCCTATCAGGCCTTGGGCGTGGAGTTGCCTGGCCGGGTGGGCGTCAAAATGTCCACCGGCGAAAGCGAGCGCAGCAACTACCTGCGCCCTGAGCTGATCGCCGATCTGATCCATCTGGTGAACGGCACCATCGTGGAATGCAATACCGCCTATGGCGGCAGCCGTTCCTCCACAGCCATGCACCGGCAGCAGGCGAAGGACAACGGCCTGCTGGAAGTTTCTGAGCTGGACATTCTGGATGAGGAAAGCAGCATGGAGATCCCGATCGAGGGCGGCGTCCGCATCAACGTGGATTATGTGGGCAGCCATTTCGCGGGCTATGATTCCTTCCTGGTGCTGACCCATTTCAAGGGCCACGCCATGGCCGGCTTCGGCGGGGCCATCAAGAACATCTCCATCGGCTTCGGTTCCTCCATGGGCAAAGTGTGGATTCACTCCGGCGGCACCAAGACCAGCGGTGGCATCTGGGGTGAGCAGGATCCCTTTCTGGAGGCCATGGCGGACGCGGCCAAGGGTGTGGATAACTACATGGGCGACAACATCCTCTACATCAGCGTGATGAACCGCCTGTCCGTGGACTGTGACTGCGACGGAAACCCCGCCGAGCCGGACATGCACGATATCGGTATCCTGGCCTCCACCGATCCGCTGGCCATCGACCAGGCCGCCATCGATCTGGTCTACGCCATGCCGGACAGCGGCAGCCTGCTCCGCCGCATCGAGCGGCAAAACGGTCTGTACACCCTGGAGGTCGGCGAGCGGAACGGTCTGGGAAGCCGGAACTACCGTCTGGTCGTCATCGGAGAATAAGTCATGGGAGCCTGGATTCAGAGAGAAGCCGTCTATCTGTGGTATTACCTGGATATCCAGATCCGGCAGATCGCGCCGTACTGGGCGCTGGGCATCGTGCTTGGAAGCGCTGTCTCCGTGTTCGGCAAGAAGTACATCCACGGCGCGTTTGCCAGAATCGGCCAGCGCAAAATGGGCTGGCTGGGCGTCATCCCTGCCAGTCTGCTGGGCATCGCCTCGCCGCTGTGCATGTACGGCACGATTCCCATCGCCGCGTCCTTCTCCGAGCAGGGCGTGAAGGACGATTACCTGGCCGCCTTCATGATGTCCAGCATTCTGCTGAACCCGCAGCTGATCTTCTACAGCGGCGCGCTGGGCCAGACTGCGCTGATCATCCGCTGCGTCAGCTGCTTCCTGTGCGGCTGCGCGGCGGGCTGGCTGATCCGGCTGTTCTACAGCGGAAAGGGAAAAAGCTTCTTTGACTTCACCGGTTTCCATGAGGGAAAGAGCCGGGACACCGATCCCAATATGCTGCTCAGGTTCCTGAAGAACGTCTGGAGAAATATCAAAGCCACCGGCCCCATGTTCGCCCTGGGCATTCTGCTGACGGCCGTGTATCAGATCCACGTGCCCAGTGATTTCGTCAGCGGTCTGTTCGGAAAAAACAACGGCTTCGGCGTCCTGATGGCGGCCACCATCGGGGTTCCGGTGTACATGTGCGGCGGCGGCACCATTCCACTGCTCAACGAATGGCTGGCGGACGGCATGAGCATGGGCAGCGCGGCAGCCTTCATGCTGACTGGCCCCGCCACCAAGATCACCAACTTGGGCGCAATGAAGATTGTCCTGGGCTGGAAGCGATTTCTCATTTATCTTGCGTTTGTGATGCTGTTTTCCCTGTGTACTGGATTGATCGTAGACTTCATCTGTTAGAAAAGGAGATGCTGAACAAAATGAAAAGAATTCTTGCTGTGATTATTGCACTGACCCTGACCATTTCCTGCCTGTCGGCGGCTTTCGCGGAGGAAGACGCTTCCGCGGCTGAAACCATTGAACCCACCAGCCACATCCTGGTCGTCTACTTCTCCGCCACCGGCACCACCAAGGGTGTCGCGGAGAAACTGGCGGAGGGTCTTTCCGCCGACCTTTATGAGATCGTCCCCGAGGAGCCCTATACCGACGCCGACCTGAACTACAATAATTCCAAGAGCCGTACTTCCATCGAGACGGATGATCCCTCCTGCCGTCCTGCCATCGCAGGAGACCTGTCGGCGTATGACACCGTCCTGATCGGCTATCCCATCTGGTGGGGCGACGTGCCTCGCATCGTCTCCAATTTTGTGGAAAACGTGGATCTTACCGACAAGACTCTGGCGGTGTTCTTCACCTCCGGCGGCAGCGGACTGGGCAACAGCATGAAGCATCTGGAGGAACAGGCCGGGGTGATGCTTTCCGAGGAGACAAAAGCAGAAGGGCTGAATGCCGGCACTTGGCTGGAAGGCAAACGCTTTACGTCCCGTACCACCGTGGAAGAGTTGACGGAATGGGCCGCTTCACTGGGCATTGAGCCTTGAAACGAGGAGGCCCCATGCGTTCGAAACATTACAAACACATTGTTGACGTCCTGCTGGGCATCGGCCTGCTGCTGCTAATGAGCTATCAGGTGACGGGCGAAGCCGGGCATGAATGGACCGGCATCGTCATGACGCTGCTGATGATTCTGCATCAGATCCTGAACCGGAAATGGTACGCAGCGCTGTTCAAGGGAAAGTATACGCCTCTCAGAACCGTACAGACGCTGGTCAACGCAGCCCTGGTGATTTGCTTTGTACTGACCGCCCTGTGCGGGGTCAATATGAGCGTGCACGCCGTACCCTTCCTGTCAGAATTCATGCGGGCATCTCTGGGCCGCAGGCTGCATTTGACCCTGTCCCACTGGTGCTTTGTGCTGATGGGGCTGCACCTGGGTCTTCATATTCCTGCCATGCTCAAGGGCATCAAAAGCTCAAATGTACGGCGCATCGGCTTTGGCTTTTCCATCCTAGCTGCCGGGGCCGGGCTGTGGCTGTTCCTCAGGAACAATTATCCGGATTACCTGTTCTACCGTGTTCCCTTCGCCTTCATCGACTATGACAAAGCCGTTCCACTGGTGCTTATGGAAGCTTTGCTGATCGCCTTCTTCTGGGTATTCATCGGTACACAGCTGCCCAAGCTCCTGAACCGCAGAGCCGATACAAACAGGAAGCTGATCTCGTTGATTGGCATTCTGCTGGCAGTGGTCATCGGTATGGGGCTGACCTTCGCATTC
>CAJOJQ010000088.1 GCA_905234985.1 uncultured Christensenellaceae bacterium
GCAGGCGGGCAGCCAATATGCCCAATCCGGCGAGATCGACGGAGAGCTGCTTCATGAAATCGGCTCTCCCATGATCCCGGAGGATCAGTACGCGGCCATCGTGAATGGTGGAATGTAAGCGTTTGCTGAATCAGACCTTAAGCTGACACAAAGTACGGCGGGGAGCGCATCTTACCCGCTATTTTTTGCAAGTCACCGGCTGAGGTATGGACACAAGCAGATTTGTATGTACAATGGATTTCGGGGGTGGAAGGATGAGGGTGACGGTGGAGCAGATCGACCGGGAGCGCGAAGAAGAGCTGATCGTGCGCTGCCACGATCCCGGCGCGGCCTGGGTCCAGGGCGTTCAGGAGGCGGTCTCCGGTCAGCAGACAGTCTGTGGCTGGCGGGAGGATGAGATGCATCGGCTGAAGCTGTCGGAGGTCTTTTACTTCGAGGTCGTGGATGAACGGGCCTTTGTCTACACCCAGGCGGATGTATTCGAAGCAAAGGAGAAGCTTTACGAGTTTGAGCGGCTTTGCGCGGGCAGCGCCTTGTTTCGGTGCAGCAAGTCCATGATCCTGAACGCGGACAGGATCGACTACGTGCGGCCATCGCTGTCCGGGCGGTTTGAAGCGGTGCTCTCCAACGGGGAGAAGGTCGTAGTCTCCCGCAAGTACGTGGCAGAACTGAAACGGATGCTGGGGGTGTAAGCGTTTATGAAAAACATCATGCTCTGGGCGCGGCGGTATGTGACGATCTACGGCATCATCATGCTATGCACTTTTTTCATGTGCCTGCTATTCAACCCGACCTCGGAACTGCCGGTGGTGTCCTACTTTGGCCGCATCATGGTGTTCACGCTGCTGTCACTGCTTTCGATGGTCGTCTATTATTCCCGGGACGAGCTGACCCCGAAGGGCTGGTGGCTGCGCACTGCACTCCATGCGCTGCTGCTGGAGGCCATGCTGCTGCCGCTGGCCCACCGCTGGGGCTTCTGGTATAGTGGAACGGATATCATTGTCTATGCAGCCTTCATTCTACTGGCCAAGGCGCTCTGGCACCTGGTGGACTATGGCATCAGCGCCAGGACCGCCGCACAGATCAACGAGAGAATACGGGAAAACCGACTGGAGAAGAGAAAGGATATGATCCCATGAAGGATTTCATCATTCGTTTGGAAAACAAAGAGGACTACAGAGCGACGGAGAACCTGATCCGGGAGGCCTTCTGGAACGTGTACCGGCCCGGTTGCAGCGAGCACTACGTGATGCACGTGCTGCGGGACGATCCCGCCTTCATCCCGGAGCTGGACTTCGTGATGGAGCAGGACGGGAAGCTGATCGGACAAAACATGTTCATGAAAACGATGATCAACGCCGACGACGGACGGGATATCCCCGTGCTGACCATGGGCCCCATCGGCATCACGCCGGAGCTGAAACGGCAGGGTTATGGAAAAAAGCTGCTGGACTTCTGCCTGGAAAAGGCTGCGGCCATGGGCTTTGGCGCGGTGCTGTTTGAGGGCAACATCAAATTCTACAGCCATTGCGGCTTTGATTACGCCCGGAAATTCGGCATCCGCTATCACGATCTGCCGGAAGGCGCGGACGATTCTTTCTTCCTGTGCAGGGAGCTGGCGTCGGGGTATCTGGACGGCGTCACCGGCGTGTATCAGACGCCCAAGGGCTACTATGTGGACGATAAGGACGTGGAAGCCTTCGACCGGCAATTCCCGCCCAAGGAAAAGCTGAAGTTGCCTGGCCAGCTGTTCGACTGAAGGGGAAACAGATATGCTGGATATCAAGATAAATGCATTGACTTCGGAGGCTTTCCTGGCGCTGTATACTTCGGTGGGCTGGGAGCCGCCCTGTGAGGCGCAGGTTCGGACCGCGCTTCAAAACAGCCTGGCGACCTTCACGGCCTTTGAAGAAGGAACGCCTGTTGGCATGGCGCGGCTGATTGGAGACGGCGGGATGTCCTTCTATATCAAGGATTTTGCGATCCTTCCGTCTCATCAGGGCAAAGGAATCGGAACGGGGCTCATTCGTGCGCTGGAAAGGTACATACGCGATACCGTTGCCCCCGGCTGGGCGGTCAGCCTGGAATTGATCAGTACCAAAGAGGCAGTGCCGTTTTACAAACATATGGGGTTTGAAGAAAGGCCGTGTGAATGGGACGGCCCCGGCATGATGAAGATGCTGCGGTGAATTTGACGGCTGATTATTGTTTTGGAGGAAATACCATGAAACAACGCGGCAAAAGAGGATTCATATCAGGAGCGGCCTTGATCCTGGCTTTTATTCTATGGACGATTCTGATTCAGACGGTGGATGTGCAGCCTGTTGGTGTGAACGGAACAAGCGTAGGCTTTGCCGCTGTCAACACCTGGTTTCACCGTTTGATATGGGCCTCTATACCATCACGGACTGGCTAGGGCTGGTGCCCATCGCGGTCTGCATCGGCTTCGGCCTGCTGGGTCTTATGCAGTGGATTCGTCGGAAGAGCATTGCCAAAGTGGATAAGGACATCCTGCTGCTGGGTGGGTATTACATCCTGGTCATTCTGGGGTACCTGATCTTTGAGATGATTCCCATCAATTACCGCCCCATTTTGATCGACGGAGCTATGGAGGCGTCCTATCCGTCCTCCACCACCCTGCTGGTGCTCAGCGTGATGCCCACGCTGCTGTTCCAGGTGAACAGGCGGGCAAAGAATCAAA
>CAJOJQ010000089.1 GCA_905234985.1 uncultured Christensenellaceae bacterium
GCCAGCACGAAAATGATGGCGCAAATCAGGCGGATCAGCAGCGTTTGCTCCATTTGCATCAGCACGTACCAATCCGCCGCCAGGAAGCCAAACACCGCCATGAACAAAACCGTCAGGATGGTGCCTTGTTTGAAGTTATCCTTGAAAGCCTGCCAGAAGGGGCGGAAGATGGTGGGCGCTTCCTTCCGTTCGATGCGCATCCCCACCGTCATCACCCCGGCGGCGGCGGCCCCGGCGGTGATGCCCGGAATGGAAAACAGCAGAAAGACCAACCCCAGCTTCACATAATCCATCACGGAATAAATAAACTGGGAAAATTTGCTGTCCGGATTGAATATCTGCACAGGAATCCTCCTCTCCATCTTTTCAAAATGATTTTAACAGTTTGCGAACCATAATTCTTTGAGTATTCCGACATAAAATAACAGAAAACCGACATTCTTTGGCCGAATACAAGCCAAAATGTCGGATTTGTGAAAGAATATGTCGGATGAGAAAAAGACGGGCAGGCTGAAAACTGATAGAATAAACATGGTGACGTGGTTCTTTGCATTCTGTATTTTGCGGGAGGAGTAAGCCATGGCAAAAGAAAAGCAAGCAAAAAATAATAATGAAGAAATGCTCCGCTCCGGCAAATTCTGGACGCTGGTGGGAAAGCTGTGCGTGCCCGCCATTTTGATCATGCTGGTCATGGTGCTTTACCACATGGCGGACGTATTCTTTATCGGCCAAACCGGCGACGCCAACAAGGTGGCGGCGGTCACGCTGGCGTCCCCCATGTTTTCCATTTTGTCCGGTCTGGGCGTGCTGCTGGGCAATGGCGGCTGCACCGCCATTTCCCTGGCCCTGGGCAAAGGCGAGTACGGAACCATCAAAAAAATCAGTGCTTTCGCCATATGGGGCGCCATCGCCATCGGCCTTATCTTCGCCGCCGTCGTGCTGCCGCTGATGAATCCCATCTGCAATCTGCTGGGCGCCAATGAAGAAACCCGTACCTTTACTGCCGAATACCTGCGGATCATCGCCATCGGCGCGCCTGTGATCATGCTGACCAACGTGGTGCCCGCCCTGATCCGGGCCGACGGCTCCACCACCGATTCCATGATCGGCAACATGCTGGGCACGGTGCTGAACATCGCCCTGGACCCGCTGCTGATTTCCGTTTTGAACATGGGCGTGTCAGGCGCGGCCATCGCCACGGTGGCGGCTAACATCGTCAGCCTGTGCTATTATGTGTACTTCCTGCGCACCAAGGGCAAGATTTACTCCGCTTCCCCCAAGGATATTTCCCTTGAAAAGGCGGTTGTCTGGACAGTCATCAGCTTAGGTCTGCCCATGAGCTGCGCCACCGTGCTGGGCAGCGTATCCAGCACCGTCGCCAACAACCTGATGATGCAGCACGGCTCCATTGCCGTGGCCGGGCAGAGCGTGGCCAGCCGCATCGGGCAAATGATTTCCATGACGGTGATGGGCGTATGCATGGGCATGCAGCCCGCCATTTCCTTTAATTACAGCGCGAAAAACCATAAGCGGCTGACGGAGATTCTGGCAAAAACCACCGGTCTGGCCGTGATCGCCGGAACGATCCTCTCCGCCCTGTGCCTGATCTTCCGGGATCAATTGCTGAACGCCTTCCTGAATGATCCAAGCGTGCTGAAAATCGGCCGCATCTGCCTGTTCGCCTCCATCGTCATCGGCCCCTTCTTCGGTTTCTATCAAATTTGCACTACCTATCTGCAGGCCTCCGGCAAATCCAAAGAGGCCGTCATCGTGTCCTTGCTGGAAAAGGGCATCATCTATATTCCCATGCTCTTCCTGATGAGCTGGCTGTTCAACATGTACGGCATCATTTTCTCTGCCACGGTGACCACTGTTTTATCCGCCGTGGCGGCGCTGTGGTTCTGCTATAAGGATTATCGGAAGGAACTGAAAGACGTAAAGGAATGGTGACAAGCATGAGCAGGTATCATTTTCCGGAAGGCTTTCTCTGGGGCACGGCCACCGCAGCGGCCCAGGTGGAAGGCGCGGCGCTGGAGGACGGGCGGGGCCTGTCCATTTGGGACGTATTCTGCCATCTGCCGGGCGTCAAGCTGGACACACCGGATGTGGCCTGCGACCAGTATCACCGCTACGAGGAAGACATCGCGCTGCTGAAGCGTCTGGGCGTGCAGGCTTATCGCTTCTCCTTCTCCTGGTCCCGCATCCTGCCGGAAGGCACGGGAAAGGTCAACCAGGCCGGACTGGACTATTACAGGCGGATGATCGAATGCCTGAAGCAAAACGGCATCCGTCCCTGCGCCACCATCTACCATTGGGATTTGCCCTACGCTTTGCAGCTCAAGGGCGGCTTTGGCAAC
>CAJOJQ010000090.1 GCA_905234985.1 uncultured Christensenellaceae bacterium
GGTGTTGTAATCGTCCGAGTAGGCAGGGATCGGAATAATCTCGAAGATGTCCGCGCCGGTCTGACGCTGAATCTCCTCCGCGACACCCTGTGTGTTGCCGCTCCAGGAGAAATAGGCGATCAGCATTTTACCGGAGCTTTGCGTCCTCTCCACTTCACTGCTGGTGGAGACGGTTCCGGAAAGCGTCTTTCCGGCGCTGCGCACAAGGCGGATACCCAGGTTGTAGCTGGCCATGTTCAGTTCGCCTGCCGCCCGGTAGGCGCTGCGCAGATTCTTGCCGAAGTCGTTCCATCCGCCGCCACGATAGACCCGGCGGGTGCCGGTCTCCGCACCTGCGGGATCCACGGTGTTTGTCAGATCGTACGGGCCGTAGAGATCCCAGCACCACTCGTTCACATTGCCGTGCATGTTGTACAGGCCCCAGGGGTTCGGATCGAAGCTGTTCACTTCAACGGTCGTCTGCCGGTAACGGCCGGGCCGGGTTTCCAGCACGGAATCGTTGAAGTAGTTTTCCTCAATCTCATAGGGATAATGACCGTAGTAGTTGGCTTCCTCCGGTCCGGTGGCGTGGACGGTATTAAAGGGCGTCGTGGTACCTGCCCGGCAGGCGTATTCCCATTCCGCTTCCGTGGGGAGACGGTAGCCGTTGGCGCCGCGGTTCCAGGTGACGGTTTCACCGTCGATGACATAGGCCGGCGTCAGCCCGGCTTCTTCACTTTTTGCGTTGCAGAAGCGTACCGCGTCCAGCCAGGTGACGCCTTCCACCGGCAGGCTTTCTCCCTGGAAGCTGCTGGGGTTGACGCCCATCAGGCGCTGGTACTCGGCCTGGGTGATCTCAAAGGGACTCATCCAGAAACCGGATACGGTTACCTCATGCTGAGTTTCATCGTCGATGCGCCAGTTTTCCGTTTCCGGGCTGCCCATCAGGAAAGCGCCGCCTTCGATCCATACAAGGCCGTCATCCACAGGTTTTTCCTCACTCTCTTCAGCGGGAGCTGCAGTGCTCTGGGTCGGGGTGGGCGTTTCTTCCGCGATGATTTCTTCGCTGTCCGCCGGGCCCCAGGGTGCCGCCTCCTCATTCCAGCCGTTTGCATTTTCCGACGGGAAAGCGAGGACCAGCCCCATACCGATGATCACCGCCAGCAGGATGCCGACCAGGGGGATCAGCCTGCCGGCGGTGTCCGCTCTGCGGTTCAGGAGCTTCGGCAGCTGCGCGCCGATGAATCCCCAGAAGAAGGCGATCAGCAAAGCTTCCAGCAGTACCAGGGGAACGGCTTTATCGTAGTCAATGAAGGCGAAGGGAACGCGGTAAAACAGATAATCCGGATAGCTGTTTTTCAGAAAAAGCCACAGCCCGGCTCCGGCAGCCGGGATGGAACAACCAAAGCCGATGCGCCGTACACTTTGGCTTTTGACGCCATGAAGCATGGCGGGAATATGCAGGCCCAGGTGCAGCCCCATCAGCACAAAGCACCAGTGGGACAGGGTCAGATGCAGCCTGCGGCCCAGGGAGGCCCGCATGAATTCTGACAGGAAGGGCACGGCGTGCACGCTCATGTTGATCCCGCACAGGGCGGTCAGCACAAAGCAGATGATCAGGGCCGCATTGACCAGCGTCTGTACGGTTCTCAGGGGCGTGTACTTTCCCCTGAACAGCGCCGCGTACCATTTCCGGTTCAGAAGCTGGTGCAGGATCATCAGCAGTGTCATGACGATGCCGTTCCATTCGTGCCCGGCTTCGCCCGTCACCTGATAGCTCATGAGCAGGAGCAGGCCGATGCCCAGCAGGACATCAACAATGTGTTTGTAATGTTTCGAACGCATGGGGCCTCCTCGTTTCAGGGTTCAATGCCCAGGGAGGCTGCCCATTCCGTCAGCTCTTCCACGGTGGTGCGGGTGGTGAAGCGTCTGCCCTCCAGCCAGGTACCGGCACCGGCCTGCTCCTCCAGATGCTTCATGCTGTTTCCCAGTCCGGAGCTGCCGGAGGTGAAGAACACCGCCAGCGTCTTGTCGGTCAGATCCACCTGCTCCACAAAGTTTGATACGATG
>CAJOJQ010000091.1 GCA_905234985.1 uncultured Christensenellaceae bacterium
GGTGTTGTAATCGTCCGAGTAGGCAGGGATCGGAATAATCTCGAAGATGTCCGCGCCGGTCTGACGCTGAATCTCC
This sequence comes from uncultured Christensenellaceae bacterium, assembly GCA_905234985.1. Lineage (GTDB taxonomy): Bacteria > Bacillota > Clostridia > Christensenellales > Aristaeellaceae > RUG563. The sequence continues at coordinate 77 of CAJOJQ010000091.1, forward strand.
TCCGCGACACCCTGTGTGTTGCCACTCCAGGAGAAATAGGCGATCAGCATTTTACCGGAGCTTTGCGTCCTCTCCACTTCACTGCTGGTGGAGACGGTTCCGGAAAGCGTCTTTCCGGCACTGCGCACAAGGCGGATACCCAGGTTGTAGCTGGCCATGTTCAATTCGCCTGCCGCCCGGTAGGCGCTGCGCAGATTCTTGCCGAAGTCGTTCCATCCGCCGCCGCGATAGACCCGGCGGGTGCCGGTCTCCACGCCCGTGGGATCGACGGTGTTTGTCAGCTCGTATGCGCCGTAGAGATCCCAGCACCACTCGTTCACATTGCCGTGCATGTTGTACAGGCCCCAGGGATTCGGTGCGAAGCTGTTCACTTCAACCGTGGTCTGCCGGTAACGCCCGGGCCGGGTTTCCAGCACGGAATCGTTGAAGTAGTTCTCCTCAATTTCATAGGGATAATGACCGTAGTAGTTGGCCTCCTCCGGTCCGATGGCATGGATGGTATTGAAGGGCGTCGTGGTACCTGCCCGGCAGGCGTATTCCCATTCCGCTTCCGTAGGGAGACGGTAGCCGTTGGCACCGCGGTCCCAGGTCACGGTTTCACCGTTGATGGCATAGGCCGGCGTCAGCCCGGCTTCTTTGCTCTTTGCGTTGCAGAAGCGTACCGCATCCAGCCAGGTGACGCTTTCCACCGGCAGGTTATCTTCCCTGAAGTTACTGGGGTTGAAACCCATCAGACGTTGGTACTCGGCTTGTGTGACCTCATAGGGGCTCATCCAGAAATCGGACACCGTCACCTCATGCTGGGTTTCATCGTCGATGCGCCAGTTTTCCGTTTCAGGGCTGCCCATCAGGAAGGTACCGCCCTCGATCCACACAAAACCGTCATCCACAGGAGTCTCCTCGCTTTCCGCTGCGGGAGCCGCCGTGCTTTCCACCGGCACGGGAGTCTCATCCGCGGCGTTTTCTTCGTTTACCACCGTGCCCCAGGGTGTCGCTTCCTCATTCCAGCTGTCTCCGTTTCCGGCCGAGAATGCGAAGGTCAGCCCCATACCGATGGCCACTGCCAGCAGAATGCCGATCAACGAGATCAGCTTCCTGTTTGTATCGGCTCTGCGGTTCAGGAGCTTGGGCAGCTGTGCGCCGATGAATACCCAGAAGAAGGCGATCAGCAAAGCTTCCAGGAGCACCAGCGGAACGGCTTTATCGTAATCAATGAAGGCGAAGGGAACACGGTAGAACAGATAATCCGGATAGCTGTTTTTCAGAAACAGCCACAGCCCGGCTCCGGCGGCCAGGATGGAAGCGCCAAAGCCGATGCGCCGTACATTTGAGCTTTTGATGCCTTTGAGCATGGCGGGGATGTGCAGGCCCAGATGCAGCGCCATCAGGACAAAGCACCAGTGGGACAGGGTCAGGTGCAGCCTGCGGCCCAGGGATGCCCGCATGAATTCGGAAAGAAAGGGAACGGCGTGCACGCTCATGTTGATCCCGCACAGGGCAGTCAGCACAAAGCAGATCACCAGGGCTGCGTTCACCAGCGTCTGTACGGTCCGGAGAGGCGTATACTTTCCCTTGAACAGCGCCGCATACCATTTCCGGTTCAGGATCTGATGCAGGATCATCAGCACCGTCATGACAATGCCGGTCCATTCGTGCCCGGCTTCGCCCGTCACCTGATAGCTCATCAGCAGGAGCAAACCGATACCCAGCAGGATGTCAACAATGTGTTTAAAATGTTTCGAGCGCATGGGGCCTCCTTGTTTCAGGGCTCAATGCCCAGTGAAGTGGCCCATTCCGTCAGCTCTTCCACGGTGGTGCGGGGGGTGAAGCGTCTGCCCTCCAGCCAGGTACCGGCACCGGCCTGCTCCTCCAGGTGCTTCATGCTGTTTCCCAGTCCGGAGCTGCCGGAGGTGAAGAACACCGCCAGCGTCTTGTCGGTCAGATCCACCTGCTCCACAAAGTTTGATACGATG
>CAJOJQ010000092.1 GCA_905234985.1 uncultured Christensenellaceae bacterium
GATGAAGCGGAAGAAGTTGCCGCCCCTGCGGAAGAAACGCAGGATGAAGGGTCACAGGAATTACCTGAACAGCCCGCCGATCCTGTTCAGGACGACCCTGCCGGGGAGCAACCCGGCGCATCTCCCGAAGAACCGGGCGAGCCGCCTGCCGGTGAGCCGGAGGATCAGCCCGCCGAGGAACCCGGCGAAACCCCTGCCGAACAGCCCACCGAAGAACCGGCGCAGACGGAAGCACCGCCTGCGCCTGTTGATTTGAAAACCATGTTCAAGGTAGAAATCAAGGTGCCCGCCGATTGGACAAACGCCAAGGTGAAGAATATCCGCGTCAAGATCACACCCCTGACCGGCAGCGCCTGGGACAAGGTGAAATACAGGCTGGACGGCGGCGATTGGGTGGAGATCAAGGAGAAATTTACCCTGCTGGACGGTTCTTACTATGTCGATCTGGAAGTGACCGACAATGCCGCTATGACCGTGCGCCTGCTGGACGCCGAGGGGAATTTCATGGATGAAAAGAAGGAAATCCGCATCTTTGACCGGCTGGCCCCGGTGGTAACGGCGGGCTTTAACGATAAGCTGCTCCATGTGGAAGCCCCGGACGATCTTTCCGGCGCGGCGGGTGTCCAAGTCAACGGCCTTTTGTTCACTACGCTGGAAAACGGTCAGCTGGACGTGCGCATGGAAGATTTGCTGCTGACCTATCCGCAGCTGGCGATCCGCGCATACGATTACGCGGGAAATTTTTCCGAGCCGATCACTTTGGACAATCCCTATTATGTAGCACCAACGCCCACGCCGAAAGCCACAAAAAAGCCCACCGCTAAACCCACGGCGACGGCTGCGCCTACGGCTACCGCAAAACCCACGAAAAAGCCCTCTGGCGGAACAGTCCAGGAAACGGACAAGCCTGTGGTTGTCACCAATGCACCTGTGGTGACGCAGGAGCCTGCCGCCACCCAGGAACCTATCGTGATCGTGGTGACCCAAGCGCCGGTGGTCACGCCGGAGCCCATCGTGAAAACGGAATATGTGCCCATCGGCCCCGGCCAGCCCTTCACCGGCAACGGCAATATGCAGACCCTGGACGTGCTGTATTCCGCCGCCACCAACAAGCAGTTCATCACCGTGCAGAGCAAGAAGGGCCAGACCTATTACATGGTGATCGACTACGACAAACCCATCGACGAGGCCAACGACATCTATGAAACCTATTTCCTCAACATGGTGGATGACCGCGACCTGTTGAGCGTCCTCACCGACGAGGAGATCGTCGCCACGCCTACGCCGCAGATCGTGTACGTCACCCCGGAGCCCACGGCGGTGCCCGCTGCCACGGCGGAGCCTGCGGCGCAGACCGAAAAGCCCGCGGCCAATCAGTCCGGGCTGCTCCTGCTGCTCATCGTGTTGCTGGGCGGCGGGGGTGCGGCTTTCTGGTATTTCAAGAATAAGAAAAGCAGCGCACCCAAATCCCGCATGATGGATGAATCCGGCTTCGAGGATGAGGACGAGGATGAATCCGAAAACAATAACGAGTAAAGGAGAATGATTCCCATGAATACCGTAACGCTTCCCATGATTTCTCACAAGCTGGTGATCGCTGAAAAGCCGTCCGTCGCCATGAGCATTGCCGCCGTCCTGGGTGCCAAGCATCGCCGGGACGGTTTTTTGTTGGGCGCGGGCTGCATCGTTTCCTGGTGCGTCGGGCACCTGGTGGAGCCTGCCATGCCCCAGCAGTACGATGATCGCTATACAAAATGGCAGGGGGCCGATTTGCCCATCCTTCCCGCGCCCTGGCGCTATACCATCCTGGAAAAGAGCAAAAAGCAGTTTGACCTGCTCAACGCCCTGATGAACCATCCCCAGGTGGAGGAGATCGTCTGCGCCACCGACGCGGGCCGGGAGGGAGAACTCATCTTCCGGCTGGTGTACGAACAGTGCGCCTGCCATAAGCCCGTGAAACGCCTGTGGATCTCTTCCCTGGAAGAATCCGCCATCCGCGAGGGCTTCCGGCATCTGAGGACAGCGAATATGACAGGCTGTACCTGGCGGCGCTGTGTCGGCAGAAAGCCGATTGGCTGGTGGGCATCAACGCCAGCCGCCTGTTCTCCCTGATCTACGGCACCACACTGAACGTGGGCCGCGTGATGACGCCCACCCTGGCCCTGATCGTGCAGCGGGAAGAAGCCATTGCCCATTTCCAGCCGGAATCCTTTTCCACCGTTCAGATCAGCTGCGGTTTCCTGGCCACCAGCGACCGCATTTCCGATCCCGCCGAAGCCCGGCGCATGGCGGCGGCCTGCTCCATGAAGGAAGCCTTTGTGCGGGACGTGGTGAAGAAGGGCTGTACGACCTGACCACGCTCCAGCGGGACGCCAACCGCATTTTCGGCTTTACCGCCCAGCAGACCCTGGACTACGCCCAGGCGCTCTACGAAAAGAAGCTCATCACCTATCCCCGCACCGACAGCCAGTATTTGACCGAGGATATGGCGGAAAGCCTGATGGAATTGGTACGCAAGGCCATGAACTGCTTTCCCTACATCCAGGGGATGACCCTGACGGTCAATGCTTTGCAGGTGATCGACAACGGCAAAGTCACCGATCATCATGCCATCATTCCCACCGCCACCATGCCCACGCAGAACTGGACGAACCTGCCTGCCCAGGAACGGGCGCTGCTGGAGCTGATCTGCAACCGCCTGTTCTGCGCCGTGTCCGACGCCTGCGAATATGGCGAAACCGCCGTGACGGTGGAATGCCAGGGCTATACCTTCCACGGCAAGGGAAAAACCATGAAGCGGATCGGCTGGAAGCTGCCGCATGACCTGTTCATGCGCACCCTGAACAGCGCGGAACTGACCGAAAAGGAAGATAAGCCTTACAATATTCAGGATTTGCAGATCGGACAGCGGCTCTATCCCATCATTTCTTCCGTTCACGAAGGAACCATGAGCCCGCCCCGGCACTACACCGAGGACAGCCTGCTGGCCGCTATGGAAACGGCGGGTGTGGAGGATATGCCCGAAGATGCTGAACGAAAGGGCCTGGGTACGCCCGCCACCCGCGCCGGTATCCTGGAAAAGCTGGTGCAGGCCGGGCTGGTGGTGCGGCAGGGCAGCGGCAAGGCGCGTTCCCTGATCCCCACGGATAAAGGCAAGGCACTGATCGCTGTCATGCCGCCCGAAATCACTTCCGCCGCCATGACCGCGGAATGGGAACAGCGGCTGAAAGCCATCGAGCGCGGCGAGGAAGACCCCGACGCTTTCCTGGCTGGGATTCAGGAGATGCTGCGGGAAATGACCCGCACCGCCAAGCCTGTTCCCGATATGGCAAAGCGTTTCCCCACCAAGCGTACCCGCGTGGGCGTCTGTCCGGTCTGCGGCGCGCCGGTGGCGGAGTTTTCGGGCAAGGGCTTCTTCTGCGAAAACCGCATCTGCAAATTCGCCATCTGGAAGGATAACCGCTTCTTTACCGGCAAGGGCAAGGAAGTGACCAAAGAGCTGGTATCCGAGCTGCTGGAAAAGCGCCGGGTGGATATGACCGG
>CAJOJQ010000093.1 GCA_905234985.1 uncultured Christensenellaceae bacterium
CGGTTTCTTCCTCATACGTTTCCAGGATGTCCATGATTTCATCCATCCCATCTTCATTTTCCGCTGCTTCCGCCAGGGCCGTGAACGGCGTCACGGTGAACAGCAGCGCCAGCGTCAGGAGCAGCGCGAGGCTGCGGGTGACAAGTGTTTTCATGTTCGTTCCCTCCTTTGTGGGTTGGTTATTGCTCAACCGCCAGGACGATCAATCGCCCGTCCGCGGCAGCGTAGCTTCGGTCACAGGTAATCAGGGTCAGGATACGGTCAGCGGCGGTCACTTCCACGCCCGTATCGTAGAGGGATCGGGCCTGGGCCTGCCGGATGAACGCCAGGAAATCGGCGTCGCTGGCAAAGCTGGCCGTGGACGGATCCCATTCGCCTTTCACCAGATTCACCACGGCAAAAATCTTGTAGGCTGCGCTGTGATACAGCGAATCCAGGTAGATCGTGCTGTGCTTTTCGTAAAAGGATTGCTTCTTATACGAAAGCAGCGGCCGGAACATAAGCTCGCCGCTGCTGGTGTTGGTGATATGGTGGATGGCAATGTTCCGTCCGGGCGTTTCGTAGTCCGTCTTTTTCAGGGAAAATAGCGTCCCCAGCTTGCTTTGCTTGCCGGTGAAGCTGTGCGTCAGGTAATAGTCCGTATTATCCGACAGCACGACGGGGAAATTGACATTCGTGCCGGGGATTTTCAGCCAGGCCACAAAATCCGGGTTCTTGGCTTGGCAGGCCGCCAGATCCGCGCCGGTATTCCCGGCAGGCGGCATTGTCGGCGCTGCTGTTGGGGATGCGTCCGGCCTGCCCGTGGGCTGATGCGTTGTGAAATGCTGGGCGGAAGTGTCCGCGTCAGGCTGCGGTGCTGCCGCATTCAAACCGGCAGGATCATTTTCCGATATGGCGGGGGCTGTCGTGGGTGTTGCCGCCGTCACATCCTCGTTGGGAGGATGCACTTGCTCATAGGCGGGCGTATTGTTTTCATGCTCCTGTTCATCCAGGATCGCGGATAACAGATCGTCCTGGGGCGATACGGTAAAGCCAGGAAGAGCACCGGCGCTGTGTTCCTGCTGTACCTTGCCCGCCAGTTCCGCATATTCGGCGGCTTCCTCCATGATCTCCTGATCGTCCTCCAGGATCGGGATGATGATGGCGATGCCGCCCGCCAGGATCAGGACTGCCGCCGCGGTGACGAAGGGCAAGGTTTTCCGATGCTTGCGATTGTTTTTCCTCATGACACGCACCTCCTAAAATCGAAATCGTGACGCACTTGGGCGCTGTAATAACTGCTGAACGTGGCCGGGGCGTTGAACAAGGCGGTCAGCAGATATTGCTTGATGTTGCGGACGCTGCTCCTGGATGTTTCCAGGCTATCGAACACATACTCGATGTGGCTGCTGGTCAGCTGGTCAAACCGCTGATGCACCAGTTCCAGCGGGTATTGCTTGCGGGAAATCGTGAAATACTGGCAATTCGCGGAATAGACCTCCACCATGATGGACACGATGTTGTCCAGATCGTCCGCGTTGAGAGAATCCTTGAGGATGTCGTATTCGATCTGCTCTTTCACCCGGAAGGTCAGCTGCCGCAGCGTGAGCCGCTTTTGCAGCCCTTCAATGCCGGTACTCCGCATTACGGCGGAACAGACCGGGATAGATGGATGGACAATGGATGGATTCAGATAGGACATTGCAGGATTTAATCCCAATTTTTCTTTTTGGTTTATTGATCCGTAAGTATTTAATTGGGCGGGCTGAACCAGCGAAGGGGCAGCCGCCGAAGGAATGACCTGCGTGGGCTTTTCCAATACTGGCTTCTCCCGAACAGGAAAAGCAGGCGCGCATGGAACAGGCTGGACCGGCGCTTTCGCTGCGCTATGCTCCTCTGCCTGCGCAGGGGAAGGATCGGCAACCGGCTTGTCCTCCGCATCCAGGGGTTTTTCGTAGATGGTATAGACCGCCTCGCCCATCCGACCGTTTTCTTTTCGTTCCCGAAACCGGGTTACATAGCCGTTTTTCTCCAGTTCCCTGATGCCTTCCCGGACGGAATCCACGCCGTCCTTGCAGATGGCGGCAAGGCCCCGAATAGAAAACTGCCAGTGATCCACCGGCAGCGAATACATCAGGGACAGCAGCCCTTTGGCTTTGAGGCTCAGCCGTTCATCCCGCAGATGAATATTGGACATTTTTGTGTAGTTCTCCATTTCCGCACGAATTACAGCAGACACGATATTTCCTCCTTCGCGCCGGGCTCACCGGGCCCGGCCGCACTTTATTTATCGCTTTTTTGCTGGCGCTTTCTGTGCCGCATGATTTACAGCGATTGCTGTTTTTTCTTCAGCTGGCTTTGATACCAGGCTTTGACGAGCTTCAGGACGATTGCCTCGATGCGGTCAATCGTCCAGGATTTGGGGAAGTATTTACGGATTTGCGGGTTG
>CAJOJQ010000094.1 GCA_905234985.1 uncultured Christensenellaceae bacterium
GAACACCACCATCGGCCAGCTCCTCAAGCACCCCAAGGGCAAGGAGATCATCGGGAATATGATGCGCTCCTCCGCCATGAGCCACGTGGACCAGACCGACACCATGGGCGAAGGCAGCGAGCGCATGATGCAGGGCATGATGATGGGCATTCAATTGGGCGCGCTGGTGAGCTATGGCCGCCTGAGTCGCAAACAACTGAAAGAACTGATCGCCACCCTGAACGCATGAAAAAGGAGAAGAAAACCATGGCACGCTTTGATAAAGATTTCCTGCTGGGCGCGGCCACCGCGGCCCACCAGGTGGAAGGCAACAATACGAACAGCGACAACTGGGCCCAGGAGCAGATGGCTCATTCCAGCTTCGTGGAGCCCAGCGGCGACGCTTGCGACCACTACAACCGCTATGAAGAAGATATTCAATTAATGGCGAAGGCCGGGCTGAACGCCTATCGTTTCTCCATCGAATGGGCGCGGATCGAGCCGGCAGAGGGTGTATTTAGTGAAAAGGAAACCCAGCATTATCGGGACGTGATCCGCTGCTGCAAGGAAAACGGTTTGGAACCCATTGTCACCTTGCATCACTTCACCAGCCCGGTGTGGCTGATCCGCAAGGGCGGCTGGGAAGCCGACACCACCCCCGCCGATTTCGCCCGGTATGCCCGGTATATCGCGGAGCAGTACGGCAGCGAGCTTCAATACATCTGCACCCTCAACGAGGCCAACATGGGCATCCAGATCGCCGCCGTAGCCCGGCAGATTTTCCGGCAGATGGTGGCGGCGGGCAAGGTGCAGGTAGGCGTGAACCTGGAGGATATGATGAAGGGCAATCCCCTTTTGGCCCAGGAAAACATGAACGCCTTCGGCACCGAAAAGCCCGCCACCTTCGTGTCTCCCCGCTCCGCCCATGGCGATGAAATCGTCATGCAGGCCCATGCCGCCGCGCGTCAAGCCATTCGGGAAGCTGCTCCTCACATCAAGGTAGGCTGGACCCTGAGTTTGCACGACGTGCAATCCGTCCCCGGCGGAGAAGAAAGGTCAAAGGAAGAATGGGATCAGGAATTCGCCCACTATCTCCCTGTGATGGCAAAGGATGATTTCCTTGGCGTGCAGAACTATTCCCGCACGATCATCGGCCCGAACGGTTCTCTGCCCGTGCCCGAGGGCAAGGAAAAAACCCAGATGGATTATGAATACTACCCCGAGGGCATCGCCCATGTGCTGCGCCGGGTGGCGAAGGATTTCCACGGCGATCTGATTGTCACAGAAAACGGCATTGCTACTGCGGACGACAGCCGCAGGGTGGCCTTTGTCGACACGGCCACCCAAGGCGTGGCGGATTGCATGGCCGAAGGTTTACCCGTCAAAGGCTATCTGTATTGGAGTCTGCTGGATAACTTTGAGTGGCAGAAGGGCTACGCCATGACCTTCGGGCTGGTGGGTGTGGATCGCGCCACACAGAAACGCTATCCCAAAGAAAGTCTGTACGCCCTGGGGAAACTTAGACAATAATTAAAATGAGGATACAGCCATGAGAGATAAGACGCAATGGATTCGGATTCCCCAGGAAGAATTGGCGCGCAAGCAGATCTTCCACGGCGATCTGGGCGGACGGTTCGCCTATTTTCGCTGTGAACAGACGCTTCCCGCAGACGCTCGTTTGACGGCCAGCATCACGGCTGTTTCCCGCTATCGCCTGTGGGTGAACGGAACGCCCGTGCTGTCCGGCCCATGCAAGGGCGATCTGAACCGGCAGTATTATGAAACCGTGGAGCTGACGCCGTACCTGCGAGAGGGGAAGAACGTGTTCGCCGTGCAGGTGCTGTTCAACGACCCGGATATTGCCAGAGATCAAATGGATACCCGGGCGGCCATCAACGGCGTGGTAAGCCCCGGCAATTGCCACGCTCTGGCGCTGGATGGGGACATCACGGATCCTGATGGCAAGGTTCTTTCTTCCGTCACCACCGGTCACTGGTTAGACAATACCTTCTGTCTGCACTCTACCCAGTATACCAATTTGCTTGGCGCTGTGGAGGAAAGCATTGATTTTCGCCTGTCTCCCAACGCATGGAAAATCGCCGGTTTTGACGCTTCCGCCTGGATGAAGGCGCTCCCCTACGGTCCCGTTCTTCCCAATGTTTTTTCCCAAGCAGTGGGGCTGATTCCACGCACCCATGTGATGCCCAGAGTAATTCCTCTCCTGGATGAAAAGGAAACGACCTTTCCCCGGATCATTCCAAGGGACAACGATGTGATTCTGGACGCAGGCGCTCATACAAACGGCTATCCCCGGTTCTATTTCCAGGGAAAAGCAGGTACCCAGGTCACGATCACCTATCTGGAGCGCTTCGGCGATGGCATGGATGGACATCGCATTGACGATCCAAGCGGCACAGGAGCCGGCTGGGAAGACAAAATCATTTTAAATGGCGATCCCATTTGCTATGAACCCTTCTGGGTGCATACGTTCCGTTACATCGTAGTTTCCGGCGGGCAATTCTCCCAGCTGCCCGTTTATCGGAAAACCGGCTATCCCTTACCTGTGCAATCAGCCATTTCGTCCTCTGCTCCATGGGTAAAATCCCTG
>CAJOJQ010000095.1 GCA_905234985.1 uncultured Christensenellaceae bacterium
CAATGAATGGGGCTTTGACGGTGTGGTGATGACCGACTGGGGCGCGGCGCATGACCGGACAGCCGGGATCAAAGCAGGACTCGACCTGGAAATGCCCGGCGATACTGCCATCTGCCGCCGGCAGATTCTGGACGCAGCACAGGACGGATCACTGCCCATGGCAGACCTGGATCAGGCCTGCCGGAACGTCCTGAAATGGATCGAACAATATGTGAAGCCCGCTGATACGACTCCAGTGGATTGGCAGGCGCATCATGACCTGGCCGGGGAAATTGCCGCTGACTGTGCCGTGCTGATGAAGAACGACGGCACGCTGCCCCTGACGGGACAGGAAAAACTGCACATCACGGGCGAACTGTACGAAGCCATGCGCTACCAGGGCGCGGGCAGCTCCATGATCAACCCGACGCAGGTCACGACGGCGGCGGAAGCCTTCCATCGGCGCGGCATCCGGAGCGTTTCCCTGGCGGAGTGTGATACCATCCTTGTCTTCGCCGGGCTGACTGACGAATATGAGTCTGAGGGCTGCGACCGGGAGAATATGCGCCTTCCGGAAAAGCAGCTGAAGATGATTGATGAGATGATTGCCACGGGAAAAAAGGTTGTGGTGGTCCTCTTCGGCGGCAGCGTGGTGGAGCTGCCCTTCAACGATCGGGTCAGCGCCATCCTGAACATGTTCCTGCCGGGGCAGAACGGCGGAGAGGCTACGGCGCAGCTGCTGTTCGGCGAAAAGAATCCTTCCGGCAGGCTGGCGGAAACATGGCCTCTCCGGTACGAGGATGTTCCAAGCCATGAAACCTTCGGCAAGACCCTGCAGGAGGTCTACGCCGAAGGCACGGAGGCTGGCTATCGCTATTATCAGAAGCATGGTATTCCTGTACGTTACACCTTCGGCCATGGATTAAGCTATACCACCTTTGAGCACAGTGATTGGCAGCAGGACAGCAGCACCTGGACACAGACCATCACCAACACCGGCAGCCGCTGCGGAGGAGAAGTGGCTCAGCTGTATCTTGACGGAGAACTGAAAGGCTTTGCAAAGGTGTATCTGAATCCGGGAGAAAGCAAAACCGTCACGCTGACCGTAGAAAAAGAACCCGAAACCGTTTACCCCGACACCTATACGGTACCGGCCCTCCCCGAATCCTATCCCATCACGCTGGAATCCCGGTTTACGGATTTACAGCAGTCCTTCATGGGACGCATCCTGTTTAACGCCGTGCTGTCCGTTGCGAGAGGACAGATGAAAAAGGCGGAGAAAATGCCGGATGGTCCGGAAAAGGAAAACGCAAGGAAAGGCGCACTGTTCTTAAAACGCATCCTGGAAAGCAACTCCCTGCGTTCCATGTCCATGTCTGCCGGCCAAAGCATGCCCTGGCATGTGGCCAACGGCATGATGGAAATGGCAAACGGTCATATATTCAACGGAATCAAATGCTTCCTGTCACCTGTGAAAGTACCCAAGCTGCCAAAGGAGGAGAACGCGCAATGAAGCTGCCCGCAAGTCTGATTCGATCCGATACCGTCACCAGGAAAGAAAAATGGCTGGGCTGCCGGTGCGCTGCTGCTGAACGCGGTGCTGGGCACCTACCTGAACGTCTACTACACCGACGTGCTGAAGCTGACTCCTTTGTGGGGCGGCGTGTTTCTGACGGTCTTTCCCATCGTATCCAAGGTGATTGACGCCATCACCAACATCGTCATGGGCCAGGTGATTGACCGGACGCGGACGAAGGAGGGCAAGGCGCGGCCCTGGCTGCTGCTGTCTGCCCCCCTGGTGACAATCACGGCCATCCTGCTGTTCACCGTGCCTGAGGGCAGCGATACGGTGAAGGCGATCTGGGTGATGATCAGCTACAACCTGTTCTACTCCTTCGCCTACACGATCTTTAACATGAGCCATAACCTGATGGTACCTCTGTCCACCCGGGACGGCACCGCACGGGGCGGCCTGAGCGTGTTCAACCAGATCACCTCCATCATGATGAGCGGCATTCTGGTGGCGCTGGTGTTCCCTATGGTGATCATGCCCATGATCGGTGTGGACAAGTCCAAGTGGATCACCCTCATGTCCATCCTGGCCATCCTCGCCCTGCCTCTGACGCTGCTGGAATACTTCTTTACCAAAGAGCGGGTGACGGAGGAAAATGCCGGAGAGGAACAGGCGAAAAACCAGCTTTCCTTCGGGAAACAGATCAAAATCCTCTTTACGGATAAATACATGGTGCTGATGTATGTGTACTTCCTGGTCTATACCATTGGCACCGCCCTCAAGAACCTGGGCCTTGTGTACTACTGTAACTACGTGCTGGGCACCTATAACGACGGCATCACACAGATGCTGGTCTCCGTCATCGGCGGCGTGCCCATGGGCATCGGCATCTTTGCCGTATGGCCGCTGGCGAAAAAGTTCGGCAAGCGGAACGTGACCATGGTGGGATTTGTGCTCTATGCCATCGGCAGCCTGATCTGCTGGATGTTCCCGACCAGCCTGGTGATCGTGCTGGCTGGTCAGTTTATCAAGAACATCGGCGGCCTGCCCTGTGCCTATGTGTTCATGGCGCTGTTTGCGGACTGCCTGGATCATCTGGAGTGGAGAAAGAACATCCGCATGGACGGTGCGGCCATGTCCATCTACAACATCATCGCGGTGGCCATGGGAGGCATCATGACCGGCGTGTTCAACTGGATGCTGGCCGGGGCCGGATATGCGGCGCCCATCACGTCCGGCAGCGTGGCGGAGGCTTCAACCTGGCTGGCGGCCAACGGTCAGACCGCCCAGGTGGCCCTGGAAAGCCTGAAGCCCGCAGCGGACGGTGT
>CAJOJQ010000096.1 GCA_905234985.1 uncultured Christensenellaceae bacterium
CCGCGAATGGGGTTCCATGGGGCAGAATTATCTCCGCTCCCTGTTTGCCCTGGCGTTCCAGGCGTTTCTGATCATCGTCTGCGTCGCTATCTACGCCGTACTGGTGCAGACCATCGCCGTGGACAACGATGTGATCGCCGCCATCTGGACGTGCATCGGATACACGGTTTTATTGTGCTTCACATTGTTCAAAACCAGCAGCCTGAGCAAAGCGATTTTCTCGGCGCATTAACCATTCTGTGACTGAAAAAGGAGGCATATCTATCGCTTACGTTACGATCCCCAAAGACCTGTCACAGGTCAAAACCAAATTCCTGTTCAACCTGACGAAAAGACAAGTGATCTGCTTCGGCTGCGGCATCCTGGTGGGACTGCCGCTTTTCTTTATCCTTCGCGGCGTGATGCCCGCCAGCGCGGCGGCGCTCATCATGATCGTGGTCATGATGCCCTTCTTCCTGTTCGCCATGTATGAGAAAAACGGCGAACCGCTGGAGAAAGTATTGCGGCATATCTACGACGCCAAGTTCAAGCGCCCGAAGCAGCGCCCATACAAAACCAACAACTTCTATACTGTCCTGACCCGGCAGGCGAAGCTGGACAAGGAGGTGCGGGCGATTGTCCAAGGCAGATAATACGCAGAAAAAAGTCAAGCTGACCAAGGCGGAAAAGAAGGTCAACAAGCGCGGCAAAGGCCCCTATTCCGCCCAGGAGACCATTCCTTATCAGAGAATGTGGCCTGACGGCGTATGCCTTACGGACGATCACCATTACACCAAAACCGTCCGCTTTCAGGACGTGAATTATCAGCTGGCCCAGAACGAGGACAAAACCGCGATCTTCGAGGGCTGGTGTGATTTCCTCAACTATTTCGACCCCAGCATCAGCGTCCAGTTTTCGTTCCTCAATCTGGCGATTGGCATGGAGAGCTTTGAGCAGAGCGTATTCATCCCGCCCCAGGGCGACGATTTCGACAGCATCCGCGAGGAATACGCCATGATGCTAGGGGAATAACGGCCTGACGAAAACGAAGTACATCACCTTCGGCATCGACAGCGATACCTACAAGGCCGCCAAGCCCCGGCTGGAACGCATCGAGCTGGATATTCTCAATAACTTTAAGCGCCTGGGCGTGGTGTCCGCGCCGCTGGACGGCAAGGAACGGCTGGCGCTCATGTACGCCATGTTCCACATGGACAGCCTGGAGCCCTTCAAGTTCGATTGGAAATGGCTGGCTCCGTCCGGCCTGTCCACCAAGGATTTCATCGCGCCGTCCTCCTTTGAGTTCAGGGAAAACCGTTCCTTCCGCATCGGAAAGAAGTATGCCAGCGTTTCTTTCTTACAGATACTGGCCCCGGAATTGGAGGATCGGATGCTGGCCGAGTTTCTTTCCATGGAAAGCAGCCTGGTGGTGTCCATGCACATTCAATCCCTGGATCAGATGGAGGCCATCAAGACCATCAAACGGCGCATCACCGATTTGGACAAATCGAAGATCGAGGAGCAGAAAAAGGCCGTGCGCTCCGGGTACGACATGGACATCATTCCCAGCGATCTGGCCACCTACGGTACGGCGGCCAAGGCGCTGCTCCAGGAATTGCAGAGCCGCAACGAGCGCATGTTCCGGCTGACCTTTCTGGTCATGAACACCGCGGATACCAAACGGCAGCTGGACAACATTCTGCTCCAGGCCAAGGGCATCGCCCAGCAGAACAACTGCGCCCTGGTGCCGCTGGACTTCCAGCAGGAGGGCGGAATGGTGGCCTGCCTGCCCCTGGGCAAGAATCCCATTGAAATCCATCGGGAGCTGACCACCAGCGCCACGGCGATTTTCGTGCCCTTCACTACCCAGGAGCTGCCTGTACTACGGCCTGAACGCCCTGTCCAATAACCTCATCATGGTGGACAGGAAAAAGCTGAAAACGCCCAACGGCCTGATCCTGGGTACGCCGGGCAGCGGCAAATCCTTCAGCGCCAAGCGCGAGATCGCCAACTGCTTCCTCATCACCCAGGACGACATCATCATCTGCGACCCGGAGGGCGAGTATTTCCCGCTGGTGGAACGCTTCCACGGACAGGTGGTGCATATTTCGCCCACCAGCGGCGATTATGTGAACCCCATGGATTTGAACCTCAATTACAGCGACGACGATAACCCGCTGTCGCTGAAATCGGACTTTATCTTGTCCTTGTGCGAATTGGTGGTCGGCGGCAGGGACGGATTGCAGCCCATCGAAAAGACGGTGATCGACCGCGCCGTGCGCCTGATCTATCAGCCGTTTTTGAACGATCCCGTGCCGGAAAAGCTGCCCATCCTGGGCGATCTGTATAACGCCCTGCTGTCCATGGACGAAAAGGAGGCACGGCATATCGCCACCGCCCTGGAAATCTATGTGACCGGCAGCCTGAACGTGTTTAATCACCGCACGAATGTGGACATCAACAACCGGCTGGTATGCTATGACATCAAGGAATTGGGCAAGCAGCTCAAAAAGCTAGGGATGCTGATCGTGCAGGATCAGGTATGGGGCAGGGTCACCGCCAACCGTGCGGCGGGGCGCTCCACCCGGTACTACATGGATGAATTTCACCTTTTGCTGCGGGAGGAACAGACGTCCACCTATTCCGTGGAAATCTGGAAACGCTTCCGCAAATGGGGCGGCATCCCCACCGGGATCACCCAAAACGTCAAAGACCTGCTGGGCAGCCGGGAAGTGGAGAACATTTTTGAAAACTCCGACTTCATCTATATGCTCAACTGGCGCAGAAACTGAATATCAGCCCCCATCAGCTGTCCCACGTCACGCAGTCCGGCGAAGGCGAGGGACTTTTGTTTTACGGCAACGTGATCCTGCCCTTTGTGGATCGGTTCCCCAAGGACACCGAGCTGTACCGCATCATGACCACCAAATTGACCGAACGCACGGACAACAATTAACAATCTACGAAACAGGAGGATACAAAGAAACCCCGATGCCTTATGACTACGACTATGACGACCTGACCGACCGGGACCAGGACGAGCTTTTTGAAAACCCCGACGATGATGTGCGCATCCTCGTCGGGGAAATCCAGGAGAAGATCGAGCATCTGACCGAAAGCATCGCCAACTTCCTGGCCGCGTACCCCAACGACCTGAAACGGGCCAACCGGCTCAACGAAACCCTGTATGACCTGATCGAAGAACTGGACGAAGAAATTGAGGAGTTATCCTCCTGGGGAGCGTGAGAAACCATGCTTGGAACGATTTTGACAATCACCCTGATCCTGACCCTGGTGCTGCTGGCCTTGATCGGCTACGCCGCCTGTGTCGCTGCCGGACGGGAGGATCGGGCGATGGAACGCATGTATGAAAAATGGGAGCTGGAACATTCCGAAAAGGCTGTGCCCGCTCCCGCTGAAAAGGAGGCTTGACCATGAGAGAGCAAGACGCCCGCGCAGCGCCCCGGCTGCGCTTTTCCAAGGAAGAAATGCAGCCGGAAAGCCTGGAACACATTTCCGCCAAGACAAAAGCCGCAAGAAAGAAGGCGGCAAAGCCCCGGCCCACAGCGAAGCCTGGCAATCGTCCGGGCATGGAACGGCCCCACGCCGATCCTTTTCCTGCCGGGAAACAGACCGACAACGCGGCGGAAAGGCCCCTTCCCGTTCAGAAAGCCGGACCGGAAGAAAACGAGGCCATTCAGGAAGAGGCGCTTCCCATATCAAAGCCCGACGCTACGCGGAACACCCTGGAGGGCAAGCCGCAAAAGGCCCGGCTGCAAACGGGGCAAAAGAAATCCGCGCCTGTTGCCCTGCGTTTTGACGTGGCACCCGGACGGCGGACAAAAAAGTCCGCCGTCGATCAGCCGGATCATAGGCTTGCCCGTACCGCCGCCAAGCCTGTCAAGTCCGCGACCCATAGTATAAAGGAAGAAACCGAAGCCCAGCTTTCCAAATATGAGCAGGACAACACCGGCCTGCAGGCGGCGCATACCGCGGAGCAGGCCGGTTCCTCTGCCCTTCATACCGGGAAGCAAATCCATGAGCTGCGGCAAAACCGCCTGCGCCATCAGGAAGAAAAGAAAGCGCAGACCGTGAGCGCGCATGGGTTGACCTTCGGGGACACAAAG
>CAJOJQ010000097.1:0-786 GCA_905234985.1 uncultured Christensenellaceae bacterium
TGCCTCGCCGCTGTGCATGTACGGCACCATCCCGATTGCCGCATCCTTTTCGGAGCAGGGCGTGAAGGACGATTACCTGGCCGCCTTCATGATGTCCAGTATTCTGCTGAACCCGCAGCTGATCTTCTACAGCGGCGCCCTGGGGCAGACGGCCCTCATCATCCGCTGTGTCAGCTGCTTCCTGTGCGGCTGCGCGGCAGGCTGGCTGATCCGCCTCTTCTACAGCGGAAAGGGCAAAAGTTTCTTTGATTTTACCGGCTTCCATGAAGGAAAGAGCCGGGACACCGATCCTAACATGCTGCTCAGGTTTCTCAAAAACATCTGGCGGAACATCAAGGCCACCGGCCCCATGTTCGCCTTAGGCATCCTGCTGACGGCGCTGTACCAGATCCACGTGCCCAGCGAGTTCGTCAGCGGACTCTTCGGCAAGAACAATGGCTTCGGCGTCCTGATGGCCGCGACCATCGGGGTGCCGGTCTACATGTGCGGCGGCGGCACGATACCGCTGCTGAACGAATGGCTGGCGGACGGCATGAGCATGGGCAGCGCGGCGGCCTTCATGCTGACCGGTCCCGCCACCAAGATCACCAACCTGGGCGCAATGAAGATTGTGCTGGGCTGGAAACGGTTCCTGATTTATCTTGCGTTTGTGATGCTGTTTTCCCTGTGTACGGGATTGGTTACAGACTTGTTCTGTTAGAAAAGGAGATGCTGACAAAATGAAAAGGATTCTTGCTGTGCTCTTTGTGCTGACCCTGATTGCTTCCTGCCTGCCGACGGCCTTCG
>CAJOJQ010000097.1:883-2107 GCA_905234985.1 uncultured Christensenellaceae bacterium
ATGAGATCGTCCCCGAGGAGCCTTACACCGACGCCGACCTGAACTGGAATGACAGCAGCAGCCGCACCTCCATCGAGACGGAGGATTTGTCCTGCCGGCCTGCCATTGCGGGTGAGCTGCCGGATCTGACGCCCTGGGATACCATCCTGATCGGCTATCCCATCTGGTGGGGCGACGTGCCTCGCATCGTCTCAAATTTTGTGGAAAACGTGGATCTGACCGACAAGACCCTGGCGGTGTTCTTCACCTCCGGCGGCAGCGGCCTGGGCAGCAGCATGAAGCATCTGGAGGAGCAGGCCGGCGCGGGCACATGGCTGGAAGGCAAGCGCTTCAGCACCCGTACCACCGTGGAAGAGCTGACCGAATGGGCAGCCGGACTGAACATTAAGCCCTGACACAGGAGGCAGCATGCGCTCGAAACACTCCAAACACATCGTTGATGTCCTGCTGGGCGTCGGCCTGCTCCTGCTGATGAGCTATCAGGTCACGGGCGAGGCGGGACACGAATGTACCGGCATCGTCATGACGGTGCTGATGATCCTGCATCAGATTCTGAACCGGAAATGGTACGCAGCGCTGTTCAAGGGAAAGTATACGCCGCTCAGAACCGTACAGACGCTGGTCAACGCGGCCCTGGTGATCTGCTTTGTGCTGACCGCCCTGTGCGGGATCAACATGAGCGTGCACGCGGTCCCCTTTCTGAGTGAATTCATGCGGGCGTCCCTGGGCCGCAGGCTGCACCTGACCCTGTCCCACTGGTGCTTTGTGCTGATGGGGCTGCACCTGGGCCTGCACATTCCCGCCATGCTCCAGGGGATCAAAGACCGGAAGGTACGGCGCATCGGCTTTGGCTGTTCCATTCTGGCCGCCGGAGCCGGGCTGTGGCTGTCTTTGAAAAACAGCTATCCGGACTACCTGTTCTATCGGGTGCCCTTTGCCTTCATTGATTACGATAAAGCCGTTCCGCTGGTGCTGCTGGAAGCTTTGCTGATCGCTTTTTTCTGGGTATTCATCGGTGCGCAGCTGCCAAAGCTTCTGAACCGCAGAGCCGACGCAAACAGGAAGCTGATCTCCCTGGTCGGTATCCTGCTGGCGGCGGTCATCGGTATGGGATTGACCTTCGCATTCCCGGCCGGAAATGAAGACAACCGGAATGAGAAAGCGGCCCCCTGGGGCACGGCTGTACACGAAGAAAACGCCGCGGAGGAGACTCCTGTGCCGGCG
>CAJOJQ010000097.1:2114-4523 GCA_905234985.1 uncultured Christensenellaceae bacterium
AAAGTGAGGAAAGATCTGTGAATGACGGTTTTATGCGGATCGAAGGCGGCACCTTCCGGATGGGCAGCCCTGAAACGGAAAACTGGCGCATCGACGATGAAACGCAGCATGAGGTCACCGTATCCGGTTTCTGGATGAGCCCCTATGAGGTCACCCAGGCGGAGTACGAACGCCTGATGGGCGTCAACCCCAGCAGCTTCCAGGGCGAAGCCCTGCCGGTGGAAAACGTCAGCTGGCTGGACGCGGTACGCTTCTGCAACGCCATGAGCGCGGAAGCGGGGCTGACACCGGCCTATGCGATCGACGGTGAAACCGTGATCTGGGATCGCGGCGCGAACGGCTACCGCCTTCCCACGGAAGCGGAATGGGAATACGCCTGCCGGGCAGGCACCACGACGCCCTTCAATACCGTCCACGCCACAGGCCCGGAGGAGGCCAACTACTACGGTCATTATCCCTATGAGATTGAGGAGAACTATTTCGACGATTCCGTGCTGGAAACCCGGCCCGGGCTTTACCGGCAGACGACAGTTGAAGTGAACAGCTTCGCGCCGAATCCCTGGGGCCTGTACAACATGCACGGCAATGTGAATGAATGGTGCTGGGATCTCTACGGCGCATACGATCCGGCGGACAACGCCGATCCCACGGGCGCGGAAACCGGCACCCGCCGGGTCTACCGCGGAGGCGGATGGAACGATTTCGGCAAGAATCTGCGCAGCGCCTACCGTGCGGCAGGCGAGCTGAACATGGCCAGCTATAACCTGGGCATCCGGCTGGTGCGCAGCGCAGGAAAAACGCTTTCCGGAACCGTTTCCACCAGCAGCGAGGTGGAGAAAACAAAGAGCTCCGGCAAAATGCTGATCGCCTACTTCTCCTGGAGCGGCAACACACAGGGGGTCGCGGAGGAAATCCAGCGTCAGACCGGCGCGGACATCTTTGAAATCGTACCGATCCCTCCCTACTCGGATGACTATAATACCGTGCTGATGGAGGCACAGCGGGATCAGCACGAGCAGGCGCGTCCGGCGATCACCAATCCACCCCAGAGCATCGACGAATATGATGTGATCCTGCTGGGCTATCCCAACTGGTGGCCATCGCTACCTTCCTGGAATCCTATGATTTCAGCGGAAAGACAATTCTGCCCTTCTGCTCCCACGGCGGCGGACGCTTCGGCCAGAGCCTGACAGCCATTGCCAAGCTGGCTCCGCAGGCTGTCATCGCCCCGGGGCTCTCCGTTCACTATTCCGGCGGCTCGGGCCTGCCGGACGATGTCCGGGCATGGCTGGAATCCCAGGGCATTCCGACAAATCAATAATAAGAGGTGTTCTTCATGAAAAAAGCATTGGTGGCCTATTTCTCTGCCAGCGGCGTCACCGCCAAACTGGCTGAGCGTCTGGCGGATGCCATTGGCGCGGATCTTTCAGAAATTGAGCCCAAAGCGCGCTATACCAGTGCGGATCTGGACTGGCGCAATAAACAGAGCCGCAGCTCCGTGGAAATGAATGACCGTTCCTGCCGCCCGGAGATTAACAGGAATGTCGACGATATGGCGCAGTATGATGTGGTGTTTGTAGGTTTTCCCATCTGGTGGTATCGGGAGCCTTCCGTTATCGACACATTCATGGAGGCTTACGACTTCAGCGGAAAGACCGTTGTTCCTTTCGTCACCTCCGGAGGCTCGGGCATTGGGGACAGCGTTGCCAATCTGCAGATGCTGGCTGCTGGTGCGAAGATTGCTACTGGGAAACGCTTTGATGCGAACACGTCTGCGGACAAACTGGCTGACTGGGCAAAACAGTGGCTGTAAAGGAGGGCATCGGGATGGCAAAGAAACAAACTGCAGGAAGAGATAACCTTGGTAAGCTGGCTCCGAAATTTGCGGAGCTGAACGACGATGTGCTCTTTGGAGAAGTATGGTCCCGCGAAAAGGAGCTTTCTCCCCGAGACCGCAGCATGATCACCATTGCCGCGCTGTTCTCCGCAGGCCTGTATCCGCAGCTGAAGGCACATCTGTCCATTGGCAAGGATCACGGCGTCACAAAACAAGAGGCGGTAGAGATCGTCACCCAGTTGGCCTTTTACTGTGGCTGGCCCAAGGCCTGGAGTACATTCCCTCTAATCCAGGAAGTGTACGGTGATGAAGAAAGCGAACTGGACGGCGTACCCTCTAACCTTTCCGTATTCCCCGTGGGACAGAAAAATGATGCCTTTGCGCAGTACTTCATCGGTCAGAGCTATCTGGCTCCGCTTTCCACTGAGCAGGTGCCCGTCTTCAATGTCACCTTTGAACCTGGCTGCCGGAACAACTGGCACATCCATCATGCCAGCGAAGGCGGCGGTCAGATGCTCATCTGCGTCAGCGGCCGCGGCTGGTATCAGGAATGGGGCAAAGAAGCCCGTGAG